>JBGTEX010000045.1:0-67642 GCA_041747575.1 Pyrinomonadaceae bacterium
GACCGCAACGCCGGTTCCTCCGGCGAAAGCGGTCTTGCCGGTTTATTTTCTGGACGCCGGGGCGGCGACCATGCGGCCAAGAGGGTCCGCGCTCCCTCCGAACCACGTCGGAAGCTCGATGCCGTTTGAAATGTCGAGCAGCTTTTCGTATGGCGGGTCGAATTTGATGTCGAGAAATTTCAGAACTTCCTCGGTAAATTTTTCGACGTCGTCAATCGAAAATTTATACAGTTCGTCCCAAGTCGAGACGCCGACCTGTTTCATAAATCGCGTAAGCTGTGCTCGTTCGACGACGTCGGGCGACGGGGTCCAGGCGATGGGCTGATTTCCCAGATCACTATTTTTATTTGAGTTATTCATTTCGTTTCCAGATTTCGGTTGCGGCGTCGTCGTTAAAGGTTTTTACCAGAAAATAGTTGGACAAAATATATTCGGCCAACGGGCCGGTACTGTCGTCTTCGGCACGCGCTGCGTTAGTTATATTATGATATGCGTTTTGCCAAATGATAAATCTGGGCTTTTTAAGCTTTAGGCCGGTGACGGCGCCGGCGACGTGTTGGGGAGGCGTGTAAGAGGTTTGCAAAATGTGAGAGTATCGGGTCGGATTTCGCAGCCCGAGCGGAAAATAGATATACGGCAAACCAACCTCGTAGGCGTATTCGCCCGGCTCAGTATTGTTTAGAAGCCAAATGTATTTCTCCGTCGTCGGATTGCGGGTGCCGGCAACGGCTCCTCTCGGTGTGTCAATTTTGATGTACGGCCAATTATACTGCACACGAAACGCCTGTAAAAAGCCAAATGCGATGAGCAGAGCGGCCAGAACAAAAGTAACGACCTTCCCACGAGATCGCACTAAATTCAGATATGAAACAGACCACACGGTTAATATCAGTGGCAGAGCCGAGATGTTGAAGTATCGGTAATTATTTGGCGCGGTAATGCCCAAAACCAAACACGCAGATACTATCGAGATCAGAGCCGGGCGGCGCCAATATTCCCAATTCTGCAGTTTGCGATCACGCCAATAAATCAGCGGAAAAAACAGAATCGAAATCGGTATAACAAACGAGTAAAAAAGCGTCGGGACAATATAAAATTTTCCGCCCAGCCCCGGATAATCAAATGCATCCCTGATTCCGGCTGCAAAGGCACTGTAATTATTGTGTTCAAAGTACTGATAATAGAGTGCCGGATAAACAATAGTTGAGTCAATAAATTCGCCTAATCCGACGCGGAAAATATAATAACTGCAGAGCAGGAAAAGTGAGACAGCGAATGATCCGAAAAGCAGGCAAAAACGTCCGAAAACCGCTTTCCATTCACGCCTTGCGGCAAGACCGTCTATTGCCACAAATATACTCAATCCGGCGACCGCGACAATACCGCGGTCCTGTGTAAAAAATGAGGCGAGCGAACAAAAAATACCGGCGGCCAACAGATGATATTTTCCGCTTCCCTTTAAGAGGATCAGTACAGCTATCAGAACAAAAATCGGGCTGAATGTTCGATGTGAGCCGTCCAAACCAAACCATCTCATACCAAAAAAGATAAATACCAACGGCGGCAAGTACGCAAGCGGGCCGGCGATCAAATATTTTGAAACCTTGATGCAAAACCAGAACGAAGCGGCTCCCATCGCGATCGTTGCAAACCCGAGGATCCAATATTGAGGGCCAAAAACGCTAAATAAAAAATAGTAAAGTACCTGGCCGCCGGGAAAAGTAAACTGAAAAAAATCACGATACAAAACCTCGCCGCTCAACATCCGATCAGCGTTATACAAAAAAATGAGCGGGTCCGATTCGGCAAAAATAGGCGTAAAAGGCAGCCGAAACATCATCAGGTATAAAAAAACCACCACAACAGACAGCAAGGCCAGATCGATCTTGTTACTTGCGGGTTGCGGCAGCCTTAATTGCATAATGAACAAACTATATCAATGGTTTTGCAAGGTCAATCCGGTATTCGGACAAGCCAAACGAACTTATACGGTGGCAGCAAATAAATGACCACAGTTTTCATCCGAACGGCCTTTCGTGTAAAATTTTCACAAAGGCTATTTACATTTTGCTGTTGAGGTTATTTATGATGGAATCATCACCTGCCATTCAACTTCCGGGCAATCTTTTTGCGGGTAAAACCGCGATCGTTACGGGTTCATCACGCGGTGTCGGACGGGCGACTGCGTTGCGGTTGGCTGAGGGCGGTGCGGACGTCGTTGTCAATTATCTCAGCAATGAGGCCGCTGCGCTCGAGACAGTCGAATTATGCAAGGAAAAAGGAGTTGGCACAATTGCTGTAAAGGCGGATGTGTCTGAATTTACAGGTGCTAATGCGATCGCCAAACAAACGGTCGAGCGTTTCGGCCGCATTGACCTGCTTGTTTGCAACGCCGGCGTCTGGGACGGAGCGCCGATCGAGGATATGTCAGAGGAGCTTTGGAACAGGGTGATCAATACAAATCTCAAATCGGCGTGGGCGATGACGAAGGCCTGTGTTCCGTCGATGAAGAAACAGGCTTCGGCTGCGATTGTGATGGTCTCATCAACAGCCGGTCAGCGGGGCGAGGCAAATTATTCGAATTATGCCGCGTCGAAGGGTGGCCAGATCTCGTTTACAAAAGCTCTCGCAAGCGAACTTTGCCCGAAGATCCGTGTCAACGCAGTTGCTCCCGGATGGATCGAGACGGCGATGACCCGGCCAGTTTTCAACGACGAAACTTATATGCAGAGTGTTTTGAAAACTATTCCGTTAAACCGCATCGCGCTGACCGATGACATTGCCCTGTCGATCTGTTTTTTGCTGTCCGATTGGTCACGGCACATCACGGGCGAGGTTTTGAATATTAACGGCGGAGCGGTTTTGTGCGGATGACATAATATTTTTTTAGCTGTCTTTTCGAATTATTGCCCCTCGGATTTTAATTAACCCTATTTACATCGACGCGAAGAATAACGGAAGGCTTGTTTGACAAGGGTTTTCGAAAAGTTGTAGTTTGGGATTAGTATGTTATGGCAGATTGACAACTAGCGAACGTGGCGATTTAAGGCAACTTGCTCCACGATAAAAACTGCTAAAAAAGTCTCGGCGATATTATCTCGTTGAAACAAGCGAAGAAGTTATTAAAAGCTCTCGTGCAATTTTAGCATGAGGGCTTTTCTACTTTATTAACCTATGACAAAACGATCAATCGAAACAGAATTTGTTCACGCCGGCGGGCGGACGCCTCTGCCCCGAGGGCTGCCAAACGCAACTCCGATCTTTGCCAATTCGACTTACAGTTTTGAGTCGATGGAGATGGCGGAAAAGGTATTTAGCGGTGACGTCAAGGATTATATCTATGCCCGTTACGGCAATCCGACGGTCGGTGCATTTCAGGAGGCGATCCGTGTTCTTGAGGGCGGGGCTGCGGCACGCGCGTATGCGTCAGGAATGGCCGCCCTGCACGCGGCTTTGCTCGCCAGCGATCTGACGGCCGGCTCACATATCATCGCCTCGCGTGATCTTTACGGTGCTAGTTACGATCTCATATACAGCATCTTCGGTGCGTTTGGCGTAAAAGCAAAACTTGTAGATTTTGCCGATCTGGACGAATTGAAGCGTGCTGTTGAAGAAATAAAACCACGTGTTCTGCTGGCGGAAACGATCTCAAATCCGCTGCTCAAAGTTCTCGACGTAGCGGCGGTCGCCGAAACAGCTCATTCTGTCGGGGCAAAACTCATTGTTGACAGCACGTTTGCAACGCCGTATCTTGCCCGTCCGATAGAGTTTGGCGCGGACCTGGTCGTCCACAGCGCCACAAAATATCTGGGCGGCAATGCCGATGCGACCGGCGGCGTGGTTATCGCCCGTGATATTGCGGACGAACCGGCGCTGACAAGCGCCATGAAACTTGCCGGCGGCGTTATGAGCGTCTGGGAAGCACACTCGATCTCACGCGGGTTGAAAACTTTAGCCCTCCGGCTCGAAAAACAATGTTCGAACGCGGCACTTCTCGCACGTTCGCTGTTGGGCCACGACAAGATCAGCAAAGTCTATTATCCGGAATATGCGGATGACGGCCTGGCCGAAAAGTTTTTGCGGCGTCCGCATTTTGGAGCTCTTTTGTCGATCGTTTTGACGGATAACACGCGTGAGGCGGCTTGGCTGTTTATGAATTCACTGGAACTTTGCGTACGGGCGACCACGCTCGGCGATGTGTTTACAACCGTGTCACATTCGGCGTCGTCTTCGCACCGCGAATTAAGTGAAAAGCGGCGCAGCGCGCTTGGAATAAGCGAGGGGCTGGTCCGCATCTCGGTTGGTATAGAGAATGTCGATGACATCCTGGCTGATATCGAGCGGGCACTGGCGGTGGCGGGAACATAGAGCGGAAAATGCTTATATTAGCAAAGAGACATTTAGAGGAAATCAAACGTCATGCCGAGGCCGATTACCCGCATGAATGCGGCGGGCTTTTGCTCGGGCACCTCGCTGCGGAGCAGAGCAAAACGGTAATTGAGACTTTTCCGATGGAGAATACCGCCGCGGTGGAAACGCGTTCAAATCGTGTGTTGATCGATCCGCGGGCATTGATGCTGGCTGATAGACAGGCCCGCGAGAAAGGCCTCGATGTAATAGGATATTACCATTCGCATCCGGATGACGAGGCGGTGCCGTCCCAATTTGACCTCGATCACGCCCTGCCGTTCTGGTCATACATAATCGTTTCGGTTAGGGGGAAAAAAGCGGTCGATTGGAATTCGTGGGAGATGGAAAACGACCGTTCGAAATTTAATTTGGAGTCAGCAGATATTGTTTGATCGTATCTGCTGGCTTTCAGCAAATCTTTTATAAATTTATTAGTTTAAGGGGAAAAATTATGGCAATTACTATTTTGATACCAACGCCGCTCCGGCAATTTACAGACGGGAAATCAGAGGTGAGCGTTGAGGGCGGCAATGTCGGCGAAGCATTAAATGCTTTGACTGCAGAATATTCAGACCTTCGTAAACATCTCTACACCGAGCAGGATGTTTTGCGCAATTTTATAAACGTCTATCTCGGCGACGAAGATATTCGCTACCTGGACGGAGCAGAAACATCGGTTGCGGATGGCGAAACGATCACGATCGTCCCTTCGATCGCCGGCGGCAATATCGCGGCCGAGGCTCGATCTTCGGACGATTTACCGGAGCTTACAACCGAGGAATATCAACGTTATTCACGCCATCTGATCTTGCCGGAGGTCGGCCTCGAAGGCCAGCGAAAGCTAAAAAATGCTCGCGTTCTTACGATAGGAACGGGCGGGCTCGGCTCGCCGCTGGGATTATATCTTGCCGCGGCTGGTATCGGTACGCTAGGAATCGTCGATTTTGACATTGTCGATCAATCAAATCTGCAGCGGCAGATAATTCACGGCACGAATGATGTGGGCCGTCCTAAAATCGCCTCCGCACGCGACCGTCTCAACGATATGAATCCGAACGTGAAGATAGAGGCGTATGAAACGATGCTGACAAGCGCGAATGCTCTCGAATTGTTCAGGGAATTTGACGTAATTGTCGATGGAACGGACAACTTTCAGACGCGTTATCTGGTGAACGATGCGGCCGTTTTGACCGGAAAGCCAAATGTTTACGGCTCGATCTTTAGATTTGAGGGACAGGCGAGCGTTTTTTGGGCGGAAAAAGGTGCTTGTTATCGATGCCTGTATCCGGAGCCGCCGCCGCCGGGCCTTGTTCCGTCCTGTGCCGAAGGCGGCGTCCTCGGCGTTTTGCCAGGAATAGTCGGGACGATACAGGCGAACGAGGTGCTAAAAATCATCCTCGGAGCCGACGGTATTTTGCTCGATCGCCTGCTGCTCTTTGATGCCTGGACTATGAAATTTCGCGAATTGAAACTCCGAAAAAATCCGGACTGCGACCTATGCGGCGAAAACGCGACGATCCACGAACTCATTGATTACGATGCGTTTTGCGGTATAGATCTGCCGGCGGAAATCCCGGCCATCGAAGAGATCACGGCTGCGGAACTAAAATCCAGGCTGGACGGCGGCGAAGATATTCAGATCATCGATGTGCGCGAGCCGCATGAATTTGAGATCGCAAAGATACCTGATGCAAAACTGATTCCGCTCGGCGAAGTTGCCGGCCGTTCGGACGAAATCGACCCAAACCGTTTAACGGTAATGCACTGCAAAGGCGGCGTCCGGAGCGCGAAGGCGATCGAGGCGCTGCGCGGTAGAGGGTTTGCGGGACGACTTATCAACCTCAAAGGCGGTATAGCTGCGTGGTCGGATGAGGTCGATCCGTCGATGCCAAAATATTGATCGGTAAAAAAGGGCAGCCTGCATAGAAGCTTGGGAAGATTTTCTGCGGCAGCGCCGACCCAGCGGATAAACACGAAAGAAACGAGGTTTTTTTCGCTAATATCCGCGGGCAGATCGATCATTCGGTGGTTTTGCGCCGGGCGAGCGGGGGTTGAAATAACTTTTTCACCTTAATTGTGAGTAAAAATTTGAGGCCAATCGTGATGAAATTTGGCGGCACATCGGTTGGCGATGTGGCGGCATTTGAGCGCGTTTATCGTATTGTTTCAACGCAGACGGATAAACATCCGGTGATCGTTGTTTCTGCGATGACAAGGGTAACGGATGCGCTTCTGACGGCATTTGAGACCGCGAAAAAGGGCGGTTTTGCAGAAGCGTTTGCCGCGCTTGAACCTCTTTTTGAGCGCCACGCTGAAGTGCAGCGGAGCTTTATTACAGCCAATGCATCCAATGCATCCAATGCATTTAACGCCGAACTCGCATTTGCGCGGGATGAGCTTTCCGCTTTGCTGACGCGTGTTTCCAGGCGCTCGCTGCCGCTGCAAATGTTAAAAGATGCGGTAGTTTCGTACGGCGAGCAACTTTCGTCACAGCTTTTAACTGAAGTTCTGAAATCAAAAGGAATTAATGCCCGCCATGTCGATTCGCGGCGGTTGATCGTTACCGACGATGAATACGGAGCCGCACAGCCAATCTGGGATGAGACTGAAAAGCTGATAAAGCTCGAGCTCTCATCAATCATCTCGGCGGGCGAAGTTCCGGTCATGGGCGGCTTTATCGCGGCCAGCCGCGGCGGTGAGACGACCACGCTTGGACGCGGCGGCTCGGATTATTCGGCGGCTATGGCCGCGGCGGCTTTGCGTGCAAAAGAGCTGCAAATCTGGACGGATGTAACAGGTGTGATGACGTGCGACCCGCGAATTTGCGGCGATGCGCGGACGATTCCGGTTCTGAGTTATGAAGAGGCGGCTGAATTAGCGTATTTTGGAGCAAAAGTCCTGCATCCTAAAACGATCAAACCGGCGGTCGATCACGCAATTCCCGTTCGGGTTTGCAATACGTTTGAACCTGACGAAATCGGCACAATGGTACTTGTCGATTCGGCTGAAACGGCGAATAAGATCAAATCGATCGCCCACAAAAAAAATATCACGATCCTGAGGATAACTTCGGCACGGATGCTCGGCAGTTACGGTTTTATGAGTGCGCTGTTTCAGATATTCGAGCGTTATCGCACCGTCATCGACGTGGTTTCGACGTCCGAAGTTTCGGTCGCTCTGACACTTGACAACGCCGATTCGCTCGAACAGATCGTCACCGAACTCAAACGCCTCGGCGAAGTCGAAGCCGATCCCGGCTACGCCGTCATCTGCGTTGTCGGCGAAGGCCTGCGTGCATCGACCGGCCTTGCATCGACCGTTTTTTCAACCATCAAAGACATCAACGTCGCCCTCATCTCGCACGGTGCGTCGAGCGTGAATCTGACATTCGTGGTGAAGGAAAAGTTTGTCGCGGATGTGATAAAACGACTCCATAATGAGTTATTTTAGTATGATAGAATTGGGTTGAGGGAAAAGATATGTCATTGACCGTGGAAATTGAAAATCCTGCGAATTTAATTAAGGCGCGAAATATCGCGGGAGTAAATTCAGATAAAAAGGCTGTCGAAATTGCTCTCGAACGGTTTGTTCGCGATTACGAACCAAAACCAGCCAAAGAAGCAGCATCTGAATTGCCCGAAACGTTTTGGGACGATCTTTTTTCGCAGCCGATGCTTCCTTCGAGTGTAATTAAAAAAGCGATCGAAGATGAGCGGGAAGACCGATTTTGACGGCGTTTTGGGACACAAGTGCATTAGTTCCGTTATGCGTAAACGAACCGCGTTCGCCGCTCGCACGAAGACTGTGGCGAGGCTTTAGTGAGCGCCTGGTTTGGGTTGAAACGGTTGTCGAGATCGAGTCGGCGATAGCGAAGCTGTTGCGGGATGAGCATTTGAACTCAGCCTCACATAAAATCGCTCTGTTTCCGCTCCTTAGTTCTAAAACCAGGCAGTAATTTTGCTTTGTGTCATGACAGTTACGATTGAATTAAAGCCTGAAATCGAGACGTCGGCGTTGAAGCAGGCTGAAAAAGACGGCATGCCGCTGAGCGATTATCTTTCTACGGTTTTGAGAGATGCGGTTGTCAGGCGCGACGAAATCGAACGGTTATCGAAACTAACTTTTCGACAAATTCTTTCGCCCCTGCGTCGGCAAGTTAAAGAAAGTGGAATTTCCGAAGATAAATTGACCGAACTGCTTGAAGAAGCACGTGAAGAAGCTTGGCAGGAGAGACCGCATAAAAATGGGCGTTGAAAAATTGCGTGTGGTTTTTATTGCATGATCTATTTGCAGGCAGTTTTGAGCGAAACCGGTTTAGCTTCCCGATTATTTGATCTTCTTGATGAAGATGCCTTCGTCCTTTTTACAAGCCCAAAAATTCTCGAAGAATTAAAGAACGTACTTAATCGTCCGAAACTCCGCAGAAAGTATTCTCAAATCACGGATAAACGGATTGAGGCATTTTTGTTTCGCGTCTCTCAAAAGGCAATTTGATAGACTATGTTCCGTCAAAATTCAGTTATTCACGAGATCCGAAAGACGCAAAATATATAGATCTTGCCGCCGAATCTCAAGCCGCGTTTGTGGTCAGCAACGATAATGACCTGCTCGACCTCATGATCAGCACAGACGATGTCGCCAAACAGTTTCGACAGAGATTTCGACCTGTGAAGATAGTTGCTCCGTCGGTGTTTCTTGTGGAACTTGAAAATCGCCGATCAAAGCTATAACAAATGAATCTTTTCGAACTCACAAAATCTTTAATGAACATTCCATCCGTTTCCGGTGATGAGGAGGCGGTCGGGTTTTATCTGCGTGATTATTTGGAATCGCTTGGCTGGACGGTCGAGCTGCAAGAAGTCGGAGCGGGGACACTCTTGTCCCCACGGAAGCCGCTTCGGCGTTCGAAAGAACTTTCGGCGGAGGAACCGCCGATGGGGACAGGAGTGTCCCCGCTCCAACACAACGTCATTGCATATCTGAATGACACGCCGCGTGTATGGCTTTCGACGCATATGGATACGGTGCCGCCGTTTATACCGCCGACTGAGGATGATGAGAATATCTACGGGCGCGGAGCGTGTGATGCGAAGGGGATAATCGCGGCTCAGATCACAGCGGCCGAGCAGCTGAGAAAAGAGGGTATCGAAGACATTGGCCTGCTCTACACGGTTGAGGAAGAGCGGTCCTCGGCCGGGGCAAAAGCTGCCAACGATCACCCGATTGCCGGTAAATGCGAGTATATGATAAACGGCGAGCCGACCGACAATGACCTCGCCATAGGTTCAAAAGGTGCATTTCGGGCGATGATCCGAACAACGGGCAAAGCCGCACATTCGGCTTATCCGGAGCGGGGCGAATCGGCAATCAATAAGCTGCTCGATATTCTGACAGACGTCCGGAATACAACATTTCCAAACGATGATTTTTTTGGCGAAACGACCTGCAATATTGCGACGCTTGACGGCGGCGTTGCTCTAAACGTCATTGCGCCAAACGCCGAAGCAGGGCTCCTTATTCGCCTGACAACGCCAGAGGAACCGATCCGCGACGCCCTGACAAGGCTGATCGATGGCCGCGGCGAGCTCGAAGTGTTGTCATATAGCCTGCCGGTCAAGATGCTTGCAATTGACGGATTTAAGCAAAAAGTCGTGCGTTTTACGACTGATATTCCGCATCTTACTAACTGGGGCCGGCCGCTTTTGCTCGGCCCCGGATCGATTCTGGCCGCTCATACAAAAGACGAATTTGTGCTAAAACGGGATTTGCAGTTCTCGGCCGGTTTGTACGCAGACTTAATTAAAAAATTATTGGCCGCTAAATCACCATAACCTTTTTCAAACTCCAAGAAACAGTTCAAAATGGCGGCCGAGTTCCCCGCTGTCGATCACCGCACCGCCATCTCCGATCCAGTTTGGCAGCGTATCGGTGTGGACCAGACGCAGATCGGCCCGTAATTTTGGCATGCCAAAATGTGAAATGCGGGCAAATGCGAGGGCCCCTTTTTGCATTATTCCGTCCGATGGCGTTCGCGCCCAACCCGCTTCGACCGTCAGACATCTTACTCCTTGACAAATTTCGAGGCGTGAGCCGACCATATTAGACGTTCCGTTGGCAAAATTGTACGGTTCGTCGTGTCCGATGGTTATGCCCGGCCGCATCCGTTGTGCACTGGCGATCTCTATAAACGTATCTGTGAGCCACCGAACGCCGGCTGTTCGAATGGCGTCATTTGTGGCCTTTAGACGCAGATATTCGGCAACGTCGCCGCGGCCGGTTCGTTCGGCACGGGCCGTGGCTTCGTCAAGCATTCGGAACCATATCTGGTCGAGTTCGTTCATATATCGACGAGGATAAGGCGGACGGTGCTAAAAGGCAATTTCATGATACTATTTTGACATTGGCGGCCTTGGGGTTTGTATTGCTTTATGAGATTTTTTTGGATCATTTTTATAGCTTGTCTGTGTGTTTTTGGGGCATTTGCTCAAACTCCCAAACCTAAAACACCCGCCGCCAAAGCGGTAGTGGCCAAGAAAAAACCGACAGATGCAAAAACTGCTAAAGCGGCCTCAAAGAATAACCCGGTTGCACCGAATCCTAAATCAAACACCACCAAGGCCAAAACCTCCGCCGAGAAGGCAAAACCTGCGCCAACAAAAGCCAACCCGCCGGCAAAAAATCTTGATGAGGACGCCGAGTGGGAAAAGGCCGTAAGTGTCAACGGCGGGCCCGAACGAGTACTGGCGTTAAAAAAATTTATAAGGGCATTTCCCGAATCTGAAAAAAAGGCCAATGCACACGGCATGATCGTCACCATCCAGAGCGATCTGGGTAATGACAGGTTGACGGCCGGCGATATCGCGGGTGCGGTCATTTTTTACCAGGCGGCTGCGTCTGACGCACCAAAACCCGTTCCGGATCAGTTATTTGCCGATACACTTTCAAAATTTCCGGCCAATCTTTATTTTCGCGGCGCACGCGCCGAGGCATACGAACTTACAAAAATTCTCGAAAAAAGATCCGATACGAGCGTTTCTCAGCTTTTGGCCCTCGCGGCGTTTTATATGAGCGTCGAAAATGGCTCTGAAGCAAAACGGGTGGCGGAGGCCGCTATCCGGCTTGATCCGGCTTCGTCGGCTGCCTATCAAACGCTCGGCCTTGCGAACCGCATAGATTTTTTACTGGACGAATCGGCGGCGGCCTATGCAAAGGCTTTGGAACTCGAACCGGATTCGCTCGCGGCACGGCGCGGCCTGGCTGAGATGAAAAGATCGCTGGGCAGGTCAGATGAGGCGGCGTCTCTGTATCGTGATATCCTGACGGTCGAACCGGACAATTTACCCGCCCGGACCGGTCTCGTTCTGGCGCTTTTTGACGCCGGAAACCGTGCTGAAGCCGAAACGGAGCTTACAAAAGCGCTTGACGCAAATCCGAGCAACGTCATTTTACAGGCCGGTGCCGCTTATTGGTATGCGGCTCACGGTGACGGCGATAAAGCGGTCGAATTTGCTCAAAAGGCCATCGCCGCCGATCCGCGCTTTATCTGGTCGCACATAGCTCTGGCACGCGGGCTTATCGTTCAGAAAAATCCGGTCGCGGCTGAAAAAACCCTGCTGGCGGCACGGCGTTACGGCAATTTCCCCACACTCGAATATGAGATCGCGGGGGCGCGCGCCGCGGCCGGTTTTTATCGCGAGGCGGCTGAGGAATTGTCAAAGAGCTTTTCGGTCAAAGACGGTGTTGTCCGCACGAATTTGGGCAACCGCGTAGCGCGCGAATCAACGGATTTTGCTGAGTTGGTCGGATTTGAGCGGCGGGCCAGCATCTTTGCACCGACGGCTGCCTACAGCCCTGAAAGCTCGGCACAGATGACGGCCCTGCTTACGCTGATGCAGGAAATAAATTCGCCGGCACCGCGGCCCGTCATCGCGGCAAGGGCGGCTGACGAGTTTGTTCGCGGCGATGACCCGATGAAAATTCACCGCCAGTTATTTGCCGGAACGCAGCTTTTGGAGAAAAAAATTGCCCTGCCAAAAGTGATCGAAATAACGGCCGCCGCCCCGCAAAGCCTCGACGCCGGTCTCGATGCTGCCGATCCGACAGCCGCCGTAATGGCCAGCGAACTTTACGAAAGCCGTTCGATAGCGGCCGTCCGCGGCGAATATGTCAATGTGCCCGCCGTGCCGCGCCCGACGCTGTCGTCGATACTTCGCGGCCGCGTCGAAGAGATAAACGGCTGGGCGCTCTATCAAATGGAGGATCCGGCACAGGCAGCGATTCATCTGAAACGGGCGGTTAGCGTTTTGCCGCCGGGGAGCGCCTGGTGGCATTCGAGCACATGGCGCCTCGGAACGGCGCTCATGATCAACGGCAATGATAACGAGGCTCTCGAAGCCTATGTCAGAACCTACAAAAGCGGAAAGCCCGATGCTCTACGATACGGTGCGATCGAGGCGCTTTATAGACGCATTAACGGTCATACACTCGGTTTGGAAAATATGATCGGCCCAAATCCGGCTCAGGCCGCCGTCGCCCAAAGGAGCGATGCGATACCGCCGCGCACGCCGCGCGGGGTGCCGATCGAACCGCCAAAGATCGTGCCGGCGCCGAGACCGGCCCCAACACCCGAACCGACGCCTGTTCCCGTAGAAACACCAACCCCGGACCCAACACCCGAACCAACGGTAGAGCCAACACCGGAACCTACGCCCGAACCAACGGCCGAGCCGACACCGGAGCCAACGCCTGAACCGACCGCCGAGCCAACACCTACGCCCGAACCAACGCCCACGCCCACCGCCGAGCCAACACCTGCGCCCGAACCAACTGTCGAGCCAACGCCAACGCCATCACCAACACCCGAACCGACTGTCGAGCCGAAACCGGAGCCCACGCCCGAACCGACGGCCGAGCCAATACCGACTTCAACACCTGAGCTGACGCCGGAACCAACTCCTGCACCTACGCCCGCTCTGGAACCGATACCGACACCTGAAGAGATAAAACCTGCGGTCACGCCGGAACCTACGCCCGGGCCAACACCGCGACCGACACTCGTTGCGAAAATTCCCGACAAATTGCTAAAACCGGCCGCCGAAGCAAATACGTCAAAAACTCTGAAGGACCTTTTCCCGCCGGTCGTGATAAGCGTTCCGCGTTCAGAGAAAGATAAGATCGTAATAAAAACCGGAGTCAAACCGGAGACTTTGCCGGCAGCCGCCGAGACGGAAATCCTTGTTGAAGAAGCTGTGCCGGAGCCGTCACCCGAAGCTGCTGATTCGCAATCTGCAAAACCGCCGGCAGCGGGCGACCGGCGGCCGAGGGTTGTCTTAAGCGGGCCAGAATTTCCTTCGGAAATAAAACCCTGCACGCTGACCGTTAGCGACGAGAGAATGACGCTGCAAAACGGCGGCGGCGATCTCGCGGTCATTGTCGGACGGCTTGACGATCTCGATCTCGACGATCTGACGGCCGTCTCGACCAGCCCTCGGGACGTCAGCGTCCGCCGCGAAAGTATTAGCGGCGTCAGGTCACGAGCCCTGTTTGTTGTTCGTTCGACGGGCACCAGGCCCGGCGTTTTTCAGATCAAATTCGAAATGCCCTGCGGCCGAAAAGAAGTTGTGGTCAGGGTGCGTTAGCCTTGCGCCGACGCCGCGTCGGCTCGCTCTTTGTTTTGACCGCGACGGTCGCTATCGATGCCAGGAGCAGAAAAATAAACGAATTTGACCAGGTCCGAAGCGGGAAATCAAAAAAGCTGTGAATCAGAATTCCGAAACACCCTGCAAGCGCTCCGACGGCGGCGTCGCGGCGAAGCCCGTCCGAATTTACGATTGTCGCCAACCCTTTTTTAAACAACAAATAAATAAATGCGGCAAGACATAGAAAACCCGCAATGCCCGCATCTGCAAGCGTTTGCAGATATTCGTTATGAGCCTGTTCGACGCGGAATTGCCCGCTCGACAGATCGTATTTTGTAAAAGCCACGCCAAAGGCCTCAAATCCGGCGCCGATGATCGGATGTTCGGCAAATATGTGTATGGCGACACGCCAAAAACCAAAACGCCCGCTCGACAGATCGCCGTCGGGTTTTGCAGCCCCGATTCCGCGAAGAAGCGACTCGTCACCGCCGAGAAACAGCACCACGCCAAATATTATGACGACGAGCGCTCCAATGGTGGCACCGATCGCGATCTTTTGCTGCAGGCCGGGTGATTCTGTTCTGCGTCCTTTCGCCGACCATCTGCCCGATAAAAAATTGAGGCCGGTGACAAAAGCCAAAACGGCGGCAAAACCCAACAGCCCGCCCCGCGAGCTTGTCAAAACGGTCGCCACACCCATTATCACAACGGCGATCGCAAGCAAAATCTTTTTATCCTTTGCCGCTCCAAACAAAAGCCCGAGCGCCACACCGCCCGTCATCTGCATAAACGATGCAAAATGATGCTGATTGACAAACGGGCCAAACGGTATCGACTGCCGCGTTTCGCGAAGGCCATAGATGCCGTCCGGATTGGCGAGCCTCTGCAAAACCCCAAAAAATGCCATAAATGAGCCAAACACGATCACAAGCAAAACGACCTTTTTTAAACGCTTTTCGTTATTAATAAAGGCGAGACAGGCCGCAAAAAATACGATATAAACCGTGAGCCTTATGACAAAAAACCGTGTCGAATACGGGTCAAGCGACAAGGTCTGCGTGACCGCAACACCCGGCAGAGCGTCAACTGAGCCGCCGAGCGGCAGCAGCTGGACAAGCCCGATCAGTAAAAATCCGATCAGCGGTATCTGGAGCGAGCTCGAATTTACTAAAAATCCGCCGGCCTGCCACGCATCTGCAAGCCACAGAAGGACGATCAATGCCCAAAAAATAAAGATAAAAATCCAGGTCGCATTATCGACCGCGCCAAACATCACGGTCGAAAAAACCGGTACAAAACAGATCAGAAAAAAAATCAGCGAGCTAATGACCGACGAACGGCCATCGCTGGTCGGGACATTCTCGGCCTGCGGAATTGTGCGTTGGTTTTTTATAGGATCGTCCATTTATAAGCGTTTTATCGAAAGATCGTCAAACGATAATCTGCCGATGACGCGGCACGCGGGGCCGACACAGCCCTCGCGCACAAGCCTGATCAAAATACCGTCAACACCCACCGGGACGGTAAACCTAACCGTTAATGTCGCCCAGTCGCCGGCCAGTTCAAACGGCTGTGTGGCGGCGATCACCGCGCTGCCGGCGGCGTCCGCGATCTCCCATTTTAGCGTTGCCGTTGTTTTAAGGTCAGACCTGTAAAATGCCTCAAACTCGTATTGCGAATCCGGTTCGACCGCCACCGTCTGCGAGACAGGCCGAAAATCGGACGCCTCAAACGAATTGAACAAAATAGACAGGCCGTAGCCGCCAGTCCGTTTTTGAGTCTCGCTGCGGCCGATCTGCGGTTCGGCTCCGGCACCGATCTGCCATTCAAAAATATAGGCGCCTCTGAGCTTTATATCAGTCTCAAAGCTGCCGTTTGCGATCTGTCCGACAAGCGGTTTGTCTGCGTCGTTTTGCCGAAGGCCGGCCGTTATACGGGCTGCAAGACGAAATTTTTTTGCCGACACCATCTGCTCGACGAGATTTTCGCCAAACTTTCTAAATTCTGCAGGGTTTTTGCCAGAGTCGAGTTTTGACCAGGTTTCAAATGCTTCGTCGAAACGCTCCTGCCCGACAAGTGCCGCGGCGAGGGCGGCGTTTGTAGTTTCCGTATCGCCAAGAGCATTCCTGACCGCTGCGAGATCGCCCTCAAAGATCTGAAGAGCGGTTACGACGGCACTCCGCGAATAATCCGGGTTTGACGCCGCGGCCCTTGCGGCGAGTGCAAAACCTTCGTCCGTCCTGCCCTCGCGGATCAGAAAGTTGCCGGCCGCCCACTGGACGGCGGCGTAATTTGGGGCGAGCTGTAGAGCCCGTGCGTACGCGGCCTCGGCCCCGCCCGCGTCGCCGTGCAGGTTTCGGGTCTGGCCGAGATTTACCCATGTAACATAATTATAGGGCGAAAATGCCGCCGCGAGCTCGTATTCCCGCAGCGATCTTGCAAGATCGGCCGGGTCAAAGGTTTTTTCAAAAAGCGCGGCAGCCGCGTAATGCGTCTGCGGATCGGATGGCGCCATGCCGATCAGCCAATCGACAACCGGCTTTGCTTCAGGCCGAGTCAGATCGATCCTTGATGCGACCGCGTTTGCAAAATTCCACCTGATAAAAAACCAGGCCGCCGTGACACACATTATCGCGATCGCGGCCATAAAAATGCGTGCGGATCTGTGTTCGAGTTTTATGAGCTTTAATGCCACCTGAAAAATTCTACTACGTTCGGGCGATTTTTGTGAGTTGCCTTCTATTGAGTTACAACACTCAAAATTTTGGAACTTACCAATAAAAAGCTAAGATCGTATGTGTGACCATTGCCGAAAAACTTAAGTCTCTGCCTACTGACGCCGGTATTTATATTCATAAAAACGCCGTCGGAAAGATAGTTTATATCGGTAAGGCCAAAAATCTGCGAAGCCGTGTCCGCTCATATTTTCACTCGAGCCGCAATCACGACCCGAAGACGCGCCAGCTTGTCAAAATAATCGCTGATTTTGAGTTTATTGTTGTCGATAGCGAGATTGAAGCTCTCGTTCTCGAGTCAAACCTAATAAAAAAATTCAAACCTAAATTCAACGTCTTCCTAAAAGATGACAAACAATATCCGCATCTAAAATTGACAAACGAGCCCTTCCCAAAGGTGGTGGTCACACGCAAATTGATACGTGACGGCGGCAGTTATTACGGGCCTTTTTTGCCGGCTTCGATGGCCCGAAACACCTTAAATCTGATCAATCGGGCGTTTCAGTTACGCACCTGCGACATTGAGATCAACGGCAAATTGCCCCGCCCGTGCCTCGAATATCATCTCAAACGCTGTCTCGGTCCTTGTGTCAGGGGGCTTTGCACACAAGACGAATATCGCGAAGCGGCCGAAGACGTAAAGGTGCTTCTGGACGGAAAAAATAAGGAGCTTGCAAATGACCTCGAGACCAGGATGTGGCGTTACTCCGAAGACGGCAAATACGAATTAGCGGCCAAATACCGTGACCTTCACCGCACCGTGCTCTCGCTTGGCGAACAGCAAAAAATGGCAACAACGGCCGACCGCGATATTGATATTATTGCCTTTTACCGTGAAAAACAGCGGCTTGCGCTTCAGCTGTTTACGATGCGCGAGGGACGGATCGTCGGACGCCGCGAGTTTTTTTGGGAGGATCTTGCCGAAGATGATTCTTTTGATGCGGCCGAGTTTTTAGGAGAAGTTTTGGCACAGTATTACTCAACCGATTATGTCCCGCTTGAGATACATGTGCAGCAGGATTTTGATGATCGTGCGATTTTGGAAAAAGCACTGACGGAACGCCGCGGCCGGCGCGTAAAAATTCTCGACCCGAAACGCGGCACAAAACGCAGCCTTGTCGAATTAGTCAAAACCAATGCAAAGATTGCTTTCGAACAGCGTTTCCGCGTTCTTAAACCAGACAGCGCAAAGGTTCTCGAAGAGCTGCAGGAACTTCTCGAACTCTCTTATTTTCCCGAGCGGATCGAGTCATTCGACATCTCAAATATCTCCGGTTCTGAGAATGTGGCGGGTATTGTAGTATTTGAAAACGGCAAACCGGCCCGTTATGCCTATCGCCGTTTTATCATCAAATCGGTCGAGGGAGCAAATGATTTTGCGTCAATGCACGAGGCGGTTTTTCGCCGCTACAAACGCCTGGTTAACGAAAATAAACCGCTGCCGCAACTAATTTTAATAGACGGCGGTAAGGGTCAGGTCTCCGCCGCCGCGGCCGCAATGCAGGCCCTCGATCTCGAGCAGATAATGCTTGTAGGTATGGTCAAACCGCCAAAACAGCACAATCAGATCTCGCATCTGCTGATACACGGACGCGAATATAGTCCGATCCCTTTCGACCGAAATTCGCTCGCTTTTCGCCTGATATTGCAGATCCGCGAGGAAACGCACAAAACCGCTATAGAATTTCACCGCAAACGACGCGAAAAACGTGATTTTTCATCCGAGCTTTCTGAAATTCCCGGCATCGGCGAAAAACGAAAACTAAAATTACTAAAAAGTCTCGGATCGATCGAGCGAATTGCAAAGGCGGCCATTGAAGAACTTCGCCCTTTTGTAGGCCCAAAAGCGGCGTCCGAAATTGTAAGCCATTTTAAACGGCAGAGGGACATTTCTGACAAAATATAGTTTATTCGCGATGAGAGGGCCAATTAATACAGATTGACCAGCTAGTCTGACTAGACTATAATTCAGATGCTATGAAAGTAGGTGTTTACGAAGCAAAATCAAAACTGAGCGAGATGATAAACAAAGCGCTCGCGGGCGAAGAGGTCGTCATAACCCGCAACGGAACCGCGACAGTTCGGCTCGTTCCGGTGGCGAAGCGGAAGAATTGGGTCGGAATGTACAAGGGACAGGGAAAGGTGCTCGACAGTTTTTTTGAGCCGTTGGACGAGGAAACTCTTGCCTATTTCACAGGCGATGCTGAGACCTTTCTTGACAAATCGACATGAAACTACTGGTGGATACGCACGTATTTCTCTGGGCTCTTCTCACGCCTTAAAGACTGCCAAAAGGGGCGTCTGTAATTCTCGAAAGCGCCGCAAACACGCTTTTCTTTTCAGCCGCAAGCACTTGGGAAATTGCCATTAAATGGTCAAAGGGGGCGATTCTGCTTCCCAAACCGCCACAGGATTTTGTGATCGGCCGACTGATTGAAACCGGCATGCTTATTTTGCCGATCTCTGTTGAAGACACTCTTGGTGTCGCCAGTATGCCGTCTCATCATAAAGACCCGTTTGATCGGCTGTTAGTCGCACAGGCCCGCGTCAATGGGCTAAAAATTTTTTCAGGTGACCCCTTGTTTAAGAAATATGATGTTGACGTTTTCTGGGTTTAGACATTCAAAAATCTATTCAATATGACAATCGAAACTACAGTTTACCTGGAGCTTGACGCTCATGACCCGCTTGCTTACTGTCGCGAGCGTTTTTTTATGCCGTTGGCGGCAGACGGCGGCGAAGGCGTTTATTTTACCGGAAATTCGCTTGGGCTTATGCCGAAAACGGCGCGCGGGCTTGTCGAGCAGGAAATGAAGGACTGGGAAACGCTCGGCGTCAGCGCTCATCTGCACGCAAAAAATCCGTGGCTTCCGTATCACGAATTTTTGACCGAGCGGATGGCGGCGATCGTCGGCGCAAAGCCGATCGAGACGGTGATGATGAATTCGCTGACCGTGAATCTTCATTTTCTGCTCGTCTCGTTTTACCGCCCGTCGGCGGAAAGATTTAAGATCGTCATCGAAAAAGGCGCGTTTCCATCGGATCAATACGCAATAAAATCGCAATTACGGTTTCACGGCTACGTGTCAGAACCGGGAGCGATAGCGACAGGGTTCTTTCGCGGTGACGATGAGAACCCAGTCGCTATCGCTCACGGTACTGACAACGCAGGAAAGAACCCAGTCGCTATCGCTCCCGGTTCTGACAAGTCAGGCTCTCTGATCAGCCTCGCTCCGCGCGAGGATGAATCGATTCTGAGAACCGAAGACATTATCGAAACCATCGAACGCGAGGGCGACTCGATTGCCCTTATTTTGCTTGGTGGCGTTAACTACCTGACCGGGCAGGCTTTTGATATGAAGGCTATAACCGAGGCCGGGCACAAGGCCGGTGCGGTCGTCGGGTTTGACCTTGCACACGCGGCGGGAAATATCGAATTGAATCTGCACGATTGGGACGTCGATTTTGCGGCGTGGTGCTCGTATAAATATCTAAATGGCGGCGCGGGAGCGGTCGGCGGCGCGTTTGTTCACGAGCGTCATGCAAAGAGCTTTAATTTGCCGCGTTTTGCCGGTTGGTGGGGACACGATAAGGAAACGCGGTTTCTGATGGGCCCCGATTTTCATCCGATCGCCGGGGCCGAAGGCTGGCAGATCTCCAACCCGCCGATCCTGCAAATGGCCGCTCTGCGGGCTTCTCTTGAGATTTTTGAAGAAGCCGGAATGGCAAAATTAACAGAAAAATCGCGCAAGCTGACGGGTTACCTGGAAAATCTAATCGAAGAAATCAATGACGACCGCATTTCCATTATCACTCCCCGCGATCCAAACGCCCGCGGATGTCAGCTTTCTATCCGCGTAAAAAACGCCGACAGATCGCTCCACGAGCGCATCGTTTCACGCGGTGTCTTCGCCGATTGGCGCGAGCCGGACGTAATCCGCGTCGCACCCGTGCCGCTTTATAATTCGTTCGCGGACGCATTTCGATTTTCGGAAATACTGGCAGAATGTCTCGGTAAATAGGCGACTGATGTTGTAAAATGTAGCAGAGGTGATAAAAATGGCGGCGAATCAGCAGCAAATCATTCAAAATCAGATCAGTGTCTTGTCAGACGAAGACCTCGACAAAGTACTGCTTTTTGTCAAAACCTTGACATCAAACGAAAAATCAAAAACGACCCGACCCATTTCGGAATTATTTGCCGGACTTAGTGCGAAAATTCCCGTGGATGAGTGGAAGCAATTGCCGTCCGACGGGGCGGAAAATCACGATCATTATCTCTACCGTGCTCCCAAAAAAACGAAATAACCTGCAATGGAAGAAAATATTCGCCGATGCGTTTTATTGGATAGCCCATTTCGAGCAGGAAGGATTTATCATTCTTTTTTAACGGTAATATATGCCCGACAAAACGGTCATCATCATCGGTGCGGGGCTTGCCGGCTCGCTGCTGGCGATTTATCTTGCGAAGCGTGGGATCGCGGTTGACGTTTACGAGGCGCGCGGGGATATGCGGAAAGAGGCGACTGCGGCGGGGCGTTCGATAAATCTTGCGTTGTCTGATCGCGGCATCGCGGCTTTGCGCGCGGTCGGGATGGATGAATATATGCTCGCCGAAGCCGTGCCGATGTATGGGCGGATGATCCATTCCGTTTCGGGCGGGACAAAACTGCTACCGTATTCTGGGCGTCAGGGCGAGTATATCAACTCGGTCTCGCGCGGCGGTTTGAATATAGCCCTGATAAACGAAGCCGAGAAATACGCGGGTGTGCAATTTCATTTTAATGAAAGCTGCATTGATTTCGACTGCGAAAGCGGTGAAGCAATTTTTGAAAATGGCCGACGGGTCAAAGGCGAAACCGTGATAGCGACCGACGGCGCCGGTTCTGCGGTGCGGCGGGCGATGGAAAGGCAAATGCCTTATTTTGAAACGTCATCCGTTTTTTTGGAACACCGGTATAAGGAATTAGCGATTCCGCCACCGGACGAAAGAAACCCGGTCGCTGCCGCCCGCGGTTCTGACCTGGAGTTGAACGCCCTGCATATATGGCCGCGTCATCGATTTATGATGATCGCCCTGCCAAATTTTGACGGAAGTTTTACATGTACACTTTTCCTCGCCCACAAAGGCTTTGAAGACATCAGCCGCGGATCAACGCAGATAGACGCGGATCAGAATACTTTTAATGATCTGCGTCATCTGCGCGAATCTGCGGCCAACCCGAAAGGCAAAAATAGCTTAAAAGGCACCAGCCGCGGATCAACGCAGACAAACTCCGATGAAAATAATTCAGAAAATCTGCGTGAATCTGCGGCCAAACCTGTCTTGGATTTTTTCGAACGAGAATTTCCCGACGCCGTGCCGCTTATGCCGACGCTTATTGACGATTTTTTGGCCAACCCGACCGGTGATCTCGGCACGGTCAAATGCTGGCCCTGGCACGTTGGCGGGAAGGCCCTTTTGCTCGGCGATTCGGCGCATGCGATGGTTCCCTTTTTCGGACAGGGAATGAACTGCGCGTTCGAAGACGTCCGCGTGCTTGACGAATTATTGTCAGAACAGGGAGCGGCGGCGAACGGGCCCCGCATCGACTGGGAAGCCGTCTTTCAGAAATTTTCGGCCCTTCGCAGGCCAAACACCGACGCCATACAGGACATGGCCGAAGAAAATTTTTACGAAATGCGAGATCGGGTCGCCGACCCCGTTTTCCAACGCAAACGCGAGCTCGAAACGCGGCTCGAACAGACATACGCCGACTATTTTTCAAAATATTCGATGGTCACTTTTTGTGAGGATCTACCGTATTTGGCCGCGAAAACGAACGGCAATGCGCAGGACCGTTTGTTAATGAAAATCTGCGCCGCCGTCGAGAGTATAGATGAAATTGATCTTCGCTCGGTGATCGATAAAGTCAGGGGTTTATAGGCCCGCGTTGCAGAGCCAAACCCGCGAAGCGCAACTTCGCCGCGGTCCGGCGGTTTGAAGAGATCAGCCGCGGATCAACACAGATAAACGCGGATCAGAATACTTTTAATGATCTGCGTCATCTGCGCGAATCTGCGGCCAACCCGACCGGCAAAACCGCCCGCGCAAAACAGAGGGTTTTGTGATAGAATGTTTTGTTGCTACGACACACGAATTTGCAGACGGTTCGAGGCCAGAGGAGATCGAATGCGGCCACCCGACGGAGATTTTCCGACGGCAGCAAAACGGCGTAGCGGCGCGGGGGTCTCTGGCGGGCAACGGCGAAGCAAGCTTTGCCGCAAATAGAGCGGCATAGCCGCGGCCGGCGGTTTATTCAAGCCACATTTCAAGCCACATAAGGTTATTGCGATCTTATTTTCGGAGATTTTATTTCAGATGAAAGATTCCGGTTTATCACAGAGCAAAAAGAAAAGCGGAGCGGCTAAACAAAAAGAAAAGCACGACTTTCCGATCGTTGCCGTCGGGGCTTCGGCGGGTGGCGTCCAGGCCCTTAAGGCTTTTTTTGAGAATGTTCCCGAGCGTTCCGGTGCCGCCTATGTCGTTATTCTGCACCTTTCCCCTACCCACGAAAGCCATCTGACAGAAATTTTACAGACTGTGACAAGCGTCCCCGTGACACGTGTCGCTGAAAAGATCAGGGTCGAGCCCGATAATGTCTATGTGGTATCGCCTAATGAGAGCCTGTCGATGCTTGACGGGCACATAGTCGTGTCGCCGGTCAACACGTTTGAGGAGCGGCGCGCGCCCATAGATATTTTCTTTCGGACACTTGCCGAGACACATCACGAGGGCGCCATTGCCGTCATTTTATCGGGAACGGGCTCCGACGGCTCAATGGGCCTGCAACGGATAAAAGAAAATGGCGGTGCGGTCTTTGTCCAGGATCCGAAGGAAGCTCAATTTTCCGAAATGCCGGACAATTCGATCGCCACAAACCTCGTTGACGATATTCTAAATACCGCCGAGATTCCGGGAAAGATTGTCTCTTATATCGAAAAGGCCGGGAAATTTACATTTCCGGCCGTACCCAAATCGACGGTTGAAAAACACGAGCAGGCGCTGCACGATATCTTTACCCTGCTGCGCCTTCGGACCGGGCACGATTTTACAAATTATAAACGCTCAACCGTGCTGCGCCGCATCGAACGCCGGATAAACATCCGCAACATGCCCGATCTCGCCGCCTACACCGAATACCTCAGAACGAATACCGAAGAAACGCAGGCACTATTAAAAAACCTGCTGATCTCGGTGACCAATTTCTTTCGTGATAAAGCGGCGTTTCAATTTTTTGAGCATGAAGTCCTGCCAAAAATTCTGGAAGGGAAAAAATCCGGCGACCAGATCAGGATCTGGGTGGCGGCTTGTGCAACCGGTGAAGAGGCATATTCGATCGGCATGCTCTTTGCGGAAAAGACAACGGCCGTTTTGGACGCACCGGGCCTGCAGATCTTTGCCACCGATATCGACGAGGATGCGATCGTCGTCGCCCGCAACGGGTTTTACAAGGACAACGAGATCGCGGACGTCTCGCCCGAACGTCTGGCCAGGTTTTTTGCAAAGGAAAAGACCGGTTACCGCGTCCGGCGCGAACTGCGCGAAAAGATGTTGTTTGCCAATCACAACATCTTAAAAGACCCGCCGTTTTCGCGTCTCGATCTTGTGACGTGCCGCAATCTGCTTATTTATTTAAATCCGGCTGCACAGGAAAGGGCGCTCGGAACGTTTCATTTCGGCCTGAAACCCGGCGGGCATCTCTTTTTAGGCACGTCCGAATCGGTTGACGGCCGGACCGATCTGTTCTCATCCGTAAACCGCGATAAACGCTTTTATCAGAGCCGCAATGTCACCCCGCGTGTCGTGCCTGCGATAGCCGATCTGGCCCCGTCGCTCAGATACGATCAGGTTTCACGCGCGCAGATCGACGGCCGTCCGCCGGTCAGGCAGATACCGGCCCCGACAGAGTCGTACGGCGATCTGCACGTACGGATCCTGGAGCATTTTACACCGCCGTCGATCATTATCGATGAGGAATACAACGTCCTGCATCTTTCGAAAAATGCCGGCAGGTATCTACAGGTTGCGGGCGGCGAGCTTTCAAAGAATTTGTTCAATCTGATCCTTCCGGATCTGAAACTCCCGATCAATACCGCGGTCTATCAGGCCGTACAGAGACAGACAAATGTCGATGCGCCAGCGCTCCGTTTTGCGGTTAATGACCGGACGGAATCGGTCAATGTCAGCGTCCGTCCGGTTGTCGATCAAAACGGTGACGGCACACACGGGTTTGTACTTATCATTTTTGACCGGACGGACGGCCTTGACGGCGAATCAGAAGCGATGATCACGCGCTCCGAGCCGATCGCCCGTCAGCTCGAGGAAGAGCTGCTCAAATCACAGACGCAGTTTCGCGCGGCCATCGAACAATCCGAAGTGCACTCCGAAGAGCTAAAGGCGGCCAACGAAGAGCTGCAGGCGATGAACGAGGAACTGCGCTCGGCCACCGAGGAGCTCGAAACCGGCAAGGAAGAGCTGCAGTCGGTCAACGAAGAGCTCATAACCGTAAATCAGGAATTAAAGGTCAAGATCGATCAGCTTTCGATGACAAACAGCGATTTTGTAAATCTGATAACCTCGACCCATATCGCCACCGTATTTCTCGACCGCGAGGTGCGGATCAAAATGTTTACACCGGCGGCCCGCGAAATTTTTAATCTTATACCGGAGGATAAAGGGCGGCTGCTTGCCGATATTACAAACAACCTCGACGATGACGGCCCGATCGCCGAGATCGAAACTGTTTTAGAAAAGCTGCAACCGATCGAGCGTGAGGTCATGACCGAAAACGGCAATATTTACCTAATGCAGATAACACCGTACCGAACCCCCGAAAACCGCATAGACGGCACGGTCCTCGCGTTTATAGATATTACAAAGATCCGGCGTCAGGAAGACACCCTGCGCGATAGCCAGCAGATGTACGCGGCTCTGGTCTCGGCCTCGGCCCAGATCGTCTGGACGACAAACGCCGAAGGTGCGATCGTGGAAAATTCGCCGACGTGGTGCGAATTTACCGGCCAAACGCCCGAAGAATTTCGCGGGTATGGCTGGCTTGACGTGATACATCCGAGCGACCGTGAGCGCACTCGGGCCGAGTGGAAAGATGCGGTTGCGAAAAAAGCGCCGGTCGAGATCGAATACCGCGTGCAAAATCAGGACGGCGAAATGCGTGCGACCACCGTTCGCGCCCTGCCGCTGTTTGATACCGCCGGAGAAGTTAGCAAATGGGTCGGTATGAACACCGATATCACAGAACGCCGCGAGGCGGAAAACCAACTCCGTAAATCGGAGCGGCGGTATCGCGGCCTGTTCGATTCGATCGACGAGGGGTTTTGTGTTATCGAAATGATATACGACGACGGCAAACCGGTCGATTATCGCTATTTGGAAACAAATGCCGCCTTTGAGACGCAAACGGGGATGACCGGTATTGTCGGTAAAACCGTCCGTGAGATGTTACCTGAGATCGAACCGGGTTGGGCGGAGACTTTCGGCCAGGTTGCAAAAACGCTCGAACCGGCACGTTTTGAGAGTTATGCAGCTCCGCTTAATTCGTGGTTTGACTGCTACGCTTTCCCGACCGATTCGCCAACCAAAAATCGTGTTGCGGTTTTGTTCAAGGATGTCACCGAACGAAAACTACGAGAAATAAATCTGGCCTTTATGGCGGATTTTAATCAGGAAATGCTGCAGCTGTCGGACACCAGAGACATCGTCCGTATCGCCGGAGCAAAGATCAACCGTTTTAAGGGCGCCGCGGTTTGCGCTTTGTTTGAAATAAATAAAACAAAGGATGAATGCGTATGCGATTACGAATGGCGAAAATCGGACGCCCACAGCATGATCGGGAAATATGACCTGCAGGATTTTGTCACGGATGAGTTTCAGGACACGATGCAGGGCGGGCAGCCGGTAGTCGTCCGTGATATTGATAACGATTCGCGGGTGCGCGATAAAAGAAATTTTGACGCTCTCGGTATCGGGGCGTTTATCAACGTACCGTTTTTACGCGACGGCGAGTGGCAGTTTGCGTTTGGCGTCTATCAGGCTGAGCCGCGTGACTGGAGCGATGACGAGATCGCCCTGATTGTCCGGGCGGCAAACAGCGTCTGGTCGCGGATCGAACGCGTGAGAGCGACCGAGGCCGTTCGAGACGCCGAGCACCGCGTGCGGATATTATTGGAAAGCGTACGCGATTACGCGATCGTAACGCTCGATACCGATGGCGTCATAAACGGTTGGAATAGGGGTGCCGAGCAAATATTTGGCTACACGCAGAGCGAGGTTACGGGCAAATCACAAAATATCCTGTTTACACCCGAAGACGTAAAAAACGGCATACCCGATGAGGGAATGCGGCTCGCGGCCGAAAACGGACGCTCAGAGGATGAACTTCTGCTTGTACGCAAGGATGGCTCGAAGCTTTTTGTCTCTGGTGTGATGCATCCGCTGTCGGACAAAAAGGTTGGCGGATTTGTAAAGGTCATACGTGATATGACCGAAAAGCTGCTCGCGGAGCAGATCTTGACAGATAAAAAAATGCTCCAGCAGCTGGTCGGCGGACAGGAAGACGAACGCCGCCGTATCGCCCGCGATCTTCACGACGATCTGGGCCAGATACTGACCGCCCTGCGTCTGCACCTCGAGGCCGCCAGGAAATTATGCGGCGACGATGAGGAATTATGCGATAAGATAGAAGAAACGCAGGATTTGGCCCGCCGTCTCGATAACGGTATCGATTTTCTCGCATGGGAATTAAGACCGGCCGCGCTTAACGATTTTGGCTTATTTGCGGCCCTTGGCGAATATATGCGCGAGTGGTCGCACTATTCGGGTGTAAAAGCGGAACTTCTCGATTCCTCGATAAAAGACCGGCGTATTTCATACGAAGCCGAGTCAAATCTTTACCGGATCGCCCAGGAAGCTCTCAACAACGCGAATAAACACGCCGAGGCCCGTAAGGTCGAGGTCATTTTTGATAAACGCGGCGAATCGATCGTTTTGATAGTCGCGGACGACGGCAAGGGTTTTAAACCCAAAACAAAACTGAGCCGATCGGCCGGCGTCGGCCTGATCGGAATGCGTGAGCGGGCCGCATTGATCGGCGGGAGTTTGGAGATCGAATCAAAACCAGGCGAGGGGACGACCATTTTTGTTCGCGTCCCGGCGTCATTTGCAGATAAAAAACAAGGGGGAGGAATTAAATGACTGAAAAGCTAAGGGTGGTCATAGCCGAAGACCACAAAACCGTTCGCGCAGGGCTGCGTATGCTGATTGACGCCGAGCCGGATATGGAAATCGTCGGTGAAGCCGGCGATGGACGCGAAGCCATCGAAATAACCACGAATCTAAAACCGGACGTCGTTGTAATGGACGTTTCGATGCCCGTTGTAAACGGTTTGATCGCATCGGCAAAGCTATCGCGCATTATGCCGGAGATAAAGATACTGACATTGACCCGGCATACTGATGAAGCATATTTACAGGAATTGTTCCAGGCCGGCGTTTTTGGCTACGTTCTAAAACAAAGCTCGAGCGCCGAACTGATTCGAGCCATTCGCACAGTCGCCGCCGGCGACAAATATCTCGACCCCGCGATGACCGAAAAGGTTTTTGTCGGCTTTCGACAAAATAAAAGCAAACTTCGCGGCGAAATTAAAGGCCAGAATTTAACCTCGCGCGAATCGGAAACTCTCCGCCTGATCGCGCTCGGTTACAGCAACCGCGAAATTGCCGAAAAATTTGACCTCAGCGTCAAAACCATAGAAGCACACAAGGCCAACGCCCAGCATAAGCTCAACATCAGCAGCCGTCAGGAAATCATCAGCTTTGCGATCCTGCAAGGCTGGCTGCAGGACAATTGAAATTTGCAGTATCGTTCGGCCTATCACGCCCGTCCATTTGTAAAGCAAAACAGAGGCGGTTTAGTACACTTCCGGCTGGCCCGGCGGGCGGGTTTTCCAGCGTTTGTGTATCCACATCCATTGATCGGGGTAGGCCCGTATGATCTTTTCGATCTCGGCGGTGAAGAGGGCGGTTGTCTCGACGACGTCGCTTTTTCGGTTACCGGTTCGTACCGGTTCGATCTGCCTGCCAAAAACAAATCGGTATCGATTCTCAGATTTTTCCCAGATGCAGAATGTCGGATATATCACGGCATTTGCCCGGATCGCGATCGTAGCCGGGCCGCTGGTCGTACAGGCCGGCAGGCCAAAAAACGGGACAAAAACACCTTCTTTCGGATGGGCGTTCACATCCGATAAGATACCGAGAATGCCGCCTTCGCGTAAAATTTTAATACCGAGCATGGCCGAATTGGTTTTATTTATCGGGCTGTTGCCAAATCGTTGGCGAAGCTGATGCAGCATCGCATCTATCTTCGGATTGTCCTGCGGACGGGCCAAAAAACTAATCGGCTTAAACAAACCGGCAAATCCTAAAACTGATAGTTCCCAGTTGCCGAGATGTCCGGTCGTTATTAAAACGCCGCGCTGCCCGGCCTCGGTCTCTTTGTAAAGCCTCATTGCTTCGTCGCTCAAATCAAGCGAAATCATTTCAACAAGCCGTGACCGCGTAAACTTGTGAAACTGAGAAAGCTCACCGAGCACGCGTCCGAGACTCTCGATCGAAGCCCCGAGTATCGCTTTTCGTTCATCCAAACTCTTTTCCGGAAAAGCTATTTCAAGATTGATAAGCCCTGTGCGCCGCAGGTCCTTTAAAATCAGCGGAACCATTCGCATTATAAAAACACTAACTTTCAGGGCCGCACCCCGCGGCAAAAAGCCAAGCACCGCCAAACAGGCGCGCGCCGCCGCATACTCTATCCAAATCAAACTCGAACTCTTTTTTGCCATTTGCCGATGATCAGTGCCGGAACTTAACTTTAGGTTTATTGCCCGCTAAATTCAACGCGGCCAACAAAAAATACTCTTACAAAACTCTTACAATCGTATCAAAACAAACGTGTTAGGCTTAAATCAGGTGGTAAAACACCAATATTTTGAGTTGGTTTTACGGGGTAAAATTAGTAATGCAAAATGTGATTGAGTTTGAGCCTTCGCGGGTTGGAAAATGGAATTGGAATACGATCTTTTTTGTCGCAGCGTTTCATATTGCGGCGATACCGGCTTTGTTTACGTTTAGCTGGCAAAATCTGGCGGCTGCGTTTGTATGTTGGATCGTTGCGGCGAGCTGGGGCATCGGTATCGGTTATCATCGTTTACTGACGCATCGCGGGTTTACGACCTCGAAATGGATGATGCGTTTTCTGGCGACGTGCGGTTCGCTCGGCCTGCAGTCGGGGCCTATCGCATGGGTGACCACGCACCGTCTGCATCACGCATTTACAGATACCGAAAAAGACCCGCACAGCCCGCGTGACGGCGTCTGGTGGTCGCACATCGGCTGGATCTTTGAGGGCGTTGCCCAAGTACAGCCTGAGGCGATAAAGCAGCGTTATTCACCCGACCTGGTCAAAGACCCGTATCTCAGATGGCTTGATAACTATTATTATGCTTCGTCGATTGCCCTTGCCGCTGTGCTCTTTGTGATCGGTGGGTGGACTATGGTCGTTTGGGCGGTCGTATTCAGGATCGTTGTAAGCTGGCATTTTACATGGCTGGTGAATTCGGCGACCCATCTCTGGGGAAGCCGCCGGTTTGAGACGCGGGACGATTCGCGTAACAATGGCCTGGTCGCCGCCGTCACATTTGGCGAGGGATGGCACAATAACCACCACGCATATCCGCGTTCGGCAAGACATGGCCTGAACTGGAAAGAATTTGATATTAACTGGATCCAGTTACTTCTGATGGAAAAATTAGGCCTTATAAGCAATGTTTATGCGTATGATCTTGAGACCGAATCTGAGTCTCCGAACGAATTAAGAATAGCCGCGTAGGGCCACGCAGGAAAACACAAATTATAAAGGCAAAACGTAGAACTTCGCTTTTACTTTTGCCTTTTTGCTTTTTAATTTTTACTTTTAAATGCAGGTATGCATCGCCGTAAAACTGCAATATTCTTTTTGATCCTCGGCATTAGCCTGTCGGCGCTGGCGGTTACGCTGAATATCGGCTGGATCCTGCTCAATCTTCGTCAGGTCGCCCTGCTTGTTTTTGGGGTTATTTTTTTTGCGTTGATCATTACCGGGCTGATATTAAATACAATTTTTCTATTACGTGAGATTCGCCGCAACGAGCAGCACGACGCATTCTTGAACGCGGTCACACACGAACTGAAAACTCCGATCGCATCGATCAAGCTCTATCTCGAAACGCTAAAATCCCGTGACCTCGATAAGGCAAAGCGGGACGAGTTTTACGACATAATGCTCTCGGATAATGAACGTTTGCTCGGTACGGTCGAGCAGGTTTTGCAGGCCGGCCGGACACGCGAAAAGCAACGGCTGATGAATCTTGCCGAGATCGATCTTTTTGAATTGCTTGGCGAGACGATCGGCATTGTAAAGTCGCGAAAACATCTCGATGATGCATCGGTCAGATTTTCGGCACCGGCCAAGACCCTAAATGTGCTCGGTGACCGCGAAGAGTTACAAACGGCCTTTTCGAATTTGCTCGACAACGCGGTGAAATATTCTATCGGCCAGCCGAGAATTTCTGTCAGGCTGCAATCCGGCGGCGAGAAAGCCGAGATATATATTCGCGACCACGGAATCGGAATGGCCAAGGCCGATCTTAAACGTATTTTCAAACGTTTTTACCGCGTTCCGAATAAGTCCGGTGACGCTGTAAAAGGCACCGGACTTGGCCTTGCGATAGTCCGTTCGGTTATCGAAAAACACGGAGGAAATATTAGTGCCAAAAGTAAGGGCGAGGGAAGAGGAACTACGTTTTGTGTACAGCTGCCGCGAACGTAGATCGTGCAGCAATAAATCTCATTCAGATGAAAATACTTATTGTCGAAGACGAGGAGCATCTGGCCGACGGCCTTCGGTTTAATATCGAGGCCGAAGGTTATGAGGCCGAGGTCGCGGCCGACGGCGAGGCCGCCCTGGCCCGGTTGGCTGAAACCAGGTTTGACGCGGTCGTGCTGGATGTAATGCTGCCAAAGGTCGATGGATTTGAGGTCACCCGTGCGATGCGTGCCTCGGACGACTATACGCCGATTCTGATGCTGACAGCCCGCGGAAGGCCCGAGGACGTCCTGCTCGGATTTGAAGCCGGAACGGACGATTATCTTGCAAAACCTTTTGATCTGAATATTTTTCTCGCACGCCTTAACGGCCTACTGCGGCGGCAGCAATGGCAGCGAAAAACTGCCGGCCAGGCGGAGCTTCCCGATGTTGTCGATATAAACGGCCGCACCGTCGATTTTGAAAACCTCGAGCTGCGGCATACCGGCGAACTCGTTCATCTGACCCTGATGGAAACAAAACTTCTCCGTTATATGATCGAAAACGAGGGCCGCCCCGTTTCACGAAAAGCCATTCTCGAAGAGGTCTGGCAGCTTCAGGAGGACACAGACACACGCGCCATCGACAATTTTATCGTCCGTCTCCGAAAACTCCTCGAAAACGAACCGAACAACCCCAAGATCGTCCAAACCGTACGAGGCGTCGGTTATAGGTTTGTCCGACCCGCATAACCGATTGGCGCCGCCAGGTTACGACTTTGAACCACAAAAAATCAGTCGTTATATCTGTGACGGGCCAAAACTCTAACTTTATTACGCCAGTTTTCGTGGAGTTCGAAGCGCCAAAGTTCAATTTCCGGCGAGAGTGTGCGGGCAAAAAACTCAAAATCACGATGAAAGCTCCACGCGGGGGCCGCGAGATAGACGATCGCCGGATTATCGGCTATCTCGCGTCCGTCAAATAGATCGGCAGATGCGAGCAGCCCGCGGCGGCGCTGCAACTCGATCTTTCGCCAGTAATCAGCCGCCTGAAATACACCCGCGCGATCGGGCTGCGTTTTTAGCTCAATTATCACCAAACGCCCGTCGCGTCGAAGCGCGAGCAGGTCGATTTTGTCGCGGACGAAACGAAATTGATTATAGATCGGCGATAAAATGAGATTCGCGTCGAGGAGGTTGATATTGCGCCGAAGGATCGATTCAAGCCAGGCTTCGGGTGCGGTGCGGTAATATTCGTGGCGTTTATTCGGAGCGTCGGTTTGGCGGTTTATCTCGAGGAGTTTAATCAGTTCGACCAGATCATCCCACGATTCGTGCGATATGATCTTTCTTGCGCGTCCGACACCGAACCACGCTTTTTCTGATCCCAACATCGCACGCACGCGGGCAAACGGCAGACCCGCAAAGCGCAAAGTCTCACCCTGTTTTGAATAAATAACGTCAATATTATCCGGCGAAAGAGCGAGGATTCTCTGCGACGTTTTGCCAGGCTGCGACAGTTCCGGAAGTGTGAGTTTGGCCGCTTTTTCCCGCCAGAGCGCGCTTATTCTGCGTTTTGGCAATTCGATCAGACGCGGCGGATCATCTCTGCGGATTATCTCGATGACGGTTATCTTACTTTTCCAGCGCTCATTTAATAGAGCGTGCAATTTTTGCGAATTTTTTGCCTGACGCTTTTCGCAGATGATCCGGACGTCCAAAACCGGTTTCTTTTTTCGCAGGCCGAGCTTTTCGAGCCAGAGGATCGCGGCCGCGAAAATCGCTTCGACGGTGAGCGACGTCGTGAGATCGGAAACGGCTGCGACCGGCCCTTTGTCGGACATGTCAAAATTGATCTGCGCGAGACGTCCGCCCGGTTCGTTCAGAGCAACGCGGCCGAGTTTCGAACCGGGAAAATTATCCGTTATAAGAGCTGCGATCTCGTTTGCCTTTTGGAGTCGTGCGAGCTCGATCTCAGCCGCAAGTTCAGATGCGCGAATACGCGGAACGAGCCGCATAGTCTCGCGATTTTTTGCAAACGAACCGGCGACGTCGATCGCGATATCGCCATTGTTGTGGGTAAATCCGTTTAACCGCCACGAATGAAATCCTTTATCGTCGAGAAAGCCAAAATGGGTTTTGCCGCCATCTTCGACGATCTCGATCTCGTCCATATTTAACGGAAATGTTTTGCCGAATTCGCGAACGAGCAGCCATTCGTGGCAGCCGCCGAGAATCTCGCGTAACTCATTTATGCTCACCATTTACAGTTTGCGGCAAAATATTTTACCATAGCCTCGGCCCAATCGGCATAACCACGCTCGGACGGGTGAATGCCATCGGCAAAAAAGCCCTCGAGCCGAACGCCGACGGGCTGCGGATAGTAAAAAACACGCTCCATAGAGCAGGTAAATTCCTTTGCATTTTCGTTGTGCATCTGCGAGAGGTTCCATAGAATCGCTTTGACCGGCTGCGGCATGATCGGCGACAAGACGATCATCGGACAATTTGACAGAAAGATGACGGCGTCCGGATTTTTATCTCGTAAAATAGAAAGCAATTCGGTCATGTCCCGTCGCCATTTTACGGGACTTGAGAGCTTCATGACGTCATTACCGCCGAGACCGGCGAGTATGTAATCAAATGTTTCGTTCGGCATTTGCGGTAGCAGTTCGTCTATCGTCCGACGAGCCGTGACGCCGTTTCTGCCAAGCACTTTCCACTCGACCGGGCGGCCTATATGTTCGCTCAAATGCCTGGCAAACTGACCGGCGAGGCCGAATTCGTGGGTCCGCGCGCCAAGGCCCGCGACGGTCGATTCGCCGATGACAAACAGTTTTGCCGCTCTTTTTCCGTCGCCATACTTTCCAAATTTATCGCCTGCCGCATCAGGCAAAACGCCGACTTTCCACCGAACTATCTGACCTTGCAGCAACAAAAACGGCGATAACGGAGCGATCGCCGCCGCACCGATCAAAAACCGCCGCTGCCATTTTCGTAAATTGCTGCCGTTATTATCCATCAAATCCGTTATGTTAGAATTTAAAGACTCGAATGTTTTTGTCAAATCCCGGTAAATTTTTATTTCTTGTCATTTTTTGCATTGTTTTTTTTCAGGCGTGCGGCGGATCGACGGTAAACGAAAACAAACCAGTGCCGTTTGCCGCCGATTCAAAGGGCGAATTTCCGTTTTCGACGAAGGAACCTGAGATGTATCAGGGTGATTTTGTGGTGGCAACCGGACAGTTTGAGAAAAAATGGTTTGTCGCTAGAAAAGGCGATAGATGGCGTTTTGAGACTTATCGTGACGGCGGCCCGTCCTTCACACGGCTAAAAACCGACAAGCTGTATTTGATCGACCACATCCGTAGGATTTACACCGAAGATAAAGAAAGATTAAGCGGCGAGGCGTTTTTTTATGATCTAAAGTACAACTTTTTTAAGGCGAAAGAATATTTTGAGTTTGAAGAACTCGAAGCCGGAGACAATCTTGTAAAATATAAAGTTCGGCAGACCGATCATATGAATGACGAAGTTTTGATCTTTATTGACAAGGCCAGCGGAATGATGGTGAGGCAGGAGTTTAACGGCGGCGGCGCGGCGGGGAGAAACTATGTTTTCGAGATACGTAATCTGAAGCTGGTTGTGGACGACAGCATCTTTGCGATCCCCGAAGGTTACCGAAAGGCCGCGCCGAATGGATTAGGAAACTAAACAGATAGAAATAATGAACGAGCCGACACCCGAAATTATAATTACAGACGAGCATCGCGCGATTGCGGCAAATGCTTTGCACAGCCTGCCGTTTGCACGGCTGATGGGAATGGTGTTCGTCGATATGCAGCTGGATACGGCTGTCATCAAAATTGAGATGCGCGACGATCTCAGACAGCCAAGCGGCGTGCTGCACGGCGGCGTGACGGCGACGCTGATAGACACGACGATGGCTTTTGCGGTGCGAACGCGGTTGCCGATTAACCAGCCGACGGCGACAATCGATATGATCGTGCATTACCTTCGGCCGCATGTTTCCGGGACTGTTACCTGCACCGCAAAAACGGTCCGTGCCGGGAAACGCATTTTTACGGTATCGGCGGACGTCCATAACGATGAAGGCAAGCTTATCGCAACGGGCCTTTCAACCTATACAAAAGTTTAGCTGAGCTAGGCGTTTTGAGTACCGTTTTTTGTCGGCTTTGTCGTAAACGCGGTAGCCGTCTAAAGACGGAACTGAATAGACCGTAGTTACGTAATGGAACAGTTCAAAAAATTTGCACCGTATTTTAGACCGTATAAATGGACCATTTTTGCCGGAATATTCTTTATTTTGTGCTCGATGGCGTTTGGGCTTTTTATTCCATACCTTGTAGGTCAGGCGATTGATGATCTGTCTGTCGCGGTAACGCGGGAAAAGATAATTTATTATCCGCTTGTAATACTCGTCATAAGCTTGTTGAGCGGCGTTTTTTTGTTTCTACAGAGACGGCTGCTGATCAATACCTCACGGCATATCGAGTTTGATATGCGGGAAGATTTCTATGCCGTACTTGTCAATCAACCGGCCGAATATTTTCAGGCAAACCGCGTAGGCGACCTGATGGCGCGGGCGACAAATGACCTCGCGGCGATCAGGCAGATCGTCGGGCCGATGATCTTATACAGCTTTCAGGCGGTTTTCGCTCTTGCGATCTCGCTGCCGATCATGCTCGGCATCTCGGTCAAACTCACTCTTCTGCTCCTGATACCGATGCCTCTCGTAACCTTGACCGTCAAGTTTTTGGGAGCGCGGATACATAAGCGGTTTGAGAAAATTCAGGAGTATTTTTCCGACATAACGGCCCGCGCGCAGGAGAATCTGACCGGTGTTCGGGTCGTCCGTGCGTACGCACAAGAGGGTGCCGAGATCGAGCAGTTTCAGGTTCTAAACCGCGAATACGCCGCTCAAAACATACGTCTAGTAAAATATGCCGCCGCGATGCGGCCGCTTTTATTCTTTTTTATCGGCCTCGGATTTGTGATCATCGTCGCAGTTGGTGTGCCGATGGCCGTTCGCGGCGAAATAACGGCCGGTGATTTTACGGCATTTATTCTGTATCTACAGCGAATGATCTGGTACCTGATCGCGCTCGGTTATGTGGTCAATCTTTACCAACGCGGCACCGCATCATTAAAAAGATTTAACACAATACTCGATGCTGTGCCCTCGATCAAGGATGACGTAAACACAACCGAACAGCCGCCGATAAAAGGCCGGATCGAATTTCGCGGCTTGAATTTCGCCTATAACGGCAAAGCGGTTTTACGCGAAATCGACCTCACGATCGAACAAGGCAAAACCGTCGCCCTCGTCGGAAAAACCGGCAGCGGCAAATCAACTTTGGTTAGCCTTATTCCACGTCTGATCGACGCACCTGACGGCCGCGTATTGATAGACGGTTTGCCTGTCCGTAAATATCCGCTCGCCCAACTAAGACAGTCAATCGGATTTGTACCTCAGGAGACATTCTTATTTTCGGATACGCTTGCCTCAAACATTGCGTTCGGGGTCGAGTCAACGCCGCTTGCGCGGACGGATGCGAAAGCAAATCTGAACAAAAGGCCTCTCGATGGAGCAGATAAAGCCGAGGCTCTGCAAGATACAGGTAGCGACGCGCTTATGACTATCCAACGTGCCGCCAAAATCGCTGGTTTAGCCGATGACGTTGCGGAATTTCCCGGCGGTTACGATCAGCTTGTCGGCGAACGCGGTATAACCCTCTCTGGCGGCCAAAAGCAGCGGACCGCGATCGCCCGTGCGGTTATGCGTGATCCGCGAATCCTGATTCTTGACGATTCGCTCTCGGCGGTTGATACATATACCGAAGAAACCATTCTCCGCAACCTGCGTGACGTCCGCGACAACCGTACCACGCTGATCGTTTCGCACCGCGTCTCAACTATCCGGGACGCCGATTTGATCTGCGTCATGCAGGACGGCGCCATAATCGAACGCGGCACACACGACGAATTGCTCGCTATCGACGGTGAATATGCCGACCTCTACGAACGCCAGCTGCTCGAAGAAGAAATTGACGAAACGGACTAATCCAAAATTTACCCGCCGTCACATTCGCCGAGCACTTCGATTCTTCTGGTAACAGCTTGCAGTTCAATAGCTTGCGGCCCGGTCGGAAATCATCTAAAAGGGTCGTCGCTGTGGGCAGAAAAGACGGCTGCAGCCGCCTTAATATAAAAATATCTACTGCCGTCATCGTTAACATTGTTCAGATTTTTTGTATTTTCTTTAATTTGTAATCACGGTTTAAATATGGCGCTGACAGACGTAAAAAAAGAATTGCAAAATCTGGACAAGAGCGAACTGATAAATCTTTTCGCTGAACTGTATAAAAAAAATAAATCGGTAAAGGAGTTTTTGGATTTTTATGTAAATCCGAACGAAAAAGAGGTCTTCAAAAAATATCGTGACAAAGTTTATGAAGCTTTTTACCCGAAACGCGGCTATGGTTACAAACTAAGGGACGGCAAACAAGCCATCAGCGATTTCAAAAAGCTTGAGCCGTCAGTTGACTTGATCGCAGACCTGATGCTCTTTTATGTTGAAACAGGCGTCGAGTTTACAAATGATTTTGGCGACATAGATGAAACGTTTTATTCAAGCATGGAGACAACCTATGCGGCCGCATTGAAGCTTATGAAAAAGGAAGACCTGCTCGACAAATTTGCAGACAGAGCCGGAAAAGTAGTTAAAAACAAGCGCAACATCGGCTGGGGCTTTCACAACCATTTGTCGGATATTCACTTTGAATTTTACGAAGATGATGAATTGCAGCCCTAAACTCTATAACGAGTCCGGCTTTTAGACGGGTCTTCGCGTGGATCACCGCCTAAAGACAGGAGCCGAAACTGGATTTCACCTCGATTGATCTGCGGTTTTAGGTTTGTCCCCAGCGATCCGAAAAGTCTCATTATTTCAAATCCAGATATTTTATATGAACGAGCCGGTGGCCGAGAATATCGACGCCGGCCTGGCTGGATTCGAGCACGATATAGCCCATCAATGGCTCATAACTGCCGTCCTCGCGCGGTTCCATATCGACGAACAAAACCTCGCCGTAAACTGCGCGAAAGCGTTCGATCTGTATTTTTACTGGGCCGCCCATTTCGCCCTTGATAACGGATTGGTTGGCCGTCTCTAATTCGACATGTTCCAGAGACTTGAATTGCCCCAGGCGATCCTTCCATGCGGCAGGCAACGTCAGGTGCGATGTTCCAGTATCGACCAGCGCGCTGAATTCGAACCCTTCGTGTCCATTCACCGCATTTTCAATCCTGGCTTGACAAATTATTCTTCCCATATTTGTTTACCATATTCTGACACGTTGGGTTTGTGCCTCGGCGAAATCGGAATAGGACATTTTTCACGGGCGATAGATCCCAAACTGTTTGGACAATATGCGGCTCATTTATATCCTGCGCCTATGCGGCTATTTTCTCCTGCTCTTGAGCAAAACGGCTTGGATGAATTGAAAGATATTCATAAACCTCGGTATTCATCTTTTCAATTTCAGCCAAAAGGCCGCCTGCTGAGCCGCTGTAATTGGCAGGGTTTTGCTCGGTTTGGCGAATCGCATCAATCATTTGCCAAAAGTGATTAATTCGTTCTTGTGTAGCTTTCAACTCAATTTCATTCTTAATCATCTATTATCACCTCAACGATGCCTCACTCCGACTGGCAAATCCCGATTTTCATTAAATGCCGGAAAAGCCATTAAATCTCCACCGCATCAATCTGCGCTTTCTGCAGTTTGCCGCTGTAGTCAATGTAGAGCGATTTCCATTCGCTGAAAATATCCAGAACCTGCGTTCCGGCTTCTCGATGGCCGTTGCCGGTGCTTTTTGTACCGCCGAACGGCAGGTGTACTTCAGCACCGATCGTGGCCGAATTTACGTAACAGATGCCGGTATAAAGTTCCTGCATTGCATGAAATGCGTTGTTCACATCCTGTGTATAGATCGCCGATGACAGGCCGTATTGAACGCCGTTGGCGACGTCGATGGCTTCGTCGAGCGTCGAGAATGGAATTACGCTTGTCACGGGGCCAAAGATCTCTTCCTGCTCGATCCGCATTCCGCGTTTTACATCTGTAAACACAGTCGGTTCAATAAAATAGCCCTTTTTTAAATCCCCTTTTATAAGGCGGTTGCCGCCGCAGGCGAGCGTGGCTTTATCCTGGTTTTTTCCAACCTCGATATAACCTAAAATTTTATCGATCGCCTGTTCGTTTATAACCGGGCCGACCTCTGTTTTTGCATCGAGGCCGCTGCCGACACGCAGTTTCTTAACCTTTTCGACCAGCTTTTCACAGAATTTTTTATAGATTTTTTTGTGAACGATCAGCCGCGAAGAGGCGGTACACCGCTGTCCGCTTGTTCCAAATGCTCCCCAGAGAGATCCCTCGACCGCGTTATCGACATTCGCGTCATCCATCACAATGATCGCGTTTTTCCCGCCCATCTCGAGGCTGACGATCTTATTGTCACGGGCGCAGGCTTCGGCGATCAGGCGTCCGGTCGAGGTCGAACCGGTAAATGATATCAGCCGAACATCTTTGTGATCTACGAGATCGGCGCCCGGTTCGCCAAAGCCGTTCACGACATTGACGACGCCCTTCGGGATTCCGGCTTCTTCGCATGATTTGACCAGGTTTATTGTGGATAGCGGCACGTCCTCACCGGATTTGATCACGACCGTATTGCCGCAGACGAGAGCCGGAATCAGCTTCCACGACGGTATCGCCATCGGGAAATTAAACGGCGTAATGAGCCCACAGACGCCGACCGGCTGACGCACACACATCGCAAATTTATTTGGCATTTCGGCCGGCGTTGTAAAACCGTGCAGCCGCCGCCCTTCGCCCGCCGCGTAGTATGTGCAATCGATCGCTTCCTGCACATCGCCGCCGGCTTCCTTTAAAACCTTGCCCATCTCGCGGGTCATCTGCTTTGTAAAATCATCTTTGTTCTTACGCAAAATTTCGCCAAGCGTAAATAGGATCTCGGCACGCTTTGGCGCCGGCGTCCGCCGCCATTTAGCTGCGGCGTTTTTCGCCGCGTCAACCGCTTCGTTCACGTCTGTCGCGTTCGACGCCGGAAAACGGCCGACAATATCCGACGTATCCGCCGGGTTGACATTATCAAACCACTCGCCCGACGAAGATTTTACCCACTCGCCCGCGATATAATTTTTGTATTTTTTGACTTCTGTTTTTGACATATAACTTACTTATCTGACGGTAAACTGCACTATCTTCAGTTCGCGGACACTCGACCTCGGCAGGTAACCGATGACGTGCAGCACGACCGCGTCGCCGGCCTTCAGTTTTTTTACGATCTCGTTAAAAGCCGCAAGATCGGTAACGGCCGTCCGGTTTATTTTTTGAATCAGATCACCCTCGATCAGAGCCTCTGTTCCGAACGAATCTTTTACATCCGAAATAAAACTCGCCGGATTGATCTCTCTGACCACGAGCCCTTTTTCATCGACAAGGCCGTATTTTTTTGTCAGTACCGGCGTCACCTCATCAAGCGTCAGGCCAAAGGGCGTCGGCACTGCCGTTTTGCCGTCAAGCGGCAGGACGCGCCGCTCATCGGCTTCCTCATCCGGTCTTCGAGGCGGCCTTTCGCTTAATTTAATAGACACCGATCTGGTCTCAATGCTGGTACCGTTCTCACGTAAAAACTTTATCGATACTGTTTGATCCGGTTCGGTCCCGGCAACTTTTGCGATCAGATCGATCGCGGATTCGACGGGTCGATTGTTAAATTCAACGACGACGTCACCCACCCGCAGGCCCGCGATCGCGGCCGAGCTCCGTTTGTCCCTGATCGCGGTAATAATTGCCCCTCTGGCGTCCTTGAGACCGTAAACACTTGCATATTCAGACTTTACAGAGTCGAGGTTGGCTCCGAGATACCCGCGTCGGACCTTGCCATTTTTGACTATCTGGCCGTAAACATCCTCCGTCACACGCGACGGCAGAGCAAAACCGATCCCGTTCGAGTCGCCTGTCGAGGTCGCGATCTGCGAATTGACGCCGATCACCTCGCCTTCCAGATTTACAAGCGGGCCTCCGGAGTTACCTCGGTTTATCGACGCATCTGTCTGGATAAAGCGTTGAAATGACGTAGAATACGGCGTTTCTCGCTGCTTCTGCGAGATGATTCCGGCTGTGACTGTTTTTGTAAGGCCAAATGGCGAACCGATCGCCAGAACCCAATCGCCAACCTCGGATTTGTCCGAATCGCCAAATTTCACAAACGGCAGGTCGCGCCCGGCGTCGATCTTTAATATCGCGATATCGGTCTGATCGTCAGAACCGACGACCTTTGCATAAAATTCTTCGCCTGAGTCGAGGGTAACGGTAATGCGTATCGCGGATTCGACGACATGGGCGTTTGTCACGATATAACCGCTCTTATCGACCAAAAAGCCGCTCCCCACAGCCCGAACAGGACGCCGCTGAGCCTGGGTCTGCCGACGCAAAAAGTCCATAATATCGCTGCCGTCGCCCGGCGGCAGGTCTTCGCGGGCGGCCACCTGCGGCGTTTTTCCCTTGGTGTCGATACTAACGACCGCCGGCTCAACCATCTTGGCGATCTCGGAAAATGATTTTGGCGACCGGTCGGGCTGCGCCCTAGTCTCGGCGACGGTGCCGCACAGGCCAATTATCGACAGCGCCAACAACAGGGCCACTTTATTTTCAAACGGTGTTTTGGATCGGTTTTTGAACATAATGCTTCTCCTCAAAAACAGTCAATATACTGCTAAACCCTATTATATCAAAATCGGTTTTCTTTTTCTGCGGAGCGTTAATCCCAAATTCCGCATTAGCTAGGCGGGAGCCTCTTACCGGCGGGTCAGACCGGAAGCGATGGCGACTGGGTTCTTTTGACAGGTGCATTGTTTGCGGCCATGCCGCCGCGAGCTTGCCCGTCTATTTGCAGAAAAGCTTGCTTTTCCGATTGCGGCTTTTTTTTGACTTGCGGCTATGCCGCCGCCGCTTACCGGCGGGTCAGAACCGGAAGCGATAGCGAGTGGGTTCTTTTGACCGCCGCAACGGCTCCACTTGGGCCTACATGCTTTCGCTGCTCCGCAACTTCTGAGCGCTTTGAACAAAGTCCTAAAATCACCAGACCTCTTCTGGGCGCTTTTGACAAAGTCCTAAAATCACGTTTCTGAGTGCTTTTGACAAAGTCTCTAAATCGCCAGACCGCTTTCACACTTTCCTTGCAACACAAATCTTTCTCAGCCAGCATCTACACTTTCCCGTATATCAAATCCGTAACCGCTCTAGCTAAGCTGCATCGCAAGGTCCGGGAGTGAAAACTCCCGGCTTTTTTTCCTAATTTTTTTCGACCAGTCTTTTGTGAAAAACAAAGTAATTTACTGGCTGTGACTCTCTCTCTCTCTCTCTCTCTCTCTCTCTCTCTCTCTCTCTCTCTCTCTCTCTCTCTGCTCATTTTTGGCTTGCAATCTATAAAATATCGTGCTAATGTTCCGTCACTTTCTTTGTATTTCTACCGTTAAGGAAATGGCCACACAAGCGGGTGTTTCTTTGTCACATTTTACAACGCTTTTCAAGAAAGAGATGGAGATGGTACCCACCGCTTATTTAAAACATAACCGCCTGGAATCTGCACGGCATCTGCTCGAAACCATCCACGAGCGTATCAAGCAGATCGCCGTCCGAGTCGGTATGTCCGAAAAAAGCCATTTCACCCGCGATTTCAAAACCAAATATGGCCTCAGCCCAACCAAATACCGCCGCCAATTCCAGGAAAAACGCCAGGCCGAGCGGAAAAATGGCAAGAAATCGTAGTTTTCGCCATATAATAGGTGTTTTCGCTAACGAATAAGTGTTGACTCAGGCTAGATTGGGCGGATAATTGATACTGAATCGAGAGAACTCTAGATTCGTTAGAAGACATTTCACCGGATACATCGATAAATACACCACTATAGTGAGTGTATTGGTCAAAAGTTTGTGTGGAACTTAAGAGAATAACAAACTCAAGAGCGGGCGTGCCAAAACGATTCGCCAGGGTCTTAAGAGTATTAGCTATCGGCAAAGTTAAAGAGAAGGAGAAAATATGAAAAAGATATTAGTAAGCGCCCTGTTTGGGCTATTCTTAATGTACAGTTCGTTCGCTGCAGCATCGGCGGTTATTAGGGTCGATGAGGAGTGCAATGTGAGCCAGTGTGCCGCAACAGATCAAAAGGGTTGTAAGGTCTCCAGATGTGAGGTTAGGATTTCCGGGGAGTACCGGTTTTTGACCTGTTACTACGACGCTTGCGCTTTAGAACTTGAATAGCATTGGCGAAATGAGTAAATGATTCGCCGTGGATTTGTATAAAAATGACGTTCAAAGGAGAAAAAATGAAAAAAATTATTTTAAGTTGTATGTTGTGTTTGTGTTTTGTCTTTAGTGGATTTGCTACTACTTCGTTTTTGGTTCGGGATGATGCAGACTCCTGTAGAAAACGGTGTCCGCCTAGGTCGGAGGGGAATTGCCCTCTTATTACTTGCGAATTTACTGGCAATCCAAACAATCCTGGGGTATCGTGTTCCTATGAAGCGGGAACTTGTAGCGGAGATCTTGAAATCGAGTAGTATTCGAATCTCTTCGACGAACGGGGATACTATCATTTCCGGATTTGATAGTGTCTCCTTTTTGATTTGCCAGGTTGGTTTTTGCCCAATGGATGAAATCTTAAATTCAAGAATAGAGATTACGCGGAGTCGTTCGATTAAAAGTTGACGATTCAGGTGGGCGGTCATCGTCAAAGTTTCAGAGTTTTTCTTTTTTTTCTGCCGTTATGAGTAGATTACTTCAAGAATATCGTGTATATTTTTTGGCATCTCTTATTTCAATTGTCATTGGTTCGTTGGGCGCATTTGCTTGGGCAAAGTTAATTCCACATCAGACGCAAACTCCTCAAGAATTCTATGAAGTTAAGACGTATGTGGATACGGAATTCCCCGATTTCGGCTTGTCAACTTATTCAGGATCTGAGAAATTGAACGACTATTTGTCTGCGCGAAAAGTTCTGCTCGTTGTTATTTCTGCTTCATGCGGTGGATGTAAATATGAGATCGAATTATTGAAGTCGGCCGATTTTCTAAGAAATTCTGGCATCGAAGTTGCTCTCATAGGTATTGAAAAAGACGAGTCAATTGCGAGGTTCTTAGAAGAAAATAATCTTGATGTTCCCATTTTTGACGATAGGTATCATACTATGCGAGATAGGTTTGATTTGAAAGTCACGCCAGTTAATTTTTTAATTATTAATGGCCGATTGGACAGAACCTGGAACGGATCGCCAGCGACAGTAGAGGACTTACTAAAAAAAGTTGGATCACCTCTCCAATCGACAAATTGACGGCAGCGAGCTATGAAAATGAAGTGGTGAATATATGAGCAATTTTATTAAGATGAATTTGACAGTAATAGCATTCTTTTTTGTATTGGGTCTTTCGGTAGCGGGCCAGACAGGTAGCCCCGCCGATGACGATCTTGCACGGGCAAACGAGATTATTCGAGACTATTATGCAGCTAGTCGGTGCACATTCCCGGAGACCCCGGCTCAAAACTTAAGTCTCAAGTATAATGAAATTTGGACTGTAGATAATGGGGAAGTTTCGACAATAAATGGCCTTTATGCGTTTGGGAAGTTACTACGTTCTGAGGGTCGAAACAGACCGGGTACGGCCACCTATTCCAGAACTGCGGTTCTAAACGAAACCGGGTTTTACAGAGAATATTCCACTTCGGCAGCCGGGGTGGACATTAAGAAACTGGACCTCTCGAAAAAGGACAGCATTAACGATTCTGAAGTTAGATCAATTAAGCGAGAGGCCTTCGATATTTTTTTCCCGATTACGCTTAATGCGTCGTGGTATCAACCAATAGAATTTAGATTTAAAGGGGTTGCGGAATCTGGTGACGCAAAAGCGTTTGTCCTGGAGGGGAATCGGGGTTCCGGCACACAAATAAAACTGTTATTCAGTACGTCATCAAAATTGTTGATTCTATGGAAACTTTCTATGACGGCGTCTGATGGGAAGATGAGAAATTTTGATTACCATTTATCAAATTACAAAGAATTTTCTGGCTGCAAAGTGCCCGGCAGAATCGAAGTTTTTGTTAATCAGAAATATGCCCGCCGATTCGAGATCACAGACTTCCAGAGAAATGTGAAATTTGATCCGAAATTGTTTGACACTGGAAGGCTGACTAGATGAACGGTCGTCCTTGTATTTGGTAATATTCTTCACGTTCTGTAGAAACCATAAAAGAACGAGAATGGATGTTTCCAAATTAGAGATGAATAGCATGCGTTTTATTAGATTACCCGCCATCACGCTTTTCGTTTTGCAACTTGTTTCATCCATTGTTCACTCGCAGAGTTTACAAGACGCGAATTTGACACTGACAGTTGTCAATTACAGGGATGAGTTGCTCGCAAATGTTTCTGTCAAACTGTCAAAGAAAAATTTAAAAATAGAGCCCGTAATCAGTTCTACTCAGACGTCATTTCGAAACTTAGAAACCGGCGAATTTCTGCTCGAGGTTGAGGCGGTTGGATATGAACCATTTTCTAAAAAGATTAGAATTATCGATGGTAAAAATACATTAACGGTACAGCTTGATTTATTAAAAATCATTGAGAATGTTGAAGTTAAGCGTGACAAAGAATCCTCTCTTATTGATAACGCTTTTAGTGGATTTTTTACAAGAGAACAAATTGACGCTTTACCGGAAAATGGAAAGGACATCGAAAGAGAGCTCAGGCGGAGATACGGACCTGATGTAATCATAAGAGTCGATGGTTTTTCAGACAAGGTCCCTGACAAGTCAAAGATCGCATCGATCAAAGCAACGCAAAGTTCGTACGATGCTGAAAACCACGAACTAGGCTTTACCTATGTTGATATAACGACGAAAGTTGGTCAGGAATCATTCGGCGGCTCGATTGGGTTCGATTTTAACACTCAGTCCTTAAATGCCCGTCCAACATTGGGTAGATTTAAGTTGCCTGATACCAACCGCGCTATTTCATTCAATCTCTTTGGGCCAATAAAGCAGAACCGGACAGCGTTCGATTTGTTCGTGACTCGCAGTGACACGATTAAGAAAACAAGTCTAATTGCAGTTTTGCAGAATAATGAGATACCGGAATATGTTTCATCAATAACGTCGGGGACGTCTATAGATTCTGATGTTTATCATAATCTAGCCGAGAATCACAACCTGAAAGTAAGGTTTACGTTCTATAACGCGCGCGCCGCGAACTTAGGCATCGGCGGGCTTGACCTGCCTGAACGGGCATTCTCGAATACCCTTGTAAATCAAAGGCTGACGATCTCAGAATCCGGTTATTTTCAGAATAAATACTTCAACGAAGTAAGATTCTTTTATCAGGATAACCAAACGGAAATAAATCCGAGCAGTGATTTGCCGACAATCCAGGTTATCGACGCCTTTAATTCAGGCGGGGCAAACAACAAAAGCTTCCGTAAGGGGAGAACGTTTTGGGTTTCAGACAACTTCTTGTTTGGCTATAAAAGTCACGCGATCAAGCTCGGCGGTGTTTTTGAGGTTCAATCCGCGAACGAAGTTTCTAGTGTTAACCAAAACGGAACATTTATCTTTTCGTCGATTCGGGATTTCGAAAATAACCAGCCCTCCCTCTTTAGGCAAACGCCAAGCCCCCGCTCTTCATCAGTGTCAACCAGACGGATCGGCGTTTTCGTGCAGGATGATTTCAAGGTCAACCCCAATCTTGGATTAAGCCTGGGTTTTCGGTACGAAACACAAAATGGCCTGTCAGATTTTAGCAACCTCTCGCCCCGGCTTGGGTTTACATGGGTACCAAAGCTATTGAAAGAAACCGTTGTACGGGGTGGAGTAGGCGTGTTTTATCAGTGGTTAGAATTACCTATTATTAGTTATGTTTCAAATAGAAGCGTCTTGCAACCGAACGAAATTACCATAATCAATCCAACCTATCCGTTGATTACATCAAACGTCATACTCAACCGAGCTCTTCCGAGTTATTGGCTGTTGGGGAACAACCTTCAAAATCCGTCAATTTTTCACACATCGCTTGGGTTTAATAGTAGTCTTACGAAGAATGCAGATTTAAGGATTAACTACGTCTTCCAACGCGGAGCAAAGCTGTTTCGAACAGTCGATACTAATTCGCCAGTTGATGGAATTCGTCCGATTGCAGATTTTAGCGGGATTTACCAGGTTGAATCTACGGGTTCATACGCCAGGAACAGTTTGGACATAAGTTTCGGTGGAGTACTCAAAAGAGGCGTGACCTATTCCGTCAACTATACCTTGCAGAAAAAGATATCCGATAGTGAGGGAATTTACTCTTTCCCTAGTAATAATCGTGATCTCGACGCTGATGAAGGCCCGTCAAATGATGACCAACGCCATAGGCTTTCCGGCAACATCAATTGGAAGATCAGAAGAGGAGTGTTGCTGACAGCAATCTACAAAATTGATTCTCCACTCCCTTACACGATCACAACCGGCTTTGACGATAATGGGGACACGATATTTAATGATCGGCCCAATGGGGCGTTGCGAAACGGCGAGCGCGGTGCGTGGAGACGGCAATTGGATCTTGGGCTGTCATATACCTTTTCATTTTATAAATTCGAAAAAACTCGAAAGGGTAAAACGAAAATTATTTATTCAGGTTCGGAAATCGCACGTGATAATGAAACGATTGATCGAAATAAACGGTTCCAGACGAAATTCTATGTTTCTGCATTCAACATTTTTAACAGTTCGAATTACATTAACTATGTTGGGGTTCAAACGTCCCCGTTATTCCGGCAGCCTATAACCGCCGCCCCGTCCAGGAGAGTCGAGGTTGGTGTTCGGTTAGGCTTCTAGCGGTGCATCGGATGTTTTCAGTCGCGGTGGAAAATGGCGGGGGTCAAATGTCGGCGATGACGAGGTAATCGCGGTCAAGGTGAATGTATTCATAATTGGCAACGCCTGAGCGCTTTAGAATGTCGCGGGTCTGAGCCTCTGTGTACAAAAATAACGGAGTTCCTTTGAGCCAAAAACGGATACGGCGGATGGGGACGCGCCATTCGACGGCTTTAGGAAAGCTCAAGATCATCTTCCCTTTGGTCAGTTCGCGCATCCGAGCAATGATCGGAACCGGATGCTCAACGTAGTCAAAAAAACCATTGGCGGTGCAGGCGTCAAAGGGTCCTTCGTCCATTCTGATCGCGCCCGGAAATCCGCCGACCACAAACTCGCACCGGTCGCCGACACCGGCCTCATTTGCCAGTTTATCAGCGATCCGGATCATAGCTTCTGCAAAATCGACGCCGACCACTTTTGCGGCGCCGTTCTGTGCAAACGCGATGCAAAACCGGCCCGAACCGCAGCCAACGTCCAGTATCTTCTTACCGGCAAAAGGTTTAAGTTTCTCGACATTTATCTCGAGCCGCTTTTGCACGACGCCGCGCCAGTAATTATCTATAAACCGTGCAAATGCGCCTTTTTCCTCATCATAGATCGCATCAAACCTATCCGCATCTTCGTCAAAATGATCGCGAACTTTTTCCTCGACCGTATTTGCTGCATTAGTCATAATTTCTTGTCCGGCATACTTTGGTTTGCCGGTATTCCCGCCCGTAAACTTGGGGTTGCGGCCCGTCAGGTGATGCCCAAAACCTCTTTCATCGGAGCCATTTTAAAATCGCGGAGCAGTTTTCGCAGCCGCCGCTCGGTCGCACCCAGATTAAAATAGTGAGTCAGGGCGATGCGCCGCGGGACGTCTATACGCGGATGTCCGGGGTCGAGTTCCCACGGATGCAGGTAAAATGTGACCGGCTCGCCCGATCGGTTTACCGCCTTTATCGCTGCCCGCGTAAGCTGATAGGGATAAATACGAAAATACGCTCCGCCCGAGATCGGCATTGTAAAACCGGGCAATTTGAGCGTCGAGATCGGAAATTCTACAAGCTCAAAATTATCACGCCTGATCTTGTAAGGGAATCGCGGCGCATTGGCGATACCGTACCGGTAATTTAAAACCGGGAAAATACTCGAATCATATTTGATCCCGAGTTCGCCGAGAATATCGAGCGCCCACAGCGAATCTTTAGTGATCGAAAAAAACGGCGCCCGGTGGCCGAGTACCTGTCTGCCTGTCAAATCCTCCAAAAAACTGATCGCCCGCGTAAGTTCCGACCTAAAAAGCTCGGGTTCCTGTTGATAAATGAGTGTGTGCGAAAATCCGTGAGTCCCGATCTCATGCCCCTCGGCCTCGATGCGTTTTACGATGTGCGGGTGCTTTTCGGCGACATATCCGAGCATAAAAAACGTCGCTTTGGCATTGTTGTCGTCAAGTATTTTTAATAGTTTATCACCGGCCGCCTCGATCCTGTCTTCAAATTTATCCCAGTCTGCATACGGTATCTCGATACCCTGATACCAATCTTCAAAGTCGATCGTTAATGCGTTTATGATCGGAGCCTTGTCCATAAAACTCAAAAAAATGTTCAGTATACAGCTCAGTCGGCTTAACTACAGCTAACGAGCAAAAATAAAGCCGCGCTCCAAAATATGCGGCAGCCGGCAAAATAGGCCGCGCCCCGCGTGTTTTACGCGGGCGGCGGCAGATTTAACGACAGTGCGGGGAAGCCGCTGCCGGGCTGCCAAACCATTATAATATCAACACCGCAATAAAGCGACACGCCGGTTTGCAAGCTTTGCGGCAACAGATGTCTATTGCGGATCGATAAACCTCTGAAACCAGAGCTCGAGCATAAGCAGCGTCCAGAGCTGGAATGAATGATCGCGTTCGCCGGCCGTGTGCTCGTTTACGTATTTTTCCATGATCTCGGGCTTTACGATCCCCCGTTTTAGTGATCTTTGCGAAAGCAACACGCTGCGGACAAAATCCTTCATTTCACCGCGAAACCATTTTGCTATCGGGACCCCAAATCCCATTTTCCGCCTGTAAACAACGTCTTTTGGCACAAGCCGGGCGGCGACTTTTTTGAGCAGCGATTTTGTCTCAAGCCCCCGCATTTTCATTGTTTCCGGCAACGTGGCTGCAAATTCGATCAGGTTGTGATCCAGAAACGGCGAGCGTGCCTCGAGCGAATTTGCCATCGTCGCTATATCGACCTTTACTAAGAGATCGTTAGGAAGATATGTCATCTGATCGGTCAAAAGCGTTGTGTCGAGCGTTCCGTTTCCGTTTGCTTTTGTAAACCAATTTTCCAGTAAAGCCGTCGCATCTTCGCCCGCCACGGAAGCCGCAAAATTCTTTGTATATAATTCGAGTTTAGTGTCGCGGTTGAATGTGGATACCCAACGGAAGTAACGCTCGGTTCGCGGCAGGCCGGCGGCTTTTAGAAAACGTTTTGCGTCACGAAAGCGGCTTCGCTTCAATTCCGATGTAGGCAGAAGATTTACCGGGGCCTCGACAAAAACCTTTCTCAGGGCGGCCGGAACGCGGGCGTACGCATCGGCGATCCGCATCGCGGCATAGCGTTCGTAACCCGCAAAGCTCTCATCGCCGCCGTCTCCGTTGAGCGCGACAGTTACGTGCTTGCGGGTTTCTTTTGCGACATAATAGGTCGGGATCGCGGACGAGTCCGCGTACGGTTCGCCGTAATGCTCAACAAGCGTCGGTATCACATCGAGAGCGTTTGGACGGACAATAAACTCGTTATATTCGGCACCGACATATTCGGCAACACGTTTTGCGTATTTTAGTTCGCTAAAATCCTGCTCTTCGAAACCGATCGAAAATGTCTTGACCGGAGCCGAACTTGCCTGAGCCATCAGGGCGACAACGACCGACGAATCGACACCGCCGGAAAGAAACGCACCGAGCGGAACCTCTGAGATCATTCGCAGACGGGTCGATTCACGCAAAATACGGGTTGTCTCTTCGATCGCTTCGATCTCAGTGATTTTTATCTTGTTTGAGAAATCTGGCAGCCAATATCGTTTCGTCTCGATCTCGCCGTTTCTCCAACGCAGCCAATGACCGGGTTCGAGCTTGCGTATTTGCTTAAAAGCCGTTTGAGGCGCCGGGACACACAGATATGAAAGATAATTGTCGATAGCCCTCAAATCGACCTCGCGGGAAATTGACGGATGCTTTAAAACAGCCTGAAACTCGGAGCCGAAAATCAAATCGCCGTTTTTTTGATGCGAATAGAGTATCGGCTTTTTGCCGACCCGGTCGCGGGCCAGAAAGAGCGTTTTGTCCCGTTCGTCCCAAATCGCAAAGGCGAACATTCCCCGCAGATGCTGCAAACAATCGACTCCGTATTCGTCGTATAGATTGAGAACGGCCTCGGTGTCCGACTTTGTATAGAATTTGTGGCCGCGTTTTTCGAGGCCGTCTCTGAGCTCCTGATAGTTATAAATTTCGCCGTTAAAAACGATCCATTTTGATTTATCGGAGTTATAGATCGGCTGCCGGCCGCCGGCGACGTCGATTATCGAGAGCCGACGCATTGCCAGACCGACATTCTCATTTACATAAAATCCGTCGTCATCGGGGCCGCGGTGGGCGATCGTCTGATTCATCGCTTCGAGGACGGAGCGGTCGGCCGCTTCGCCATCAGCATTTACAAAACCGGCTATACCACACATTATATCTCGTCCCGCCGCAGAGCATGGCCGCGAAGCTGACTCTCGACCCGCTTTTGCGCCGCAACCATCAGAATCCTTTTATTCTCACGCTCTTCTTTAAAAACCGTCCAACCGACACCGGCCAGAACAAACAAAAACACCTGAATCTGAGTCCGCTGACGATAGGCGGTACCGACGTTCCCCTGAAATACGGAATATGCGATCGTCAGCATCAGGCTAAACATCAGCACCGGAAATGCGTTGCGGAGTCGATTTTTTATCGTGTAAATAAGGCCTATTATCACGAAGGGTATCGTCGCCCACCATACAAGTACTTCAGGTATCGTGATTGCCTGACGCAAATTTGCCGCCTGCCACGGAAAAGGGGCAAACATCAGATATGCAAAACCCTGCGGAATAGCGGAAAGCGCGCCGCCGGCCGTCGATACATCCGCTTCTTCGCCAAAGCCGGAGTCCGCCGCCCGCACCAGGTCGGCGCGGCTGCCCTGGATCCGCTCGAGATTTGTAAAGGTCGTAAGCTCAATACCCGCCCTCTTTCCGACCCCCAAATAAGCAAGAGCAAGGCCAACTGCAAATAGAATGACCGTGCTGCGAAGAATAGACCGTTTTGTACTCGACAAACCGACAACAAAACTGCCTATAACGGCAACCAAAGCCATATAAAAAATGTAAAACCTTACCGACAAGATGCCAAAAAGCGAGAAAATAAGAATGCCGAGCGCGGGATAACTAAATTTTTCCTGCAGCTGCAAAACCATAGTAATTGCGAGGACTAGCAAAAAAATTATAAATCCGTCTTTTAGCAATTGCCCGGACCAGATAATGAACGACGGGAAGACCGCGATCGCTATTGCCGAAGCTTTTGCCACATTTAGATTGTTAAAAATCTTGTTGGCACAGAAAAACACCATCGGCGCGGTCGCGGCTCCGATAACGGCGCAAAAAGATTGAGCCGCAAAAATATTAGGGCCAAAAATATAATAGATCGACGCCGTAACGTAATACATCCCCCACGCCGCACCGCTTGCGGGATTAAAATGATATGCCGAGCTTTCGAGACTGCCGACCACTCCCATCCAGCTTCCGACTATCTCCTTTGCCCGTATATCGTAAGCGATGGCGTCGCCGCCAAAAAACTCGCGGAGCTCATAGATGTGAATAAACAGCCCAAACCCCATTCTCAACGCAAGGGCGACAAGAAAAGCGGTCGTGACAAAATCTTTTTCATCCGTGTAATGTCGAAAAATAAAGATAAATAATATCGACGTCACAAGAACCAGGGCGATGGCCACCGCACCGTCCGGAAACGGGACCAGCACGATCCCCATTGCGATCACAAGCACACACGCAATACTCAGAAAACGGTTTAGCATTTAGGGCTTTCCCTCCCTGAGCACAAGGTTGTTTTCGAGAACCAGTGCGTCAAAATCTGCATTTCCAAATGTATTTATCGCATCATGAGGCGTGCAGACGATCGGTTCCTGAACGTTAAACGACGTATTTAGCAGCATCGGGATACCGGTTATCTTTTTAAATTCGTTAATAAGATCCCAGTAACGCGGATTTGTTTCCTTATTTACCATTTGCGGCCGTGCCGTGCCGTCAATATGTACGACGGCCGGTATTTTTGACTTATATTCTTCGGCGACCCCGATTACCGTAATCATGAACGGATCGTGGTGAGCGACGCCAAAAACCTCGGTGCCGTGCTCCTCTAGCATCGACGGGGCGAGCGGACGAAACCATTCGCGAAGTTTTACTTTGTGATTCAAAATCTCACGCATATCGGCCCGACGCGGATCGGCCAGAAAGCTGCGTGCACCGAGTGCCCGCGGGCCAAGTTCCATTCTACCGTTAAACCAGCCGATGATCGCTCCGTCCGAGATCATTTTTGCTAATGCTGGCAGCAAAACGTCGTCCGGTAATGTTTCGTACTGCAAACCCGAGCTGTCGAGCGCCGCGCGGCATTCTTCATTTGTAAATCCCGGCCCATAATAGGCCGAATTCATCACAAATTTTCTGGGCCGTCCCAGCTTTTGATGCCAGACCATCATCGCCGCACCGAGCGAACAACCGGCGTCGCCGGCTGCCGGCTGAACATAAAACCGTTTGAACGGCGTCTCATGAAAAATCCGCCCGTTCATTACCGAATTAAAGGCAACACCGCCCGCCATACATAGATTTTCTTCGCCGGTCATTTCCTTTAGATGTTTTATGAGGCCGATCGCGGTGTCTTCGAGTGCTTTTTGAGCGGAACAGGCGATGTCCCAGTGATGCTCTGTCAATTCCGCACCCGGCAGACGCGGCGGACCAAGCTCATTTACAATGCCGTCGGGAAACTGGTAATGCTTTGCCAGATGATGGTCAAGTATCCTGATATTAAAACGAAAATCGCCATGGCCATCGGTTGTCAGCACTTTTTCACGAAAAAAATCATAATGTTTTGGCGTGCCGTAGGCGGCAAGCCCCATAACCTTCCATTCGTCACCCGCGAACATATCAAACCCGATAAAATTTGTCACAGCTGAATAAAATTGCCCGAGCGAATGCGGCAGTTTAATACGCTTTAAAACTTCTATCTTATTTCCATTTCCGCGTGAAAAAAGCGTCGTCGTATCCTCGCCCGTCCCATCCCAGGTCATTATCGCCGCCGAATCGAAAGGCGAAACAAAAAATGCCGAAGCGGCGTGCGTCTGATGATGTTCGAGGTAATGAAATTTGAAATTTGACGGCCCAAAATGTTCACGCAACCGCGTCGGATGTTTGAACATACCCAAATAGCTGTCGCTAACCTGCGCAATGCCTCGGTCGGCCCGGGCCCTAAACATATCGCTCGAAATAAATGCTGACCTGGCCGCCTGCACGGCCTTATGACGAAGTATCCACGGCTTCCAATAGTGACCGACATGCTCAATGTCTCTGAGCGTGATCCCGGCATGATCGAGACAAAATTGTATCGCCCGATAGGGGAATCCGGCGTGATGCTTCTTCCGCGAAAAGCGCTCTTCTTCAACCGCAGCAATAAGCTCGCCGTCCTTAATAAGCGCCGCAGCCGAATCGCCGAGAGTAGTTAAGCCCAAAATATACATCTAAAAATCAATCAGCCAGCGGCAAACCCAGGTCGTAAAGAGCTTCGGGGTCAAAATCAGCACCATTTGACCAGGCTACACTTCCAAAACAAATACGGACGGTCCGAAATACTTTCTCGTCACGCAATTCACGAAAGACGCCGCGATCGAGATGTGGCTTCATATCAAAAAGCCTCCGCTGGCCGTCTGCAAACGTTAGTTCCAATAAATAATCGTCGCGTGGTTCAACCTTTTTTACATCACAATACATATTTACCCCAGTGGTTCTATTTGGAAAGGGTTTTCGCCATTCTGACAAAGTAGCCAGTTGGCCATAAGATCTTCGCGATCAATATCGATCCAAACCGCAACATATTTCGCTTGACGAGCAGGAAAGTCACCTTTCAAAAAGCGTTCCGTCAGAGATTTTGAATGAAGCATTAACGCCTTGATAAGATGCATGAATATGCGGCGGGTTGTGTTCTTTCGGTGGAAAGTACATCCGAATGACAATTCCAAAAAACATTGACAAAACTGGCATAAATTCTTATTTTACAAGACTCCGCTCTGCTAATTCCGCCGTCGCGCTTTCGACCTTGTCCTCCGCTTCCTGTTCGCCCAGCCATTGCAGCAATTCATCAAGCCCGGCTTCTAAAGTTACTTTTGGTTCATAACCGAGCAGTTTTCGAGCTTTCGAAATATCAGCAACGCAATGCCGGATATCGCCTTCGCGGTATTTGCCGACGATAATGGGAGCAATATCCTTGCCGAGGCCTTTGGCCAAAAGCTCGGCGATCTTTTTGACCGATGTTGCACGGCCGGTCCCGATATTCATTGACTGATAATCACCGCCGCCGGTTTCTATCGCAAGCAGATTTGCCTGAACTATGTCGCTGACATGAACAAAATCACGTGATTGCCCACCGTCCTCAAAGATCGTCGGTGCCTGATCGTTTAACAAACGCGACGAAAATATAGCGCAGACGCCCGTGTACGGATTAGAAAGTGCCTGCCGCGTGCCGTAAACGTTGAAATAGCGGAAGGCCACCGTCGGAATCTGATATGCGCGGCCGACCGCCAGACAATATTGCTCCTGATCCTGCTTTGTCACGGCGTAAACCGACGTAGGGAAAAGCGGCTTTTCCTCGGGAGTTCCGATGAGATCGAGCAAACCGCCGCACGTCTCGCATTTGAATTCCCAATCATGAGCGGCAAGCTGCTCATTTGGGCGAAGAAACGGATTGGCCGTCAAATTACACGAATCGCAGCGATATGCACCCTCACCATAAATCGACATTGACGATGCGACGATCAATTTCTTAAACTGCTTTGGCCGCTTTATCATCCCCTCGAGCAAAACAGCGGTGCCGAGATCATTGGCCTTTACATAGCGGACAATCTCATACATCGATTGCCCGACGCCGACCTCGGCCGCCTGATGATAAACAACGTCGATGCCGTCGAGAGCTTCGCGGACAGCTTCCGCGTCGCAGACGTCGGCCCGGATAAGTTCCGCTTCTTTATTAAGATGCGGCGGCGGGCCACCGCCGTGAACCTGCTCGACAAGGGAGTCGAGGATACGAACCGTATGACCGCGTTGAATGAGAGCGTCAACCAGATGCGACCCGATAAATCCGGCACCGCCGGTTACTAAAATATTCATTTGCTCTGTTTTCTTTTCTCTGCCAGCAGTAAATTTTCTACATCGATCAAGTCCTGCGGCCTGCCGGCGAGGCGCTTATTGATCACAAGATCTGCGGGCGAGATCATCTGCACAGGGATTTCGTCATAGTCGGCTTGACAACGATTAGCCCAACTGTCCTCAAAATTTAATCCTTTGAGTCCCATTAACACATCAATACGGGAGGGTGGCCGTCCCATATGATAGACGACGCCTTGGTCGGTAAAGTCATCGATGGTTATATCGACGAGGGGTGCTCCAAACTGCTTTAATGCTGAATAAACCGCTTCGGCATTCTTTCGGTCAGCGCTGATCCAGATATCGAGGTCTTTGGTGTAGCGGGGTTCGGTATATTCAATCACCGCATATCCGCCGACGACCAAATACCTAGCCTGCGCCTCGTTCAAGATATTCAACAGTTCTTTGAAATCTGAGTTTAGATTCATCTTCACCTTTACGCCTGTGAGCAAAAACCGCCAGTTCCCACGCGGCGGCAAAACGGGCACTCGAATCCTGACGCTGCCAAAATTCGATATCAAACGACCTGTCAGAATCGTCTATACGACTCAGGCCCTCCATTATAAAATTATCACTGCTCTTTACTGGCTCTTGTTCCATATTTAACATTTTCCTTTCAGTACCCAGCCAACCCTACCTCAAACGGCAGACTCAGGAGGTCTTCCAGACGCACTGCGGAAAATCTCCAATACTTTCGGCGCTACTGCCTTGGCAGAATAATTCTTAACAACCGTCGCGCGCCCCGCGCAGGCAATTTTCTGCCGGAGTTCGCTATCGTACATTAGCCGTTTGATCTTTTCTATCCACTCAGCCTTGTCTGCTGCCAAAAATCCGTTCACACCGTCTTGTATGATTGTAGAATTTACACCGACCGGCGAGCAAATGGTTGGGATTCCGAGCGCCATGTACTGTAATGCTTTGAGGCCGCATTTTCCCCGGCTCCAATTCTCATCCGGCAGCGGCATAAGACCGACGTCCATTTGCCGCAGGTCGTCGATCTCGGTTTCCGGCCGCCACTGAACTGCCTCTGTATCGACGCCCGGAATTTTGTAAACCGGCGTCCCGATCACGCGCAGAAGAAAATTTTCTTCGCGCGCAAGTTCCTGCAAAACATCGCGTATCGTGTCGAGATGCTGGATCGTGCTAAAGCTGCCGCTCCAGCCGACCGTTATCGTTTCGGGGTCGTCAGGTCGGTCAAAATACTCATATTTGTTGGTGTCTATGGTTGTCGGTATGACCGTTACATTCTCATTATTTTGACGCGCGTAATCGGCGAGATATTCGTTTCCGGCCATGACATGTGCCGAGAGACGACAGATCTCGGCGGTCTTTCCGGGAAATTTTAAATAGCTGAGATAGCCGTTTGAGGGGCTTTTGTACGAAACAAAAACTGCGTCGTCAAAATCGAAAACAACCGGGACGCCCGACCTGGCAATTTTTCGTTCGAACCAGGGCGGGCCCATCAGCGCCGCTTCGCGAAAGATGTAAACGAGGTCAAATCCATCGGCACTGGAAATCTCTTTGCGGCGTCGTTTTAGGTTTCGTACAACCGCACCGATCTTGGCCAAAAGCTGTCCGCCGCTGTACAAAACGCTGCGCAGCTCGTCATTCTCAAACGGCGCGTAAGTGATTTCTACGCCGCTCTGCCGCAGAATCGGCTCCCATTGCTCTATCCTGAAACGCTGCCCCGGCGAGGTGTTGTAAATCGAAGGGACTATTGCTAAAACACGCATAGACAAAGGATGAAATGTTAACAACTAATTCACCGCATTGCAAAAAAGCCGTGAACGCGCGTGAGCGGGTGCCGGGGAGTCTCGAAACAAATTCATTAATCGAATGTGCCAAATAGCCCTTACTTACGTGCGGGCTACCGACACGCTTCGGCTTCCACCCATTGATTATGACCGCCGCGGACCCCCTAAAAAGGAAGATGCCTAACGCTTGAGATGACACGGGGCTCAACTGAAATGCTTTTTGTTATTCTCGATTAAATTCTCAGCCGTTATACTTAATAGTCGATGCGAAACGACATTAAAAAAAATCTGAATAATATTCGCGGACGGATTGCCGACGCTGCCATTCGTGCGGGGCGTGATCCGGACGAGATCAAACTTGTTGCCGTCAGCAAGACACACCCGGCTGCAACCCTGCGGGAGGCAATGTCGGCTGGCGTCGGTGTGTTTGGCGAAAACAAGATTCAGGAGGGCGAAGAAAAGATAATCGAAATTGGTATGGGCGCGGCGGAATGGCATCTGATCGGTAATTTGCAATCAAATAAGGCCCGCAAAGCCGTACAGCTTTTTGACGTCATACATTCGCTAGATTCGCCGGAACTCGCTCACCGTTTGGAACGTATATGTGTTGAGGAAGATCGCAGGAAATTGTCGGTTTTTGTACAGGTCGATTTGGCTGGTGAGGATACAAAATCAGGCACTCCCGAAACGAAACTCCCGATTCTCGTTGAAACGCTTGCACGATGCGAACATCTCAGCTTTGACGGCCTTATGGTTTTGCCGCCCTTTTCTGAAAGCAGCGAGACGACAAGGCCGTTTTTCGAACGGTTGAGAGTGATACGCGACCGCCTCGCAGCGGAGGGCGTTTTTGTAAACGGCCGCGGCGAACTATCGATGGGTATGAGCGGTGATTTTGAGACCGCCATCGAAGAGGGCTCAACCGTGGTGCGCGTCGGAACGGCGATCTTCGGACAAAGAAAAGTCAAACGCAGCTGAACGCAAAATGTAGATGTGTCGGGCTGTCGTTATTTTAAATATAATATGCTTACTGGTTTAGTTTATCCGATTATCAGCCTTATTATCTGGAGCGTTTTTGGCGTGTTCTTGGGCATGTTGATTTTGCGAACGATTTACAATTTCACCGACCCGAATCCGTTTGGTAAAATTGGCAGATTTGGCTTTAGCCTGCGAAAAGTGACCGAGAGATGGGTTTACCCGGCGGCGCGATTTTTGGCAAATTATCGCGTCAATACAAAATACGCTCCGCTGCTCACGATGTTTGTCGGATTTGTGCTGACATATTTCTTTTCGCAGATCATACACAGCACCTTTTTTGTTATTGACGGCCTCACGACGGGCGTCATAACCGGCAATCCAAAGGTCATAGCCGGCTTCGTGCTATACGGTCTGCTCAGTATCCTTATTCTTTTTATCTTTATACGTTTTATTTCATCGTGGTTTGTATTTACACGTAATACTTTTCTCGGCTTTGTAAAAAAAGTGACCGACCCGATACTGCTGCCGGTTCAGCGTCTGATACCGCCTATCGGTATGTTCGACATCTCGGCGATGCTCGTTTTGCTTCTTATCGGTGTTTTGCAGACGATCGTTTTGAATGTCTTTGTACGCAATTAGCTAAAGCCGTCGAAGACAGCGGTAACGTTTGATCAGTGATGCCGATCCCCGCTACGCAGGCGTTGGTCGGGGTGACGCTTAAAGCGGTCTTTTTTCTACAGGATAAGATTACTATGAATAATTTTCCCGAAATTCCCCTTGAAAATTGGCGGCGGACCAAAAACACGCTGCATCTATATTGTCAGATCGTTGGCAAGATACGGCTTGCGATGCACCCGCCTATTAATCATTGGTGGCACGTTCCGCTTTATGTAAGCGCGCGAGGGCTGACGACTCATGCGATCCCGTTTGCGGGCGGCAATTTTGAGATCGAATTTGATCTAAAGGATCATGAGCTCAAAATGCGCACCAGCGACGGCCGCGTCGAGGATTTTGCACTCTACGACGGATTGTCGGTGGCCGATTTTTACGCGAGCATTTTTGCAAACCTCGCAAAACTCGATATCAAGCCGAATATCAAAGCCGTTCCGTACGAAGCACCGTCAATAACGCCGTTTGCGGAAGACTCGGAAAACAATTCCTATGACAAGGAATACGTGGAAAAATTTCACAAAATTCTGGTCGCCGCTGATGACATTTTCGAAGAATTTCGCGGCCGCTTCACCGGAAAATCTACGCCGGTGCATCTTTTTTGGCACAGCTTTGACCTCGCGCTAACGCGATTTTCCGGCAAAGCCGTTCCTCCCCGGACAGGCGCCGGACTGGTCGAACGCGAAGCCTATTCGCATGAGGTGATCAGTTTCGGTTTCTGGTTCGGCGACGACAAAGTTCCCGCTCCGGCTTTCTATTCCTACACCGCCCCCGAACCCGCCGGCCTCACAGAAGAACCTCTCAAACCCGACGACGCAAGCTGGAACACCGCAAACGGCGCGATGGCAATATTAATGTATGACGACGCCCGAAAGCTGGAAAATCCGCGCAAAGCTATCCTGGATTTCCTCGAAAGCGCTTACAATGCAGGAGCAAAACGAGCTGGCTGGGATTTGGAAAACTTCACGCTGAAGTCTTTATACTAACCGCATTCTTACAGTCGTTGCGTTGCTGGAAGGAGAATCATTCGGCATTCTTTTGCAAGCTGGTTTGCTTGACCTTTCGAAATGCGCTGTTCGCCAATAGGACTGATTAAACTGTGAGATGGATCATTATCGGCTGCAGTTTCTCCAGCGAAAATCGCGTCATGAATTACTTCTAAACCCAACTGACGAGGGAAGGAAGCTGGAATTTCCGCAATTCCGGCGCTTGGGATTACTGACGAGGCAATTTCAAATGTCGTAAGACGCGAAAGTTGGACAGAAACGCCCTTTTCGAAGCCGTTACAATCAGCTTTATTTCGTAGTTTGAAACTTGCTGACGATGGCCTGACGCTTCCGTCTGGATTAAAAGTCCACCATTTGGGAGTATCCAAAATCCGTCTCCATAGCAAATCTTCATCCCGAATTAGGACACTTTCTTGTCGTTCAGGCATAAACCTACGAGTCCATCACTTTAGCTTCGCCCTCTCGAAACCATCGAGCCAACCTAAATATATCTTCTTGAATGGCTTTCCCCTCCTTCATTTTTCCATCCTCTGCAATAATAAGATATTCGAGGTCGGCATTCGGTAGAACTTCAATTTCCAGTTCACGGCCGCCATTTTTCCATTCAACCTGTAAACCACCACCAGAAACCGGAAACAACTCGGGCCTGGACATACCCACACGAGCAAATTCATGCAATAAATCTGCCATCTTTTTACGAGCCTCCGCGGAAATCGGAGGACTGCCATAGCTATCCCAGCCCTCCGTCATCGAATCGAGCAACATCAGCTCCTGTTGCGCACCCTGAAGCCAGAGACTAAGAACCGACGTTAATGACGAGACTGCACTTAGTTGGCCTGTGTAAATTTGATTCTCAATTGCGGGATAAGCATCAAAAGCCATATTTATTTTCTCCTCTCCCAAATTTTATGCATTTTCTCCGAGGTGTAATCCGCAAATCCTCTTACGACCCATTCATGAGCTATGTTCACTGCTTCAAGAACATCGTTTCGGCTTGAAGAACTTGGCAAAACCCTCGCATGCAGAGAGACTTGCGTTATCGTTTTAAGATCGGCATGCCGAACGGCAGGTTCTACTGAAATGTGTAAACGCCCGCGATTTTCTGGAATTCTATAAACAAGATTCGTCGCGATAGCTTCCGGCTGAGGTAGAAATTTCGTCTTCTTATTAGCAGTTAGCCAAAACGGGAAATAATCACCGATCCTATTTACATCAATGGGGTCAAAATGATTTAGATATAAAACTTCGCATTGCTTAACCTTAGGTTTCTCAAATTTGTTTCGTTCCAGGAACGAAATAAATTTGTTCCAATATGTCTTGAACCGCCGAAGGGTTTCGTCGTAACTAGGATAGTCAGATGCCGATTTTGTCCAATTACTAAGAAATTTATTATTCTGAACCTGAAGTTTCCATTCTTGCTTCTTGTCTAAGAATAGACATCTAATTTCCGGGCGAAATCCAAACTGAAATGAGGCGATTTCGACCGAGTCGCCTTCGAATCTTTCAACTTGAGAAATAATCGGAGGCAGTTGCTGAAAACTGGTATAAACGTCTTTAATGTCCGATAAAAATAATCCGAAATGTGGAACCTGAAAAGTCGTCAACGTTTCGAACTCGACCCCTAATACGGTCTCAATCACTGGAGGCTTTTCAAACTTTGGCAGATCTTCACTCATCGCAATTTTCGACTGATTGGTTAAATCTATTTATCAATTATATATTACAATCCATATGCTATTTATAACATATAAAGTAAAAACTTCGCCTTCATTATGATCGACCTACGCAGCGATACAGTTACAAAACCAACCGACGCCATGCGGAAAGCTATGGCGGCGGCTGAGGTTGGTGACGATGTTTTTGGTGATGACCCGACGGTCAATCGCTTGCAGGATCTGGCGTGCGGGGTTTTTGAGAAAGAGGCCGCGTTGTGGGTGCCGACGGGGTGTATGGGTAATGCGATCGCGGTCAAAGTTCATACGCAGCCCGGGCAGGAAATCATCATCGAGGAGCGCGGGCACATTTTGAATTACGAGCTTGGCGCGGCGGCGGTAATTTCGGGTGTTACGATCCGTGCGGTTAGGAGCGGCGACGGTTCCGGGCATCTGACTTGGGGCGAGATGGCTCCGTATCTGTTTATCAATCCACCGTATTATCAGGCCGCGACCGGTCTGATCTGCCTCGAAAACACGCATAATTTTGCCGGCGGCAGCGTGATGAATGCCGCACAATGCTCCGACATTTGCGCAAAGGCTCACGCCTTGGGCTTGCCGGTTCATATGGATGGTGCCCGCATCTTCAACGCTTCGGTGGCCAACAATGAACCTGTTGCAAATCTTACACGGTTTTGCGATTCGGTGATGTTTACGCTCTCAAAGGGCCTCGGCGCTCCGGCAGGTTCGATTCTGCTTGGCTCAAAACTCTTTATTCAGGAAGCCCGCGTCTGGCGAAAGCGTCTCGGAGGCGGTATGCGGCAGATCGGAATTCTGGCAGCGGCGGGTTTAATCGCTCTTGACGACGGGCCGAAACGATTATACAAAGACCACAAAAACGCCAAAGACCTGGCCTCGGGCCTCGCAAATATCAATGGCGTAAATATCGATGTGGACAAAATTATGACCAATATCGTGATTTTTGACATTTCCGCCACCGGTAAAGCGTCGTCTGAAATAGTAGCCGCACTTAACCAAAGCGGAATTCTGGCGATAGGGTTTGGTAATTTGATACGCATGGTTACGCATTTGGACATATCACCGGATGATATTGAGCAAACCGTTTCATCTCTGTCGAATTTGCTAAAAGTAGCAGTGAAGCACATAGTTTGACCTGTCCGCCGCGGGTAAGATTTTTTTGCTTACTGCGGCAGGGTTAATGTTAGTGATCGCCGGATGGCGTTTCGATTTTACTGAGAAAGAACTTCGGATAACCCTCGCTTGATGATGCTTGTTCTTCAGTAACCTTTTTCGCGGGTTGAAATCAGTTCAACTGTTCCAATGGAATTGAGGGCGCGGGCAGCGACTTTGTTATCAACGTCTTTTGTTGAACTCAAAGTTGCGTGAATTAGGTTTCGCCCCACGCCATCTCAAGCGTTTTGCGCTTGTCGTAGGCAATTTGAGAAGGAAAATACATGGAACTAGCCATTCAAAAACTCGCCGTCGTTTCCTTCTTTGTTATCGGCTTGTCGCACATCTTTCAGCCGCGCGTCTGGGCGCAGTTTTTCATTGACTTACGCAGCAAAGGTGAGGTTGGCAGCTTTATTAATGCTTTTATCCATTTCCCGCTTGGTGTTTTGATAGTTGCCTTTCACAATGTGTGGCAAGGTATTCCAACAATTTTGACCTTGCTGGGCTGGGCTTGGATGCTAAAAAGTTTGATTTATTTTGTGTTGCCTTCACTTGGATTGAAGTCTATGTCACGGGTGTCGCTGGATAAATCGTGGCAGTTTATTGTTGCCGGTGTCGTGATGCTGGGCATTGGCGGTTTGTTGCTGTTCTCGTTAGTCAGCAGACCTTAAAGCGAAAGAGCGAGATTGACTGTCAGCGGCTTTCTTATCAACGGTTTTTGGTAAACTCAGCGTTGCGCGTGACGGTTTTCGCCCTCGGTTTCGCCCCGCGTTAACTCCGCCGTTCGGCGACTTTTCCTGAAAATTAGCAAGTTGGATATGATAGTCAGAAAAAGTGTCATAATGAAAACTTGTTATTGGTTGAATAAAATATTTTTGATGAAGGTTTAGCTAACCTAATTTTGAGGTGATTACTATGATGAGAAACTTTGTTGCATATTCCTTGATCGTTTTAGTCTTATTTGCTTTTTTGTCGCCAATGCCGGTTCAAGCAGGGAATCAGAACAACGATTGGAACGCACTGAATTCCAAATTGAATACCGAAGTCGCCGTTAAAGCCCAAAATGTGAAAACTGTTTTTGGCATCCTAACAGATTTTTCTTCAGATGAAATAAAAATTCGAGTTTCCCAAAATAGTTCCGTTTCGGAAGTTGTATTTGAACGCGAACAAGTCGAAAAGGTTTGGTCTGCTGAACTCAATAAAACTTCAAGAAGAACTCTTCTTGGCGTAGGAATTGGCGCAGCAGTCGGGCTAGCCACTGACTTGATTCTTGTATCATCGGCTGATCCCAGAGATGGCGCGCCCATTGCTATTTATACAGTTGTGGGCGCATTGGTCGGAGGAACTGTGGGTTTTTTTGCTCGGTATAAGAAAAACAAAAAAAAGCAACTGATTTATCAAAAGTAAAGCCAAACCGCATCGAGTCGGGTAAGGAAGTGACGTTACCATCACTCCCTCCCCTAAGAACCGTGCTTGCGACTTTCACCGCACACGGCTCAAGCCTCAATTAACGCTCCGTAAGGAACGCGGTTTCACCACTTCCAACTCTTTCGAGTGAACTTGTCTGTGGCAATTTGGGTGCAGGAGCATGCGGTTGCTGTTTCCGTCTATGCCGCCGTGAACACGATGGATAATGTGGTGGCTGTGCCAACCGGTTATCTTCGTTATCTTGTCGTCACAGATCGGACAGATGCCGTTTTGCTCATACCACAACGAAAGCAATCGTTTATAGCCTTTCAGGTTTGCTTCCATTTGAACGTCAAGACGATGTTCAAAGTAGGTTTCCCATTCAGGCGAGTACGGATTTGCTTCTCCTCGAATTTTCGTGCTTGTTCTTTAGTGACCTTTTGCGCGTGTTGAAATCAATGGACGTGAGGGCGCGAGCGGCGACTTTTTTATCGAACGGGTCTTTTTAACTCAAAGTTGCGTGTATTCGGTTTCGCCCCACGTTATCTCAGCCGTTAGCCCGCTTCTCCGACGTTGGTTTGTTCTCGCACTTCGTTGTAAAATGTGGTTCGTGAGGTAGAACGACTATGACACCGACAGAAGTTTTAAGCGAAATTCAAAAATTACCGTTAAATGATGTGCGCCAAGTCGCAGACAGAGTAACTAATTACCTGCGTGAACAAGAACAAGCCACGCTGACGGCAAAAGAAATTGAAGCGCGTGAAAATGAGTTTGAGCGTTATCTGTTATCCAAAGGCATTATTAGCGAGATTCCAACGCGAGACGAAACCGACGAAGACGACGATTTTGAACCGATTGAGTTTGAAGGTGAGCCGCTTTCGGAAATGATTATTAGGGAGCGTCGTTGATGTCGGCTTTTTATCTGGAAAGTAGCGCGTTGGTCAAACGATACTCTACCGAAAAGGGTTCAAAATTTGTCGTCAAACTGATGCAGCCGTCAGTCGGAAATCGACTTTACTCGGTAAAAATAACCGAAGTCGAAGTTTGTGCGGCATTGACGCGCAAGCGAAAAGGTTTGACGATGACCGCCGCAGCCGCGACAAAATCAATCGTTCGCTTCCGTCGAAATTTCGCCGCTCGTTTTGTAAAGTCTGACGTATCCGAGGCGATATTGACCGAAGCGATTCGCCTGACAGATTTATACACTTTGCGCGGATATGACGCAGTTCAACTTGCAGCAGCATTAGAAGCCAACAACGAAAGAGTTTCGCGTAGACTTTCACCTTTAGTTTTCGTTTCGGCAGATGCGGAACTGAACATTGCCGCACAAGCCGAAGGTTTGGCAGTTGAAAACCCGAACAACTATCCATAATCAAACGGCGGGCTAGTCGGGTAAGGAAGTGACGTTACCATCACTCCGCCCCCTAAGAACCGTGCTTGCGACTTTCACCGCACACGGCGCGGGGCCTCAATTAATGCCTCGTTTGAGACGCGGTTTCACTACTTCCAACTCTTTCGCGTGAACTTGTCTGTGGCAATTTGGGTGCAGGAGCATGCGGTTGCTGTTGCCGTCTATGCCGCCGTGAACACGATGGATAATGTGGTGGCTGTGCCAGCCGGTTATTTTCGTGATTTTGTCGTCACAGATCGGACAGATGCCGTTTTGCTCATACCACAACGACAGCAATCGCTTATAGCCCTTCAGGTTGGCTTGCATTTGAACATCTATTCGGTGCTCAAAGTAAGTTTCCCATTCAGGCGAGTACGGATTTGCTTTTGCTCGAACTTTCGTGTGTCTTTTGATTGGCACACTCGCGGCTTTG
>JBGTEX010000046.1:0-20072 GCA_041747575.1 Pyrinomonadaceae bacterium
CCGTTATTTACTGCTTTTGACCAGTTTTCCGGTGATATTGTCGGTAGGGTCACACCCGTTCCCATCCCGAACACGGAAGTTAAGCCTACTGGAGCCGATGATACTGCAGCTTTCAGTTGTGGGAAAGTAGGAAGTCGCCGGATTTAATATATAAAAAGCCCGCTCAAATTCGAGCGGGCTTTTTATCGTTTCGAACACTTTTCGCTCCGCCGATGCATTCGCTTGAAGAATACTGATTGCGTCAGCTCGTCTAAAATGCTATTTTAATTTATAGCGATGTAGTTCGCCATGCTTTACAACTCCTCCAAACGCCCTCAAAAAACCGAAATCATTATGTTCGTTGATCAATTGCCGAGCCAATCCTCTTCGCGTATGCCCGCTTGCGGAGGATTGTTCTTAATATTTGTTTTATTGAACGGTGCGTGTCATCAGAGTGACGCGATAAATGAAGTTTCGCGAGCACCAAGCACCCTGGTCTCGGCTCCGTACTCACACCGCCGGTTGTTCCCAATCCGGCCATTGTCGAAAGTTTTAATGCCGGATCGAAGTTCGGATATGGTGAAGGAAAGGACTGGGGTCGGGAAAAGGAAAATGGCCTTCCGCTCGAATGGGTTCTAAATCGTATGGCCAATGGATGGGCCGAACGAGAGAGGAAATCTAGCGATGCAAACTGGAGAGCCGGCTGGGTTGACGGATTCAAGAAAGGCTTTGCATCTACTCGCGGCGGCAAAAAGGACTTGAGAGAGAATCCCAAATTTGAAAAACTATCTTGGAAGAACATCGCAGCCGGTACAAAGGTTTACGAAGGTAACGAGAAACACATTGCTACCATTGTTTCCTCGAACCAGGCCGAGGGGCTGATCAATGTCCGTTACGTGAAAAGTGGCTCTGTGGAGCCAAAGAGTCTTGAGGCCGTGTCACAGCTTTGGTTCGTGAAGCGAAAGGAAAAGGCTATCGACTAATCAGCGTTTTTCCGGCATATTGTCGGCAGGGTCACACCCGTTCCCATCCCGAACACGGTAGTTAAGCCTGTTGGAGCCGATGATACTGCAGCTTCAGTTGTGGGAAAGTAGGAAATCGCCGGATCTAATTAAAAGAAAGCCCTCTCATTTGAGGGGGCTTTTCTGTCGTACAGATCTTTTTTGACGATTTGATGTAGAATAGTTTTTGAGGCACAAGTTATGTCGGCAACACTTGAATTAGTTCTGGAACAAGTCAAAACTCTAACCGAGGAGGAACGCGCGAAACTTGTCGAAGTCTTGAAGCGTCCGCCTGTTAAAAGGAACGGTACGGTAGAGAGTCGCTTGGCCCAGATCAAGGCCTTTCAGAAGCGGTACCGTGGCATGTTGCCAACTTCTGAAGAGTTTATGACTGAGAAGCGTCTGGAAGTCGAACTTGAGGAGCGAAAATGGCGGCCTTAGTTTTTGACGCTTCTGCCGTGATTGCATTAGCCAATAGATAAGAAGGCGCCGGCTTACTGGCGTCTTTTTTGGCAAATGAGGAAAACACGTGTCTTGTTCACTCTATCAACCTGTGTGAAGCTTATTATCAAGTTTACAGGGAAAAGTCGAAAACTGAAGCTATTGAACTTATCGAAGGATTTCTAAAACCTGGCGTGATATCACGCGACGATATGGACATCGGGTTTTGCCAGAATACCGGGGAGTTGAAGGCGATCCATAAAAGAGTGTCCCTCGCGGATTGCTGCGCCATCGCCCTGACAAAAAGGCTGGATGCGGAATTAGTAACGAGCGATCATCATGAACTCGAATCTTTGGCAGATTCGGGTGTTTGCACGATCGTGTTCTTTAGGTAAAACCACACCCGTTCCCCGTCCCGAACGCGGAAGTTAAGCCTATTGGAGCCAATGATACTGCATCTCGTCAGCCACCGGGAAAGTAGGTCAAAAGACAGAGCAGTAGCCCGAAGACTTGGTGCGTCTTCCCTTCAATCCAACGCGCCTGAACAATTCCCCGGAACCCTGGTGAAAAAAGCCTGAACTCCGCACGGACAGAATTTCTTAGGTTTCGATTTTTTCCGTCTGAACGGCGAAAAGTTGCTGAAGCGACGGCTCTTTGTCGAGCAATTCTACCTCCTTTCGGGCCCACGGTGAGAAACCGTTGGACGGGTCTGCGACATCTATTACAAAACGCTTCCAGTCCACCCATTTTACATCGTTGACTTCGTCAGGATTTGGCTGAGGTTCTGCACGGGAAAATCCAACCATTACGGGACAAATTTCGTTCTCAACGACACCGTCTTTTTCGGCGCGGTAGCGAAAATGCGGCAGGATCATATAAAGTTCGCGGATACTGAGGCCGAGTTCGTATTTTAGCCGGCGACGGGCAGCGTTTTTGTCGTCTTCGTGAAGCATCGGGTGCCCGCAGCACGAGTTTGACCAAATACCGGGCCACGTTTTTTTTGTCGCGGCACGCTGTTGGAGTAGTAGTTCGCCTTTTCCGTTAAAGATAAAAACTGAGAACGCCCGGTGGCGTTTGGTGTCGCCATTGTGAGCCGGCAATTTGCGGGCGGCGGCGATTGGAGTGTTTTCTTCATCGACCATCACGATCATTTCGTCGAAGGCGTAATAATACTTATAGTAAAAAGCGACAAGCAGCAGAATGACCATTAGGCCGATCGCGAGCGGTAGGTACATTGCAGAAAAAAATGCGATAAAAGCCCAAAAAGAGATTATAAAAAAGGTGCTTGAGATCAATTGCACCGGGGCCGGCAGGAGAGGTTTTTTAATAACTACAAATATCTCAAGCACGATTGCGGCGATCGCTCCGGTAAAAAGCCACCCTAAAAAATTAGAAAGCGGGACGCCGTAATACAATCCGCCGCCCTCATATCGCCAAAATCCGAGTTTCACGGCGCCAGGATCAAGAACCAGATCGAAAACTACCAATGTCGAGGCAATCGCCGCTATTCTGAAAACCGCATTGTTTATCGTCCGCCTCGCAACCGCGTAGGCGGCCAATACGAGAGGCGTCCAGGCCAGAGCAACCGTCCACGGAGCGTAGCCAAATAGCCTGTAACCGATAAGATCGGAGTATCCAAAATGTCCGTACGGAAATCCCGTCACAATCGCCAAAGTCTCGACTATCAAAGCCAAAGCACCCAAAACGACGAATAACAGAAGCGCATCACGTCGTCCAAGCCACATTTTTGTCGCCCAAAACGCGGGGGCGGCGAATAAAATGACGTTTATTCCGGAAACAAACCGCGCCTCAGACGGAATGACGACATTTGACATAAAAAACGCACCTGTCGCAAGGAATGCGACTATCGCCAGGATCGCAAGCAGAGATTTTGTTTTGATACCACTCATCCATTTTTCCGTCTGTTTTGCTAAATTTTCGTGCGATTTCGTTGCTGTAAAATGTTCGAAATCTTTTTTCGGCCACCGTCGCAAATGACGGGCGTCGTCCGGCTGCTCCGGCTATAATTATATCTATGCCCGATCTCCGATTTCTACTCAAGGTCAGCCGCCCGCGTTTCTGGTTCTATATTTTCGGGCCGTACATTGTCGGGCTGGCCGCCGGCGCAGATGGGCGGCAAGATATTCTCGATTGGCGAACCGCTGTTTTCGCCATTTTCTTTCTGTTTCCGGCAAATCTGCTGGTATATGGAATCAATGATATTTTTGATTACGAAACAGATAAACTAAACGAAAAAAAGAACGAATACGAGACGCTGGTCGCTCCCAATCGCCGCAAAAGCCTAACTTTTTGGATAGCGTTGACAAATCTGCCGTTCGCTGCCGCCGCGATTATTTTCGCATCGGCGGCTCTGCCTTCGCTTGCCGCGTTTCTGTTTTGCTCGATCTTTTATTCCGCTCCACCGATCCGTGCAAAAGCTGTCCCGTTTCTCGACTCCGCCTTTAATATTCTGTATGTGTTTCCCGGAGCATTTGCTTATCAGATGCTCGCCGGCGAATTTCCGCCAATAAGCCTGATGATCGCCGCCGGATGCTGGACCGCCGCTATGCATTCGTATTCGGCGATTCCCGACGTCGAAGTTGATAAAGCGGCAAATCTCAAAACTATCGCAACGGTCTGCGGCGCGTACGGAACTCTTGCGATCTGCGTGCTGTTTTTTCTTGCCGCCGCAATCATTTCGTTTACATACCTCGGTCTCGTCAGCGTTTCGCTAGGCGTCGCCTACATATTCCTGATGCTTGCCTCTGTCCGTTCACACCGCAGCGGCCGTCTTTTCAAACTTTATAAAGCTTTTCCGATTATCAACGTTACGGCCGGCTTTATCGTGTTTTGGGAAATCGCTCTCAACAAGCTTTTGTAATAAGCCGCGGCAGTGATCTAATCCGCACTATCCGACCGGAATTAAATTGTTTTAACACTAGACGATCGCTCAAAGCGCCTTCAACGGTTCCGCCGATTTGATTCCATGCACACGCTTGTATGCCAGCTCGGCGCTTATCAGACATATCTGCGTTCCTATTCCGGGATTTGTCCCCGCACCGACATAAAATAGGTTGTCAACCTTTTTTGACTGATTCTTTGGCCTGAAAATCGCGGTCTGCCGGAGCGTGTGCGCTAGGCCGAGGGCAGAACCCTTGAATGCATTGTAATCTTTGGTGAAATCGGCGACCGTGTAAATGCGTTTGTACTCGATCTTGTCGCGCAGGTTCGGCAGATTCATCTCGGATTCCATCAAGGCCAGTATGCGGTCGCTAAATCGCTCTCGTTCTAAATTAGAGATCACAAGGCCCGAAGCGATTGGAACAAGAACAAATAAATTCTCTTTTCCGTCGGGAGCAGCCTTAGGGTCTGTCACGCTCGGTGCGCATACATATAATGAGGGCTCGTCGGGCAGACATGGGGCCTTATATATATCGTCAAAATTTTTTCGCCAATCCTCGCTAAAGAGCAAGTTATGATGTGTTAAAGATGGAAGCTTTCCCTTGACGCCGAGATACATAATGAAAGCCGACGGAGCCATTGTACGCTTTTGCCAGTATTTTTCACGGTAAGTTTGTTGCGGCAAATCCAAAAGTTTAGTTTCGGTGAACCACATGTCGGCGTTCGAAATGACGAGGTCGGCATCGATCACTTCCCCGTCTTCGAACCGAATGCCGGTGGCTTTTCGGCCGCTCACAATGATCTTCTCAACCGGCGCATTTGTCCTGAATACCGCACCATTTTTCTCCGCGATGTTCGCCAGAGCCTCTATCAATTTATAAAACCCGCCCTGCGGATAAAACACGCCCTGATTAAAATCCATGTGTGACATCAGGTTGTATAGGGCCGGAGCCTCGTACGGTGACGTCCCCAAAAAGACCATCGTATATTCCATCACCTGCTGGAGCTTTTTTGACGTGAAAAACTTCGAAACGAACTTATGCATAGTGGAGAAAACCGATAACTTTTGCCCTTCGGTCATCACGCGTTTGTTAAAAAAATCGAAAATCGTGTCGTAATTCTTGTACATGAAGTGCTGTGTCGCTACTTCATATTGATATTCCGACTGCTTTAGATAGGCCCGCAGTTTTTCACCCGCGCCTGGTTCGATCGCGTCGAATGTTGCAGAATCGACGTCGATATTCGAATTGACGTCGAGCGGTTTGCCGCTATTTCTAAAGAAAATGCGGTACGACGGTGAAAGCTTTTTGAGATCTAGATGGTCCTCGACCTTTTCGCCGACAAGATTAAAATAATGTTCGAAAATATCCGGGGCCAGATACCATGACGGCCCCATGTCGAATATATAACCGTCAGTCTCGAAAATATTCGCCCGTCCTCCGAGATTGGCGTTTTTTTCCACGACTGTAACTTCGTAACCTTTTCTCGCAAAAAGACCGGCGGCCCCGAGACCGCCGATGCCGGCTCCGATTACAACGAGTTTTTTCATATACAGAAGCTCAGGATTAGGACAGCATGCGAGACGGGGCCGAGTTCCCTGCTCCGTCACTCATAGACGCCGACGACCGCCTTAGCAGACAGCCATAGCTTTTGCGGAAAATTTGTCCTGACGCGGCCCTTAAAAATATTATAATTGACCCGCTCGACTTCTGCTAAGATGGCTTTATAAAGTACATACGAGATGCGCACAGCCAAACGCCCGCGCCACGCGAGCATAGGGATACCGGGCAGGGCTTCGCGGTAAACGCGGCGGTTTCTCTCGATCTGAAACTTCATAAAATCGACGAACCGCTTATCCGAATGGCGTTCTGAAAAATCGTCATTCGACAGCCCGAACCGATGCATTTCGTCCTGCGGCATATAAACGCGGCCCAATTCTTCGTAGTCTTCGCGAATGTCACGCAGGAAATTAGTAAGTTGAAACGCATAGCCGAGTTTCAAAGCATGCGCAAAAGCCGCATCGCCCGAAAAGCCAACGACCCGCGTGACCATCAATCCGATCACACCGGCCGACCCGTACATATATTCCTCAAGCTCTGCGTAGTTGGCGTAAGTCGATTTCTCCGCGTCCATGAACATCGATCTTAGAAACGCCTCGCCTTCCTCGACCGGAATCTTGAACTTCTGAAAATAATGGACGATCGCATTCATCACGGCGTCATCGCTTTTTCCCGTACTCATCGCGGAAAGCCACGTTTGCCTCCAGTTTTCAAGGAGTATGAGTGGTTCAGCATTTTCATTTTTATCGTGGGCATCGACGATCTCATCAGGAATGCGAGCGAAAGCATAAACAGCGTAGATACCCTCACGCACCTCACGCGGAAAAAATTGGGTAGCAAAGTAGAAACTCGTGCCGTATTTTCGCGTGATCGCCTGACATTCGTGCAAGCCCTTTTCAAGGAATTCCTGGGTATTCAGTATATTTTCCACCAATTCGGATCCAGCTTAACCCCACAGGGAAGAAATAACCCTAAGCGTAATGAGTAAAAATAGTGATTTCGCGCTATATTCTAACCTGGATTCATAAATTGTCTGTTCGCTCGGAGCAGATAAGTCGCTTATCCGAAACGCAAATTATTTGCGCTATTTTTTTGCGATTTTTCTAAATTCCTGATGGCCGTTAAGCAGAAAACAAAAAGCAACGAACTGTGGACTTTCGCGGCCGTCAACAAACCTCTGATCGAAAACGCGCTTGAGCGCAATCTGCCGTTCGCTCCCGAACGGGTCGAGACGAGGTTTAACGATGCTGTTCGTTATGCTGTATTTCCGGGCGGTAAGCGCCTTCGGCCTGTACTAACGCTGCTCGGTGCCGAACTGTTTGGCGGGCGCCCGGAAGATGTTTTGAATGCGGCGGCGGCGGTCGAGTTTATTCATACGAGTTCGTTGATCTTTGACGATCTGCCGTGTATGGATAATTCTTCGCACCGGCGCGGGAAACCCTCTCTACACGAGAAATTTGGCGAAGGGCTTTCGACCTTGGTCGCAATCGGATTTCTCAATCAATCCTATAAGCTCGTCACAATGGACGGCGGCGTAGATCGGAAGCGAACCGTCGATGCCATTTTTGAGGTCGTCGATTGCGTCGGGCCGGGCGGCATGGTTGGGGGCCAATCGGTCGATCTTAAGATCGCGACCGACTCTGAATGCAGAATATGCTCACGTTCAAAATTTGGAGGCGTACTAAATCTAAAAACAGCCTCTTTAATTAAACTCGCACTCAGGCTGGGTGCGATACTGTCTGGAGCACGCAGCGAGCAGATCGAAACACTATCAATTTTTGCAGAGACGCTTGGCCATGCATATCAGATCAGCGATGACATCATCGACCTGCAACAAGATGCATCAATATTCGGAGATGCTGTCAGGGAAGAAAGCCGGGCCGATGAGACTTTGACTAAAAGAATTGCCGAAGCCAAGTTCATACTTACAGATAATTTCCCTCAATCCGAAGCCCTCGTTCGCCTAACACAGATCGTCGATTATGTGGCTTCCCGCAAAAGCTAAGGTTACAACAACTTTGTCAGAACCGCGAGCGATAGCGAACGGGCTCATACACCGTTGGGCCATAGGTCAGAACCGCGAGCGATAGCGACCGGGCTCATATACCATTGGGCCATAGGTCAGAACCGCGAGTGATAGCGACCGGGTTCTTATGCCGTGATCGGTTCACATTCCGTGAGTGTCAAATCGTGGTGGCAGTGGGGTATTTAGTTTGATAACTCAAATCAATTCCCTTTCCGAACGGTTGAAATGACACACACAAGCCGTCTGCTTTTTAAGAAAAGTTCGTGAGATAGCTTGCGTTCTACCCTTCGAGATTGTCGCCGAGTGGAATAAAATCAGTGTTTATGTGAATATTCTTGTAGGAGATAAGTTTTGGATATCAAAAAATCAATGGTTAGCGCAAATATTCTGCTCGAGGGGATAATTAGTGAGTTTGGCCGTGCTTCGGCCCTGATAGACGCCTTAGAAGACAGCAAATATCTGCACGGTTCGGAACGGAGCCAAAGTATCGGCACGCATTTTCGGCATAATGTTGATTTCGCAAGTAATTTTTTGCAAGGCTCGGAAACCGGTAAGATCGACTACACCTTGCGTGAACGTAATTTGCGGATCGAACAGGATCGACGTTTTGCGATCGAATGTATTGACGGATTGGTTCGGCGGTTTAGAGATTTGCCGATCGAAAAGCTTGAAACGCCGGTGCTTCTGCGTTCGGAATTAGATGACACAATTTGGCATTCGTCGAGTTTAGGACGCGAGTTGGAGTTTATCCACAGCCACACCGTACATCATCACGCTCTGATCGCTCAAAAGCTAAAGGCTCTCGGCATCGAAGTTCCGTTTGATTTTGGTGTAGCTGCCTCGACCTTGAAATTTTGGAAAGAGCGTGATCAGGCACGAACCGCGGACTTGTCCTATACTTAGAATTGTGATACCTCCGCAAACCGGATACGGCGTTTTTGCGGCTAACAACCCCCGCTAAAGCCTTTCAATCGAAATGTTTGAGACCTGGCAAATTCTAAACCCAGAAAATGTCGTCGAACTTTCCGCCCCCGCAATATTCTTTGCCTTTTTTTTCGCAACATTTATTACCGAAGACGGTGCGTGTCTGGCCGCCGGCGTTTTAGCCGGACAAGGGAGAATCTCATTTGCTCTGGGACTGTCGTCCTGCATGGCCGGTATTTTTGTCGGGGACATACTGCTTTACTGGACGGGCCGATTTTTTGGAAATGGGATTGTGGAGAGCCGTTTGTTCAAGCGCTTTGTATCAAAAAGATCTCTATCCGAAGCCTCCGAATGGCTTGATAAGCGCGGTGCGGCGGCGGTTTTCTTTAGCCGGTTTGTACCGGGCCTGCGCTTGCCGACTTATCTCGCGGCCGGATTTCTGCGGATAAATTTTTTCAAATTTACCTGTTATTTTTTTCTCGCCGCTGTTATTTGGACGCCGATTTTAGTCGGTTCGGCTGCTTATGCCTCGGGCGCTTTCTTTTCCGGTAGATTTGTGACCGGAATTGTGGTCTTATTTGTCCTGCTCAAGCTCGCTCTCCATTTTCGTACTTGGAAAAACAGGCGTTTGTTCGTCGGCCGAATAAAAAGAGCCGCTAATTGGGAATTCTGGCCGATCAGGGTGTTTTACCTCCCGGTCGCGGCCTACATCTTATATCTCGGGTTGCGGTACCGAAGTTTTACTTTGTTTACCTGTGCAAACACCTCGATGCCATCCGGCGGATTTGTCGGAGAGTCAAAAAATGACATTTATGACGGTCTTAGTAAATCAAAGCATGCGATGCCCTTTCTATTAAAGCATTTGCTCCTTAATTCCAAACAGTCGGACGATGAAAATATTCAAAAGGCTAAAGCGTTTATTTCAGACGCGTCTCTATCGTATCCGGTTGTCCTAAAACCGGACGCAGGTGAACGCGGAAGCGGCGTGAGAATTATCCGCGACGAAGCCGGTCTCGAATCGAGTATTTACGAAAGCAAAGGCAATCTGATTTTACAAGAATATTTCGACGGAGAGGAGGCGAGTGTGTTTTACTATCGATTCCCGGCGAATGCAAACGGAGAGATTTTTTCGATCACGGAGAAAAAATTTCCGAAGTTGACCGGCGATGGTAGATCGGATCTCGAAACACTGATATTGCGAGACCACCGGGCCGTTTGTCTCGCAAAAAGCTATTTTGCCCATAACCGGCGCCGATTGAGATGGGTTCCACGCCATGGCGAAGAGGTTCAGATCATCAACATCGGAACACACTCAATGGGAGCGATTTTTTTAGATGGCGAATGGTTAAGGTCCGATTTGCTGTTTGAAAAAATTGATAATATTGCCCGTGGTTTTAACGGATTTTATTTCGGAAGATTTGATATTCGGACGCGCTCATTTGATGATCTCCGAAAGGGCATAAACTTTCGGATTGTCGAACTAAATGGGGTCACGAGTGAATCAACAAATATCTATGACCCTAAATTTGCCCTTTTTGACGCCTACCGTATTCTGTTCAGACAATGGGAGACAGCATTTGAAATTGGCTTGCAGAACCGCAAATTAGGCGCATCGCCAACATCACTTCGTGATCTGGCAAAGGCCTACTTCAGCGTATCCTCTAGTGAACCGTCTTAAGACTTGCCGCGGTTTTTGATTCTGATGAAAACGACTTGGTTCGGAATCGCGGCGGATCATCAAAAATCATTTTTCGATACTTTTCAGTCATGTTCTGAACATCAAAAACGACAAAAAAATCGATCGTTCCGAAATCATGATCGACGACGGGTGGGCCGCAGACCTTTGCTCCGATCCGAAGGTACATATTAAAAAGGCTGGGCAGCTCAACCGGCGCTAAATCTTTGACGGCCGTCAAGGATTCACACGCTTTCCCGTCGCGCGGTTTGACGTCAAAATCGTCGTGAAAAAATCCCTCATCCCTTAAATATTCAAAGGCTCTCATTCCGACGCCGCAATCGGTTGTAAAGATCGAACAGCAGCCAAACAAAAAACGCTTATCGGTTTCCTTAAGGTGATCCGCCAAACGCCTCCAAAGCAAGAGCAGCACGCGGGTATTACGATGCTCGTAAGCTATGCACGCCCGTCCGATCTCAACCGACCTTTCCAAAACGCTGGCTGGCAGGTCTTCGATACTAAACTCGCTAAAGGAATAGAAATTAGCCACCTCGGAGGCAGTTTCGATCGAATTTACACGATACGTCCCGACCGTTTTTCGCGTATTTTTTTCGACGACGATCAGATGTTTGCAGTGATAGTCAAATTCATCAAATTCGAGTCCCGTATCGTCATACGACGTTCCATTGGAAAGCTCGAGATTAAAAACCTCGTATCTCAGTCGAAGCGCGGAATCTATGTCCTTTTGAGTCCGCGCGAACCGCACTTCATAGCGTTCGGCGGCGATTTCGAGATTAACGGCCGTTGTTTTAGCAAAAATTTGTGGTCGATTCGTCATACGTTACTCCTGACTACAAAAATCTATCGCAAGTTTCCAAAAAAAACATTTCACCGACGCGGCTGCGTAGTTCCCTACGTTCAAATCAGCTAATTATCAGCAACTTATGTGTCATATCTGTGAACAAAGCCTTAAAGTTCTTTTAAGCAATTCCCCGCCTAAGATATATAAATTTCGTTTGTTCTGTTCTTTATTCCCGTAACACTTTATTCAAGGGATCAGTGATTCGCAAACAAAGGCTGATCTGGTGCATCAAATCCTATACTAAGGCCTATTTTAACAAAAAGCTATATTTTCGAGGTATAATAGGTGCGGGACAAGGTGAATATTTAAGCATGAACTTCGAGATATTCTTTCGTTTTATTTCATACGCAGCTGTTTTTTGCGGCTTTTTGTCCCTGTGGGTTTCGGATACTTTTGGGATCGTCGGTTCCGCGATCTTTTTGGCGGTTTGGATCGCCGCGTGGTTTCTTGAAGGCTCGCGCTGGCAAATTTCGGAATTGGTTGGAACGGTACTGATAGTACTCGCTTTGCCTGTTTTTTATCTGATCTGGAAGAATCAGCTTATCACGCCTACGGGCGGAGATACATGGATCGCTGGAATTCTTTCCCGCTTGATTCTCAGCTTGACGGCGATAAAGCTTCTGCAAAGAAAGACCGACCGCGACTGGATCTTTCTATATCTTATGTCGTTTTTTGAGGTTCTGCTGGCTGCGGGTTTGAGTATTAGTGCCTTGTACCTCGGTTCGTTCATTGCCTACTTGCTTGTAATGGTTTGTGCGATTATCGCCTTTGAGATCAGAAAAACGTCGCGGGCCGTGAAACACAAGATCGAAGGCAGCACTGCCAATAAAAAGAACGAAACATCAGAATCGCAAATGGTTCTACCGGTGCGGCGGCTGCCGTTGACCGCTATTACGCTGATCGCGTTTATTGTTTCCCTGGCGATGCCGCTGTTTTTTATGCTTCCGAGAGTCGGCGGCGCCGGATTTGGCGGCGATCAAAAGGGTATATCGACGTCGTCGGGATTTTCTGACTCTGTTACCCTTGGCCGATTTGGCCGCATTGAGCAGAGCGATGAAATTGTGATGCGTGTAAGATTCGAGGGCAACGCCGATAGCGGCGGTCTCTACTTCCGGGGCATCGCACTCGACACCTTTGACAATAGAACCTGGAGCAGATCAAAAATCGGCCCAAACTTTGCGATCGAAAAAGGCGACCGCGACCTCGTGCAAGTCGATGTCGCCGCTAGCCGCGGCGATCTGCTGATACAAACAATTTATCTCGAACCTCTGGACACGCCGACATTGTTTGCCCTGCCGAGACCGGTTGGTGTACAAAGCAGTTTTCCGGCAATATATCGCGATCCATACGGTTTTCTTAGTTTTCCGCGTAATTCGGACCGTGTCAGCTATAAGGTTATTTCGGATCGAAACGTGCCAACAGATGCTCAATTGCGGGTTGATGATCGATCATATACATCCGAATTTCAAAATTATCTTTACCTGCCGCCGGTTTATGACCCCAAAATAGAAGAACTTGCAACTCAGATCACAGCAAACAAAAGCAATACTTACGACAGGGCGTTGGCGGTCGAATCCTATCTTAAAACAAATTTTGGTTACACGCTGGATCAAAAGGCAAACGGCGAAGAGCCTTTATCAGACTTTCTGTTTAATGTTCGCGAGGGCCACTGCGAATATTTTGCAACCGCAATGGCCATAATGCTGCGTACGCAAGGCATAGCGACGCGCGTCATTAACGGGTATCACGGCGTCGAGTATAATGAAACCGCAGGTGTGACAATCATCCGGCAGCGAAATGCACATTCGTGGGTTGAGGTGTACTTTCCGGGAGAAAAGGTCTGGGTAACATTCGATCCGACGCCGTTGGCACGGCAAAACGATGCTCTGAGTTCGTCGGGATTTGCCGGTACGGTAAAAAAATATATCGAAGCTCTCGAAACCTTTTGGATACAGTATTTTGTTTCATTTGACGATCAGGAACAGCAATCTCTGGCACGGTCGCTGAGAAGTGGTTTTGCCGATTATCAGGCAACAATTTCATCCTATATCGCTGTAGCCCGAGATCGTTTGGCCGAATGGGTCAGACAGGTTCGCGGAGACAAGGGTTTACAGGCGAGTCTCAACGCGATCGGTTATGGCTTGGGATATATTGCCGGTGCGGTTCTGGCGTTGCTGCTATTTATCTGGCTTTATCGTAAGATAATTGCGGCACGCACCTGGCAAAGATTCAGGTCGCGATTTTTTCGTAATCAGCAGGCTTCGATTATCGAATTTTACGAGCGTATGCAAAAGATTCTTTCTTCGAAAGGGTTTGCTCGAGAACCTCATCAGACGCCGCTTGAATTTGCATTTTCGACCGGTAATCAGGCCGTCGTCAGCCTTACCAAAAAGTATAACGCAGTTCGTTTTGGAGAATTAAACCTCTCGCTAAATGAAGCAGATGAGATAAAGGAATGGCTGGAATCGCTGAAAACCGCGATTCCATCGGCTAAATGACGCTATATTTAGATTCCGGCCAAATCCCATTTTTTTATTATATCAAGAATAAGGATAGCGACCTTGTCGGTAACTTTTTTGTAGTAAAGGTCCGCTTTTGCCTGATCAAATTTAGGGAAACCCTGGCCTTTTTGATACAGCCCGATCGATGATGGAAACGGTACGGCCGACCATGTGCCTGAGGCCGGATATGAGGTTGTCATTTCGGCTCCGCTATACTTTTCCGGGTGGACGAGAGTCGGATCAATTGCCTGGATAAACGCTGTCTCGTTTAAGCCGGCGTGGCCGCCGTCTTCACCGAAAACTTCTTTTGTTTCGTCCGACGCAAAAGACCACCAATTGATGACAAGCGTTCTCACCTTTTTATCGACCGCAACCTCAGCAGCTACGGATTGCAGCACAGCGGTCTGAGACCCGCCGTGGCCGTTCATAATAATTATGTTTTTGAAACCGTTTTTTGCAAGGCCTTCGAGAATCTGTTTAACGAAAGGCCGATATGCGGACTCCGTAATTTGAAAAGCCCCGGGATAGGCCTCCATCGATCCCGTGATCCCATAAGAAAGCGTCGGAGCGATCATTGCATTAGTGCGGCGGGCGATGGTTTTCGCCATCGCAAACGGAGCCGTGTTGTCGGCACCATTGTTGATGACGCCGTGCGGCTCAAGCGTTCCGGTCGGCAAAATGACGGTCGTGATCTTTGATGGAATGGTATCTCTAAATTCCATCCAGTTGATCCGATCCATCTCGCGCGTCGAAACGAAATCTTTTTCGGTCTGAGCAAAAAGGACTGCATAAAGTGCAAGCGAGGTAAGCGTTAAGGTAAAGATTTTACGAACTGTTAGATAAAACATAGCGATAAATTCCTCTTAAGTTAGCGACTAAGAAAGATGCAACGGCTCGCCGCCTAAAAAAGTAACCGTTCCAGACATTAGACCGTCGCATCAATAACAATTTTTACGAGATGTTCCTCTTTCGATAATGCTCTTTAATTTTTCTTCGAGCTTGTCGTTCCTCGGATTCGCGGAAGTAATTTGTGCGATCAGACAACCGCCCGCGACGGACCCGCCGTGAGCAATACTTCCCGCTCCGGCTCCAGAGATAAAAGCGAAATTTCGCTGGCTTACTATCTTGATTCGAATGTAAAGCGATCGAGTTCCGAAAAGATCGAGATATTTGTTGGAATTAGTTTCCTTCATGCCTTTCGCATACGTTAGGCTGTCAGCCGTTCTGAGCTTTCCAGCGTCCCACAATTTTTTCCAGTTATTTTTGACCAGCCAACTCGATAGCTGGCTATAGTCTTTGACGAGTTTTCCTATTTCGCCTTCGACCGCATTCAGGTAGGAATCGGTTTTAGCTTGATCGATTGTATCTGGAAGGTCAGCAATTCGAATGACTTTTTCATCCGCATTTTGGGCAAATATCGAACAAGGAATCAATAGACAGCAAGACGATAGAACGAAGAATCGAAAATGGTTCATAATATCTCCGGAAAATGTATTGAAAATAAAATTATCACAAAAAATACTTACGTCCACACAGTTTTTTCGGCATCATGTCTTGCGAATCGTCATTTGACTTTTCACCGTAGCCGAGTTCTTTCATAAGTTTCGTGGGTGCATTTCTTATTTGCATTGGCACGGGCAGGTTGCCGAATTTTTTTACGTCGTCCATAGCGGCTCCGATAGCCGTTGTTGCCGAACGGTCTTTTGCGGCCGTGGCCAGATAGGCGGCCCCGTGCGCGAGGTTGTATGTGCATTCGGGGTAGCCGATCGTTTCGACGGCACGAAAAACGGCGTTTGCGACGACCAATGCGGTCGGCTGTGCGACGCCGATATCCTCGGAAGCAAAAATTACCATTCTGCGCGCGATAAATTTCGGATCCTCGCCGGCTTCGATCATTCGGGCGAGATAATAGATCGCCGCGTCCGGCTTGCTTGCCCGCATCGATTTGATAAACGCCGAGATGACATTGTAATGCTCTTCGCCTTTTTTATCATAACGCAGAAATTTTGATTGCAGTGTTTCTTTGAGCGTCTCGAGGTTGATCTGGTCGTAAAGTTTCGACGTATTCTCGATCATCGTGATCGCCTGACGGGCGTCGCCGTTGGCCATTTCGATCAGCCAGGCTTTTGATTCGGCGTCCAGTTCGGCGGCGGTTCGGTCGATGATTGCCGCCATTTCGCGGTCCGAAAATTCTTCGAGAACAAAAACGCGAAGCCGTGAAAGCAACGCCGGTATCACTTCGAAGCTCGGATTCTCGGTGGTCGCACCGATCAAAACAAGCTCGCCGTTTTCTACATAGGGCAGCAGAAAATCCTGCTGTGCTTTATTAAAGCGATGAATCTCGTCAAGAAAAAGCACCTTCGGCGAAACGCGGACATGCGTATCCGCAGATATATCTTCGCTCCCTCTCTCGTTTTTCCCCAATCCGTCGAAAAGCGGCGCAGAATCGCCGTTTAATGATTTGGCAGTCGCAACGATCTTCCGAATATCGTCCTTTCCCGCCGAAACCGCCGAAAGCTCGTAAAATTCTGCGTTGATGGCGTTTGCGTAAATGCGCGCCAGCGTGGTTTTGCCGGTTCCGGGCGTACCCCACAGCACGAACGAAAAAATATGCCCCTGCTCGACGGCCAGCCGCAAAGGCTTGTCCGGCCCGACAAGATGTTTTTGGCCGACAAATTCATCCAAACTCTCCGGCCTTATCCGATTTGCAAGCGGCTCCATAATTCGCGTTTGGCTCCATAATTCGCGTCTGAGGACATTATATCGCACAATGCCCCAAACACCCGTCAAAGCCGCCCGCTCGCGCCCCGAAAAACCTCGATCGCCGAATAAAAGCGAACCGACAAAGGCGTTACTATCACCTTCCTTTAATTTAATCACGTACTTCGATTCGGATTTTTTCGAGTGGAATTTCGATAAAACCTTCTCCCTTAGGATTTAAGGTGTGTCGCAAGACCTCGACGTAATGGATTCCGACCTCGGAGAAGTCGTATGTGTCGCTTATCAATAGTTTTTCGTGTAGGACTCGTTTAGAACCCAAAACTTCGGATCTGTGGCTTCTGGTAAGAGCATCTACGAAGTCTTCCGTGTGATCTGCTGAGACGACCTCCCGCTTCATATTCTGCTCAATCTTCGTCAGCATCCTTTTTTCGTGACCGTCGGTCACCTTGACTATGAATCTCGAGAGGTCACGATTTGTCTTCACAAGAATTTCGGAATCGCTTATATTCCGAAGCGAGAATTTAAGAACAATCGGCTCTCGCACTTTAACGAAAATTTTGTCAGTTTCAGTGCAGAATTTTAGTATTGCAGCATAAGTGCTGCATAGTTCCGAGCTAGAGATGGCAGCATTTTGAAATAAAGCCTTCTGGACATTTCCGCCAAGCACGAACGCAAAAGTAAAACAAATAAGTACTGAGATGCTCAAAAGGTAGACGATAGATTTCATTTTTTCAGCGAATTCTCCCTGCGGCTTGAAGGATTTTTCCGGGCTAGTGGGGCAGCTAGATAGAACTCCTACCAATCACCCACTTCAACGACGATCTTATTCGATATAAGTTCGACGTAACCGAGATCTGATGCTCTCCTAGGAACCCGTCGCGACAAGGAGAGATTGTAGACTCCAGGCTGAGGAAAGTTATATTTGCTACTTATGACTTCCTTTTTTTCAAGAATGTCCTTCGCCCGTATGAGAACCTGTTGCCTGGCAGATACGAAATTTTCGAGGCCAGACCCATTTCGGGCTTGCGGACGCTCCGAAAGATCGTCACCAACACGATTAATCTCGAATTTATATTCCTTACTCGAAGTGATAATCTGCTTGTCTATTTCAGTCAGATTCTTCAGGGTAATTACAACTGTTATGTCATCACCGACGGCGAACTTGCTTCTGTCCGTTTTTATGCACAGCCTAAATCCCTCGACTTCCGGGCCGCATTCTGCCTTATGCTGACCGGCTACAAATCGTAAAGTTCCCATGCCGACCTGCAACAATAGCCCGGCAGCCATAGAAAAAGATAAGATAATCAAGATTCTAAGCTTCATTTTTGACCTCAAAGGCCTGCGATTCTTGATTCGAAAGTGCTCGTTACAGACTAAGAACAATTTCTAACTTTGGCAAATTTATCGTCATTGAGCCGCCAGACTCCGAATTTCTCACATTTTTTCGCGCACTTACGACGTAAACGCCAGACTTATTAAAATCGTAAAGGTCACTAATAACTATCTCTTCGCGAACGGTGAAATGACGGGGTTGTGCTGAGCACGTATTTCCTTAGTTAACCTCTATCCTAATATTTTCTAAGCGAAGTTTCACAAAACCTTCTCCGTTTGGGTTGCGCGTTGTCCGGGACACTGTAACTGTGTAAATTCCGACCGTAAAGAAGTCAAAGATATCGCTGACGACAATTTTCTCCTCTAGATTGTTTATTAGCTTCGTGTCTTCCGGTCGACGACTTATCCAACCTGAGGAAATAATCTCCAACTTTTCCAAATCCGAAATAGCGGGGTTTTTGAGTTTTTGTTCGCGCTTAGTTGGCAGACCTTCATCCCCTCCGCGAGTTACAACAAAGTTATAGCTTGTATCTTGGTCGCGATTTATCCATACTTCCCGATCGTTAGAATTTGAGAGCGAAAAGTCTAAGACTATACTTTGGCCTGCCTTTACCGAGATCTTCGATCGACTTGTGCAGAATTTTATTCCTTCTATGCTAGTGTCACATAGCTCTAGATCAGCGGCCCCGGACTGATCAAAGACCGTCCGTTGCGAACGCCCATCTCTCGCAAATGCGAACGAAAGTATAGTAACAATCAATACAACCGATATACAACCGAAAACCTTATATCTATTCATAAAACTCTCCTCATGTTCAGTAAACTATTGGCAACTCTGTGAAAGTATTCGAACCGACCAAAGCGGAAAGCTTGTCGCATCCGAATCCGTTGGTTGACTCGGTTGATTTGGATTCGTATGGCTGACCAGCGTCCAATTCGAATTGGTGAGTTGTGCCTTCGCGAGCCAACGCCAGTCCACTTTTCTTAACGGCACCCATGCGGAATCAGCACCGCTTGGCTTAAACATTAACCACATCGTCCATTGAGTATTTGCATCAATGTATTCGATTGGACCTAGTGGAAACCCTGGTGAATCCCAAGTGCTGTTTACATTACCGGCAAATGGATAGCACCCATCAAGACCGGTTTGGCTAATGTTCCCAGGATTTCCGCCAACCGGAGTAATTGTCACGTTTCTATTTATGATCTGAACCCATTGTTTCTCACCGGAAAAGGTACTCGGTATTGCAATTGAAGACAAACTGAATCTAATACCAGCAGTTTGAGCTGTGTCTAATCCATAATGTAATTCTAGCTGTCCCGTAGCATCGTCGATCGTCGTAGAGCTGTTCGATGTTGATACTGTAATTACGCTGGCTTCCGGCCGTTTGACATTGAACGTCGCTTTGCCGATAAGCGCGTAACCGTTTACAGTTCCCTGATATTCGACTTCACGATTGTCTGCCCCATCAAACCAGACAAAATCCACGTTTGCGGCGTCAAGCGGATCAACGGGAGACATAGCTCCAGAAGTTGGCGTTACGACATAGTCTTTCATCACGCTTCCAGGAAGTGTCCATAAATGATTTGAAACGGCAATTCCAGCCGGAACCACTTCGGCACTTAGTCTAATCCTCTCACCCACGATCGTATCGGTTGCCGCGGCAATCTCGGTTGGCTGTCCGGTTCCGACTGAACGGGAAATTTTTATCTTCGCGACGCTAAAGGATTCTGATGCTAGCTCGGCATTGTTCAGCTTTGCCTTAATCACGTAATTGTCTTTCGCACTGCTTTCAGTGACACCCTTGATTTCATAGTTACCGCTTGCGGTGATCTGTATCGTCGAAGCCTCACCATTTGTAAATCGGCTTTCACCGGTACCGCTTAACTTTGTCAATTCTAAAGTAATCTCAGAACCATTTGGGTTTCCCGTCACTTGAACCGGAACTGAGAAAGTCCCATCCTTACCAACTACTTCAAAGGGCGTTATGTTCACACTTGGAGGCTGTACGGTGACCGACGCGGTTCTGACAATTTGTTGTTGATACGGCTCACATACTTCGAAGCCAACCGTTTCGAATGTATACCAACTCGCTTGAATTGTCGCGTTTCCTGGTGAATTGCCCACCGCATATCCCCCATCAGCACTG
>JBGTEX010000047.1:0-76250 GCA_041747575.1 Pyrinomonadaceae bacterium
TAAATAATCAGGAAGGCTATGCCCATCTCGATACCGGATATCCTCAAACTTGGCTAGAGAAAACTCTCGTCTCAGGCAGGATTGAAACATTCTCTGTCAATGAGATCGAATTTATCAAAAAGATAAAACAGGTGAAATTTAACTTCTTGGAACAAAAAGAAAATTATTCTTCATTGAAATTTAGTCTGATTTCGAATGTTGGAAATGATTTTTTGGAGTCATTTATTTTGACGATAGATCCAAAAGAAAAAACGTTGTTCTTTGAGTTAAACGAATAGGTGTAGTAATGGTTCCATTTCTAATTCAACCAAATCTTGAGTATGAGGCAAGCTATCGGGCATATCTCCTGGAAGTTGGGGATGAGGAACGCTATCCGTTTCCCTTGGATTTCGACCATTCAGATTTCTCTTCGTTACTCGATCGCTTGGACGACTTTCAAGCCGGCCGCAATTTGCCGGCGGGATATGTAGCTAGTTCCACATTCTGGTTTATGGAAGCGAATTCTCCTAGGTGTCTCAAACCTTAGGCATACTTTGAACGAGGAAATTCACCGGTGCGGGGGCCATATAGGGCTTGGAATCCGTCCATCTCAGCGCGGTCGGGGATTGGGTGCTGAGCTCATGTCACTGACAATTATGGAGGCATGGAAGCGAGGAATTGACGAGGTGCATATTCACTGCCACAAATCAAACAGTGCTTCGGCGAAAATTATCGAGTCCAATGGCGGTGTATTGCACTCCGAGATCGAGGACGGAGATTCGACAAGGATCATTCAACGTTTTGTGATACGAACATCCACGGATGGGTCCAACTCGGACGCCGGCAAAGACGGCGCCGGTGATACAAAACGTTAGCCTAAAGATGCAGATACTTGGCTTCTTGTCTTCCAACGCAATTGAAGTTTCACTCGACGGTCACTCCATCTGAGCTCGTCCGATCCCGAGCGAATCGGCTACGCGGTTTATATAGTTGAACCACGCGGCGATGAGAGTGATCTGAAGTATCGCCGTGTCATCAAAACCATGTGAGCGCAATTTCTCGTGATCGGCCGGTGATATTTCGACTGCATCCATGGTTAGCTGAGCGGCGTAGTCCAGCATCGCAGCCTCTTTTTCGCTCAGCGGCGCAGTTCGGTAATCGCGAAGTATCGCCTCAAGGATCAATATTTATGAAAACACTAGTCTTATTATCAATAATAATCTCATGTTCGGGACTGGCAGCAATTGCTCAACAAATCACCAAGCCCTATTATCACCCCGATTGGAGCAGACCTTACCCTGCTTTTAAGATCGTTGGAAATCTTTATTATGTCGGCACCTACGATTTAGCCTGTTACCTTCTGGTGACACCCAAGGGAAATATTCTTATCAATACCGGACTCGCAGATTCTTATCCTTTGATTAAAGATAGTATTGAAAGTCTTGGCTTTTCTCTAAAAGACACAAAAATCCTTTTGATTACACAAGCACATTACGACCATACGGGAGCTTTGGCTCGGATAAAAAAAGAAACCGGAGCGAAATTATTTGTCAATAGCCCCGAAGAAGATGCCTTAAAAACCGGTGGAAAAACCGATTATGAGATGGGAAAATACGGCGAAACCTTTGAACCCGTAGGTCCCGATAAACTTTTAAGAGATCGATCAACCATAAACCTGGGAGGCACAAAAATGACTTTACTCAGCCATCCCGGTCACACGAAAGGCTCTTGCAGTTATCTGGTAAACGTAAAAGATGGAAATAAAATATACAAGGTTCTGATTGCCAATCTGCCATCAATAATAATTGATGGGAAATTTTCCGAGGTTAAAACGTATCCAAATATGCAAAAAGATTACGCCTACACTCTCAACGCAATGAAAAATTTAGATTTTGATTTGTGGGTAGCTTCTCACGCCGGTCAATTCGATTTGCATAAACTCCGACAGCCCAATGATCCATACAACCCTGCTATTTTTGGTAACAAGAAAAAATACTTTGAGTATTTGAACGATTTGGAGAAGGACTATCAAGAAAAACTGAAGGAAAAAGACGATAAGAAATAACATTTCACAAATGCCCCATCCGCTCGAATCTTATTTCTGTCTGTCCAAAAGGGGTCGGAATAGCTCAAAAGGCGAGGGAATTTACCGTAAAAGGAAAAGAGATTGATCACGTTAACATTCCCGAAAGAGCAAATGGCGATCAGTTATCCGGCGCCAGCTTTATGGTAAAATTGTAGTGCTATGGCGAAGATTACCGCTGAAGAGCTTGTGGGTGAGGAATTGGCCGATTGGTATGCGCTGACGCCGATGGAGCTTTGGCGTGAGTCTTCGAAAATGTGGGAGATTTACTTGTCAATGGGAGGCTCGCTTGATCCTGAACCCGATACGCAAAGTCCTTTCTTCGATCGCGCAACATTAGGTTCGCGCCCTGTTGATGGGCGGGCAGGCGTGCATACTTTACGCCGCCGCCGAGTTTAGCCGCGACATTGATTTTGCGATTTTCGCGCCTACGGCGTTGGCGTCGGTATTGGCTCCTCACCGGGGCTCGGAGTCGGTATCGGGACAGTAGGAATCGGTGTCGGTATCGGTTCGTCACCCGGACTCGGCGACGGTATCGGCGTAACTGTCGGTGACGGCACGGGCGTCACAGTCGGTGTCGGCGTCTGAGACACACCTGATACTGCAGGATCCTTTCCTGTAAGAGTCGCGGCCATAATGCTCGACAAAACGACCAGAGCAACTACGATAATAAGCGCTGTACTTTTTAACATAAAACCTCCATAGATTAAATTATTACTACTTCACAAACACCTCGATTTTACCGTGTTGAGGTATGTGCGTATGTACGATGGTTTACATTTTGTAAATTTACAAAATATCGGGCAGCATTATTCCCGGTTGGATGCGGAGCTTGTAAATTTCTCGGCGCGAACGGTTAGAAGCATTACTATCGCTAAAACGGAACAAGAGGCGCTTGCCAAAAAGGCGGTAGCGGCACCAAATTGAGTCCAGATCAAACCAAAAAGAAGCGACGCCGGAAAGACCGTAATGCCAAACGCGAGATTGTAAAGGCCATAGGCGGTACCGCGTTTTTTTTCTGGCACCATGTCGGCGACGAAGGCTTTTTCGACACCTTCGGTAAGGCCAAAATAGGTACCGTAAATTATAAAAAGCACCCAGCATTGCCAAGCCGTCGTGACAAACGCAAAGCCTATGTAAACTAAGGTGTAGATGAGCCAGCCTGAGATTATTAGTGCCTTTCGGCCAAATTTATCGGAAAGGTCGCCGCCGACCAGCGAGCTGACAACCTTGCTAAAATGGAGCGTCATCCATAACAGCGGTAAAATGACCGGCGAGATACCGGATTCAGCCGCGCGAAGCAGGAGAAAGGCGTCCGTTGAGTTTGAAAGCGTAAAAACGGCGATCACGACGAGAAAGCGTTTGAAATTGCCGTCAAACCCTTTAAGCGAGAAATTTGGCCGTGCGGCAAATGTCGACGTCGGGACGGGCTTTGGAAGTTCGCGGACAAAAAAAGCGATTACCAATAGCCCTGCGACGACCGGTACCGATGCAAATAGAAATACCTGTTGATATTCACGAACCGTGGGATTTGCCGTGTCAACGGCAAAAATTATCAGTAGCAAAAAACCTGCGACCGGGCCAAAAACTGCTCCTAAATGATCGGCGGCCCGGTTAAATCCAAAGGCGAACCCGCGTATGTTTTGCGGTACGCTCCCGGCTATCAGAGCGTCACGCGGTGCTCCGCGGATACCTTTGCCTACGCGGTCTGCCATCCGGACAATCAGAACTTGCGGCCAGGTCGTCGCAAATGCCAAAAATGGCCGCACGATCGCAGCCAGCGAATACCCGAGAAAAACCGGCAGTTTTCGCGATCCGAACCGGTCGCTGAGATAGCCGGATGCAAGTTTCAGGAGACTTGCCACCGACTCGGCAAACCCCTCGATCAGACCGATCGCAAACGGTGAAGCACCGAGCGATAATGCCAGAAAGGCGGGCAGCAGCGGATAGATTATCTCGCTCGATGTGTCATTCAGGAGGCTGACAAAGCTGAGCGCCAGCACGTTTTGCGGCAAGCTGCGATACCGGTTCCAAAATCCGGTTTTTATTTCGATTTCCGGTTCGGGCATGAGAGATTATCGGGTGCGCGACTGTCGAGGAGGTTTTGGGCTGCCTTTACCGAGAGCCCACAGCGATACGCAGCCTGCAACAGCGACGGCGAGAATAATGGCCACAACCGCAATGCGAAAAACCATTTTTACCGTCCGCCTAAGCAATCTGAAAACGATATAAGCAATACCAAGAAACAAAAGAAAGAACGCAGCGGCCAAAACGATCGGCAGGCCGCCGCGGAGTTGGATAAATGATAGTAAGAATGTCATTTCGTACGGCCCTCCGACGCCTTTTCGATTGCGTCAACATCTTCTTCGGTTAGTGCGGCAGTCTCGCTTGGGATCGCAAACTCCTCATCCGCCCACGCCCCAAAATCAAGCAGCTGACACCGCTCCGAGCAAAAAGGGCGAAATTTGTTATGGTTATATTCTGTCTCTTTGCCGCATTGCGGGCATTTTACGATTGGCATATGAAAAAGGTTAGCATAACAAATCTTTGGTAAAAATTATTGAATTACAAATAAATAAGCGCGATGATATAAACTAGCGTTGCCGCTTTTGCACACGAGCGAACAATCATTCGCTTTAGGACGTATTTATTAAAAGAGTTTGCAGCAAAGGAACGTTATGAACGATTACAAAGAAAAATTTGAACGCTGGCAGAAAAGGGCCAGTGAAGAATTTGACAAGATCGACGCCCAGCTCGGCCTGAAAGAAAAGATCGAAGGCGGTACGCGGGTCGTCGTCGAATCGGCACAAAAAGGTGCCGGACGGCTCAAAGCCGAAGCTGAGAAAACCGACGTCGGCAGGCAAGCGGTGCGCGTTGCAGAAAATGTCGTCAGCACCGCCAGCGGCACGGCCAGGGAAGCCTGGAATGTCAGCCGGCCGATACGCGATGTTGCCGGTGACGCCGGTACGAGAGCCGGAGGCGTTGTTTTCGAGGCGGCGGACAGAGCCGGCGATTTTTTTGACGACGCCGCCCAGACCGTCGGGACGAATGCGAAACGGGTTTCAAAAGTTGTCGGATTTGGATCGGGTTTATCCGGTACTTTGAATTCGGCCCGAAAGTCATTTCAAAAAGCTGCGGATTGGGTGCAGGAAGACCCTCTGAGGGCAGCAACGACGGGAGTTTCGATGGCTATCGGAGCCGGGCTAGGAGTTGTGTTTACCGGTATAAGTTCGCATTGGCTTTTAAATTCTGCGATTCCGGCGTGGTCTGTAAAAAAACTTGCCGAGAATTTTGACGGTTATCTAAAACGACGTGAGGAATTGATCGGTAAAGGACGTCTCAACGAGGCCGACGCTGATCGAATCAGGTTCGAACGAGATATCGCAAAACGCATCGGCGCACCGTTGCTCGGCGCTTTTTCTTTTGCCTCCGGAGCCGTGATGATGACAAACATTCTCAACCTGAAAACCGTCACAGGCTTTCCCCTCGGCTCGATCATCGGCGGCAACCCGCTGCTCGAAGGAGTATGGTTTTTTGGAAACGGAATGGTATGTTTTAAAACAAGTTACGACTTTTTTATGATCGCACTCGACGGACAAGAGGACGTCGAAAAAATGGTACGGGAGATTAAAGGCCTTTTACCGGCCTAAAACAAGTCGAACAAAAGAAATGCGGGCAAGGCGGATTTTGTTTAAGCGAGTGGCTGAGGCGTCGCGAAATTCTGCTGTTACTGTTTCGCGGTAGCGCTCGGCCGAACCGTCGGTCGTCGTACGGAAGATTAGAAACATTTTTACACAAAATCAAATTTTGAGAGAAGCTATGCAAAATATTTTATTTCGAATCAAACCCGGTCGTGTTAGCGTTTTATCTTTTTTATCGCTAATGTTTGCGTTGCATGTCGGCGTTTCTGGCGTGGACGTCAATAATACGCGGCTCGTTGGGCAGCCGGCGATCAGCAAGACCCATATCGCATTTGTTTACGCGGGCGATTTGTGGGCCGCGGACACCAGTGGCAAGAATGTACGACGGTTGACGGCGGACGAGGGGCAGCAATCGAACCCAGCTTTTTCCCCGGACGGGTCTCTGATAGCTTTCACCGCGCAGTATGACGGTAAATACTGATGTTTATGTCGTGCCGACGGGGGGCGGCGTACCGACGCGGCTGACGTGGCATCCGGGTGCGGATATCGTGCAAGGGTTTACACCGGACGGCTCGGCTGTGATGTTTACATCCGGACGGGCTGTTTTTACAGGGCGTTATACACAATTGTTTACAGTTAGCGTAAAGGGCGGCGTCGAAGAACCGCTCAAAATTCCAAATGCGGCAGCCGCAGCCTTTTCGCCGGATGGGACGAAATTGGCATATAACCCGATCTATGAGGCGTTCAATGAGTGGAAGAACTATCGCGGCGGAACAAATTCGGTTGTCTGGCTCTTTAATATGAGCGACAGTTCGAGCGAGAAGGTTCCGCAGCCGGCGGGCCGTGTCAACGACGCTGGGCCGATGTGGATCGATGACAATATCTATTTCCGCTCCGACCGCGACGGCGAATTTAACCTGTTTTCCTATAATTCTAAAACCAGGGCGATCAAGCAGCTGACCGATCATCAGGATTTCCCGGTTGTGTCGGCGTCGGCCGGTGCGGGATCTATCATTTACGAGCAAGCCGGATACCTCCACATTTTGGATTTAAAATCCGGGCGCACTGCCAAAGTCACGGTCGGTGTGGCGGCGGATCTGGTCGAAACGCGGGCGCGGTATGTAAAGGGCTCCCGTTATATCAGGCGGGCCGCATTCTCTCCAACAGGAGCCCGGGCCGCCCTTGAATTTCGAGGCGAAATCGTCACCGTCCCGGCCGAAAAGGGTGACGCTAGAAATGTCACAAACACCGTCGGAGCTCACGAACGCTCACCGGCGTGGTCGCCCGACGGCAAATCGCTGGCTTATTTTTCCGATGAATCCGGCGAATATGAGCTGCATATTCGCGCCCAGGACGGAAAAGGCGAAGTTCGCAAAATCAAGGTGGCCGGTGCCGGTTTTTACGAAGACCCCGTCTGGTCGCCGGACAGCCAAAAACTTTCTTTTACTGATAATTCCTGGACGCTTTACTGGATGGATATCAAGACCGGCTCTATAAAAAAAATCGGCTCCGAGTACCTGTACGGGCCGACGCGTGCCAAGACGATCCATCACATCTGGTCGCCGGATTCAAAATGGGTCGCGTACACGCTCAACACAAGGGCCTATATTCAGACGGTCTTCGCCTATTCGATCGACCAGGACAAATCTACGCCGATAACCGACGGATTGAGCGAAGTCACGGAGCCGGTTTTTGACGAGAGCGGCAAGTATCTATACTTTTTTGGCTCGACCGACGCCGGGCCGGTAAAGGATTGGTTTGCCCAGTCAACGGCCGACAACCAGATCACAAGATCGCTTTACATGGCCGTTCTGCGAAACGATCTGCCAAATCCGCTGGCCAGGGAAAGTGACGAGGAAAAGGGCATTGTAAAAGATGAGCGGCCCGCCGGAACGCCACAGCCAAAACCGACGCCAGTGCCTTTTGCGATAGATTTTCCGGGTATCAATAACCGCATTCTGTCCATACCTCTGCCGTCCGGCAATCTTCGCAACCTACAACCGGGTATTGCAGGGCAGTTTTATTACCTTAGAGCCAATGAACAGGGAGCAGCCGTTCTTCATCAGTACGACCTGAACAAACGAAAGGACGAGGCGTTTATGCCTGGTGTTGTAGATTACGTTCTCTCGGCCGACCGAAAAAAGCTGCTCTTTCGAAGCGGAGCCAATTGGTCGATCGTCGGTCTAACTCCAAAGCCGCAGCCCGGGTCGGGACGAATAAACGTGGATGATATCGAAGTCCGGATCGATCCGCGAGCAGAGTGGGAGCAGATCTTTAGCGAGGCGTGGCGGATAAATCGTGATTACTTTTACGCACCAAACATGCATGGCGTCGATTGGAACGCCGAGCGGCGTAAATATGAGCAGTTTTTGCCGCACCTTACGACGCGGAGCGATTTGAACCGTGTACTGATGTGGCTTGGCAGCGAACTGGCGGTCGGGCATCACCGGACTGGCGGCGGCGATTCGCTCTATCAGCCTAAAAGCGTTCCCGGCGGTTTGCTGGGTGCCGATTACGCGGTCGAAAACGGTCGATACCGATTCAAAAAAGTTTATGGCGGGTTAAATTGGAATCCGGAGCTTCGCTCACCGCTCACCGAACCCGGTGTAAACGTAAAGCCGGGAGAATATTTACTCTCGGTGCGCGGACGCGATCTGCGGCCGCCAACAAATATTTACAGCCTGTTTGAAAATACCTCGGGCAAGATCATCGAAATCGGCGTGGGGCCTAATCCGGACGGCACGGGGTCCCGCACCGTCGAAGTCGTGCCGATCGCCAACGAGAGCGCGCTGCGTAACCGCGATTGGGTCGAGGGTAATCTGCGCAGGGTTACCGAGGCGACCGGCGGGCGCGTTGCCTATGTTTATGTGCCAAATACGGCCGGGGCTGGTTATGCCTATTTTAAACGTTACTTTTATCCCCAAGCTTATAAGGACGCGATCATCGTCGATGAGCGTTTTAACGGCGGCGGGCAGGTTGCCGATTATTACATCGACATACTCCGGCGTCCCGCCAGTGCAAATTGGGCCATGCGCTACGGAGCGGATTTAAGAACTCCGGCGGCCTCAATCCAGGGGCCAAAGGCAATGCTGATCGATGAGACAGCCGGCTCCGGAGGTGATCTCCTGCCGTTTATGTGGCGCAAGTTCAATGTCGGCACATTGATCGGCAAACGCACGTGGGGCGGTCTGGTCGGTACGCTCGGCTTTCCGGTGCTGATGGATGGAGGATTCGTTACCGCCCCCAATCTGGCGATCTGGAACGAAGACGGCTGGGTGGTCGAGAATGTCGGCGTGCCGCCGGATATTGAGGTCGAACAGACTCCGGCGGATGTGATCGCCGGACGTGATCCGCAGCTCGAACGGGCCATTCAGTGGGTGTTGGAGGAACTGAAAAAAAATCCGCCAACCCAGCAAAAGCGCCCCCCGTTCCCAGTCAGGAATAACGAATGACGCCCGAATTCCGATCTGAATTTTACAAGGCTCTAGTTTATTTGTATCGGAAACGGTACAAAACAGAGAATAAATATTAGCAGAGTTAATATGGCGATCAGGTTGCGTTTGAGGTCGAGCGGTGTTTGGTCAATCGGCTTTGGATGGCGGATGCGCATCATTATACCGAGAATTATGGCTATCAAAATACCGCTCGGGCTCCCGTAAAAATACATTCCTAAAACTGATAATGTTACGGCGAGCGGAAAGGCTATTCGCCCTGTCCAGTAGTGTACTTTCTCGCCAAACACGGCATAGACCGCGTGTCCGCCATCGAGTTGGCCGGACGGAATAAGGTTAAGAGCGGTCACCAAAAGCCCGACCCACGCGGCGAAGTAAAATGCATTTGGCTCCATCGGCAAGGATGTGTTTGCACCCGCTATCCACGCAAAAAGCTTTAGGAGCAATGGCTCGGAAAATGCAATTGGTGAAATATTTCCGGCTAAAATATCCTCTGCCGTGCCAAATTTCATTGTTGTATATGCGGCGGCAGCAACCGGAATCAAAGCGATAAATCCCGCGATCGGCCCCGCGACGCCAATGTCAAAAACCGCCCGCCGCGACGGCATCGGCGAAAGTATCTTTATAAATGCCCCAAAAGTTCCGGCCGGCCCGATCATCGGCGGCGTCGGGAGAAAAAACGGCAGCGTTGCGTCAACCCTGTAAATACGACAGGCAATATAATGCCCCATCTCATGAGAAATTAGGATGAACAAAAGCGAAAGCGAAAAACTAAGGCCGTAAATGAGGTTGTCGGTGTTTGCAAAAATATTGGCAACGGCGTTGACGATCAGGACGGCGTAGTTTTGCGGCAATAATAATAGAAGCTTAAAAAACTCCGTCAGCGTTTGCGGGTCGGCTTCGGGAAAGCTGTCAAAATGTCCAAACGGGAATAGTGTTCCGGCAACCGTCACCGTGCAGAAAGTTATGGCGAGCAGCAAAATATGCTTGATCCACGTCCGAATGGTTGGACGAAATGACGGCCGCTTGAAATTATCGAATGGCTGCGGTCGGAAATCAGACTCTGTCATTTGGCGCATTTTAACAAAAAAACGTAGTCCGCTTACCGACGCTGCATGCGCGCGGCTTCACGATCTACGATCGAAAACCTCTGCTTTTAATATTACTAAAAATGAAAAATCTATTCGACCGGCTTGGCCGAAAGCTCTTTACCCGGTTTAAATCTAATGGTTTTACCGGCCGGGATGGGTACCTCTTCACCCGTTCGCGGGTTGCGGCCCACACCACGTTTTCTGGCTTTTACGACAAACACGCCAAATCCGCGCAGCTCGATACGCTGGCCGCCCGCGAGAGCATTTTTCATTGCGTCAAACAACGAATCAACGACTTGTTCAGCCTTTTGTTTTGGGACGCCTGTTCGTTCGGCGACCTCATTTACAATGTCTAGTTTGATCATTTATTCCTCCTCAGAAATTGGAAACAGGGATAGGGAGCAAAACTAAATCGTTTCTGAATCATAATCCTCTAACTCCTAATATGTCAAGATTTAGCGCCAAAAAAAACAGGTGTGGTTTTTTTAGCTCCAAATTGCGTGTCGGAAATTTTGCATGCCTAAAACGCGAAAACAAAGATAAACGTAATTTCGATAGGCCAGGCAATCGGCCTCGACCAATTACGCTGTCAAAACCCTAATTTTTGACGCACCATGAAACCTCAAAAAATTCTCCGTTACTTCGTCCGGTATTTCGAGATGAGGAAAATGTCCTATGCCGGGCATCTCTACTATATTTTTTTGCAGCGGTACAAGCTCGCGAAACCTATCAGCTAAATGTTTACCCGAAACCTGGTCCGCAGAGCCGTTTATCAACATAAATGGCTGCTTCATCATCTGGAGCGACGCGACCCAACGTTTGCGATAGGTTGTGCGTTCGTGCATATATTGGATCAGCTTATGCGAGATCTGATTTCCCCCATTATTCTTAAAAAGTGCTATAAAATCAGCAAGTTCCGAATCTGAAGGCTGAGTATTTTTGCCGAAAACCGACGCCAGGCTTTTTGCAAACGCCCAATCCGGTATCAATCTTCCGAACAGAAAACCGGCGGGGCCGATAAGGATTTTCTGCGCAAGTATCGGACGGTGCGTTTCCGGAAAAAGAGCTCCGTTCATAAAGCATATCGTGTCGATCAAAAATTCCAAACGGCCTTCGTCCTGACGTGCAAGAAGTTCCTGTACGATCGTATTACCATAATCATGCGAAAGGATATGAGTTCGTTTTATACCGAGATTTGTAATCAGCGCCTGTAGTATATCCACCTGTGCAAACGTCGTGTAATCAAACTCTGCCGGTTTTGCCGAAAAGCCATAACCGAGCATATCAAATGTTGTAACTGAAAATGTTTCTGTGAGTTTATCCCAGATTTTATGATAATCAAAAGAAGCTGTCGGGAACCCGTGCAGGCAAAGCAGCATTTCGTCGCTGCTCAAGCTTTGGCGGTAAAAAATCGGGAAGCCTTTATAGTTAAAAAAACTACCGCTTTGTTTCCAGTCTTTCAGATTCATGTTTCGGTGTACAGATAATATCGGTAAAAGTGTTAAAATCCAAATACGTTAAATATTTGAATTATCGAGGGGGCGAATATGCGTTGGAGAGATCAGAGACAGAGCGTCAATATAGAAGACCGGCGGGGAATGGGCGGTCGCGGGGTCGCGATCGGCGGCGGGGGCATCGGGGTGCTGATCCTTGCGGCTGCAATATATCTGTGCGGCGGCGATCCGAGCCGTCTGCTTGATATCGGCCGTGAACAAGGTTCGGCTCCTGAACCGGGAACGGCGGCAAACAGAACGGTTTCGCAGGATGAGAATCGACAATTTATGGGTGCAATTATGGGAAATCTGGAAGATGCGTGGCGGCAGATACTTCCCGCACAGTCGAATGCTCGTTTTCAGGCACCGAAGCTCGTTCTTTTTACCGGACAGGATACATCGGCCTGCGGGTATGCAAGCGCGGCGAGCGGGCCGTTTTACTGTCCCGCCGATCAGAAACTTTATCTCGATTTTGCTTTCTTTGACGAACTTCGACGCGAATTCAAAGCTCCAGGTGATTTTGCTCAGGCTTATGTGATCGCCCATGAATTTGGCCATCACATTCAAAATTTGACGGGCATGATGGACAAAGTTCAGCGGGCGGGCGACAACAACCGGCTCTCGGTCGCTCTAGAATTACAAGCTGACTGCTACGCCGGTATATGGGCCAATTTTGCCGCAAAACAAGGCCGCCTCGAAACCGGCGACACCGATGAGGCTCTCCGGGCCGCTTCAGCCGTTGGGGACGATATGATTCAAAAACGCACTCAGGGATATGTCATCCCCGACTCGTTCACTCACGGGTCGGCAGAACAGCGTACTGAGTGGTTTGCAAAAGGAATGCGGTCAGGCGATATGAGGCAGTGTCAGACGTTTCGATGATCGCAGAGGCCGAAATGCGTTTGACCGAGCCTCTTATCGCCGAAACTCGCGTCCCTACGGTAGCGGCTTAAACGCTCAACCCTATCATCCTCGGATTCGCTTTCTTTTTTAACAATTTCTGCAATTTTAGACGGGCTTTGTGAAGCTGCGATTTTGATGTTCCTACCGAGCAGCCTAGGATGCGTGCGACCTCTTCGTGTTCGAAACCTTCGACGTCATGCAGCACAAAAACGTTTTTGTAACCCTTCGGCAATTGCTCGATTGCGTTATCGATAGCTATTTTATCGATGATCCGCATCCGCTCCGGATTCGAGGTTCCGGCAACCATCTGAACCGGCGTGTCGCCTTCTTCCGTGGTTCTTTCATACTTTACGGTTCGTTTGCGAAAATGCATCAGAACCTGATTAACCGTCATTCGATGGAGCCAGGTCGTAAAAGCGGAATCGCCACGGAAACTACCGATCTTACGATAGAGTTGTATAAAAACGTCCTGCGTCAGATCTTCCGCTTCAGATGTGCGTTGAAGCATTCGCAAACAGATGGCGTACACACGCCGGTGATGGCGTTTGTATATCTCCTCAAATGCGGCCATGTCACCCTTTGCGGCTACCTTTGTCAATTCAATATCCTTGGCCGTGCTTAAATCGGCTATCGAACTACCTGTCGGAAATAAAACGTCGTCCGTGTTAACACCCTGTTCGCTGTGAAATACCGGAAAATTTAATGTATCAGTTGTCATTTGTGTTTCCCCCCTCCTTACTACCAATCAATTCCTGTGCCAAAAAAGCTCATTTAACGTTTAATTAGCTCTATCACGCTAAAAATTCGGTTTTGTTCATTTTTCTTGGCATATCTTTGTATTCGCACATCATCCAAAAACAGATGTGCAACCTTTAACGTGTAACAGGTGCGTCAAATGCTACACGCTTTGGTGCATTGGGTTTTTACTCGATTTATGAAGCAGTTTACTGCGAAAAGAATGCTATTATTTACACCAAAATTGCGATAATCAAGGTTTTTGACCGAATCATAGAAAATGTCTAAAATTTTTTTGAAAAAAATAATTGCCATAATATTCCTCACCCATTCGCTAATTATAACCTCGTCGGGGCAGACTGTCGGTTCGACACCTTACAAAAGTCAGGAAATTTCTGAGGGAGACGGATTACCGGTACTTATCAAGCATTTACCGGATTGGGAAAGTGTTCTTGAACGCACAACTTTTGCCAAAAGTGTCAACGAGCTTAAACTTGCGCTTGGTGAACGCCCTATATTGGATTTGATCGATTTTTCGGCCGGCACCGAAGCGGTATCTGCCGAATATGATGCCGGAAAACTATTGATAATCGAATATACAAGCCCGCAGGGGTCGGTCGACGCCGATACAAAATTTACAACCGCACTTGCCGAAAACGACGGCGCCGCAACGGTTTATCGCCGTATCGGGAATTACAATGTCCTTGTTTTTGACGCTCCCGATAAATCTGCCGCCGAATCGCTGGTCGATCAGGTCAAATATGAAAAGCAGATACACTGGCTTGGCGATAACCCGTTTCGCATCACCGCCGAACGTGCCTTTGTGATAACGACCGCAGACATTTTTCTTTCGACGCTTTTGGTTATCGTCGGCGGAATCGTGCTGTCAATATTTGGCGGTATCATTGTCGGCTTTGTTTTTTTTAACCACCGCAAAAGCCGACGTGCAAAACAAACAACCTTCACCGACGCTGGCGGAATGACGCGGCTCAACCTCGACGGATTTACGCCAGACATCGCACCCGATAGATTGCTGAACGATTAGCTTTACCAAAATAACTCGCCTAAAAATGCGATCAAAAGGCCGAAGTTCATTCAGGGCATCGTTTCATAAAATTCTATTGCGGCAGATTCAGGTGTTTTACTATTTCTCCAAAACGCGGGTCATCGCGTAACGGGCCCATCAGCGGATCGGTCTTTAAGCGGGGCAGCCACCAATCGCGTTGCTCAAGGGCATTTTTTAATTCGGCGAAGGCTTTGTCTTTGTCGCCGAGTTCGGTGTAGATTCGTGCGACGCTGTATGATTGCACATACTGCGTTTTCGATTCTTCTAGAATTTGTTCAATAATCTGCTCTGCTTTCTGCCGCTGACCTGATCTCGCATAAGACTGTCCCGCAATGTATAGGAAAACTAAGTTTGAAGGTGAGTTTTGCAAACCACTTTCGCAGAGTGCGATCGCTTCTTCATTCATTCCGCCCGCAAGCAAGGCGTGTCCGAGCCAAAATCGTGCAGTTCCAAAATTCGGATTCAGGTCAAACGCTTTTTTGGCCTGGTCGAGGGCTTTATCGTTTTGGCGCGCAAATAAGTAAACTTCCGCAAGGATCGAATTGGCAATTAGCGACAACGGTTCCAGCTCAATCGCCCGCTTTAATTCGGCGATTGCTTCTGGAAATCGTCCCATTGGAACAAGGTAGCTGATGCCGTAATAAAAATGGACGTTTGAAACATTCGGGTTTAGCTCGATGGCTCGTTTGAATGCTTCTTCCGATTCCGCCCAATTCCAATCGAATATCGCCAGCGAATCAGCAATTGAAGCATGTGCTTCGGCTAAATGTGGATCAATCTCAAGAGCTTTTTTCGCGGCGGACTTGGCTTGCGGAATCGAATCATTTGGGGGAAACATCAGAGATTTCGCCCACGAGTTGTAAATATCGGCAATGCCGACATAAGCCAGAGCATATTTTGAGTCGAGATTTATCGCTTGCTCAAAATGGTCAATCGCTTTTCGGAAATCATCAATTGTTCGCCTAGCAAAGTGAAAGCGACCTTTCAGATAGAGCTGATATGCTTCCGGGTTACTCGTGTAACGCTTCATTACCGACTCTTTCTCATCACCAAAGAAAGTCAACTTGAGAGCATCAACGACCGACAGAGTAATATCGTCCTGAACTTCAAAAACATCCTGTATTTCGCGGTCGTATTGGTCAGACCATAGATGAAACCCGTCCGAAGCGTTGATCAATTGAACCGAAACACGGAGACGATTGCCCGATTTTCTGGCACTCCCTTCAAGAATCGTCTTCACTCCCAACGCCCGTGCGATCTCGCTAACAGCTATATTCTTTCCCTTGAATGAAAATGCCGAAGTCCGTGCCGCGACCTTCAATTGATCCAATTTGGTGAGAGCGTTGAGCAATTCCTCAGCCAAACCATCACAAAAGTATTCGTTTTCCTCATCCGAACTTATATTCGTGAACGGCAAAACAGCAATGGATTTGAGATTTTCTTCTTCCGCTGTCGCCGCTTGCATAATCTGTGTTTTCGGTTCTTCTGCTTCAGGCGGTTCTGACGTAAGCATTACAGTTTGGTCTGTCGGCAAACCGAGACGATTCAGCAAATCCGTCATCCTGGGATCGTTATGGAATTTAGGATATAAACTTGAAAATTGTTTGAGGAATACCAAATTGCCTTCTTGTCGCCCGGATGCCTGTTCCAGCAAGTCAAAAGCACGATCCATTTCGCCTAATCCAGCATAAATAAATGCCTGTTGACTTGCTGTAAAGATTTCCTTTTCATCAAGCCGTTGAAATTCAATTAGTAAATGATTAGCTTTTTCCCGTTCGCCTTCCACTCCATACATCAATCCCAAAAGCATTTTAATGTCATTTCCGGCACCCAATTTTACGGCAGTTTCAAGTTTGTCAATTGATTTTTGGCAGGCTCCATCAGTCCATAAATGCATGCCGAGAAGTGTATGTCCGCCGAAGAAGTTCGGCTCCATCTCAAGTAATTTTTCGCCATGTTCTTTCGCTAAATCCGGGCGACCGGCAAACCAAAAACCCCAACCGGCAATGTAAATTGGCACAAATGCCAGCGGAGTAAGCTCGATAGTGAGTTTCGCTTCGGCGATGGCTTCGTCGAAGCGTTCCAGAACTGCCAGAAACATAGCGTAATGTTCGTGATTCTCCGCATAATTCAGTTCTATCGCCCGTCGAAATGCCTTTTCCGCTCCCGTCCAGTCGCGTTCATAATTAAACTTGATCAACGCCAGAGAATGATGGGCTTCTGCCAATGACTCATCGAGAGCCAAGGCCTTTTCTACCGCCGCCTTTGCTTCAGAGATACATTTGGCAGTCTCGCCGAATCCTACATACCAGGCAAAATTATAACTTTTCGACAACACGGCAAAAGCGTGTGCGTAATTTGGTTCTAGTGCCAGTGCCTGTTTATAATACTCGACGGATTTTTCAAATCCTTCTACTGTAAATTTGTCGAAATAAAATCGTCCTTTTAAATAAAGTTGATAGGCTTCCGTGTTATTCGTGCCGCGTTTCAAAACCAACGCTTTTTCATCACTGAACAATCGCACTTTCAACGCATCAACTACAGCCAAAGCAATTTCATCCTGAACATCAAAAATATCTTTCATCTCTCGGTCGTATCTCTCCGACCATAGTTGATAACCTTCCGCCGCATTTACAAGCTGAACCGAAATTCTCAGTTTGCTGCCCGATTTCCTGACGCTGCCCTCCAAAACATTTTTGACACTCAATTTCTCGCCGATCTCGCTGACGTTCGCTTTTTTACCTTTGAACGAAAACGCCGAAGTCCGTGCCGCGACTTTCAAATCTTCAATCTTCGACAACGCATTCAAAAGTTCCTCCGCCAATCCGTCGCAGAAATATTCGTTGTCTTCATCGGCAGACATATTCGTAAACGGCAGCACGGCGATCGAGTTTTGAGATTCAGTTTCAGCAGTCGCCGCCGCGTGCAGAATCTGCGTTTTCGGCTCTTCCGAATTCGGCGATGAGGTTCGCTCCAAACGACTTTGAATGTTCAGTTCCTCTTTGGCTTCTGTGAGATCGTGCAATAAATCTTTCGCCGTTTGATAGCGATTCTTCTTATCTTTCTTTAATGTTTTATTGAGAATTTCTGCAATTTCGATTGGAATATCGCTGAGCGTTCGCGGCTCTTTCGTCAAAACCGCCGCGATCACATCGCTGAAAGTTTCACCCGCAAACGGCGAACTGCCCGACAGCATTTCATAAAACACCACGCCAAAACTAAAAATATCAGTTTGATGATCAACATCCCGCCCGCGAGCCTGTTCCGGCGACATATAGTCCGGCGTGCCAATAATCATTCCGGCTTGCGTCTGCGATTGAATGGCAGTCGCCGCTTCACCATCAGTTGACATCGGTGCGGAAAGTTTCGCAATTCCGAAATCTAAAATCTTAACCAACCCGTTTGTCCGAATCATCACATTATCGGGCTTAATATCGCGGTGAACGATGCCCGCCTGATGCGCCTCATCTAACGCCGAAACAATTTGCGTGGCAATCTCCAACGCCGATTTATAATCGAACGCATTCGCTTTTGCATAATCATTTAAGGTTTGACCGTCAATAAATTCCGTCGCAATAAAATGCGTACCGTTTGATTCGCCGATCTCGTGAATCGTGATGATGTTTGGATGATTGAGTGCGGACGCGGATTTCGCTTCGCGGACAAAACGGCCCATTCTATCGGCATCTTCGGCAAATTCAGGCGGCAAAATCTTCAACGCGACTTTTCTGTCCAGCTTTGTATCCTCAGCGAGAAAGACTTCGCCCATTCCGCCTTTCCCGATGGCTGAAACTATTTTGTATTGATTGATTATCGTTCCTGTTTCCATTATTTTCTCTCGGTCAATGCACGAGCCATAATCACGGCTTCGTGCAGTTTTCGTTGGAGTAATTTTTTGTCGGGAAGCTGTGTCCAGTAATCGGCAACCTTGATGTCGTGAGCGTCGAGAGCCAATAATTCAACCCGTTCATTCGATGTTTCCGAACACAAAATCAAACCAATCGGCGATTCTTCCCAAGGTTTGCGTTCGTATTTATCGAGCCAGCGCAGATAAAATTCCGTCTGCCCGAAATCGGCGGGCATAAATTTTGCCAAGTTTTAATTCGATGACGACCAATCTTCTCAATTCCCGATGATAAAGCAATAAATCAATATGAAAATCGTCGCCGTCAACCGTAAATCGTTTCTGTCGGGCGACAAACGCAAAGCCGACTCCGAGTTCGAGCAAAAACCTTTCGAGTTCTCGGAGAATCGCGTTTTCCAAATCTTTTTCGCTGAAAGTATCGCTCAAACCGCGAAAATCGAGAAAATAAGTATCGCTGAAAACGAGGTCGGGCGTTAATTTATCTTCATCACGAAGTTCGGCAATTTCGTTTTTGATAGTTTCTTCCGGCTTGCGTGAAATTGCGGTGCGTTCAAAAAGCATTCCTTGAATTTTGCCGCGTAAATTGCGAACGCTCCAACGCTCGATGCGGCACATTTCGGCGTAGAAATCGCGGCTTAATTGGTCTTTTTGATAAATAATTTCTTTGAAATGCGACCATCCCAATTGTCTCGACAGCGTAGAGACAATTTCATTTCCAGATTCCGCCCGTTTGTTTTTCAGAATTTCGTCATTGATGCGTTTGCCGATGTGCCAATTCATCAAAACGAGCGCCGAATTAACCGTGCTGGCAACTCTGAGGCGCGTTTGCTCAATTAAACTGCGTATTTCATCAAACAAAACCTCGTTTGTTTTACCTAATGCGGGTTTATTTCGGATTGAGACTTTCTTGTCCATAAGTTCATTTTTCAAGCCAAAATGTCGCTACTCGATTTACCGGGATCGCCTTGCCTTTTTCGTCTCAAATTCATTCCGGCAGGTTCACGCGTTTCAGCAAATCCTTAAATCGCGCATCGTCGCGGAGATTATCCAGTTGCGAATCGACTTTGAGCCATAGTATGAACGCCCGTCAAAAGCACGGTTTAGATACGCGAATGCTTCATCTTATCTTCGAGCCCGGCGTAAATTTTGGCGAAATTATAGGGCGGAACGTAGGCCTGTTTCGACATCCCTTTCAGATCCTCGATTACCTTCTGAGTCTCCGCTTTTCTGCCTAGGAGAGCGTATGCCCTGCCGACCAATGCCAGGACTTCAGGGACGTTTTGCTCCAGCTGCCTTGCCCGCTGATACTCTGCGAGCGCCTGGTTCAGATCGACTTGCTGCTCATAGGCCCGCCCCAGAGCGTCGTGAGCGAGCCAAAAAGTTCGAGTCCAGTTCAACGGTTCGTCGGCTGGGAACCCAGTCGCTATCGCTTCCGGTTCTGACCCGGAGCCGCCTGACGGCGGTACTCCATGCCCGGACAGGATCGCTGTCGCCGGCTCATCAGACAAATAGCGGACAGGAGTGTCCGGGCTCCGCGGGCCTTCAAGCAGGACGTTGCCGTCGTCGAGACAGTAAAAGAGCGTGTCGTCGTAATAATCCCGCCTGCATTCAGGGCATCGTTTCATAAATTAATATGTTGGAGTCAAACACGAAGATTATATTCTTTTTTATTGGATTTTTGCTATATTCTGTTCCAATCCTGCAGTACGTCGATGGCTGAATGGTCTGTCAGGTCGCTGCGCATCGGGGTGACCGAGACAAGGCCCTGGTCTATCGCTTCAAAGTCGGTGCCGCCGTCCGCTCTGAAGCCTTCGCGGAGTTCGCCGATCCAGTAGTAAAGTTTTCCGCGAGGGTCGATATGTTCGGTTATAACGGGCCGGGCGCTTTTAAAACCTTGTTTTGTTATGCGAATGCCTTTTGGGACGCCTTTTGGAATATTGACATTGAGCAGCGTCCCCTCGGGGATGCCGTCGGCGAGAGCTTTTAGAGTAATCTCCGTCGCGATCTTGACCGATTCCGCAAAATCGTGATCGCGATACGCGGCGAGGCTAAAGGCAAGGCCGGGGACGCCCAAAATTGTCGCTTCGAGAGCACCTGCGACCGTTCCCGAATAGGTTGCATCGTCACCAAGATTTGCCCCGTGATTGATACCAGAACAACAAATCTGCGGACGTTCATCCTTTGGCAATATCTGATTCAGGGCGAGGGTTATACAATCGGTCGGTGTGCCGTCCACCGTCCAGTGCCGTTTGCTGCGCTGTCTTATCCGCAGCGGACGGGCGAGCGTCAGGCTATGTGACGCACCGCTCATTTCGGATTCAGGTGCGACAACATACACATCGCCGATACGGCTCAGGCCTTCTTCGAGAGCGAGTATGCCGTCGGAATGATATCCGTCGTCATTTGTAATTAAAATTCGGGGTTGTTCTATACTCATCGTTTGATTAAAAAAAGAAAAAGTGAAAAGGAAAAAAGGCTCACGCTCTCTTTTACCTTTTCACTTTTACGTTTTACTTAAAATTACCGGTTCTGTCCCATCGGTGGACGCGAAGCACCAGTAGCCGTGCCGGTAACCCCGGCAGCCGGACGCTGTTGACGAAAACGCCTTCGGTTACGCTTACGCGCGTTCACCGATTTTAACTTTGCCTTTTGGCCGGGAGGTATAAAATGAGCGTGTTTTTTATGATCTTTGATGATCTCTTCGCTTATAACCTTTCTCTTAAATCGGCGAAGTGCTGATTCGATTGATTCGTTATTGTTTACATGAATCTGTGCCATTTTTTCTCACCTCCTTTCGGCGAAATTTTGCCCGCGAGAGCAAACAATTATTAAATACGCTTTCATCGAATTTTGCAAACCGGAGTCTGCCCCATGCGACACGGCCGGAAAATTTGACACCGGCCGCCGGCAGGCATATTCTTGCAAAAATGGATATTTATTTTTTGATATTCTCACTATTCGTGCCGCGTGTCGTGCTGCTTGTATATCTTTTTCTGTTTCCGGACCTTTATCCCGTAAACGCCGTTCCGCAGTGGGCTGATATCCTGCTCGGCATTTTTATGCCCCGCATCCTGATTCTGATCTATATTTACCAGAACATCGGGGCCGACAACGTCTGGTTTATCGCCCATCTGATCGTCATGCTTATCGCATACTTAGGCGGCGGCCGCGAAACAAGACGCAGACGGCGGCTCCGGTACGAAAATTGATCTCCGGTCAGACGTCACGTCCGACCGAAAGATTTGGCAGGCCGTGCGGTTTAGCAACCAATTGGCGCGTCAGTTCGAGGGCATTTGCAAATGCGTCTTCGTCTGTCTGCGGGCTGCATTGAACACCGCGATCGTCTATAAAGGCGGCGGCCCGCGGCTTGCCCTGACCGGTATAGACGTCGGTGTAGGGGAACTTGTGTTTTTCGAGCCATTCGATGACGCGAATGCGGAGTTGGCCGGGCGTGATCCGTGAGCCTTCGAGTACATCCTGCGCACATCTGGATGTAAAAATTGTGATCTCGGCGATCCTGGCCATCTGTTTTGCAAATTTCAAAGCTCCGGGAATTGGGTCGCCTATGTGATCAACGCCGCGCCATTTGTCGTATTGGGCGAGCACGCCGTCAAGATCGAGACAAACCCGCGGCTTGCGTTTTGGCTCACGTTTTTTTGGGGCCGGAGCCGGAACTAAATTCGATTTTTTCTTTGTCCTGGCCTTGGGAAGTATCGACGGCCGTGTTGCGATCATTGCCTCGATCGCATCACCGCCCTCTAACCACTCATTTTCGCCAAGCCGGTCAAAATTCCAGACCCGCGTATAATGGTGCCGAGTATGATGCCGCCCCGGCGTTCGAAGAGTGTATGGCAGATCGTCGGGTGCGACCACGCGTTTTGGGGGAAACACCTCGGGCTTTCGCGGGAGTCCGAGCCGGTCCCAATCGTCCCGGAGCTCCGTAACAAAATCATATACATCCGCCAGCGGATATTCCTTATCCAACAGTACCCATACGTGATACCCGCCGACGCCGTTGCTATCGAGCAGGAGCGGATCAATACCCTGTGCACGCAATCGCTCCGCCCATTCGAGACACGCCTCAAAATTTGTCAACGCATCCTCGTCCGCATTTGGCAGAGTTTCGTCATGCAGATCGACGTCGATCGCAAACCATTTACACGTACTATGATCGCTGATCGAATGAAGCCCTATAAGATGCGCAACCGATTTTGCCGAAAAATGCCTGTGCAGCTTCGTAAGCGTGACCATATCCGTGCCGAGTTTTCGGCGTGCTTCAATTGGCAGCATCACGACCCTGATCTTGCCGTCCTTGAGCGTATATTGGCTCCAGACGTCACGCCGGTTGACAAGACGCTCCATCGCCCACTCGGCCAGATCGTCGGCATACCGCATCCATTCCTCCGCAATCCAGAGCAGACGCTTGTTACCGGCAAATTCGTAAAAGGGTTGTGCCATATCAGCCCTTCAACCCCTGTGCCTTTTGCCATATCCTCAGTTTGCGCAGAATTTCACCTTTTCCATTTTTTTGACGAGACTCCGCAAGGCTATATGTCCGCTTTTGCAGTAGTTCCAGGTGAATGATCTTTTCGCTTGGAGAAAGATTCCGCAAATACCGCCGCATCGCCGCCTTGCATCCGGTAAGATCTTCGATCACATAGCTTTCAGAATTGGTATGCATCACCGTCACACAACTAAGGCTCGTATAGAAACGGTTGAATTTGGGAATCACGAGTCGTAGAAGCAATGGTGTCTTCCGGAACTTCTTCAAGACTCAACCGTCGTCGAGCTTCTTGACAATAGCTTGCGTTATTATCAATCAATAAACAACGACGACCGAGTCTTGACGCGGCGACTCCCGTTGAACCACTGCCGCCAAAAGGATCGACAATAAACCCATCTTCAGGGCAAAGTAATTTGATGAAAAACAAGGGCAGGTCGATTGGAAACACCGCAGGGTGGCCCATATTTTTACCTACAACACCCTTGCTAATCACATTGGAGGGCAACACAGTCTCTTTGCCAACCCATTTGGAAATATCACGACCGAAACCGCTCTCGTTTGCCGAATTCTGACGCGACAAATCATTTTGACCTAGTTTGCTCAGTCGCGATTCGACCCAGTCGCCGATAGGTCGGCTGACACCTTCGGCGTTGAAGAAAGGGCGTTTAGACTTAGATAGATGAAAGCAATATTCCCAGCCATCCCGAAGGCGTGTCGGCCAATAACCGGGCATCGGGTTCGTCTTATGCCAGATGTAGTCATCAATGGCAAACCACCCTCGTTCGCACAAAGCCTCTATCATATGCCAAACATATCGGTGTCGAACCCCGTCAACCACCTTGTCCTTAATATTTACTACAAGGCTTCCAGTCGGTTTGAGAGCTTTAAAGAACGGCTCATGAAACGTGAGAAACCAATCAACAAACTTATCCGGGTGGACACCATCATAATGTTTGTGCCGTGCATCAGCATAAGGCGGCGACGTAACGATCAAATCAAAGTCTGCGGAATATTCCCGCAATACATCGCGCGAGTCACCGTGAATAACGGTGCAGAGTTCGTTGGGCTGCATATTCCTTTCGAGAAGGGCAGACGGGTTCATTTTTTTCTCCTTCTTGATGGAGGTTGGCTGATAAATTCCTGGAACTTAACCGGATCGAGCGTTCCCGTCGACAGGTTAACTAGGCCAAGCTTACTCAGCTCGGCTGAAAGGAGGACTGCACAACCCTCGCGTTGTGATAGTGCATGAAAGGGCAGATATTTTCCTACTCTCGCCAGCAGGGCCGATTTGTAAATTTCGGTTGGCTCCAGTCCTGAAATAAAAGGAAAAATAAAGCCGGGACTCCAAACTTCACAGTTAGGAGAATAGGGTTGTCCCTCCGTATTTCTTTTCATTGTGCGGGCTTGATCGTAGGGAAGAATGCGTCCTCTCGGTGGTGTTGCAATACAAACTACGCCGAGGTAAGGCCGGGTCAAGTTTTTGTCTTCAATGGCCATAGCTTCAAGACGCCTAAACATTCCAGCGACGTCTTGACCACCCACGGTATCGGCCGACTTCTTAACAGACATAAACAGGCGCAGACCTTTAGGAAATCCTGGCGTATCTATGTCAGCCTCGACATCGCCTTCCCTTTTTCCATCATAAACACTTGGGAAGCGATGTCGCATGAGTTCTATCACCAAATATTGATAAAATACTCCTATTCTCATCCGCTGCCGCTGCATCTCATGGGCTATAGCATCGAGTTCAAAAATTTCTTCAACTTTGCACTGGCTGAAAAACGATGGCGAAAGCACTGGGTCACTACGTTCGCGTAAATGTTTGATACAGAGTTTTACTAATTCATCCGGAGTATGTGGTAACTGAGTAGTTTCACCACTTTTAATCTTGAGGCATCGTTCAAAGGCTAACTTAATCGAATCTTCCAACTGCTCAGGCGTTATAGAAGTCTCAGGCTTCGGCAAAAGCGAGTCATCAACTAAATAGTCATAACGCCGAGGGTAATTTTGTAGTGAGATGTGTTTTTTACCAGCCATTTACTGTATTGACAATTAATGATTTCTCCGCCATTTCCAAAACGGCCACCGCTTGTTCGCGTGTGACAGGCGGAAATCCTTCAAGAAAATCATCGAGGCCCTCGCCGCCCTCGAGATAGTCAAAAAGATTCTCAATAGGGATACGGGTGCCGGCAAAAACAGGAGTACCACTCACCTTGTCAGGATTTATCTCTATTACATTGCTTTTCACAGGCTTATTTTATCACAGCTCGTAAATTAGACTCAGAAAACGCACGGCAAAAGAACGATGTTTAAATCAAAATTATAAATCGAAAGAGCGTAACATCGACAATCTATACCACCTTCTCCCAGCCGCTAATAAAATTTTTTTCCGCCATTTGATCAAAGAATTTTCGGGCGGTGTTTTCGTTGTTTGATATTTTAATATCGCGTTCCAAAGGGTTTCGGCGGTTGGGGCTGAAATCAGTTAAATACACGACATAGCCGGGAAAATCGTTACGATCGGTTTTGTTTGTTTTCCAAAGCAATAGTTTTCGCACCATCGTATTACCCTTCATAATCTTTTTATAGACGGTTCGGGCGATGATCTCACTGGCCGGATCGTCATCGGCATGAGCAGATTTATCGGCGTCGGGGACGCGGACGAGGTCGCTGACCTGGCTTATATTTACATCTTCGGGCGTGGCTTCTTTATCATCCCTGATGCGGATAAACTGCGGCGAAATCACGCTCACCAGAGGCATCCTCACAACCGCGCTGTACCGCTTACCGTCCCAATCGAGCACCATGCGTTTGACCGGCCCGCCGCGGACACGTTCCGAGATCATATCCAGACACGAGATCTCGATGACCGGGCCGGGGTGTATCATTTCGTAGGCCACATAGTCATTATTAACGGCGACGTAATCGGACGGCACGATGCGGCGTTTCATTTCACTGGCGATCGTCTTGCGGTCTTCGTCCGTAAAACCGCCGCCGACGCGTGTGAACTCGTGGAATGTTCCGTCTTGACGCATCACGGCCACAAGCAGGTCGTGCAGCATGCCTTTGCGGGCGTCGGTTCCCTCGGAGTATCCTATTATAGCCACATCGAGGGTGTGACGGATTTTAATTTTGTACCAACCGGCCTGATCGTGACGCACAACGACGCCCTCGGCGCCATCACCGACAACCCATTCGGTAAACATTTCCATTATCGCATCGACCTTGTCAACTTTCCGATGATCGACCGCGTGAACCTGCTTCCCTTTCGCAAACCATTTCTGCAGCAGTTCGAAAACTTTCGCAGTCGATTCCAAAGGCTTTTCGTCAACCTCGATCACATCGAAAATGGCCAGGCCTAGATTATCAAGTTTTTCTTTTGATGACGGCGATCGCAAGATACGCACAACCTGCTGCACGAGATTTGCGTTCGAAGCTTTGTCCTTGACATAAATTTCGGCTCCGAGAATGCATGATTTTACTTTAGCTTTTTTTAGAAGCCCTGCGGCCTCCTCAAAACACGGAAGCCCAATACGGGCGGTTCCGCCTGGGTTGACCGAGATCATCTTTTCCCCGTCAAAAAACAACATCGCATTCTCGCCGTCGTATTTCCGCGTGACAAAATATCCTCGGGCTTTTGGCATCCGAAATGCGTCTTCGGTCGATATTGCCTTCATCAAAGAGCTAAGACGCCGTTTGTAATCCTGTGCCTTTACGTGCAAGGCAGGGTCGGCAAGGTCCGGAGCTTTGCCGATGCAATAACCGAATTTGCATGTAAATTTACTTTTATCAAAATCAAGATTTAACATCGTAAAAATTTAGCCTCGCTGGCTTGGGGCCGTTTTCAAGTGTCGAAAAATCGGATCAATCGCCGTCAGATTCCTTCGGTTTTTTAAGCTCCATGTTCGAAAGATGCAGGATCAGACAGTATGCATCGCCCTTTACGCGGCCTTCAAGAAATGCATTATACGGTTTGCCGCCGCGATTCATCACAAGCGGCTCATTGCCTTTTTCGCCGCCACGGACAAGCAGAAGCGAATCGCGCTCATCCAGATCCTTAGCCATCTCAAACAAAAAATCGAATGTCAGTCCGTTAATATGAACAAGCTGTTTCTTATTTGTAAATACAAATCTGTGAGCCGCCTCGTCCTTTTTTATAAACTTCCCTGTCCAACGCATCGGGAATTCGCCGTTCATATTTTGAGGCTCTTTTTTTCTCGGCCTACGTTCGCGGATCGTATCGTCCGGCTTATAGATGACCTCGATTTCCTCTACGAGATGAATAATCCCTTTTTTTGTCACATAAACATGCGACATGTCGGTCAGGAACATCCCGAAAGTCTCGACGTCTATCTCCGGATCCCCTTTGATAAGGCTGTCTGCTACTTTTTCGAGTTCTTTCCGTTTCTTAAGAAGTTCCGGCAGATCGTGAAGCACGTCTGATTTTAATAATTTACGAGTCGAAACCGGACGCCCGTTCTCATCCGTATAACGAATATCGCGTTTAGGATTCAGAGCTTCAAGAGCCACAACGGCGTCGCGGTTCTTAGGATTGCTAATATTTATTGGCATATATTTGCTCGGTCCAAAACTAAAATTTTTTGCGGGAAATCTTACATCAAATCAAAATCGAGATCGTCCGCGGATATTTCCTCTTCCTCGGTCGATTCCAAAACGGAGGCCTGATTGAGCTTTATAAACTGAAACTCGGCCTGTTTCCCGACTACCAAAAACGCCTCGCCGCCTGTCCCGATAAGGTAAGCATTATCATATTCAATTCCGCCCCGCCAGCTAAACGGAAATGTGAATATCTGCTTCGTCGCGAGATGGTCATTAAGCGCGGCGATATCCGAACCCTCGTACGACCCCAGGATATAGACGCTTTTTACTATCTGAAGAAAATAATCCTCGACGGCTGCAGGCTGCAAGTCATTGGTTTGGCTAAATGACGAAGGCACCTGTTCGATCTCTTCGCCGTCGGCGTCGATCGGTACCAGATCGTTGCGGTCGATCGAGTCGCCCAAGTCTGTTATCGTCGCAAGAGCCGTCCCGCCTTTATCGATCAGTGTTTTACCATCGGCGGCCAACACCCGCAAAGACGCCTCACGCCCTTTGTCGTCAAACGCCTCAATATCGACCTTGCCGTACAGCTTATCCCTGTCGATCTTGACCAGCGTCACGGCAAATTCCTGCCCGTCCAATGAAAGTATTAATGGTCTCGCCATACAAATATCAGCTTACAATAAAATGCTGCATAATTTGTAGAAAAATCTAGATAAAATATAGAATTTATCCCGCATTACGCGATCGAATTTTTCACGGCGCACTTTCGGGGAAGTAATCCGCGTGATCCATGAGTTTAATTAAACGCCAGCTCAAAGAGTCAAACCGCTATTGACAACGGTGTGTAAAGACCGGCCTACGGGCGCGGGCTTTTTGCAGCCGGGATTTTGGCGGCTTTAGGGTTTTATTTCTTTTTTTGCATCTTTGGGGTTAGACGGCTTTACGAAGATCGAATCGGAGATCGTTTTGTTAAATTCGACAGACTCATAGTTAATACGTGACGCCCGTTTACCGTTTGTAAATCGATCGACTATGAACGGCGTCTTTATCCCTTTGATTTCAATAAATTGAGCGTAACGGTCTTCTTCTATTATCTCGTCGCCGTCACCATTTGACCGCTTGTATAAGGCTTTTTGCGGGAGTCCGTCATCGGCCGAAAATTCGAATTCGACGGCGAACCCGTCATTGTAAGTAAGCTTGACCACTTCGTTGCGTTTGCCAAGCGTGGCCGGTCGTCTGCCGACATATGCCAGATCTGCCTCATCCTTCCAGTTTCCGCGAAGCAGATTGTCCAGGCTGGTCCTGATACCTTGCTTGAAATTCGCGATCTGAGTCTCATTTTGCACTTTTATCAATTCCTGATCGCCATCGTAAACCCAGCCGGTATCGCCGGTGTTCACCTGAATGGTACGTGACCCGTTGCCCTTAAATTCGGTTCGCTCCATATCGGGAAATACAATTACATCAACAAACGACTGAAACGAAACAACCGATCCGTCTCTCAGCACGCTAAACTTGCCTTTGCCTACCTGAGATTTGACCTGCAAATATTTATCGCCGCCGAGGGCTTCGGCTGCCCTGAGAATAATTGCGTCAGCTTTCTCGTCATTGGCCCGCAACGGCTCGTTTTGACTAAACGAAGCGGTCCCGAAAAAGAGTAAGATTGAGATAGTAAATAGATATTTTTTAATCATTCGTCATTGAGAGGATTTATTAGCGTGAGCGAATCCATCCATTTGAAGTCTTTTGTGTTGCGGGTAACCAAGGTCAAATCGTTGACTATAGCCGTTGCAGCGATGAGAGCATCCGCCAAAGCTATCCTGCGTTTTTTACGCAGTCGAATTGCTTCGCGTATCACACCTTCTGAAACACCAAGAAGAAATGTGGATTCAAAAAACTTGTCAAAAAATTGAGTTTCTTTTTCCGTAATATTTTGAAATCCTAAAACCTCAACGCGGCTGATATCAGAAACATAGGGTGAATTAGTTCTTACAAACTCGATCAAAAGATTATCATTCAAAGCGGCATAAATAATGATGTTGCTATCCAATAAGAACATTATCGTCCATGAAGCGGCCGGTCTTTTCTTAGCTCGCGTTGCCACTCTACCGGGTCTTTAATGGACTTGATCCCTTTAGAATCAGTTAAATTGGCAATCGCCTTTAACGCATCCGCCATTTTGTTTCCGTCGGGTTTTTTTAATTTCGCTTTAGACGGAACTACCGTAACATCAACTTCTATAGTTGTATTTTGAGCAAGGGCGCTAGGAACGGTGCTGTCCCATTCAATCGTGTCTCCGTGAATTGTTGCCCGATATTTTTCTAACATAATCTTACTCCCACAAAAATCAAGATTTGAAGATTTACCACCAAAGCCTTTGATGCGGGAAAGTTTGTTTGGGTTTAGTTAAGGCTAAAAACCTCGCCGCGTTTGACGGTGACCTCGCCATCGACGGCTTCGACGATGAATTTCGTTGCGGTTTTCCATTCGTTTGTGATCGGCAATTTTACCTTTTGGTCGATATGACGTTTGAGAAAACGGGCACCGTATGCGGCGCTAAAGCCTTTTTCGGTAAGCAGATCGAGGGCGGCCTCTGTGACCTCAACAATTTTGCCCTGACGCTCCATATTCTTTTTGATTTTAGCCAGATAAATCTTGGCAATCTCACGAACCTCGTCCATCGTCAGCGGCGAGAATATTATGATCTCGTCGATGCGGTTGCGAAATTCGGGTGTAAAACGTGTTTCGGCGGCTTTCATCACATCGCCTTTTATCTGGATGACGTCGCCAAGGGTTTTTTGTCCGAAACCAAGCGGTTTTTCAAAACGCTTAAAGTTTTCCGAGCCAAGATTCGAAGTCATGATGACTATGGCGTCAGATAAATAAACCTTTTTACCGCGTCCGTCCGTGATCCATCCTTCGTCAAAAGCCTGAAGAAAGATATTCATTAGATAAGGCGAAGCCTTTTCGACCTCGTCGAGCAGCAAAACCGTATATGGATTGTCCCGAAGCTGCTCAGTCAAAATACCGCCGCGTTCAGACCCGACGATGCCGCGGGGCATACCGATCAGTTTTTCAATGCCGACCGTGCCGTCGCCGTATTCGCTCATATCGATACGGACCATTTTGCTTTCGTCGCCAAACATAAATTCGGCAACCGCTTTTGCAAGTTCCGTTTTTCCGACGCCGGTCGGGCCGAGGAAGAGCAGGACGCCGTCCGGCGCATAATGATTTTCCTTTAACGGGCCTTTATTAAGACGCAGCCTTTCCGCTACGGCACGAACCGCGTCAATCTGTCCGACAACCCGCTTTCCGAGATCGGTTTCCATTACAGAAAATCTATCGGACGTGTCCCGATAGATCATATCCTTAGGAATGCGTGATTCCTGTGAAATGACTTCTATAATGTGCTCCGGACGAACTATCATCTCGAGCGGCTCATTTATCTCAACCTTGACCGAAGCGGTATCAAGCCACCCGATCGCTTTGTCGGGTAAATGCAGGTTGCGTATGTATTTTGGCGACATTTCAAGAGCCATATTTATGGCCTCGTCCGAGATCGTTACCGAGTAATTTTTCTCAAGACGCGGACGAACGCCTAATAAAATCTCTTTTGTTTCATCAATGCTGGGTTCAGAGACGTTGACCAGCCGGAAACGCCGGGCCAAGGCCTCGTCATCGCTGATGTATTCTTTATATTCGGTTATCGTTGTCGCACCGATAATGCGGAGCTCACCACGGGCGAGCGAAGATTTGAACATATTAGCAGCGTCCGAGGTCGTTCCCATCGCGGCACCCGCGCCGATGATCGTATGAGCTTCGTCGATAAACAGAATTATGTGCGATTTTTCTTTAACTTCATCTATGATGCCCTTTATCCGCTCTTCAAACATTCCCCGAAGCATCGTCCCGGCGACAAGCCCGCCCATTTGAAGCTGGACAATATGTGCATCACGTAATCTCAAAGGCACTTTTTCAGGCTCTAACTCAATCAAGCGTGCAAGGCCCTCGACAACCGCCGTTTTTCCGACGCCGGGCTCGCCGACCAGCATTGGCGAATTTGACCTTTCGCGATGCGATAATATCTCGATCATCTGCAAAATCTCACGCTCGCGTCCTATCGTCGGCGGGATTTTATCCTGACGGGCGAGTTTATTCATCGAAACTCCGAAATGACGGAGAAACGACGGTAATTCATATTTTTGCCGTGACCTCTCTTCTTCTTTTTCGCGCTTTCGGATTCGCGTTCTGGCTGTCGTTGCGACCTCGTCAGCCGGTACGCCTAAATTTTGCAGAACATCGTTTAAGACACTGCGTTCATCATTTGAGAGAACATAAAAAATATCACTGGCGTCAATTACGCGACGGCCCTGCGAACGCGAGCGGTCCATCGCACGTTTAAACAGTTCGGTTGTTTCCGGAGCTATGCGATATCCTTTACCGCTGTGTTGACGGCCATCTTCCATCCGTTTCTCGATCAGCAATTTTACCGATCTCGGATCGACGGACAGGTCACGCATGGTCGCCGAGAAGAGATCGTCCTCCTCAAACGCGATAGCGTGCAAAATATGCTCGATCGAAATGTAGTTTTGATCGCGTTTTTTGGACTCGCCCAAAGCCGTCTCCAAAATTCGCTGCCCGCTCTCACTAAACTTGTCCTTATATGCTTCTATATCTGCCATAACTCTTTAAACTTCCCCGAATTATTTGATCCTGTAAGGCGGACAAAACAGTCCCATTCTATACTATAACACTTTGCACGCATTCAGGTTCAAAACTAAAACCCGAACGCACAATATTTCACGTTTATTAGCCGTACATACAAAGTCAATGTTCAATCTCCGTTGGCGGCTCAAATTCGACACGGTCATATATTTCCACAAGACCGAGAGAGCAATTAACGCTTGAAATTTCGATTGAATCACGCAAATCGTTATAGCTGTGATAGAGCCATTCGCCGTCGGATCGTTTGGAATAATGTTCTACAAAAGGCCGGTCCTGAGCTACCAGGATATAGTCGGTCAGGGTTTCATTTCCCATCCTGAAACGGACAAATTTGTCCGTCCGGTCATAAATTTCGGTTGACGGCGATAAAACTTCGAAAATAACCTGCGGATTTAGCAAAACGTCTTTCTTTGTGTCGTGAAACAGCGGCTCGCCACAAACGATAGTCAGGTCAGGATAGGCGAAAAGGGAAGCGGTCGATGTCCGAACCTTCATATTCGGAGAAAGAGGCTCGCATGGTTGTCCTTTTAGTTTGTTGCCAACTAAACGGGCCAAATTCATGCAAACACGACTGTGCGAAAGCGATTCGCCGGCCATTGCAAATATTTCCCCGTCAACATACTCGTGACGGCTATCACTGCTGCGTTCAAATTCTATGTACTCTTCCGGGTACATCCAACGCTCGGGTTTTAACTTTGCAAGTCCCATAAATTTTGCTCTGCTGCCTTCAGACGCTCTTCACCTGCGGATTGTTGCCCCGCTTTGCCGACCTGAACATTTGCCGGACGAAGTAGCCTGTCCCCGAATTTGTAGCCGCGTGCATATTCGGCTGTGATTTTCCCGTCTTGTTCCGCATCGACATCGACGGTGTCTATCGCCTGATGCATCTCCGGGTCAAATGCGGCACCGACCGAGATTATAGGCTCGACCCCGACGTCAATAAGCGCCCGCTCAAAGCTCCGCGCCGTTCCGACCACGCCGTTTCGCAGATGCTCAACGGACGGATCACTCTCACTCGCTGAAACAGCCAAATTCAAATTGTCGAGAACGGGCAAAAGGGTAGTCAGAAAATTAAACTGAGCCTGTTTAGCCCTGTCCTCAAGCGTTTTCATCAGACGCGCACGCATATCGGATGTCTCTTTTTCGAGATTTGATTTTGCTTCGTCAAATTTGGCCTGAACCCCAACAAGTTTTGCTTCCGCAGCCTCACGGCGCCCGGTTTCGGCGCTCAGCCTTGTTTCGAGTTCGGTCTCTCTTGCGGATATAAGCGGCTGTCCGGGTGGCTCTTCGTTAACCTGCCGTACCCGTTCGCCCTGCTGATTAAAGCGCCGCTTGTCGTTGACGGGCGACTTCGGGTCATCATCTAAATCTTTTTTGGTTTTTTCTGAAGTTTCTGTCATATTCTCTTTTGCAAGCACAAATCTATTCACTATAGTAATTATAACTGTTCTATTTTAGAGTTACAAAACTCCATTATTCTGCCTCCGAACCGACGACACTCTCATCCCCGGCTGCTCTCTTAGATAATTTCTATTCGGGCATACATCTTTCATCAAGATTTTACATGAAACAGCGATTCACCTTAATCAACATTTTTCGTGACCCAATTTCAGGGGTTGTTTTGAGCTACTTTGTGCGGTAAACTCTTAAACATATTAGTGTTAGAGGTTGTTTTTATGAAATTTAAAATATTATTTATGCTTGCCGCTATGTTTGTTCTGTTTGAGGCGGTGCAGGCTCAGAGTTTGCCGGACAACGCCGGGCCTGTAAAGGGTTATATGCTTGGTCCTGGGGATGAAATATCGGTAAAAGTTTTGGGCGAACAGCAATATGATTTTGTTGCGACTGTTAATGAGAACGGCAAGATCGAAGTTCCTTTCTTTGAAAAGCCGATCGTCGCTGTGTGCAAGACGGAAAGAGAGTTACGGATCGACATTGCCGCATTGCTTAGCGAATATCTTAGAGATCCACAGCTTAACCTTCGTACCGATAAAAAGAGTATTCCCTCGACCACCGTCTATGGCGAGGTCAATGCGCCTCAGCAATTCGAATTAAGACGGCCGGTGACACTAATTGAGATGATCGCATTTGCCGGCGGCCTCAAAGAAGCGGCGGGCGGTACGATACAAGTATTTCGCACACGACCGCCGCTGTGTATGCCCGAAAACGATCCGGCAAATTGGAAGGCTGAAACAGGTGAGGCGACCGAAGTTCCCTCGAGGATATTCAGCCTTGCCAAATTGGGAAAGGAAGAGGTAAATCCGGTCATACTGCCCGGTGACATAATAGATGTGCAAAAGGCCCCGCCGGCCTATATCGTCGGCGAAGTCATTGCCCCGCAAGGCGTTTATTTAAAAGAAGGCGGCACGTCACTATCCGAAGCGATCGCAAAAATAAGCGGCCCGACCCAAACCGCTAAAACAAAAGAGATAAAGATCTATCGCCTCAAACCAAACTCGCATCCAAATTCGAAGGACCGCGATATCATAATTGCCAATCTCGATCACATCAAAGAAGGCAAACAGAGTGACATTTTGCTCCAACCGTACGATATAGTCGAGGTCGAAAAAGCAAAGAAGAGCATTGCCCTGAGAATTCTGGAAATTGCGGCCGGAGCCGGCCGGTCGGCGATCACATCGGCGGCTAACACCACGGGTTTGAGAGTGGTTTACTAAGCTGGATGATGACGGGTATCACACCGATGCAATGCCTGCGTCTCTGTACATTTTGTCGATAACATCGCGGTATTTTTCATCGACGATCCGACGCTTTACTTTTAACGTCGGGGTTAGTTCACCGGTTTCAACGGTCATTTCATGACGTAAAAGTGCGAATTTTTTTACCTTTTCATAGTTAGAAAGCCCCTGCGTTACCGTTTCTATCTGTCGCATAAAAAGATCGAGGATCCGCGGGTGGATACAAAATTCTGAGGCGGTTTTTATATCGAGATCCTTTAATCTTGCATAGCTTTCGAGCATCTCAAAATTTGGCACGATCAGGGCCGCGGGGAATTTACGCTCATTCCCGACGAGGACGGCCTGATTTACAAACCGCGATGCCCTCAACATCTGCTCTATCGGCGATGGGGCAATGTATTTGCCGCCGGATGTTTTAAAAAGTTCTTTTTTTCGATCGGTTATTTTCAGAAATCCGTCCGCGTCGATTTTACCGATGTCGCCTGTCTTAAACCAGCCGTCGGCCGTAAAAGCTTCCTTTGTCGCCTCCGGTTTATTATAGTAGCCGAGCATGACATTCGGCCCTGCAACCTCGATCTCGCCGTCATCCGCGATCCGCAATTTTACATCTTTTACGGGCCGCCCCACAGTTCCGGCACGAACATTCGACGGGTTATTCGACGAGACGACCGGTGACGTTTCGGTCAGGCCGTAACCCTGCATTATCGAGATACCGGCACCGGTAAATATGAGATAGATCTCGTCCGGCAGGGCCGCACCGCCGGTAATACAATACTTCAGCCGTCCCCCAAAAAAATCTCTTAGTTTCGAGAATACGATTGCATCGGCGATGCCGTGCTTTGCGGTGAGGGCTATTGGTACAGGCTTCTTTTTTTCGTTAAGGGCTGCATACTCCTTCGCGACCTCGATTGCCCAGTCAAATATCATTTCATTTACACGACCGGCCTGGGCAGCCTTTAGACGGGCACGTTCAAAAACCTTTTCAAAAATTCGGGGAACGCCGATAAAAATCGTCGGACGAACCTCCTTTAAATTCTCAGGCACCTTATCTATAGACTCGGCAAAATGCACGCACATTCCGTATCGGATATAGACATACATCCCGGTTCGTTCGAAAACGTGCGAAAGCGGAAGCACCGAAAGCGATATCTCGCGTCCCGTGAATAAGTATTTTTCACTCGCGGCCAGAACGTTTGAGATCAGATTTGAATGGGTGAGCATTACGCCTTTTGGCTCGCCGGTTGTACCGCTTGTATAAATCAGCGTCGCAACGTCCGACGACGTGATCGCATTTCTCAATTCCGCGGCGAGCCCGTCCCTTTCATCACGCAGCTTTGCCCCCGCGGCTTCCAGCTCGGCCAAAGAAATCACGCGCTCATCATCGACGTCGTCAGCGGCGTCAAACAAAACAAACTTATCAAGCGATGCACAATCCCTGATAAACGCCCTAATCCGCTCGTAAGTCTTACCGTCCTGTAAAAAGAAAACGCGGGATTGCGAATCGTCAATTATGTACTTTACAGAGTCGCCCGCAAGCGTAGTGTAAACCGGTACATCGATGATACCGGCAAATTGGCATCCGGCGTCAGCCAGCGTCCATTCGGGCGAATTTGCCGCGAGTATCGCCGCCCGGTCACCTTTTCTCAATTCCAACGAATAAAGGCCAAGCGCGATTTTCTCGGCCCGGTCAATCATTTCGACGGACGAGATCATTTTCCATTCGCCGTTTTTTTTATAATTGAGAGCGTCTTGAAGATCAAACTCGCTGAGCGAGCGCAAAAAAAGCTCCGAGAGGGTTTGGGGTTCGTCGGTTAAACCGGCGGCGGCGTCAACCAAAACCTTTGTACCGGGAACCGCAGATTTTTCGACGAGGCCGGTCATTTAAGAATCCCTCCAAAAAAAATCTTCAGGACTTCGTCCGCCATCGAAACAAGCGGATACGATTTTTTTGACAAAATCCAGTTTGTAGCCATTTCGTCAAGGGATCCGTAGAATATCTTGGCCGCGACGACCGGTTTGACGTCTGTGCGAAAATCACCGTTGGCTTGCCCGTCTTCGATAGCTGCCCGGATGATATCAAGATAATCGCCAAATCCGGTGGCCGAAAATTCCTGCATAAATTTGGTTGAGCCGCGGAGCTCAACCTGACACACGATCGCGAGGTTGCGGTCAGACCCGAGTTTTAGCAGATGAAGCTCCGCGATCTTAGCCAGCTTTGCTTTGGCCCCGTCGATCAAGGCCAGTTCCCGTTTGCCCTCGTCTATAAAATCAGCCATCGCGCGGTCGAATATTGAATGGAGTATCTCTTCCTTGCTCCTAAAATAGAGATAAACCGTGCCGTCCGCAATCCCGGCCTCGCCCGCGATATCCGAAACTTTGGAATTGAAATAGCCTCTGTTTGCGAAGACCTTTATCGCGGCGCGCAAAATAGCTTCTCGCTTACCGCTGACAGCCGCCCTCGCGGCCGTTCCGTTTCGAGCAGGTTTTGACATAACTGTGATTATGAATGAATCGTCATTCAGTACCTCCGTTAAGCCTATAACATTTGCTAATTTGAAAGCAAGAGCAACAATTAACGGCTGGTTAGCGAAAAGTTGTTTGGGCGTCCCTCGAGGGAGTTCGGCGCGGAATCACCGGGCTATCAACATTTATGACTGAGGTAAGTTTAATCTCAAAACCGCCGCTTCTTTTTCCATTTATCTATAACGCTTAATCAGGGATAGCTACTATCTATCTATCTATCTACTGCTTGTGCCAACCCTATTATGACGAAACCGGGACAAATTATGACAAAACCGGGACAAATCGCTCCTCAACACGATTTCTTAATTCCGACGCGAGTTCTTTGCGGTCATCGTTCATTACAGGTTCGTCACCAAAACTGATCGTGGCCGAATATTCTTTTAGTTTGAAAAGTCGCCAGAGGTGGGCGAAGAATGTGACGTCCTCCCACCAGCAGACGGCGATGCGGGCGGGCATCTCGCGGGGCGGGGTGCAATAGGTGATGGCGGCGTAAGAGACGGCTATGTTGCGCCGGGCGGCGAATTCGAGGAAAGACGAGTTGAACGGCAACACTTTTTCACCATTCGTGCTTGTGCCTTCGGGAAAAACGATCACGCCTTCGCCTGCGTCGAGCCGTTTTATGATCTCCTGGCCGGCCCGCGGGATGTCGCGGCGGTTGGTCCGATTTATAAAGATCGTACCCATATCGCGGCATATCGGCCCGGCGATGAACCATTTTTTTACTTCACTTTTTGCCACAAAGACGCCTTTTACGACCGCCCTGAGGGCGCCGATGTCGGTGTAGCTTAGGTGGTTAGTGACCAGAAAGAATGGCGGTTTTGGCGGTGTTCCGACGACTTCGATCTTTAGATTTGAAACCCATACAAAACTTTTTGTCCAAGTTTCAAAAATGACCTGGCGCCAGTAGATCTTATTCGGAATAAAGACCCTAAAAACCCACCAGATCGAATAAACGCCGAGCGTCATGGTTACAAAAAGCACCATTCGTATAGCGGCTCTGATATTTCTCATTTCAGCAATTTGCTTTATTCCTTATCGATCTTCCTGAAATTATATCTCAGCAAAAACCGCATCGGCAAAGCCTTGCCGTTGCGCTCGGCCGGCCGCCAGTTCATCAGTCGGACGGTTGTTTCGACCGATTCATCCAGGCCAAAACCCGCCCATCGGACGATCTCGGTTCTGATGATCGAGCCGGCGGAATCTGTATCGACCAGAATATCGACCGTCGCCGCTATATCAAAAAACGATGCAATTGCCGGATATTCCGGTTTGATCCGGCGATAGGGAATCGGCGGGCGAAAGTTTTTTGACGCGGGCGAATTTTCATCCGGAACCTCTTCGATTACCGGAGGGCCGGATTCCGCAATTTCTTTCTGCAAAGCAGCACGCAGTCCGCTCTCAATCTCATCGGCCAACGGCAAAGCCGAATCGTTTAGCATTTTTACCGCTGTATGAGGCCTGTCGGCTTCGAAACGCTGTAATTTCCATAAAATTAACCGGCCTGTCCTCGAACTTACGACGTACAACGCTGCGTAAGATTCGTAATATTCAGCCCGCCGAAAGGCACTGCGCCGCTGCACCGCCGATCGCACGAGAATAAAAAAATCACATCCGATCGCGCTGCCGATCCTATGCGATTCGCCGGTGGTTAAATTGAAAGCATCGGCGGGCGAGACAGATAAATATGCTGCCTCACTAAGCGCATAATCAAGCACTTTTAAATTTTTATTCAGATTTTCTGCAAGCTTTGCTACAAAACTTTTACTGGTTTCAGCTTTGTCGGGCGTCAAAACCGCTACCGTCTGCGCGGTTGCGGACGGGGCAAAAATAAAAAGTAAAAGGTAAAGCCGCAAAACCGGCAAAGGGATCAAATCTTTCAAATTGTGCCGTTTTACTTTTGACCTCATTTCTTATGATAAAGTTTGCCAATTTTATCCTTTAGCTCGGGCGGAAAACAGATACGGTGGATGCGGTAGCCTTCCTGAAGCCCGCGCACCGCCGGGCTGACCGTCGATATTTCGCGTATTGTCGGACGCGAAAATCCGTCCTCGACATAGATCAGATTTTTTGCATCCGACGTATCCTTTGAATAAAAAGAGTACGACGCATTTCCCGCCATATCTTCGACAAAATAGTATTCGGGGTCAAACCCCGCATTTGCAACGATCTGCCGCGATTCTTCGATAAACGACGGGCGGTCTGATTCGGGCATATCAAGATCAAACGCCTTGAAAAGCCTGCGGTTGAGGAACCGTTTTGCAATGTCCGATAATACCGCGTCATCCGAATGCTGCCAACGTTTTATGCTAAACATCACGTCGGTATCGTCGAGTTCGAGATGATCCGTGAGACCAAGTTTTTCGCCCGCCAAGACCTTTTCCATCGGTGTTCCCTTCGCATACCAAACCGAGCCGCCTTTTCCAAAAAGGTAAAGTGCACGGTTTATCAAAACCCGCAGCACAGCTTCGGCCGAACGCAGCGTACGGTGAAAATACACCTGCCGATACATATAATATCGGGCTTGCAGATAGTCCTCGACAGCGTACTTTCCGGGCGCCGATACGTATAGATGATCGCCGCTCTCATTTATCTCGATGGATTTGATTATCCATTCGAGATCGTAGATCCCGTATTTCGCACCGGTCATCAGGCTGTCGCGGAGCAGATAATCCATCCGGTCAACGTCCAGCTGCGACGAAACGAGCTGTGCAAGGGCACGATGGCGAAAATCGCCTCGAATGATGGCGGCAACATCGTCGGCGAGGCCGGGAGAGCAGCTAGCGAGCAAACGGCCGACCTCAGTTTCTTCGCTCAACACCGCGTCGATCGTAAATCGCTCATGATGAAACCCGAGTATCGATTCGATCACGTGCGAAAACGGCCCGTGTCCGACGTCGTGCAACAAAGCCGCGACCCGCACCGCCGTCTGTGCCTCGTCCGAAATGTCATAAACGAGCCGCAGCTTTGCGATCATTCGCCCCGCCAAATGAAAAGCCCCAAGCGAATGCGCAAACCGCGAATGCTCCGCCGACTGATACGCAAAATAGGCCAGCCCGAGTTGGCGAATCCTCCGAAGCCGCTGAAACTCCGGCGTGTCGATCAACGCCACCACAAGACGCCCCTCGTCCGTATCTGTCTTGACCCGGATTATATTGTGGACTGAATCTCGGTATATTCTTTCTGACACACTGTATGCTCCGGTTTATTGAAAAATCGTTTTAAAGTGACAATCTACCGACTATTATCATTTATTGAACAGGCAGGCACAAACGCGAGCTGCCGTCATCAATATTCGGTATTCGCGTCTCCTCGTTATAAGCTCTTTTGAAAGTCTGAGTGACGTCGGCAATCGTGACGCTATTGCCGGCACGAAGAAACGGATCTCTTGTCAACGTGATTGACGAAGATACCTTATGAAGCGGCGTTTTTCTTCGAAATTTTTAATGAGTCATATCGGACACTAGACAAATCCGGCATTTAACGCCTAAGATAAATCTTTTGCGGTTATTCACGTCAACACAGAATACGGAGCAGAACCAGAATTTATGGCACTTTCAGCAAATGATATAAGAAAAGGGATGGTGATTTTGCACGAGGGGGCACCGTCAAAAGTGATGGAGTTTCACCATCACACGCCCGGCAATCTCAGGGCGATGGTACAGACGCGGCTGCGCAATTTGCTCACCGGCAATTCGTCGGAACACCGTTTTCGCTCAAACGACACGCTCGAAAAAATCACGCTCGAACAGGTAAAGATGGACTATCTCTATTCGGACGGCTCGCATCATCATTTTATGAACAATGAGAATTACGAGCAGGTCGCCCTGACCGAAGACGAACTCGGCGACGCCGCCCAATGGCTGATGCCAAACCTCACGATCGAGGTTGAATTTTATAATGGAACGCCGATCGGCGTTGCGCTTCCAGGGTCGATGGATCTTATCGTTCAGGACTGCGAACCGGTGTTAAAAGGCGCAACGGCTTCGAATTCGAATAAACCCGCCACCCTCGAAAACGGCGTCGCCATCACCGTCCCGCCCTTTATCGTCGTCGGCGAAAAAATCCGCGTTAACCCGGCGGAAGCGAAATATATCGAAAGGGTGAAGTAAGCGTTTCAGGTTTCAGGTTCAAACTCTGATGTTGACGTTGGCTGGACATTGGGCTTTGGACTATGTTTTTTGTTTACAGCATTTTACTAACCGTTGTATCGATCGTGCTGTTGCCGCGGTTTATTTTTGACGCAATATTTAAGGGCAAATATACGGCCGGTTTTTGGCAGCGTTTGGGGTTTGTGCCAAAATTTGACGCTCACGGAAAGAAGGTGATATGGCTTCATTGCGTTTCGGTCGGTGAGACGAACGCCGCACGGCCGCTTGCTCAAAAGCTAAAAGACGATTACCGCGATACCCGCCTGATTGTCTCGACAACAACGCGCACCGGCCAAAAACTCGCCAAAACGGCATTTGCCGGTACTGCCGATCTGGTTTTTTATTTTCCGTTTGACTGGAAATCGACCGTCCGCCGCTCACTGCGGCGGCTGCATCCGTCGATCGTCCTGCTTATGGAAACCGAAATTTGGCCCAATTTCATCCGCGAAACCAGCAAAAACAAAACCCGCGTCGCCATAGTCAACGGCCGTTTGTCCGAGCGTTCATTAAAACGCTTTGCCTATGTCGGTAATTTTATCCGTCGCGTTTTAGGTTATCTCGATCTGGCGCTAATGCAGGAAAATGCAGACGCAACGCGGCTGATGTCACTTGGAATCAGGGCGAGCAAGGTTCGGGTGACGGGAAATCTGAAATTTGAACACGATCTTGTTGAGACGGAAACTGAGTTAACGAGCGCGTTTCGCCAAAGATTTGGCATTACGCCGAACGCGCCTCTAATAATTGCGGCGAGTACGCATCCGGCGGAAGAGAGATGGATTTTAGAGGCCTTTAAGGAAATATGGAAATTATCGGGTGCGAATTTGCCGCGTTTGATGATCGCTCCGCGTCATCCTGAACGGTTTAAGGAGGTCGCCGAACTTATTAAAAATACTGGCTATACCTGGACGCGCCGTTCAGAACCGGCGTTGAAAGACGATTCTGCGGCCGAGATCGTCCTGCTCGATACCATCGGCGAACTGCGTGCGGCGTACCCGCTGGCCGAGCTTGTTTTTGTCGGCGGCAGCCTCATAAAGCACGGCGGACAGAGCATTTTTGAACCCGCGGCGGCGGGAAAGGCAATTGTCACAGGGCCGCACACGGCAAATTTCGACGCAGCGGTTAAAGAATTTCTGGAAAAGGGCGCTCTCATTCAGATTCCACTCACAAATGAAAATAAGATCGCCGCAAAACTCGTCGAAACGTTCAGAGAGATTCTTGCCGATGACGAACGACGAAAATCTCTCGGGGCCAACGCTCTGGCCGTTATGGCAAATAACCGAGGGGCTGTCGAAAGAACTGTGGAATATCTCGCTCCGATTTTTAAGTTTGCGGACCGTCAATGATCTTCGCCTTTTACTTTTTCGCCGCTGTTTTGGTATTTCTCAGCTTTAAATCCCTTATCGGCGGGATCGAATACCTGCGATTTTTCAGATGCGAACTCGCAAAACCGCGACCTGCATTCACACCGTTTGTCACCATCATCGTCCCCTGCCGCGGACTCGATGAAGGGCTAACGGAAAATCTGCTGGCTCTCGTCCGACAGGATTATCCGGTTTACGAGATCATATTTGTTGTTGATGACGAGAATGATCCTGCTGTTCCGGTGATTTCGAAGTTCTTGCACCTGACAGAGGCACAGACGCAGGCCGGAGGCACACACAAAAAGGTTAAAACCAAACTGGTTGTCGCACAAAAATCCGTAAATTCCGGACAAAAGGTCGAGAATTTGCGCGAGGCCTTTCGGCATGCGGAAGAAGGATCAGAAGCGTTCGTTTTTACAGATTCGGACGCTCGGCCATCCAGCCGATGGCTCCTCCACCTTATCGCTCCGCTAGCGGACAAAAAAACCGGAGCGACAACAGGTTATCGCTGGTTTATAGCAACAAACCCCGGCTTTGCATCTGAACTTCAGTCCGTTTGGAACGCATCTATCGCATCGGCGCTCGGGCCGAATACAAAATCAAATTTCTGCTGGGGCGGTTCGATGGCAATCAGGCGCGATACTTTCGAACGGTTAGGAATAAGCGAGAGGTGGAAGGGGACAGTATCCGACGATTTTACGCTCACGCGGGTGATGAATGAGGCTGAAATGTCGATTGTTTTTGTGCCGCAGGCACTGACCGCGTCGGTCGAGGATCGCTCTTTTGGCGAAATGCTCGAATTTACGACGCGGCAGATGAAGATAACCCGTGTTTATGCCAAGAGACTTTGGCTGCAGTCTTTTCTTGGTTCGGGTATTTTTATTTTTGTGATGACCGCGGCTTTTTTGATCGTCGTTTTGAGCGGTAAAAATGATTTTGCGGTTTGGGCTGCAATAGCCACGCTGTCTTTTGTCACAGCCTTTAGCGCAGCTAAGTCGTACCTGCGGCTGAAAGCTGTGAGATTGGCGCTACCCGAATTCGAAAGCGAACTGAGAAAACAGATTTTGCCGCAGGCCGCGCTTTGGCCGCTCTCACCCGTAATTTTCTTTTACAACTGTGTTGCGGCGTTGATTTCGCGGCGTGTGAAATGGCGCGGCACGGTGTACGAATTGAAATCGTCCAAAGAAACTGTCATCATTGCGCTTTAATGACTGGAATAGCGATGAACGAACAGGATCAGGAAAATAACAAAACGGATCCATATGACCCTTGGCCGATCGAGCGGCCCGCGGTTGAGACGCCGCCCGAACTGACTTTAGATGCTCCGGCTGCGGATCCCTTCGAAGCACCGTTCGTACCCGTTGCCTATACGCCCGAACCTGCCAATGAAAGTGTCCGGCAGAGCGGTCTGGCCTGGTCGGCGGGAATCGTTTTTTTTGGGTCGGTCGCCTTTATGTTGTTTTTGGGTTGGCTCGCCGATCTATTATTTGGCAGCTCGCCGTGGGGTGTTGTCGGCGGCATCGTTTTAGGATCAATCATCGGGTTTATCCAGTTTTTCCGTATTTCGTCGCAGATCTATGGAAAAAAAAATAACGATCACCGGCCTTTTTTGTCGCGGGATGATGAGGAATAGATTTATCGGCCTATTTGCCCGCATTTATAATAACTATTTCGTTCACAGCTCGAATTGGCATAACTGTTTAATTTTTGCTGAACCACTTTGAATTTTTATTCCGACGGCGGTAAAATATCAGGTTTGGAAATGGGTGAGGATTTTGATCCGTTGACAACCGAAAGCGATGTGAGGCCGATCTCGCATAGAGGCATTCTGATTTCGATGTTGGTGCTTGTTTTGGCAGGTGCGGCGGCCGGATTTTTATTTGGCGGAGGATCGGCGGGCTTTGGTGTTATATTTGGCGGTGTTTTATCGTTTGCCAATTATTTTTGGCTCGAACGCTCGACAAGGGCGATTTTTGATCAGACGGCGGTCGCGTCAACCGGTATTTTAGCCGCGAAGTATATCTTGCGTTATGCGGCGGTCGGCTTTGTGTTGCTGCTTGTTTATTGGACAAATGCCTTTCCGGTCGCGGCCGTGATCCTGGGGTTGGCGTCATTTGCGTTTGCAGTTGTCATACAAGGGATAAAAAATATTTTTACGAGTTCGTTATAGAAGGGTTTTACGATGTTCTTATTTGCTGAAAGCGGCGGCCATCACGTGCCGCTGATCGTGGAGTTTATCAATCATTATTTTGGTGAGCCGGTGCATCGATTTCAGGTCGCATACACCGAACCGCTATGGAATAAATACGTTTTTTCAAATTTTGACACGACGGCCGCCGAGGCGTTTGGCTCCTATACGGTCGAAAATGCGATACCCTGGTACACGATCATGTTTGTCATCGCATGTATCCTGACCGTGATAATTGTCAGTATTTTGAAAGGCAAGCTTTCCGGCAATGACCCAAAACCGGGACAATTGACGCTCGAGGCCGGATATTTGACTATCAAGGACATGGTCAGCAGCATTATCGGGGATAACGGTTCGCGTCACTTTCCGGTCGTTGCGACATTTGGAGTTTTGATCCTCGTTTCAAATTTGATGGGACAGTTTCCGATGTTTATGTCGCCAACTGCGTCGGTCAATGTAACATTTGCCCTCGGAATCGCTTCGTTTGTTTATTACAACTACGTCGGTATCAGCGAGAACGGGCTTTGGGGGCACTTAGCACATTTTGCAGGGCCAAAACTGCCTTTCATCATGGCTCTGATAATCACACCATTGATCTTTGTTATCGAGATCATAAGCAGTTCGATCAGGCCGTTTACGCTTGGCGTTCGTTTGTTTGCAAATATGTTTTCGGATGAACAGGTTTTTGTGCAGATAACAAATCTCGCGCCGCCGTTCACACATTTTATCGTGCCTCTGCTTCTGACGCTGCTTGGGGTATTTGTGGCGTTTGTACAGGCATTTGTTTTTACGCTGTTGTCGATGATCTATATCGGCGAGGTGACGCATGAACCGCATGAACACGACGATCACGGCGAAGCCGCCGTCGCTCATGCCTAAAGGTCGGTAAGCTCCTGATTTAACAGGGCTTTTGACGCGGAGACGTAAACTAAGGTTAACGCTCCAAAACTGAGACTTGAGATCTGTCCGTTTTTTGAAAATTGGCGATTTATAGCAAATATGCCCGCACGCAACAGGAGGCGCGGACTCTACGGAGTATAAAATCCGCGGCATACCGGAAGCGAGGCGAAATAATACAAAGCGGCCAGGTTTTTGACGAGTGAGCAGATCGAGAGTCTTCTTAAATAGCAAAAAAAGGAGAAAAAAATGAATAAATTAAAATATGTTTTGTATGCCGCGCTTGCCATGGCTCTGATGTCGGTAGCCGCAATGGCACAGGCCGGTGCGGCCGATAACGAGTCAACCGTCAACGCCGCAAAAGCTATCGGCGGCGGCATCGGTTTTGGGCTTGCGGCCGGTTTGGCCGGTATCGGACAGGGTTTGGTCGGTTCGCGTGCCGCCGAGGGTGCCGCCCGTAATCCTGGTGCCGCCGGTACGGTACAGACGATGATGATCATTGCATTGGCGCTTATCGAATCACTGGTGCTTTTTGCTCTGCTTATCGTTTTTGTAAAGCTTTGATCGAAAACGTCAGAAAGCGGGATGGAAGCGAACGGATTTGCAGCCACAAGTAAGAATCCGCTCGCTGCCGCCCGTTAACTGACTTTATTTTGCAACTTTGCATTGATTTTGACGTTCTAATAATTGATGATCAATGACTTTGTAGGAAAATTAGTAGCTGATAAATATCGTATCGAGAGCCTCATCCGCGAGAGCGAATCGGGGGATTTCTATCTCGGGCGGCACGAGGTGTCGGACAGGCCGGCAACCGTAAAAATTCTGTCGTCGGCCTTTGCGGTTGACGCCCGTTGGGTAAAACGTTTTATCGCCAAGGCACGCAGCGCGTCCGGCGTCACGCATCCGAATATTCTCAATATCTCAGATTTTGGCACGGACGCGAAGGGAATTTCGTACGCGGTCTTTGAACCGGCGGACGGCCAAACGCTTCGTAATGCTATCGACGGAGAAAATCCGTTCGATGAAAAACGCGCGCTCGATATCGCCCGTCAGATTGCAGCAGCCGTCAACGCAGGCCACGAAAAAAAGATAATCCACGGCGGCCTTGATCCAAAAAATATATTTATTAATGAAGGCGACATGGTCAAGGTGCAGGGCTTTGGCGGCGATCCGATGTATGTTGCGCGAGACGCCGACCCCCGATATCTGGCACCCGAGCAGTGTACCGCATTTCCGGCTGCCGATGAGCGCTCGGACGTATATGCGCTTGGCGTGATCTTATTTGAAATGCTTAGCGGAACCGTACCGTACAACGGCCAGACCGCCGCCGATGTGTTGGCAAAACAAAATAGCGAACCGCCCCCGCCGCTCTCCGCCTTTGGACGTGAACTGCATCCCGAGATCGAGCCCGTAGCTTTAAGCGCGATAGCCGCCGAACCTGAACGGCGTTATCCGAATATGGCCGCGTTTGTCGAGGATCTTGAAATTCTGGCGGGCCATATCGGCATTCCGGAAAAGGCTGAGGCCGCCGCCGCCGCAACCCCGAAACGAAATATATGGCAAACCGCATTTGTCGCTTTTGCCGGAATTGCAATCCTCGCGGTCGCTCTGATCTATGCGACCTCAGTAAAAAAGACTACGGACCCGACGACTCAGTTAGTGGCGGATGTGGGCAGCCTACCGGTTCAGCCGATAGGCCCGGCAACCGGTGCGCAGGAAGAAAGCCTCGCGAGGTTACCAGCTATGACAGAAGCTGAAATTCTGGCAACTTCGATGAGCGCATCTGATGATCTGCCGGGCGGTGACGGCTATAATGCATGGGCAAACGGCGGTATCCCGCCGGTTGGCGCTCCGCAGGGTGTTCCGCTCGCCGGGGCTCCGCTCAATCAAGATTTTCCGCCGTATTACGTGCCTCATGGTGGGCAGATTTACACCATCGACCCAAATGGAGGCAGCCAGTTTATGCCGCAGGAAGGCGGTGTAATACTCATACCGATCCCCGCAAACACAGAGCCGGCCGCCAAACCGTCGCCGTCGCCAAAAACCCCGGCGGCAAATACCGCAACGCAGCCGACACCCGCCGCGGCCGCAACGCCTAAACCGCTTGCGACGCCTCCGTCCAAAAGCGAAAAGCCGGTAAGCACGCAGCCAAAGAAAGAAAAACCGGCGCCGGCCGGCAATTCAGATGAACGTGAAGCGGCACAAAAAGAAACTTAAGGACTAAAAAAAATACTGATTCTCTTTCGGTCGGGCTTTGACACATTACGGCATCGCCGGTGCGCCGAATGCCGCCCACTCTTCTTTGGCCGGGCCGTAAATGCCGGGCACAGTAATGGCCGCCTGACGCATCAGAACGGTCATCTGCCCGCGATGGTGTGCCTGATGTGCGATAAGATAAAGCAGAGTCAGACCGCGCGACCATGTTTCGCCGTACATCTCATCTTCTTTCAGCAAAGTCTCATCGGTCCAATTTTTGCCGATCTCGTCCGAGACGGACTTGCCGCCGCGATCATAAACGGCCGCGATCTCTGAGGCACTCGACGGACATTCGCTGTCAACCGCGGGAGCGTCGATCGAAAGGCCGACGAGCCCGAGCATTTCGCCAAGTGTCACCGTTAAATGCCAACCGAGAAAGCCGAGCGTTCGGCCGTCTTCGGTGACTTTTTGACTAAGCGATTCGTCCGTCAGGTTTAATAAAGCTTTTCCCGTCATTTCGGTTTCGTACGCCCACGCCTTTTGAAAATCTTCGATTTTTCTAAACATTTGAGTTCTCCTTTAATATAAAAGTTCTGTGCAATTACGTTGCATCTATGAGACTAGCCAAAATTGATTCAATACGCAACCCGGCCTGATTAAAAATTCAAAATTTGCAGATTTCTGAACGCCGCAGGTGTGAAATATTTATTAGATTTAAGTTTGGCGAGGGCGAAAAAGCTCGGCAGGTGCGACATGTTTTATGCCGCACCGGCGGCGCTTTACGTTTTTTTTGCAAATACTTTCTTTCTATAAATATCCGCGCTCATGCGAGGCTGATTCGCGGACAAAAACCGGCGTGACAGTCTTACTTTGCGCAATCCGGGATTGTGCATTTCGATTTCTGGTGTAAGATGTTTTTTAGCGCTGAATTTGGTTTCCGCCTTTGTAGATCAGGCCATTTTTCATCACAAAAACGGTCGATTCCATTTTGCGTATGTCGATGAGCGGGTCGCCGGGGACAGCAACGATGTCGGCCCATTTGCCTGCCTCAAGCGAGCCGATCTTTGTTTCCCAGCCTAAGAGCGTGGCCGAACCCATCGTTCCGGCCACGATAGATTCCATCGGGGTCAAACCGCCCCAATCGACGAGCAATGTAAATTCGTGGCCATTTGTCCCATGGGGAACTACGGCGGAGTCGGTGCCGAGGGCGATCTTTACGTTATTTCTCTTTGCAACACGGATACCGTTTCGCATCGCGGCGGCGGCGGCGAGAGCTTTTTCGCCGATCAACCCTTTTAGGATGCCCGCTTTTGCTAATCTTTCGACGCCCTCACCCGCGGTGAGCGTCGGTACCAGGTATGTTCCTTTTTCAGCCATCAGCTTCGCTCCCTCGTCGTTGAGGAAAGACCCGTGTTCGATGGATGCGACACCGGCCCGCGTGGCAATTATTATGCCCTCGGCGCCATGTGCGTGTGCCGCGACCCTGCGTTCGAGTTTTGTCGCCTCGTCAACGAGCGCCTTCATTTCTTCGTATGAGTACTGCGTAGCACCGACCGCGTCGCCTTCGCTCAAAACACCGCCGGTCGCACACGTCTTTATAACGTCGGCACCATATTTGACCTGATAACGGACGGCGGCACGAATCTCGTCGAGGCTGTCAGCGATGCCGTCGCGTATGCTGCCGTCAAACATTCCGGGTTTGAACGCATTCTCATCGCAATGCCCGCCCGTGATCCCGATTGAATGTCCGCCGGTCTGCATGCGCGGGCCCGGAACCCAACCCTCGTTTATCGCTTTGCGGAGCGCCATGTCATCAAAATTTCCCGACCCGAGGTTGCGGATCGTCGTAAAACCGGCGAGCAAAATGTTATTTGCATTCCGTGTACCGAGAATGGCCGCAAACGAATCAAAATCCTTAACGGCCGCGGCCTGCCCGGCCGGATCGCCGATAACCCGTCCGATGACGTGTGTATGAGCGTCAACAAATCCTGGCATCAGCGTTACGTCACCGAGATTTATGACCGTATTTGCATCCGCCGGAACTTTTACTTGCGACTCTGTCCCGACGGCGGTTATTATATTGTCCGTGACGATGATGACCGCGTTTTTAACCGCCGGTTTACCCGTCCCATCGATCATACGGGCTGCCCGTATAACGGTCACGCCTTTGCCGATCGGAGCATCCGGTGTGATCGATCTGTTTTGAGCGCTGACGCCCAAGACAAAAAGCGCCACAAAAATAAAAACCATACGAAATCTGATTTTAAGCATAATAAAAAACTCCGTTTTTGCCGTGAATTGTAAAAATGAATTTCTGAGAAGTTATATTAACGCAAAACAGTCCGAAATGCGATCTAAGCTGTGCATCGTCCGGCGCGTCCGGATATTTCTGCATATAGATCATTTATCACGGAGCAATTTGAGAATAGGAGGTTCGGAAACGGCAGGCGCGGGTGTTAAAAGTTTAGCGATCTCGGCGGTCACTACCTCAAACCGTATTTTCCCGTTTCTAAAATAGGCTGTTTCGCCGGTCGCGGTGAAAAGGATCGTCAGCGGTAGATTGCCGCTCCAATCTTTTGATACCATTGTTATAGCGGCGCTTTCGTCAGGTGTTTTGAGGAGAAATGCCGGCATTTCGGATTTCATTTCGCCGAGAAACTTTGGTACCCGCGTATTAATATCCTCCAGATCATCGAGCGAGACCGTGACGAAATCCACCTTGCCGCGGTATTCGGCGTCGAGTTTGACGAGGTCCGGAAACTCCTCGCGGCACGGGTCGCACCATGTTGCCCAAAAGTTGATAAGCAGAGGTTTGCCGCTCGGTTTGAGCAGTTTCTTTAGGCCGTCTATATCAACCCGTGTGACTTTTGGGAGAGCCGCTGCGCGAGTCTTTTCGACATTTTTAATGGCGATTGGCGCTTGAGCCATGCCCGCCTGGCAAAATAAACAGGCGAAAACGGACAAAAGCGCCGCTTTCGCCAAAGATCCGGAAAAAATGAACATAAATATTTACTTGTCGCCGACCCGTTTGATGGTGCAGCCAAAGGCCTTGGCCGATGTCCGTTCAATCTTTTTTCCGCCAAGCGATGCGTCAAAGGCTGTCCGCAGATACGGATCGCTAATGGTTTTACCAGATCGGTCGTTGTCGATCGCACCGTGATACTGCAGAACGTTTTTGGCATTGAGATAGTAAACCTCCGGCGTCACCGTGCCTCCGATCTTATCGGCAAATTTATTACCTTTATCGATCAGCACCGGGAATTTATAATTTTCGGCGGCATTCGATTTCACCCATTCAAGCGATTCGGTTGCGTTCGAATTTATACCGATAAAATTTATACCCTTGGCTGCGTAATCAGCCGCGATCTGACCAATGCGATCGTTATATCCCTTGACGACCGGACACTGAGCGGAAAGAAAAATGACGACCGATCCGTTTTTGCCCTTCAGCCCGTCAAGCGTCTGAGTCTTGCCATCTACGTCAGGCATCGAGAAATTCTCCATCGCCGTGCCGATATCGATGCTCTGTGCATTTGCAGCCAAAGCAAGCGCCAATGTTAATGTGAATAGAAATACCGCTCGTTTCATACTTAAATTTCCTCCAACCGAAATAATCCAATAACCTTATTCTATCAATCCCGCATTAAATTACGCAAGTATCTTGTGTTTTACGTTTCATCACCTAAAGCGGTTTCAAAATTGAGAATCTGCACCCGCAGAGAGAGAGAGAGAGAGAGAGAGAGTACAATTCCCGTCTGCGGACGCTGATCTGTCTTTTTGGGCCGACGTCCTTTACTGCGGCAAACGTCCCGGCGTCAGAGGCGCTCCGGCATCTTCGAGCGTCTTTTCAAACCTTTGCAGATCGGTTTCTACCAACGCCCGCAGCCTCGCCAATATCGGCTCAAATTCTGCTTTTGTCAGGGCATATTGATCGAGCTGAGTCCGGGTTGGTTTTATCGTCGAAAGGCGGATCGTACCGGCGACATTGCCAATGCGCGAATTGATCGACGGTGGCGGGATATCCGTATTTTCACGGCCCCCGCGAAGTTCATTTATTAAAATATCGATCTCAGTGTCAAACGCCTCAGCTTGAGCGATCATATTTTTATTTTCAACCGGAGCGTCAGCCGCCGCACGTTTCAGAAGCCCGATCCGTGCCTTCGTTGCCGCCGCGACCGCGACCGCCCCGCCGACGGCACGCTGCAGCGTCGCAACCTTGCTCTGGAACTCAGCCAACAGGGTGCGGTCAGCATCGGTCATATTTTCTTTACCTTCGGTGACGACATTAAAACTCTGTGACCCCGGTAATGAGCTTGTCACGCCATTTACACGCTGTGTCATCGTGACCGTATATTTGCCCGGCATTACGAGCGCTCCCTGCGGGCCTGAGGACGCACCTTCGGGAAGCGTTACACCGGCCGGAAGCTGCGGCGGGGCGGCTGAGATCGACGGAGCCATGTAACGCATATCCCAAACGGCCCGCTGAACGCCTCTACCGGCCGGAGCGTTAAGCCGGCGTACGATCTTGCCTTCAGCATCTGTGATCGTAAAGATGATCGACGGTGCCTGCTCTTCCGTCTCAGCCCGCAATTCTTCGATCGAGGGATACCGAAATGCCTGCTTTTTCTTCTCGGCTTCCCGTTCCGCCTCTTGCCGCTTTTGCTTTAGGGTTTTTGGCGGATCTTTTAAATAATATGAGATCGTTGCTCCGTAAGCCGGATTTGGGGCGGTGTAGAATGACGCACCCTGTGAACCTGAAAGCGAAGCATTGGTGCGAACATACATCAACGCATCCTTGACCGGGAACAACATCGACGGTTGATCGACAGCTTCCCGTCTGATCTGACGGAGCATCGAGTAATCGTCCAAAATATAAATTCCGCGTCCAAATGTTCCCAAAACGAGATCATTTTCGTTTTTTTGAACAGCAATATCACGAACCGCGATCGTCGGCAGCCCGCCTTTCATCTGCACCCATTTGCCGCCGCCGTCAACCGTAAAAAACACCCCGAATTCGGTGCCGACAAAGAGCAAATTGGGATTTACGTGATCTTCGGCGATCGCATAAAGCGAACCGCGGTCGGGAAGATCGCCTTTTACGGCAGTCCAATTTTTACCGGTATCGGTGCTTTTAACAATGTAAGGCTTAAAATCGCCATTCTGATGATTATTGAAAAGCGCGTAAACGGTATTCGCATCGTGCTGCGAAGCGATGATCCGGGTCACATAGCTCATCTCCGGAATACCCGCGATCTTGTCAACCTTTCGCCAGTTCTGACCGTCATTTTCAGTGATCTGTATCAATCCGTCGTCCGTCCCAATGTAAATCAAACCCTGTTTTTTTGGAGATTCGGACAGAGCCGAGGCGTTGCCGTAGAGCGCGGTCGATTGGTTTTTTGCGATCGCGTCCGGCCCCCAGATCTTGCCCATAACCGGTAAAGCGTTGCGGTCAAGCCCGCGTGAGAGGTCGCCGCTGATCACCTTCCAGTCATCGCCGCGATTTTCCGATCTGAATAATTTATGTCCGGCGAAATAAAGCCGAGTATTTAGGTGCGGGCTGATTATTATCGGCGAATCCCAATTATAACGCTGTGATTCGACGCCCTTTCCTTCGATCGGATCGATGCTGACGCGTTCGCCCGTCCGCTTATCCAAACGTACCAACCCGCCATTTTGACTCTCGGCATAAACAATGTTCGGATCGAGCGGATCGACACGCGTTTGAAAGCCGTCGCCGCCATTTGTTGCGTACCAGTCGGAATTTAAAATGCCGCTCGTATTTCGTGAGCGCGCCGGGCCGCCAAGCGAATTATTATCCTGTGTGCCACCGTAAACGTGATAGAACGGCAAATTATTATCAGTTGTCACGTCGTAAAATTGTGCGACCGGCAGATTTGCTTTGAAATTCCAGTTTGCCCCTTTGTCAAAGCTTTCATAAACGCCGCCGTCGCATCCGACAAGAAGATAGTCGGTATTGTCCGGGTCAATCCAGATCGCGTGATTATCGACGTGCTTGAGACGCTCGCCAAGCGGCCGCTGCGTCCGTCCGGCGTCGTCTGAGACCTGGAAAACGACATTTGGTATATAGACGCGGTCAACATTTTTAGGATCGGCGACGATCTGTCCATAATACATTCCCTGTGCAATGCTCGGACTCGTTCGCTGCCACGTCGCACCGCGGTCATCCGAGCGAAAAATACCGCTCAGATTTCCGCCCGCCTCAACCGTTGCGTAAACCACGTTTGTATCCGCCGGAGAAATTGAAAGCCCGATACGTCCGAGATCGCCAGGCGGAAGGCCGGAGCGAAGTTTTGCCCACGTATTGCCGCCGTCGGTTGATTTATATACGGCGCTTTCGGGGCCGCCATTTATAAGCGTATAAAAATGGCGCCGCCGCTGCCACGAGGCGGCGTACATCGTATCCGGATTCGCGGGGTCGATCACTACATCGGTCACGCCCGTATTTTCGCTGATCGTGATAACCGGCTTCCAGGTCTTGCCGCCGTCTGGCGATTTATAAAGGCCGCGTTCACCACCCGGCGACCAAAGAGGCCCCTGCGCAGCGACAAAAACAATATTGCTGTCGCGCGGATCGATGGCAATGCGGCCGATATGCTCGGACGTCTTTAGACCCACATTTTTCCAGCTTCGCCCGCCGTCATCCGAGCGGTAAACGCCATCGCCGTAACCGACGCTTCGCTGGCTGTTGCGTTCGCCGGTACCGACCCAGACGGTTGACGGGTTTTTGGGATCGAGAGCGATGGCGCCGATCGAAAATGCACCTTCGCCGTCAAATACCGGCGTCCATGTCGTACCCGCATTTACCGTCTTCCAAACGCCGCCTGAGGCGACCGCGACATAGTATCTGGTCCGGTCAGCCGGGTCAACGGCAAACGCGATCACGCGACCGGATGTAACCGCCGGACCGACGGATCGGAACCGCAAACCCGAAAAAACAGCCGATCCCATCGGATCCTGAGGCGTTGGGCTTGCCGTCGGTGTCGGCGAAGGCGTCGGTGTTGTGGGTATGACCGTGACCTTGGTTGAATCTCCGGCCGGAGTTGGCGTTGGAGAGGCCGGCGCCGGCCTCTGAGCGGGCAATGTCGAAAAAGATAGTAGTGTTAGGCAAACAAAAACAAAAGACAAACGCAATTTTTGCACTGGCAGGACTCCTTAAAAATGATTTATTTGTAAAGCAGAATGAAAGGATTATGACTTTTTTTGAACCACATTATCAAGCCCGCAGCCCAGATTCGCAAGTTTTTTATAAACCGTTTACAGTGCTGTCGCCAAATTTGGCCTTCTAATGCTGAATTTGGTATCAATTAAAAGCTGTGTCTAAGCTATTTTTCCACTTTTTTCCGCTTCAAAAAGCAGCTTTTCTATCGCGTCGAAAACGGCTTCGGGCCTGACACTCAGTATGCAGCGCGGCTCGCCAAACTCCTTGCATTCATAACCCTGACACGGCTGGCATTGAAATTTTTCATAAACTATTTCGTTTGGGGCGTGAGTCCAGGGGTGCCAATGGTGGCGGTTTGAGGAGCCGAAGATGACGACCGACGGCGTATTTACGGCGGCTGCGATGTGGGCAATGCCCGAATCGTTACCGACGAAGATTTTGGCCTGTGACGCGAGAGCAGTGATCTCAGGAAGCGTCAGGTCGTCGAATGTCGTGATCGCGACGCCGGAAATCCGTTTTAGGTTGTGCAGGACATCGCTCTCTTTTTTAGACGCCACGGCGATCGTGCGAATGCCTTTTGCGGCGAGGAATTCAGCCGTTCTTGCAAAGTTTTCAGTAGGCCATTGTTTTGTAAAAAACGCGCTTGCCGGGTGCAGCAGCGCATATTGGATATCGTCGAGCAGACCGTTTATATGATGCGATCCGCGCGAGGTCGCGGGGTTTGGATTCACATAGGGCAAACTTCCAGACGTTGACGTCGTTTCGTCCCATTTTTCTCCTTGTTTATGCTGCTCTGCGGCAAATTTCTCTGCCAGCGATTTGAGCGCTGATGGCGTGACGGCCAAACGGCTTTCAGGCTGATCCTCAACCGGAACCCCGACAAAACCTAAGAGGGCAAGCTGCTGTTCGGCGGAGTGAGTTTTTTTCCGCTGCCAGAAATCGGCCGACGACGAAAGAAGATGGTTGTAGAGAAACGGGTATTGATAGTCAGCGTAGCCGATGCGGTGCCGGGCTAGGCTGGCGGCAGCGAAAAATGTCGCGGTCGTGCCGCCGTGCAGGTTAAATGCTGTGTCGTACTTTCGCCGCCGCAAATTTAGCGCGAGTTTCAGCCTTTCAACCGGACCCTTTTCCACGCTGATGACATTATCGACCGCGTCAAATCCGTCTAGCAGCGGAGCAACCCAATCTTCAAGTAAAATATCTATCTGAGCATTAGGCAGAAATCTTCTGAGGGCGATAAGCGCTGGGGTAGATAAAACCGTGTCGCCAATAGACCGCAGTTTAACTACGAGAATGCGTTCTACCTGCGTCCAGTCGATCGATTTTTGTCCTTCGGTTTTAGGTCTTTGGTCTCTGGAAGCCATCGGTTACCAGATTACCCTAAAACGGGTACCGGCCACAGACCGGCGTCCGCTATTTTTCAACCGTCGCTTCCTCGACAAGCATAACCGGAATCTCATCGCGGATCGGATAGACCAGACAACACTCGGTATTTAGACATTTCAGACGCGTTTCCTCCGCGTCAATTTCGAGCTTCGATTTGCATTGCGGACATCGCAAAATCTCTAAAAGTTCGGGGCTTATGGCCATAATCAATATCCTAAAGTATAACGGGGCGTCTGTATTCTCTGCTTTTTGTTTTTTACGTTTTGCTTAAACGGCCTCGGTTTTTGTTCCGCAATCGGGGCAGAATTTTGCACCGGCGGCGAGCTCGTACTCGCAGTTTGAACATTTTGCTTTTTCTTGAGTCGATCCGCATTCGGAGCAGAATTTAGCGCCTTCGCGAAGGTTTGCACCGCATTTTACGCAGGGAACCTGGGCGATTTCCATTTTGCCGCCGCAATCGGAGCAGAATTTCACACCCGCCGCATTTCCCTTACTACAGGTTGGGCAGGCAGCGGTTGCGGCTTGGGACGAACCTCCGCCGGTTCCCGCGGACTGTCCGCCAAAGGCATTTGCCATCTGGCCGCCGACGGCAAAACCGGCGCCGAGACCGGCTCCAAGGCCTGCTCCGCCGCCTTCGTTTTGAGCAGCATCCCGCAGGGCGTCGGCCGCCTGAAACTGCATATATCTTTCAGCGTCGCCCAGAGCTCCCATCGACGAGCGCTTGTCCATCGCAGCCTCGACTTCCGGTGGCAGACTTACATTTTCGACATAGAATTTAGTGACCTCAAGGCCGTATGCCTTAAAATCTTCGTTGATCATAGACCTGATCTTTTCACCGATTTCTTTGTATTGAGCGGCAAGGTCGAGGGCCGGGATCGCAAGTTCGCCGATCGCGTCAGAAAATTCGGTGACGATCGCACGCTTTAGCTGCCCGTCGATGTCCTCAGTTTGAAAATGAGCATTTGTGCCGGCGATCTCTTTAATAAATTCCGACGGATCGGCAACACGCAGGCTGTATGCGCCAAAGGCGCGCAAACGAACGATGCCAAAATCAGCATCGCGGAGCATGATCGGGTTCGACGTGCCCCATTTCATATCAGTAAACTGTTTTGTATTTACAAAATAGACTTCGGATTTGAACGGCGAATTAAAACCGTATTTCCAGGCACCGAGCTTCGACAGTATTGGCGTATTGCCGCCCTCAATCTCATATTTGCCGGGTGTAAAAACATCCGCGACCTGCCCCTCAAACACAAATACGGCCGCCTGCGATTCGCGGACGATCAGCTGGGCACCATTTTTGATTTCCTGGCCGACGACGGGAAAACGATAAAGCATAGTGTCGCCCGAATCATCAAGCCACTCAATTACCTCGATGAACTGATTTAACGCCGCCTCTTTTACCTTATCAAAAATGCTCATTATCAAATCTCCTTCTGCAATATCTTAACGATAGAATATGCCATAAAGTTGCGTGAATTGGAAGTATTACGTATCACACGACCCCGCGGCCCGCGGCCGCCCGAGAATCCTCAAAGTTACTACCATCATAAAGCCACCGAAAATATCGAGAGCGCTGTCCCAGATCGAACCTGTCCGTGATATGTCTAAACTTTGATTAAATTCGTCGGCTGCGGCCACCATCGCGACCAGACAGATCGGCAGCAGGTATCTGTATTTTCGAATTATTTCAAACGACGATCTGGAAAGCGCCCGAACGGCAAAAAAAGCGAGTATGGCATACTCGATAAAATGGGCAGATTTTCGAACAAAGCCGTGAACTATCAGAAGCGTATCACGAGAGATACCCGGAAACAGAAATTTTAGCATCGGACCGATAAATCGCGATGTTTCGGACATCGAACCGCTGCTGCCGGAAAGAAAGAAGATCACGCCGATCCATAAAAAAATCGGCGCGTAGCGAAATATTCGCCCGCGCCAAATCAAATTTCCCCGCGTATCATCGGTCATCAAGGGCAGATCATCGAACTACTTCATCAATCGATGTAAAAAATCCGTAGCCATACAAAACCACCCCGATAATGCCTAAGATCATCGGTATAAGTCCCACACCTTTTACAAAATAAAAAATGATTCCGGCTAACGGTTGAAACAGCAGGTTTACAATAACCCAAACCAATTTTTCCGCCGTATTCCCAACGGTTTGAACGCTCAAAACAACAAACCAAACTATACAGATCAACATCAGCAAACCGCCAACACCAATAATCATAGTATCCTCCTAAATTTTTGCTTTCGACAACGGAGTCAGCATAAACGAAAAAAAAATCAAAGTTCAAAGTTTGCAGGCTGTTGCTAACTTTAAATTGCGAACCCAAAACCCGTTTACGCTGCGGCGGCACCGCTGACAACTTCGATTATTTCTTTTGTGATCGCGGCTTGGCGAATGCGGTTCATGTTTAGCGTGAGCGAATCTATCAGTTCGCCGGCGTTTTTTGACGCCGAATCCATAGCCGTCATACGCGAACCCTGTTCGGATGCGACCGATTCTAGCATGCCCTTGTAAATCTGCGTTTCGATCTGTTTAGGTAGTAATTTGCCAAAAATCTCAGCGGGCGGTTGTTCGTAGATATACTCTGCCTCAGACACGCTCTCCGTTTCATCAGCGACCGTTTTTCGGGTGATCGGCAAAAGCTGTTCGATAACCGGTTTTTGTGAGAGCACGGTTTTAAATTCGGTAAAAGCAACAAAAACTTTGTCGATCGTCTTGTCTTCTGTAAATGTTTCGATTACCTTGTTTGCGATCGTCACGGCGTCAGCGTACACAACCTGTCCGGAACCGGTCAAACCAACGTATTCCTCTGTAAATTTAACTTCGCGGCGTTTGAAAAAATCGCGCCCTTTCCGTCCGACCGCGATCATTTCGCCGACCTTACCTTCGTTTTGCCTGAGAAAGGCCTGGGTCGCCTTGATCACATTTGCATTAAATGCCCCGGCTAACCCTTTATCGGCGCTGATTATCACCATGAGATATTTGTCATCACCGCGTTCGTCAAGCAGCGGATGCGAAAATTCGCCGGCAACCTTCGAACTCAGCGCTTCGAGCACCTCTGACATCTTGCCCGCATACGGGCGCGACGCCGTCACGCGGTCCTGCGCGCGTTTCAATTTTGCAGCCGCGACCATCTTCATCGCCTTAGTGATCTGCTGCGTATTTTTCACCGACTTTATCCGCCGGCGCATGTCTAATAAACTTGGCATTTTAGTTAATTTTCAAATGCTTATATTTTCAGCGTTTCGATAAGCTTTTTTAATTCTCGATCACTGATATCATCCTGCTCACTCTTGTCATAAACGGTGAGAAGGTTAACTACGGCTATTTTAGACTTACCGCTGCCGATTTTGTCTTGTTCCAATAATGTAATAATTCTCGCTCCTCCGCTTTTCCCTTTGCCTTTACTCTTTATTCGCAGTCTGATCTTATAGGTTCGATGTCCAAGCGAAGATCCGGTTTCGGGATTGGCGATGAGTTCTGTTTCTAATTCCGCAAGATCATCGACAATCGAGGGATATTTTTTATTAACGGTCGCGCAGCCCTTTTGAAAGATTCGGTTATGTTAATTTCTACTTTCATCGATGAAAGCGGATAAGCTTTGAAGCTTTTTGTCAGTTCTTTTGGCCTCTGCGACTTCGTTCATTCCGTCCCTGATGCTTGTAAAGACTTTTAGCTTCTTTTCAAGTCTGTTCAGCCGAGATTTCAGGTTTTGCCAATCTTCATAAGGAAGGAGAACTGAACTCCTCTTTCCCTTTTCGTCGATGTAGATTTGTATACGTCCGTTCATATTTAAATTATACCTTACGCAGCCGCAACCATCTTCATTGCCTTAGTGATCTGCTGCGTATTTTTCACCGACTTTATCCGCCCGCGCATGTCTAAAAGACTAGCCATAACTACCTGTTTTTTAACAACTCACCAAGGGTTGTTTTAATATCTTCCGCGATCTTTCTTAGAAGAAACGGAGAGACGTCTCGTCCCTGGTGCATTCGAACCGTCGTAAATCGGCCATCTACGTGATTGAACTGTTTGTGCGAACCACGCTGCCGAACCTCAACAAAACCCATCCGCTCCAATATTCGAACAACTTCTCTCGGCTTCAATACGGGTACGTTACCCATTTAATTTATGGCAATCGACTGAGTACCTATAAATTCAGCCTCGAGCACAGGTTCTCCGTCTTCAAGAAGCATTCCGATAACTTCGCGGAGATTCTCGTTAAGTTCGTCGAGTGTTTCTCCCTGCGAGTGTGCACCGGGAAAGCCGGGTACATAACCGACGAAAAGACCGGTTTCAACACATTTCTCCAGGACTGCCGTAAAATTGTGCATTGATATTTTCTACGCTGCTGCCGCTCCAGCCGTTTCCCAACGTGTCGCCTTGAAATCTTCGACTGCTTCTTTCATTTCGGCTTTTAGATCGTCGTCAATCGCTTTCTTATCGCGAAGCGTGTTCAGAACGCCCGGATGTGCTTCTTTTGCAAAAACGGTCAATTCTTCTTCAAACCGTTTCAGATCCTCGACCGCGACATCGTCGGCCAGGCCGTTTGTCACCGCCCAGATTATAAGGACCTGTTCGACAACCTCCATCGGTTTGTATTGCGGTTGTTTGAGAATTTCGGTAAGGCGTTTGCCGCGTTCGAGTTGGGCCTGTGTCGATTTGTCCAGGTCAGAACCAAATTGGGCAAAAGCTGCGAGCTCACGATATTGGGCCAGGTCAATTCGCAGCGTACCCGCGACCTGTTTCATGGCCTTGATCTGCGCTGCGCCGCCGACACGCGAGACGGAGTTGCCGACGTTGATCGCGGGCCGGACGCCGGAATTGAACAGGTCGCTCTCAAGAAATATCTGGCCGTCCGTGATCGAGATCACGTTTGTCGGAATATAAGCGGAAATATCGCCGGCCTGCGTTTCTATAATAGGCAAGCTTGTCAGCGAACCGCCGCCGCGCGCATCGGACATTTTCGCCGCACGTTCCAGCAGGCGTGAATGTAGGTAAAAAACGTCACCCGGATAGGCTTCGCGGCCCGGAGGTCGCCGCAAAAGTAACGAAATTTCCCTGTATGCGGCGGCCTGCTTCGAAAGATCGTCATAGATCGTCAATGCATGGCGTCCGTTATCACGAAAATACTCGCCCATCGCGCAACCGGAATACGGAGCCAAAAACTGCATCGCGGCCGGATCGGACGCCGAAGCATTTACGATTATCGTATAGTCCATCGCGCCGTACTCTTCGAGTTTTTGGCGAACCTGGGCGACGGTCGACGCCTTTTGGCCAATGGCGACATAAACACATATTACGTCTTTGCCTTTTTGATTGATAATCGTATCGATCGCGACCGCGGTTTTTCCGGTTTGACGGTCGCCGATGATAAGTTCGCGTTGACCGCGGCCTATCGGAACCATTGCGTCGATCGCTTTCAAACCGGTCTGCAGCGGCTCCTTTACAGGCTGTCGGTCGATGATACCGGGAGCGATCTTCTCGACCGGATAAAAGGTATCGGTAATGATTTCGCCTTTGCCGTCGATGGCGTTGCCAAGAGCATCAACGACCCGGCCGATCATCGCATCACCAACCGGGACGCTCATGATGCGTTTTGTACGCTTTGCTTCGTCCCCTTCTTTGATTTTCTGAAAATCTCCGAAGAGTACGGTTCCTACCTTGTCTTCCTCCAGATTGAGCGCAAGGCCGCGAACCCCGTGCGGAAATTCGAGCAGCTCGCCGGCCATAACCTTTTCGAGGCCGTATATCTCGGCAATGCCGTCGCCGACCTTAATGACGGTACCGACCTCATTTACGGTCATACTGGCGTCAAAATTCTCGATCTGACCACGAATGATCTCGTTGATCTCGTTTGCTTTTATTGATTCCATTTTGTTTTAACTATGAGCTGAGCTTTTTTTAATTAACCTTAGTTGTCAGTTAACGTGCCTCACGACCCGCGGCTATCCACTGATCAGTTGCTGCCTTAAATTCTCCAATTTTGTTTTGACCGATCCGTCATAAACGGTTGAGCCGATGCGGGTGACGACGCCCCCGATAATTTCTGTATCTATCGTGTAAATAATATTTACGGTCTTGCCGGTGATCGTTTGCAGATTTTTTTCAAACTCCGAGCGTTCGTCAGCCGGCAGGTCGCGGGCCGATATGATTTCAGCCGAGACGACGCCGCTGCGTTCCTCTAAAACGGCCTCGAAACGCTCGTTTATCTCATCGAGATCGGCAAGGCGTCCGTTTTGCAAGAGTACTTTCAAAAAATTAGCGGTCGTATTTGACGGCTTCGTTTTTGATATAATCCCGTCCAGGATCTTTTCTTTATTATTGTGGGTGATCGCCGGATTGTTAAAAACGGATCGAAGTTCGACGCTGCTGCCAAAAAGTTCGCCGAGGCCCGCAAGTTCCGTCTTTACGGTATCCTGACTGCTTGTTTTCAAAACAACATCGGCGAGTGCGACCGAATATCGGCGGGCGATTGTCTCTGTATTCATCTTATTTTACCCCTCCGATCTCCTGGATACTGGCCCTGACGAGCCTCGCGTCGATTCCATCATCGATCTGCGTGCGCAGTTTTTCTTCGGCCAGACGAATACTTTCCTCAGCCGAAAAACGGCGCAAATGAGCATGCGATTGCTTTGAGAGCCGCGTCAGATCGGCCTCAGACTGTTTGCGAAGCCGGTTGGCCTCAATATTTGTTTGTTCCTCGAGACGTTTTGATTCGTATGCGGCCTCTTCCCTGGCGTTTTTAAGGATGTTGTCTTTTTCGTTTTCGAGCTGTGCGATTTTTGCTTCAGTCTCGGTCAATTTTGCAAGAGCGGCCTGTTTTTCTTCCTCGGCTTTAATAAGTTCGGCACGGATCTGCTCGCGTTTTGACTTAAACGCATCGGTCAATGGCTTTTTCGCAAAATAGGCCATCAGCGCGACAAAAATTGCCAGATTGAGGAATTTCCAAGCCTCAAAACCGGGAATATTAAAATACTGATTATAAAAATGCATAAAGCCGCTCTCACCGCCGCCAGGCGCTGCGAGAACGAGGCTTAGATTGTAAATAAAGGCATACATATTCTAAAGTTACGAGTTCAGAGTTCAAAGTCCGGGCTTTTTCCCCGGCTCGGGCCTTTCGCTAAACCCTCAAAATTCCGGCCGCGATGCGGTCAGCCATCTTTTCCGCGGCGGAGCTGATCGCATCATGTGCCTCAGCCGCATTTTTTTCCAAATCGGCCTTGCCTTTGCTAAATTTGTCGGCAATTTCGGCTTTGACCTCGCCAAGCTGTTTTTCGCGGGCTTCGACAGCCGCTTTTTGTTCTTTTTCGATCAGTTCGTAACCCTTTGAACGGGTATCGAGCATCTCTTTGACATATCGCGCATCCTTTTCGCTCACGTCTTTAAGAATCCCGGCCGCCTCGCTCGACTGTCCGCCCTTATTCTTTTCGCGTAGGGCAAGCACACGATTTATCGGCCGGTAAAGCGTCCGGTTGAGAACCCAGATCATCAAAAGTATAAGCCCGACATGAATAAAAAGCGTTCCGTCCGGAAAAAGCTGAACAGCTTGTAAGGCTAGCAAATACATATTCATTTATCCGTTTAAATCACCCCGAACAGAGTAAAATCCGCCCCAATTCTCAAAAGATATAAGAGTATCACGCGCCGGATTTTTCGGTCAAGCATCGCAGACAAAACTTGTAGTAACTCAATAGAAATGACGTGTTCTTAACTCGATAGAAATGTCGCAATCGCGGGCCCCCGCTTCAGATGCCGTGACAATTGAATCGCTTGTAAACTGACATAATTACAAATTTGATAACCATGCATCTCCTGGCTGAACGGCTGAATGTAGGTCCTCCGACGCGCCATGATGAGAAGTCCGTTGTAGCGCATCCATCGATTGATCGTCGCGCTAGATTTCTTGAGATATTTCGCGACTTCGCCTTTCCTCATAATTTCGGGCGGCTTCGAAGAATGTTTTTCTCTTTCGATCGCTCCGGCTATCGACATATCAATTAACCTCACTAATTCCGCCCTTTCTATCGTTAACTGCCGCGTCCTTAACTTCGCCTAAGAAGCGGTTTATGACTGAGCCCCGAGACGCGGCCCTCGCTTTTATTGTCAGTTCGGCCAGGGGTTTATGTCCACGAGTTACGCCAGCTTAATTTCGATTGCCGTTTGCGTGTTCGCTGCGGCTGTGGAGGGCGTGTGCGCGGGAAAGAACGTAAAGCCTTTTTTTTCGACGCTGAGGTTTCCGCCCTACTCCGCGCCGCTTTGGGTTTGGTCGATCATCGGCGGTTTTTATTATTTGATCTTTGGTTCCGTTGTTTCGCCCTGTACTAATAATGTGCCATAAGAGGCGTCATCTTGCTAAAATTCGTCTGCTTCACGTAGAGAAAGCCAGTTTCCAACGGTGATGCTGCCCATTTGTGTAGTGGTCCGACCCCCTTAAAATCGAAGCTTTTTTGTTCGCCGTTGCTTTCGACTGCGCTTTGATGCCAACTGGCGGAGCTGGCGGCGATTGAGACCAGCGGCTTTCATGTCCTTTTCCGAGAACTTAAATCCTCGGAGACCGAATCTTGTCGTCAGATAAAGAATAAGAAGCGCAAGAGCTAAGAGGCAAATACCTATTAAAAGGTCGGTTGGTCCATTAAAAACGTTAATGCGCACGCTAGTTCTCAAGGACGCGATCCCAGATCGTGCGAAACTTCAATTTCATGACGTGGATCTAACCGGTTTAAGAAAAAAGAGGGGGCAAAGAGAAACGCTCGTCTCTTTTCCTCCCCCTATGTTCGATCACGTTAGAAAAAGCGAATTGTGTACGAACCCCGTAGGCCCCGGCCCTGTTCCGGAAGGATATCTTTAATAAAATTCTGGTGATTGCGGTAGAGTTTGTCACTCAGATTTGTTCCACCGACGGTAAAAATGTGGGCGTATTTTTCTTTGGCGTAAACATATGAGGCGTTCACATTAAATAATGTGTAACCCGCCGTGGGCGTTTCCAGTGTGAAAATGTTGTCGGTATCTTTTCTGCCCGCGAACAGTACCTCCGGCCTTACGCTTAGTCCTTTGTAACGGAAATCGAGGCCGGTACGCAATCTTGCCGGAGTGATGCGCGGAAGGGCGACGTCGATGCCCTTAAGTCTCGCTCTCACAATATCCGCGTTGACGAACGCTCCGAAGTATTTTGTGATGTCAAAATCGGCGGACAGATCAAAGCCCGTGAAACGACTGTCATTCTGGAAATAGTCTGCTACCGGCAGACCGTCTTCCACGTCGATAAAACCGTCACCATTTTCATCCTGCGGGGCAAGGTATACGAAATTATCGATGTCGTAGTGGTAGAAACTCCCGTTTAGACGAACACGTTTGAAGTTTTGTCTGAGACTGAACTCGATGCCGTTAGAACGTTCGCGGGTCAGATTCTGATCTCCGACCTCAAAAGTGACCGTCCCTGGATGCGGGCCGTTATTGTAAAGCTCTTCGAGAGCCGCGGCACGATAGGATGAATTGAAGTTCGTGACAAATGAAGCCCCTTCCCAAAGGCGGATGCGAATGCCCGCCGCACCGGAGAAGCCGGTGAAATCGCGATTTATATTAACGGGATTTTCCGGACGATACCTGTTGTTTTCGACACGACCGCCAAATTGAAGAGCGACCCGACCGAAACTTACTTCCTGAAGACCAAACGCCGCAAAATTATTGTGATCGACCCTGCCGTCGATCAACTGTTCGGCTCCAATGATCTGAAATTCCCGACTAAACCCTTCGAAACCAAAACGTCCTGTCAAACCTTTGTACCGTGCCTGCTGAAAAACGGCCCTATAAGAAAACACATCGTTGAAGAATGTCGTCGCGACCTCATCGACATTATCGGCGGTCTCGATCTCGTCGTGCATATAGTCGGTGTAGTCAAACGAGAAATTTCCCTGTTGAATAGGCCCACCAACGTCGCGAAACCCGCCGCGAACGCGGTAATTGTTACGCCGCAAACGCAGATCGATCGCCTCGTCCGGTTCCGCCGGCAGACGATTGGCGAATTCATCGCGTATGGCGAAAATATCGAGGATACACGGGTCGGCCGGGTCTGGATCTTTATCACAATCTCCGCTCAAAAATTCCCCTTCCTCAAAAAGCGGTGCGTAAGGAACGCCATAACGGCGGCGGTCAATATTAAACCCGCCGTGAAAAAAATATTTGTCGGCATAGTAACCAATACCGAAGTTGCCGCCTTGAGATCGCGATGCTGAATTTGGAATGCGGCCGAGCGGAGAACGAAAGTCGCCTTCTTTCAAAAAACTTCCCGCCGCGTTGAATAGGAATTTCTTGTACCCGTACTCGACACCGCCGGAGACGCCGCCCTGACGGTTGTTGGTAGCACCCAGGACCGAAAAATTGCCGCGAAACCCCGGATGAGCGTCATCTTCGTCACCTGTAACGGCATTAACCACACCGCCGATGGCGTTTGAACCATAGAGAAGAGTGGCCGGCCCCTTGATGACTTCGAGCCGTTCCAGATTCAAAGTGTCAATCGGTTCGCCATGATCGCCCGATGTTGATCCGACCGAACCATTTCGGATTCCGTCTTGCAAAACCAACACACGATCGCCGTCAAAGCCGCGAATAGTTGGCCTGGACGTACCCGGCCCGAAAGAGCGTTTGCCGATTCCCGCTTCCCGTTCAAGGGTTTCGCCGATTGCCGTACTCGCCTGCTCCCGTATGCGGGTGGTGCCAATCGCCGTGACCGATTGAAAAGAATCAAAGACCGACTCTTCGGCCCCCGTTGTGGTCACCGTAACCTCCTCTCGAAGCGAGGCGAGGCTCAAGCTGAAATCGACGGCCGCGTTCGCGCCCGACACCAGAACCACGTTTCGCGCCCGATCCGAAAATCCTTCAATGTGGGTTACGAGCGTGTACCTTCCCGGCGGAATTCCCGTAAATTCGTAGACACCGCTTTCGTCCGTTTCGACATTACGCCGAAGTTCGGTGATCTGCACCGAAACGCCGGACACGACCGTATTGTTTGCGTCGCTGGTGATCGTACCGCGGATCGTCCCGGTCGACTGGCCGAGAGCAAAAAGCGAAAAGCTGAAAAAGACAGCCAAAAAGAGAATTATCCTCACTGGAAATTTGTATTGCATAGTTTTAGGTAGGTTCGAACCGACAAAGTTTAAGTTCAACACACAAGTTTACATAGAGAGCCTTGCACCAAGAACTGGTTTTTTATTAATGGCTGGTTTTGATCATTGAATAGCTCTTAACTACAAATGAACGGCATGGCAACTTTCACGAGGCTTTTGATTTTCTGTAACCGGTCAGAGTTTCAAGTGCTGCTCCCGAAAAGCTCTTGATTGGAGGCGGCTCGACGACAACTTTTGTTTATTGGTCAACTGCACCTGATACAGGCCTCCCGGCATCGGACTGACTTTTTCTATCGTGTTCACGTTTACGAGCGTACCGCGCGAAAGACGAACGAAACTCGACGGTTCGAGTCGGGCTTCTAATTCCTTGAGCCGATAATTGATCGTGAACGTGCGGTTGTCCGTGGCGGTAATATTGAGAAGCTCACCGTTCGCAACAATCGACGCAATTTCCCCAACCGGCAGCAGGACGATCTCGTTTCGGGCTTTTAGAGGTATTCTCTCTAAAAATGGTCGCGATGTGCTGTCTTCATACGATGCCAGCGCCGCCCGCAGGCTGGCGATTTCGGTCTCGCGAAAATCGTCCTCTTCCAGCCGGTCGCCTGCCCGCCGGAGCGTTTCGCCCAGCCGTGCTCGCTCGACCGGCTTTAGCATGTAATCAACGGCATTTAGTTCAAAGGCCTGGATGGCGAACTCGTCATAAGCAGTGACGAACGCGACCATTGGCATGAATTTCTTTCGAAGCAGTTTTACAACCTCAAGACCGGTCAGCTCCGGCATCTGCAGGTCAAGCAGCGCCAGGTCGGGTTTGGTTCGTTCGATAATCTCGATCGCCTCAATACCGTTCTCGGCTTCGCCGACGATCTCGACATTTTCAAAGTCAGCCAACATCGCTTTCAAAAAAAGACGCGCCGGGCGTTCGTCGTCGGCTATGACAACTCGCAGTCTGGTTTGCATAAAATTTCACCAATTAGTCTAAATTGCCGCCGTGATCGATGCGGCTGGCTCCCGCGTGACCGCCAAAACCGGAGCATCAAGTCTTATACTTATCCGAACCGACGTTCCCCGTCCGACTCGGCTGTCGATCTCAAGGTTCGCCTTGTCTTCAAAATAAAGCCGCAGCCTTTCCTCGACATTATTCAGGCCGATGCGGTGCTCCCGTCGCCCGCGAAGGTCATCGGCATCGACTCCATTTCCCGTATCTTCAACGTTCAACAGCAGGGTTCCGCCACCGTTTTGAGCGCTGATTGTGATCCGTCCGCCTTCCTTCTTTGGGCTGATTCCGTGCTTAATTGCATTCTCAACCAACGGCTGCAGGATTAGCGATGGGATCTTAAGGTTCTTTAAGTTCTCAGGAACAATGATCGTGACCGCCAGCCTCTCTTCGAATCGGGCACGCTCGATCTCAAGATACGATTCGACCAGGGCAATCTCTTCGCCAAGAGTCTGGAACTCATCATTTGAGCGCAGAACGCCCCGCAGGAGTTTTGTAAGTCGCATCAATGTGTCATTCGCCTTGTCAGGTGCGGTCTTGATCAGATAGCTGATCGTCGTGAGAGCATTGAAGAGAAAATGCGGATTGATCTGGGCCCTTAAAGCCCGAAGCTCTGCCTCGGTCGCAAGTTTTGAGAACTCCTGCTCTCGCAGTTCCTGTTCGCACCGTTCATGAGTGACGCGAAGCCCGTCAATTCGCCGTGCGGTCAGCAGCGCGACATTTTCGAGCATTCCGATCTCCTCTGAAAGAAGCCGACGTCCGCCGATAAAATTCACAAGCGTGATCTGATAATTTGGCTGATCGCTGGTTGGAATGAGGATTTCCGCCGCGCCTGGTTTCGACTCGACCAGCTTTGGGTGGGCCACGCCCGAAGAAACTGATATTTGACGCCACTCGGCGGAGCCGACGGTCAGAGCCGACTTCAATTCCTCACAAACATTGTCCAAAGCCGATTGAATAGTCTCTGATTTACTGATACTGCGCATGATCTCACCCTGTAAATCGTTGTAGCTCACCCGCCGCAAAACGACCCGATTGACGAACCAGCCCGCTAACTGGTTGATAAATGGGAATAAAAGTGCGGTCGCGACCCAGAAAGTTAAGTTGGCCGCGATAAATTTTGTATCTGAGGAAACCGCTACTGCTTCCCCGGAATAAAAATATCCGGCGATCAGCCAATAAAACCCGCACGCGGCCGCCGTCACGATCAGCAACGAGAGCGCCCGTTTCAAAAATAGATCGGCAAACGCGAATCGAAAATCCTGATACAGAATCGCAAGCGCGAGCGGCAGCGACGCCTGATGCCCGATCAGTTCCATCAGCCAGAAATTGTCATGGCTATGCGGCCGGCTCAGATGAAGGGCCGAGATGGCAAAAACCGCGAGCGCCGTCGCCCAAAGCGCCTTACGACCGACCGACTGCCGAAGGCTGGAAATAAGCAGCGCGGCCAGGATTGCGAGAAAACCGAACGTCAAAAGCTGAAGGGCCTGATATGACGGGGCGAAATCGAGAACGACAGCACTATAGAAATGCCACAGATCGGCGATCGCGCTGAGAGCGTACCATCAACTGTCCCCGGAGCGGCGGAAGATTCACCGCCAGAATGATGAGTCGATAGAGCAGAACATCCTTCTCCAATTCGTTGCATAAATCTTCCTTTTGTTTTTCATTCAACAACCGTCTCCGAGGCGGTGGCTCTGGGAGAGCTTTGACGTACTGCATGGGATTGCGTTCGAGAATTCCCTCCTCGCACGCCAGGCTGAAGATATTGGAAAGCGTGGACATTATCGGGTTGATCGATGACGGCGAGAGTTGGCTTTCCTTCTTGCGTCTGTTCTGTCGATTTTGCAGTTTAGTCCGACAGTCTCTGCAGTCCTGCGGGGTGATGCTCGTGATCGTTTGCCTTTTGAAATGTTCCAAGAGGAGACGGATGTAGAGGTCTTTCGCCCCTTTGTTGACGTTGTGCTCATCGACGTAGGGCCGATACTTCGTCTCGATAAAAGCTGCCAACGTCGTGGTCGTGTCCGCGACGTCGTATTTGTGGTCGAAGACCGCCTTGATGACCTGCCGCTCCGCCATCTCCGCCTCCCGTCTCGTCTGGTCCTCCGGGATGGCCCGGTGGATCACCCGCCCCTTGAGGCGCTTGTACATCCACCAGCGAGCCTTCGCGTACGCGGGATGTGATGAGCTGATGCGTTTCCCCTTATATCTCTTGAAAACGGACATAAGCTTCCAATCCTTTCGGTCAAGTCTCGGAACTGCCGTGAAAGAAGTTCGCAGAGTGGCAGTGCCTGAGACTAGCATTCGCAAGTTTCGTTCCCTTGCTTATCAGCAGCCTATTTGTCGATTATTGGTGAGTATACGCGGGAATTGGCACGCGAATGTGCCAAGCGGTGCGTCAGCGACCCGGGGATTCAGCGAAATGAAGTGTGCCGTTAACGGCCTGAGAATGGTTGCAAAATGGGAGCGGTTTCTGGAAGTGAGGGTGTGCGGTAAATAGCTGAAGAGCAAGGGTTTAAGGTTCAGCCCACTCGCGGCCGGAGCAAAGTAGTAAAAAACGGGACTTCCGATTTTTTCGAAAGCCCCGTATTTACTGGTCGGGACGACTAGATTTGAACTAGCGACCTCTCGCACCCACCCAACCTGAGAGTGAATCGTAAGTTCTCAAGTTAGCTCAAAACGGCTTATAATCTAGCCTTTTCACGATAAGCAATAGCCTTTGTATCTGTCTGAATCGGTAAAAGTGCAACCATCCTGCCACCATCGACCAAATAGATCGGCCCAAAAGGTCAATAATGCTTTCGAACAAGATACAGGTAATATGGAGGTTCTCCAATACTACCTCCACCGCCCGCAAGGAGGATGTCGCACAAGTCAAAATTGCTTGAGTTGAAAAAATAGAAAGACGGTCGACGTAATGATGCGGGGTTGAATAGGACTTTCAAGTTTCCCAAAGCTCGTCAACATCTTCCAATAACTCGTCACATGTCAACTCCCATTTTCTGCTCAATTCTGCGACGTTTGTGACAAATTCTAACATCTAAAAAACATAATTCTTGTTACTTTCTTGGTTAGCCTCAAATAATGTTTGGCAGAATTTCCGAAATATCGGTTATAATCCACGGATTGCTTATATATGGCTATGAAAAAAATAACCTCTTCCACCTACATTGACGTTTTTGATTTACTTCAGGAAATTTGACTTTGGTCACGGTTTGTGCAGCACCGGTTCTAAAGCTTCCCTGAAATGCCAAAAATAATATGAGACACGCTGTAGACCAGAATTGTTCGCGGCAATTTCCCATAACCCTGGAAAAATTTTGGTACGGCACTGGAGCCCGCGGTTCGATAACGGTGCCCGGCAAGCCGAAGGTGGAGGGCTGGGTATTATTCGATACGGGCGCTACATATACCCGGCTTCGTCACCCTACCCTTCAAACGGGCTCCGATGGGACCGAAGTCACTAAGGCGGCAATCGTATTTGGCGAATGGAGATCCGACGAAGATTTGCGACTGTCGCCCGAGCTGTGGGAAAAGATTGCGCCGAGTTACGTAGGCGACGCAATCGGATCCAAAGGCAACCAAATTGCGACCATCGGGTCCGAGCTTATGAAGAACTTTGCCGTGCGTATTGATGACGACAAAATGTATATCTCGAAGCTCGATCGGGCCTGCAGCGCTGAGAAGTTGATTGCCGACGGTTACACTCGTTTGGATACGTCAGGATTTTACCAGCTAGCCGGCCAATCAGGTGACGGTATTTGGAACGACTGGTGCACCGACAATCCCCACTGTTTGGGTGGAAATATTGGGCGTCCCCGTTCTGGCTCAGATCGACACCGGCTTTCAGGACAAATTTAACCAGAACTTTGTCGATATTAATAAACCATTAATAGATTTGCTTGCAAGTAAACTTCCGGCAGTTAACAATTATGGAAATTATTACGTTGGAAAAGACGGATTGACTTACGTTGAAACAAAAGAATCAACGAAAAAGATCGCAACGGTCGATAATGTTTATCTTCGGCCAAAGGCGCCCGGTTCCGGAGGAATCGTCGATTGGAACATTCCGGCGGCCATGATTTCAGCGCCTGCCTTTTTCAATGCCTTCAATAGTTCTGAGTTCCGCGCTGATACTAAATCGGTCTGGGTCAAAAAGCGATGATTTTTGTAACCGCAGCGCGGTGGTAACTACTATCTTCAAGGCGCATTGCTGCCGGGCCGTGTAAGATTTCGCAATATAAAACACAGTTAGCTCCCTGGCTTTTCGTACGAATAACCTCACCGGGTAGGGGGTTTAAGCTACCGACCTCGACCCGTGTATTGACGGTCCAAAGAATGGAGTAAATGTCCAAATCGACGGTTACCTCCTACAGTCCCTTCGGGCGGATCAAAAACCGCACCGCAATGGCCAACCGCTGCAATGTTCCGTACCGACAAATTCATCAAAATAGCGGTAGAATCGCCAACGATTGACATCGGGCCCGCGGTCAATCTTTCTGAATAGTTGCCTGTCTTGTAACCAAACTCGATCTCATTAATCAAGTCGTTTAACAGCTTCAAGCATCAACTTATCGTCAGTATGAGCATAAACGGTCGTTATACTCATATCCGAGTGAGCAAATAGATTCTGAACGATAAGCGGATTTGTATTGCAATTGATCAGCTCACTGGCAAAATAGCTACGCAGATCGTGGAAGTGATAGTTCTCTTCTCTGGTTCCATCGCGTTTGTTAATCCCTGCATTCCTGAGTGCCGCGTACCATCGCTTGCGGAAATCTTTAATCGGGAACGGCAGTTGTTGATCCGCGATCATCTCTTTTAGAACGTTAGAGGCTGTAGCATTGATCGGCACAAGACGTGGCGGCCTTCCCTTGGATCCGATCACAAAAACATGCTCGTTCTCAAAATCGATAACGTCTTCGGTGATCGCTACGAGTTGTCCGCGACGCAACGGAAGATTCACAGCTAGAACGATCAGCCGATAAAGCAGAGGGTCCTTCTCCAACTCCGTCCATAGAGCATCTTTCTGTTTTTCGCTTAGCAACCGTCTTCGAGGTGGCGGTTCCGGTAGAGCCTTCACGTACTGCATCGGGTTGCGTTCCAGAATTCCCTCTTCACAAGCTAAGCTGAAGATCTTAGAAAGCGTGGACATGATGCGATTGATGGATGCTGGTGAAAGTGCACTTTCTTTCTTGCGTTTGTTCTGGCGAGTCTGAAGTTTGGTTCGGCAGTTCCGACAGTCCTGAGGACTGATGCTAGACAATGTTTGCTTCTTGAAGTGATCAAGTAGAAGCCTTATGTAAAGTTCCTTAGCTCCTTTGTTGACGTTGTTCTGCTGGACATAGGGCCGATATTTCTCGTCGATGAACGAGGCCAGAGTGGTGGTGGTATCTGTAACGTTATACCTATGATCGAAGGAAGCCTTGATGATTTGCCTCTCCGCCAACTCAGCCTCTTGTTTAGTCTTCGCTTCGGGAATACTCTGATGAATGACCTTCCCTTTCAGCCTTTTGTAGATCCACCATCGAGCTTTCGAGTAGTCGGGATGGGAGGACGAGACTCGCTTGCCGTTGTATCGTTTGTAAACAGACATTTTCTTCGTGAATAGATTGACGTTGGACAGTAGTCGAGGGACGTGAAAAACCGGTGCCTCTCGCGTAGCCTTTCGCAAGTTCTATTCCGCAGACTGTTAGCCGCTTATTTGCTGGAAATTGGGATGAATAGGGAGGAATTTGGAACGCTGAAGCAACATGTTGGTTTTTCCTCGCACCGTGGTTGGTGCGTCTGTTCACCAAAATGGCTCTAACTTGAGCTGCAGAAAGTTGGTTGCAAAATGGAGGCGCTTTTTCTGACGGATGGTAGGCCGTAAATGTGGCCAACAAGAGGCTTAGCAACCCGCCCTCTCGTGGCCGTTGGAAAACCACTAAAAAAGGGACTTTCGAAATTATTCGAAAGCCCCGTGTTTATTGGTCGGGACGGCGAGATTCGAACTCACGGCCTCTCGCACCCCAAGCGAACGCGCTACCAGACTGCGCCACGTCCCGAAAATGCGAGCTTTTAGAGTAATTTTCCCGCCGCGAATTGTCAATTTTGCATTACGCTCAAATTCTCATGAAATGCGTGAAGTTCTGAGCATCTCGCGCAGTTCGAGCAGATGGCCGGCAAGCACCTTGACGGCGTTTCGTTGATCGGCCGTATAGGGTTCCGTCGGCGTTACGTCAGGAACGACGGCGGTCGGTGAGGCCTGTTCGGCTTCGAAGCCGGCGTCGAATAGCGTCGGGGCTTTTATTCGATCATCTGAGACAGATTGTGGTCGGGGTTTAACTAAAATTTTTGACTTCGAACCTTCGCGCAGTTCAGACTGCATTTTTTTTCTCGCACCCGCGATGGTAAACATTTCATTATAAAGCAGCTGCTTTATTCTGAGCGCAGTCTCGACGTCACGCCGTCGGTAGCTTCGCTGGCCTGATTTATTCTTCTGTGGCGAAAGGGCCGAAAACTCGGTTTCCCAATACCTAAGAACATGGGCCTGTACGCCGACAATCTCACAGACTTCGCCGATCTTAAAGTATATTTTCTCAGGTATTACTACAGCTTCGTGTGCCATGTGGTTCCCGCCTGTGTTAAAGTTTGGTTTAGGTTAGCAGACGTTATTGTATGTATTTAGTGCACTTGTGTCAATTGAAAGATGCGTTCGGAATTCGAGTTCATAAATCACATTAAATCAAGATTCTCGCTCGGAAAGATCGGCGACGACTGTGCCATTTTGCCAAAAGACGAGTCGACCGACATGCTGCTGACGGCCGACATGCTCATCGAAGACATCGACTTTCGCCTCGAATGGACGACGCCGGAATTTCTCGGCCACAAAGCCCTCGCCGTTTCCCTATCCGACATCGCCGCCATGGGCGGGACTCCCGTTTGGTCAATGCTTTCGATTGGTGTTCCTAAAAATCTTTGGAAAACCGACTTTGTCGATAGATTTTACACTGGATGGCACAGTCACGCCAAAAGATCGCGCGTTGAACTCGTCGGCGGCGACGTATCGCGTTCACCTGACAAACTCGTAATTGACTCGATAGTTGGCGGTGAGGTTCCAAAAGGAAATGCAATATTGCGTTCCGGTGCCACATTGGGCGACGCAATCGTTCTAACTGACCGTGTCGGCGGTTCAGCGGGTGGATTAAAACTGCTCGAAAGTGGTCGACGGATTGGCCCTGATCTCGCCCCGTGGGAAGATGTATTGCTGTCCATCCATCTTAAACCATGGCCTCAGACTGGGACTGGTATCTATTTGCAAAAAAATAAGTTAGCCCATTCCATGATAGATGTTAGCGACGGTCTCGTGTCTGATTTGCAACATATTTGCGAGGCCAGCCATGTGGGGGCCAAATTGTTTGCGGAAAAGATTCCACTAAACCTTAGTTTGCACAATTTAT
>JBGTEX010000048.1:0-52563 GCA_041747575.1 Pyrinomonadaceae bacterium
TGAAGATTGGAAATATACGAATGTCGCGCCGATTACAAAGGAAGATTTTCAAATCGGTGCGGTGGCAAATTTGACGAGCGAAAACATCGCGCAATTTATCGCGGCTGAATCGAAACAGAGCGTTTTGGTTTTCACGAACGGCGGATTTAATAAAGATTTGTCGAATCTGGAAGCGGTGAAAGATGCGGCGGTTGTTTGTTTTTCGGAAGTATTAAAAGATGAAAAATTCGGTTCGATTTTCAAAGCGAAACTCGGAAGTTTGATTGATTTCGAGAAAAACGGATTTACGGCTCTCAATACGGCTTTTATCGGCGAAGGCGTTTTTATTCATTTGCCGAAAAACGTCAAGATAGATGCGCCGATTCAACTTTTGTTTTTTACCGACGACGGGAAAGTTTCGTTTCCGCGTGTTTTGGTGGCTGCCGAAGAATTTGCGGAAGCGACGATTATCGAAAGCTACATTCGCAATAATGAAATGAAATATCTGACCGATGCGGTGATCGAAATTTCGCTCGCCGACGAAGCGAAAGTGAAACATTATAGAGTTCAGCGCGAATCGCACACGGCGTTTCACATCGGCACGACCGGCATATCAATCGGGCGCGGTTCGGTTTATGATGCGACGAATATCAATTTGGGGGCGAAATTGTCGCGCCACGATATAAATTTCAAATTCAACGCGGAAGGCGGCGAGGCGTTTGTTGACGGGCTTTATATGATCGGCGATGACCAACATCACGACACGCATTCGGTGATTGACCACGCACTGCCGAACTGTGTTTCGCATCAAACTTATAAAGGAATCGTGGACGGCAAGGCGCGGGCGGTTTTTAACGGGAAAATCTTCGTCCGCGAAAACGCGAGCGGGACGGACGGTTATCAATCGAACAAAAATCTGTTGCTCTCGAACGATGCGCGGGTTGATACGAAACCGCAGTTGGAGATTTTTAACGATGACGTAAAATGCGCTCACGGCGCGACCGTCGGGCAGCTCGAAGAAGAAGAATTGTTTTATCTTCTGAGTCGCGGTTTGAACGAATCTCTGGCGCGAAATCTTTTGACTTACGGTTTTGCTGAGGAAATTGTTAATAAAATCGAGATCGAATCAATCAAAAAGCAGTTGGACTCCGCGGTTTTGAACCGTTTGAATGCGAATTTGGAGGCGTAAACATTTATGCAAAATTTAAAAGTAGTCGAGCCTTTAATTTCAATTTACGATCTTGAAGCAACGCCCGACGACGGCAAAATTTACGAGCTTTTTGAAGGAGAACTTTCTGTGGCAAAAGCACCGTCATTAAAACATCAGGAAATAATTGGAAGATTACGACAATTTTGACAAATTATCTTGACGCGAATCCGCTTGGAAAAATCTGGATTACGCCCGGAGTGATTCCCGATCTCGTGTTTGTTGCCAAGGAACGAATTCCGCAAATCGCGTCGGGAATTCACATTGTCGGTGCGCCCGATTTGGCGATTGAAATTATGTCACCGTGTTCGGAAAATGTGCGCCGCGACCAAGTCGTTAAACGGCAGACTTATGCACGGTTCGGCGTGAAGGAATATTGGATTGTCGAACCGCTGGTCGAAGTCGTCGAAATTTCGCGCCTTCAGGGAAATGTTTTGGTTTCGGTTGGAAATTTTTATAATGCGGATGCAATAAATTCACCGCTTTTGCCGGATTTGAGTTTTACGATGAAGGATGTTTTTAGAAAGTGAAGCGATTCCAAAAGCAGTAAAATAAATGAGCAACTGAAAAAGTTATAAGGTTTAGGTGAAATTATGCAAGCAATTGAACGAGTAGAAACAGTCGTGAGTTTGCCGAAAGATTTGTTCGAGCTAGCCAATCAGGTAAATAAAAATGGAGGAATTTCCGATGTTATCGAAACGGCTTTGCGCGATTATGTGGCGAAGGAAACTCGTCAGGAATTGAATCGGCGCGACATCGAAATTATTAATGCGAATGCGGATTTGATAAATAAACAAGTTGAAGAAACTTTGGAGTTTCAGGCGGAATGGTAAGGCGCGGAGAACTTTACAGGGTTTCAAAACCGACGAAAAGCGATCCGAAAAACTTTCGCGTTTTTGTCGTCGTTGGTCGGCAGGAAGTTATCGAATCGAGTTATTCAACCGTGATTTGTGCGCCGGTTTATACGAATTATCTGGACATCAAAACGGAAGTTGAAATCGGAATTGACGAAGGTTTGAAACACGATAGTTGTATTCGTTGCGACGAACTTTTTAGTGTGCATTAATCGGTTTTGACAAATTTTGTCGGCACTTTGCCGGAAGAAAAATTACAGGAATTAAATGAAGCGTTGAAAGTCGCTTTGGTGATTAAATGATGGAAAATATGGATGTTTTTACAAATATGTTGGCGGCTTGGAACGAAAGAGATGTTTGTAAAATCCGGGTGCATATTGATAAAAGTCTCGCGGAAAACGTCGTCTTTGCCGATCCGACGAACTTTATTCACGGGACGGATGCTTTTGAGGAAATGATAAAACGGTTTAGGGAAAAATATCCCGAAGCGGTTTGCATTCGCACGAGCGGGATGGATTCGCACAACAATCGTTTTCGTTACAGTTGGGAGATTCACGACGGGGAAAGGGTTTTTATCAAAGGCGTGGATTTTGTCCGACTCGATAAAGACGGTCTGGTACAGAGCGTTGACGGTTTTTTTGGAGATTTGCCGCCGCTTAAAAACTAAAAATTTAATCGATATAAAAATATGAAAGCAGTAAAAGAAATGAGCAATTGGGACGCCCGAAAAATTAGAAAAGATTTTCCGGTTTTATCGCAGACGGTGAACGGGAAACCGCTTCGGTATTTGGATAATGCGGCATCGGCGCAGGTGCCGAATTTGGTGATCGAGCGCGGGGCGGAGTATCTGAAAAAAGAGCATTCCAACATTCATCGCGGCGTGCATTATTTGTCACAGCACGCGACGACGGCTTATGAAGCGGCGCGGGAAAAGGTGCGTAAATTTATCAACGCGAAAGAAGCTAAGGAATGTATTTTTGTGCGAGGGACAACCGAAGGCGTGAATCTTGTGGCGTATTCTTACGGGCGCAAGTTTGTTAATGAAGGCGACGAGATCATTATTTCGTATCTCGAACATCACGCGAATATTATTCCGTGGCAGGTTTTGGCGGAGGAAAAAGGCGCGACTTTAAGAGTAATTCCGATGAATGAGCGCGGCGAACTCGTCATTGAAGAATATGAAAATATGCTTAGTGAACGAACAAAAATTGTCGCCGTTTCGCACGTTTCAAATTCGCTCGGGACGGTTGTTCCGATTAAGGAAATGATTCAGACGGCGCATAAATTCGGTGTTCCGGTTCTCGTTGACGGGGCGCAAGCCGTGCCGCATTTTCCGGTTGACGTGCAGGATTTGGACGCGGATTTTTACACTTTTTCCGGTCATAAAATGTTTGCGCCGACGGGTAGCGGAATTCTTTACGGGAAAAAGGAATTGCTGGAAAAAATGCCGCCGTATCAGACGGGCGGCGGGATGATTCGCACCGTGACGTTTGAAAAGACGACCTTCGCGCCAATTCCCGAAAAGTTTGAAGCCGGAACGCCCGCGATTGCCGCCGGAATCGGACTCGGCGCGGCGATCGATTATCTGAACTCGATTGATTTTGAAGCCGCCGCGAAATACGAACACGAACTGCTCGAATACGCGACGGAAAAATTATCGGCAATCGAAGGTGTTCGCATCATCGGCACGGCGCGGGAAAAAGCGTCGGTGCTGTCGTTCACCATCGAAAACGTCCACCCGCACGACATCGGCACAATTTTAGATCAATCGGGAATCGCCATCCGCGCCGGACACCACTGCGCCCAACCCGTGATGCAATTTTTCGACGTTCCCGCCACGGCTCGCGCTTCGTTCGCTTTCTACAACACGCGCGAAGAAGTTGACGTTTTGGCGGACGCGGTGCAGAAGGTGATTGAGGTTTTTGCTTAAAGTATAACTTTAGAGAAAATGAATTATTCAATAAAATTGCTGTTGATAATGATAGTTGGGATTTTGTCTATTACGCAATGTTCAGCACAACGTCAAACTAACAAAAATAAGCAAGAAAAAGGCGTTATTTTAAACGACGTGCCGGAAAAAATTGACAAAAAAGCACGTTATTTATTCTATCTGCACGGAAAAATTGTCGAGTCCGGCAACATTCGTCCGACGAGTGAAAAGTTTGGCGTGTTTGAATATGAAAAGATTTTGGAAACTTTCAAGCAGAATAATTTTGTTGTAATCAGCGAACCGCGACCAAAAGATACAGATATTGAAAAATACGGCGAAAAAGTTGCGGGACAAGTCAGGCAATTGCTTAGTGCCGGAGTTTCGCCCAAGCACATTACGGTTGTCGGTGCATCTCAAGGTTCGTGGATTGCAATGCTGGCATCAACATATTTGAATAATCGAAAACTCAACGTTGTAATTATCGCCGGATGCAACAAACGTATTTTTGAAAAAGTGAAGTTGCAAGGCAATGTGTTGTCAATTTATGAAAAAAGCGACGGCACGGGAACTTGCGAGAAGTTTCGTGAAAATGCGGCAAATTTGAGAAAATATAAAGAAATAGAAGTAAATACAGGATTAGGACACGGTTTTATATATCGTCCGATGAAAGAATGGACTGAACCGACAATTGCTTGGGCGCAAAGATAGTCTTGCTTTTAACAAAAATATGCAACAAACACCGATACAAGTTGGCGAATACAGTTTTACGATTTTGCTTGAGCCGAATGAGCCGGACGGTTATTTGGTAACTTGTCCCGCGTTGCCCGGACTCGTTACCGAAGGCGACACGCTCGACGAAGCATACGCGATGGCGAAAGATGCGATTTGCGGGTATTTGGAAAGTCTGATCGAACACGGCGAACCGATTCCCGAAGATAAAATGACGATGCCCGTCCGCGTGAGAATTGACAATGACAAAATTGCCGCGTGATTTGCCCGCCAAGAAAATTATTTCCGCACTTGAACGCTCTGGTTTTACGATTGACCGCGTAACGGGAAGCCATTATATTTTGGTCAAAGACAAATTGCGAACCGTCGTGCCGTATCACAAAAACGTCAAAGTCGGAACGCTGAAAGCGATTTTGAATCAAATCGGAATGAGCGTCGAAGAATTTCAAAAGTTGCTTTGATTGAGAAAATCCAAAATCGAAATATGCCGCGAAAGATATTTATCACGATACGGTTAAAAATGCGCTAATCAAAGACGGTTGGACGATTACGCACGATCCGTTGAAATTGCAATATGGAAAGCGCAATTCTTTGTGGATTTGGGCGCGGAAAGATTGATTGCCGCCGTTAAAGATTCGGAGGAAATTGCGGTTGAATTCAAGAGTTTTATCAGCAAATCCGAAATGGATGATTTGGAAAACGCGCTCGGTCAATATATTTTGTATGAAAATGTGATGTCGGTTGTCGAACCGAATCGTGAACTTTATCTGGCGGTTGCCGACAATATTTTTGAAGCTATTTTTGAAGACGCGATCGGGCAACTGCTTTTGGAAAATGAAAATCTCAAGATTTGTATTTTCAATCCCGAAACGGAGGAAATTATTCGATGGATAAAGTAGAGAAATATAGAAAAATTATCGAGAAAATTTTGACCGAACACGCTAATCAGCCTTATTCGCACGATGACATCAAAAGTCAGACGGTTTTTGATCGTGAAAATGATCGTTACCTGTTAGTTGATGTCGGCTGGCGAAAAAAGCGTTTTCGGGTTCACGGCACATTAGTTCACGTCGAGATTATTGACGGAAAAATCTGGATTCAATACGACGGCATTGAAGGCGGAATCGCTGACGATTTGGAACGAGAAGGCGTTCCGAAATCGGATATTGTGCTGGCTTTTCACGAACCCGAATTAAGGAAATACACGGAATATGCTGTTGTTTAGCCCGTAACACAATTCCCGCCACGGCTAGCGCTGCGTTCGCTTTTTACAACACGCGCGAAGAATCTGACGTTCTGGCGGACGCGATTCAGAAGGTAATTGAGGTTTTTTCATAACTTTGGTGGATGTGCGGAAAGAAAGAAGGAAAGAAACTAGAAGTTTTGGAGTATAGGAAAAAGGTTAAAAGATTAGAATTTGTAAAAACACATTTTTATTAAGTGTTACCTTCAACTGAAATAATACTGACCACAAATGAGCCAAAATTTAAAAAACAAAATTGACGCAACTGACATAAGCATCAGTTCACTAATCAAAGACCAAAAATTTTACATAGATTATTTTCAACGCGAATATCGTTGGCAGGAAAAACACATCAAATTGCTGGTTGAAGATTTAACCTCCACATTTTTAAAATCATATAAATCAACTGACAAAAGACCTGCCGTAGCGAATTATCAAAGCTATTATTTGGGTCCCGTAGTTTTCAGCATCAATCCCGATGACGGCAAAAAATCAATTATTGACGGACAACAGCGAATAACGTCAATCACACTTTTACTCATTTATTTAAATCATTTGCAGTCGAAATCAACGGAAAAGGTTGAAATCAGCAATCTTATATTTTCAGAATCTTACGGAGAAAAGTCATTTAATATGACTGACGAAGTGAGGGAATCTTGCCTGAAAGCGTTGTTTGAAACGGGAAGTTATTCGCCGCAAAACGATGAAGACGAAACCGTCAAAAATATGGTTGAGCGATATGAATTGCCCAATCATTCCCGGAAGAATTGAGTTCGGAGGCGTTGCCTTATTTTATTGATTGGTTTATTAGAAATGTCGTCATCGTCGAGATAACGGCTTATTCGGACGAAAATGCTTACACGATTTTTGAAACGATGAACGACCGCGGGCTTAATCTGACTCCGACTGAAATGTTGAAAGGCTACATTCTTTCAAAAATTACGGACAAAGACTATCGCACGGAAATCAACGAAATTTGGAAAAATCAAATTCAAAAACTTCACGAATACGACGACACGGCTGACCAAGCGTTTTTTCAGGCTTGGTTTAGAAGCAAATATGCAGCGAGCATCAGACCGGGAAAAGCGGGATCGGAAAATCAGGATTTTGAATTGATCGGAACTCGTTTTCATAATTGGTTTAAGGATAATCATAAAAATCTGTTTAAACTCAAAACGTCGGATGAGTTTTATAATTTTTTCAAAAAACAATTTCCGTTTTTTGTCGAATGCTATACGACAATCTGGGACGCTCAAGCCGAATACAAGAATGATTTGCCGCATCTAAATTATATAAAACATTGGGGAATTGCCGAATCTCTGCAAGACCCGTTACTGCTCGCGTCAATAAAATTTGACGATGACAAATCAACGATTAAAAAGAAACTCGATTTTGTCGCTCGGTATATCGAAACTTTTACGGTTCGGCGGGCAGTAAATTACAGAAAATTCGGTCAGACATCTATTAGATACACAATGTTTAATCTTATCAAAGCGATTAGAAACAACGATTTGCAGATATTAGGAAACAATCTGAAGAACGAAATTAATGCGCTCGATCAAAAATGGGATGCTGTTGATGATTTTCGACTTAACGGGCAAAATGGAAAATTCGTCAAACATTTATTGTCGAGAATTTCCAGCTATATTGACAATATCGTTGGCAAAGATACGAGTTTTGTTACTTATCATCATCCGAAAGGAAAACAGTTTGAAATAGAGCATATTTGGGGAAACAAATTTGAGGAACATAAAGACGAATTTGACCAAAAAGAAGATTTCCAAAAGTGGAGAAATTTAATCGGAGCGTTGATTTTACTTCCGAACGGAACTAATCAATCCTTCAACAGCGACAAATACGAATACAAATTAAAGCATTACATAAAGGAAAATACATACGGCCAAACTTTACATTCCAATTACTATGAGAAAAATCCGAATTTTTTAAAGTCACCGATAATTAACGAATTAGATTTCAAACCTCATAATGAATTTAAAAAAGCAGATATTTCACAAAGACAAGAATTGGTAAAACGAATTTGTGAGAAGATGTGGAACACAGATTATTTTGACAATGTAGATTAAGACCGAATTTACTAAAATTGAGTAACCAAAATTTTAGTTTTCGACGAAACAAAAGAGGTGCTTGTGCGATGGATAAGCTAGAAAATTATCGAAACATCATTAAGAAGGTTATAAACGAATACGCGGCAATTCCCTATGCCTACGGCGACATCGAATCGCGCACTATGTTTGACGGCGAGGAAGATTCTTACATGCTCTACAGCGTAGGTTGGTATAATCGGGGCCGCCAGCACGGAATCAATCTGCATATCGACATAATCAACGACAAAATTTATATCCAGCACGACGGCACGGAAGACGGGATTGCTACGGATTTGGCGCGTGAAGGCGTGCCGAAAAGCGACATTGTCTTGGCCTTTCACGCACCGGAATTGAGAAAACTTACGGAATATGCAGTTATATAAAATCAAAGTTTTGTTCAAAACAATATTATTCGGTTTATTAATTTTGACTGTTCTAAGTTGTCGCAGCCAGACGAATTCAAATTCGCCGAATAAAATAAGTCCAAACAATCTGACGACCGATGCGAACGCGGCGAATCAAATAAAATCGGAAATTTCCGCGCCGCGAGATATAAAATTTGAATCTGCGGACAAAGTCGAAATCGTCGGCACGTTTTATGAATCGCCGAAAGCGAATTCACACGCCGTTTTATTGCTTCACCAATTCGGAAGTAATCGGCAATCGTTTGACGAATTTGCAAAGCGTTTGCAAAAAGAAGGTTTCGGAGTCTTGGCGATTGACGGGCGCGGTTTTGGTGAATCTGTGAAAAACACGGACGGCAAGAGCGTCGAAGCGCAGAGAACCGCCGAAGGGGTGAAGGGAATGGAAGCCGATGTTTCCAATGCTTTTGATTTTTTGGCGAAACAGAAAAATGTGGATGTCGAAAAAATGGGCATTGTCGGCGCGTCATATGGAAGCAGTTTGGCGTTGATTTATGCGGCGAAAAATCCGAAAGTAAAAACGGTAGCGTTGCTTTCGCCGGGAATTAATTATTTTGACAATCTGCCGACGCTGCCGGCGATAAAAACTTATGGCGACAGACCGCTTTTGCTCGTTGCCGCCGAAGACGATAAAGAATCTGCCGATTCGGTCAGAAAATTAAAAGAAGTCGGAGCAAACGATAAATACGAAGTGAAAATTTATCCAAAAGGCGGACACGGCACGAATATCTTTGATGCGAATGTCGGTTTGCAGGATTTGCTCGAACAGTTTTTGATGAAGAATTTATAAGAAATTTGCCCACGGAATATACGAAAAGACAGGAAAAAAATTAAATCTTTTTGGTTTTAATTTTCGAACATTTCGAATTTTTGGTGGGCAAAATCTTGGTTTTAGAAGGTGAAAATCAAGTGTCACTTGCGTATTTAAAAGAAGCGATAGAAAACGGCGATTCGGAGAAATTGATCCGATATGTGCGGCTGCATTTTGGCGACGGGAATGAGGAAGTCGGACGAAAGGAGATCGATAAGGCGTGGGTCGAGGCTCTGAAGCCTTTGCTCGACATGCCGGAGACGGATCGCGAATTTATCTTGAAAACCATCGCCGAGAAAGACGCGGCGACGCTCGCGCATCTTTATTTTCACCTGCATTTTTATTTTGTACAGCGATCAGGAGAATGGATACATGACGGCAACCTTTAACGAAATGGCCCAGCTTCGGCCCGGGCTTTGGGACACGGTGAATGATCGTTATCCGGGCTCAATGATATCTAAAGACGATCTTATTCCGCTTGCAGAGATGAGAAAGCCACTGAGCGGTGCGCGGCTGACTTTTGTCAGCACATCCGGCGTTCAGTGCAAGGGAACGATGCCGTTTGATACGGTTCATCCGGTTGGTGACTATACATTTCGGCGGGTACCGTCGGATTCGAGCGTTCGCGATTTAGAGATTCATCAGATCAAATATCCGACAATGGGTGCCAATCGTGACCTTAATGTGATCTTTCCGATTGAAAGACTTCGCGAGCTTGTCACAGAAAATTTTATCGGCGGCCTGTCGGAAAATTTCTTTTCGTTCATCGGTTATAACATGGATGCGGAGAGATTGGAGCGGACACTTGCCGAGGATATTGCCGACGCGGTCGAGGCTGAAAAGCCGGACGTCGTCCTGCTCGCACCTGCCTGACCGATCTGCCATCAGAGCATCGCGCTCGTGCAGCGCGCCATTGAGAAAAGAGGCCTCCCGACCGTTTCGCTCAGCGTTTCATTGGACGTAACGCAACTAATAAAACCGCCGAGGGCAATGTTTCTGCCCTTTATGATGGGACATCTTTTTGGCGTACCGTTTCACACCGAATTGCAGAAAAAGATTATTCGCACGGCCCTAACAAGAATTACAAATGCTAAAAAAAGCGGCGACATTCATTTTTTTCCGATGACCTGGGCCGAGGCCCGACGAGAAGGCAAAGAGATTGAAAAGCAATTTGAATAAGCAGCGACTTAGATGTAATCAATGAAAAAGAATTTTAAACTTAGCTGTAACCCTCGACGGATATATCGAAGGCCCGAATCGAGAGATCGATTGGCTTGTTCGTAATGAGAGCGTCGATTTTACCGACATTCTGAATGAAATTCTCGCGGACCAAGACATTATCTTCTACGTCCGTGTAAGTTATGAGAAATGGGGCAAAGCCGCACGCATCAGGAGTTATGTTGCTTACCTACCAAACCAGAAGATGACCCTGAACTGGAGTGATTGCAACGTTTGCGGAAAATCACGAACTGATTCGGGCCGTGGTAAAATCTAATTATGAAAAAGCTTCGCAACATGAAGGTGTGGTATGGACGACGCGAGGATGCCGACCGTTACCCGGATGTCGAATACTGGAAATCGCAAACGGATGAAAAGAAATTTGAGGCCGCATGGCAGATGGTGATCGAAGCGTATGCGATAAAAGGAGTTGACCTGCGTGAATCCAGACTTCAGAGATCTGTTGCAAGTTTTCAACGAAAAGGGCGTTAAGTACCTTATAGTTGGCGGCTATGCGGTTATCAAACATACAGAACCGCGGTTTACAAAAGACCTGGACGTTTGGGTTTCACCTGACACTGGAAATGCTTCGAAGGTTTATGCGTCGCTGGCCGAATACGGCGCCCCGCTATTTGGCCTAGAGCCGAAAGATTTTGCGGATAAGTGATTTTTCTATACGACGGGCTTACCGCCAAACCGTATAGACGTTCTCTTTGATTTAAAGGTGGTTGATGCAGACGCAGCGTGTGGAAGGCTTGCTTGGCGACCTGGTTGTTGTTTTCATAGGACGTGATGACCTGATCCGAAATAAAGAAACGGTCGCGCGTCTGCAGGATCTTGCGGACGCAGAAAAGCTCCGCGAAACCGCCCCCCGGTTCTGACCCGTGCCGGCTGTCCGGAGAGTGGATGGAATTTCCTAAAAACTTGCAAATGAAGTAAATTGTAACGTGGAGATGCGCCGCTGCATCTAAATGTAGGCCGACAATTCGGGCCGAGGTGATTTTATGGATTTTGCGACAAAAGAGATTTTCAAACGATATGCGAGTATATTGATCGGCAGACCGATCTCGCCTGTGTTTTTAAACATTTTAGTGACGAGCGTTTGTGACATGCGTTGTACACACTGCTTCTTTACCGAAGAACTTGACGACCGGCCACGAAAGAAATTGCAGATGAAGACGCATGAGATAGCAAAAATCTCGGAAACGCTTGGCGGTAATCTCGGCGTTTTAGTGCTCGCAGGCGGCGAACCGTTTACGCGTAAGGATTTGCCTGAGATCGTAAGAGCTTTTTACGAAAACAATAAGCTTGACTCAGTTTATCTAATGTCAAATGGCCAGATACATCCCCGCATTTTCCCCGATGTTGCCCGAATTATGGACGAATGTCCCAATCTGAATGTCAGCGTCGCTCTCGGAATTGACGGAATGAAGGACGCGCACGAAAAGATACGCCGCAAAGAGGGAAGCTGGGACAAGGCGATTCACACGGCACGGACCTTACAGCAGATGAAACGCGAGCAATATCCGAGACTCGATATTCAGACCTGTACGTGCGTTATGCATTCGAATGAAGACACGATATTCGACTGGTATGATTTTCTGAAATATGACCTGAAGCCCGATAAGGTAAATATTAACTACATCAGGCCTCCGTCGGCGGACCCGGTCGAATTAGAATTTGACCACAGACGCTATCAGCAGTTATCGCAGATGATACTCGACGATACAAAGAGCGCGGCGCTAAAAAATAACTACGGCGGCGACGGCGGCTTTTTCAAAGCGGCTGTCGATATCTATATGCACGACGTGATCGCCAAAACAAAAGAGGAAAACAAAGCTCAGCTCAAATGCTATGCGGGAAGCGCCGGTGCCGTGATTTATGACAACGGCGTACTTTCTTCGTGTGAAAATAAGCCGGACGTTTTAAATCTTCGCGATTACGATTGGGATTTTCAGTCGGCATGGAAGACCGATCTGATGAAAGAACGCCGCAAGGTGGCCGGCGCCGGATGTTTTTGCACGCACGAATCAAATTGCTTTTATCCGTCTTTGCCGTTTAACCCCGGACATTTGATCAAGATCAAAAAACTCGAAAGCCAGATGAAAAAGGCTGCAAAAACCTCCGGGTTTCTAGCGGGAAAAGAGATTGCGCTCAAGGCCTGATAATGAACATTACGGTTGAACAAACTATGGAGATGCCGGACGTCGTGCTTTTTGCCCGCGAACTGGATGCCGCTTTAAAAGCAGAGCGACAAAAAAGAAAGAATTTTTACAAGGTTATTGATGAAAACAAGAAGATGGAGTTTATCAATGGCGAGGTATGCTTTCAGTCGCCTGTGAAAATTGAACACAATAATGTAACCGTCAGGCTTGTCGCGGTCCTTCAACCCTATATTTTCAAAAAGCAGCTGGGAAGTCTCGGAGTTGAAAAAATCCTTGTTTCATTGTCTCGAAACGATTACGAGCCTGATCTTTGCTTTTTTAATAAAGACAAGGCCGCACACTTCAAACCTCGTCAAATGCAATTTCCTGCCCCGGATTTCGTGACAGAAATTCTGTCGGATAGTACTAGGCGGAATGACCGCGAGACAAAATTCCAGGATTATGCAGCTCACGGCGTGAGCGAATATTGGATCATTGACCCGGAGCATGAGGTTGTAGAACAATACGTATTAATCGGCGGGGAGTACGATCTCATTCTGAAAGCGAGAAGCGGATATATCGAGAGCAAAGCGATATCGGGATTTCGTATTTCCATCCGGTCAATTTTCGACGATGAGGAAAATTTTTTGGAGCTTGAACAACTCCTCTTACGTCTTAAAAAATAAACTGTGCAGCCAAACACCCCCAAAATTCTCATCATTTCATCCGACACCGGCGGCGGGCATCGCTCGGCCGCGCAGTCTATTTCGGATGGTTTGGACAAATTTTGGAAAGGCGATTCGTCCGTCGCCCGCATTATCAAAGCGGTTGAGGAATCGCACAATATAACCGACAAACTCGTAAATCTCTACAATTGGACGCTGCAAAACAAGCAGCATTGGATGAAATATCTCTACTGGGCCATCAACAAAATACGGCCTGAGACTAGAGAGTTTTTTCTAAAGCGTTGTATCGGTTATGTCCGCGATCAATTTGAAAAATGGTGCCCGCATATCGTTGTGAGCGTTCATCCGCTGACCCAACATATCCTCGCCCGCATCCTGAAAGAACTTAATCTGTCAGAACAGGTGCCGCTTGTAACGGTTGTTACTGATCCGTGTTACGGGTTTTGGAAAGGCTGGGCGTGTGATGACGTTTCACTTTATTTGGTGGCAAATAGCGACGCCCGTAAGCAGCTTATCGATTACGGCGTTTCACCCGAAAAAATCAAGATCTCCGGCATGCCGGTCAACCCGAAATTTCACGAGGTTAATGAACGGGACGCGCAAAGCGCCCGCCGCATTTTTGGCCTCGATCCTGATAAATTTACCGTTTTTGTAAACGCCGGCTGGATGGGCGGCGGCAATATACCGCAGATTTTCAGAGAGTTGGTACGCGGCGAACTTGACGTACAGGCCATATTCCTGGCCGGACGAAACGAAGATCTCCGCGTTGAGGCGGAGAAACTGGCGCAAACCGCAAAATTCCCGGTTAAGGTCATCGGCTATTCCGATGAGATCGAAAAACTGATGCAGTCCGCCAATGTGATGGTCTCAAAACTCGGCGGCCTTACTACTTTTGAGGCCCTGGCCTGTCGTCTGCCGATCATTGCGGACGCGACGACGGCACCAATGCCGCAGGAAGCCGGAACGGTACACTTAATTCAAAGGCAGGGTGCCGGCATATTGCTCCGGCGGCCGATCGATATTGTGCCGACCATCCAAAATCTACTTCTCGATAACGGCCAATATTCCCGAATGAAAGCCGCAACAGCCGGTATGACACCGCTAAATTCGACCGACCAGATCATTCGTGAGATAAACGCGCTGCTCCCGCACCCTTATACGGAAACAAAAGCCGCAGCAGCGTCAACCTAATCGGCGTAAACGCTTTTGATGCCGGCACTCGGTTTAGCCGAGTTTTTCATTTACAAAGGTAAAAATAGCAGTCGCGATACTTACCACGATAAATGTCGCGATCGCACGCCAGACAGCATCCGACTCGGTAAATTGCCATATCGCCAGGATGCAGAGAACTGTACAGACGACCAGCGACACCGCAATGACCACAAACGCTATCCAGCGGACAAGCGTCGGATTGACGACGCCGCGTGTCTCAGATTTTTCTTTGACGGTGGTATCGTTATTTTTGGAATCCATAACGCGGTTATCCCGGGTTCGCAACGCTCTTTAATGCTTCTTTGAGATTATAACAGATTGAGAACCGCCCAGAGCGAGACGACCGATATTACCACCCACAAAACCACACCCTGAATCAAAGGCTTAGGCCCGACCTGTTTCAAGGTTTCACGCGAAAGCCCTGCACCGATCAAAAAAAGCGTTACGATCATGCCTGCTTTTGCGAGATTTACGAGTGCGTCGAAAACGCTCGGGAAAACCAGCGAAACCGCATAGCTACGGACGATGACGGCAAGCAAAAACAAGAATATAAACCACGGAATAGCGATCTTTGCGCGGGCTTCGTTTGATCTGCTGCGATAGATAAAGGCAAAAAGCAAAGCCACCGGAGCGATCCAAAGCGCCCGCGCTAGTTTTACAGCCGTTGCGACGGCGAGCGACTCCGTGCCGTAAATTCCCGCCGCACCTACGACCGAACTTGTATCGTGTATTGCAACGGCCGCCCAAACACCAAACTGGTTTTGCGTGAGGTTTAGGGCGTGGCCGATAAACGGAAAAATGAATAAGGCCACCGAATTTAACACAAAAACCGTGCCGAGTGAGACCGAGATTTCGTCGGACTCGGCTTTTATTGCAGGAGCTACCGCGGCGATGGCGCTTCCGCCGCAGATCGCCGTTCCAGACGCGATCAGCGTAGATGTTTTATCTCTGACTTTGAGAGCTTTCCCGACAAAATATCCGAGCGCCAATGTTCCGAATATCGTCGCAACCGTAAACAAAATACCGTCCTTTCCGGCCTCATACAAGGCTTTTAGATCCATCCCAAAACCAAGCAGCACGACTGATATTTGGAGAAGATATTTAGCCGGTTTTCCGCTCAATGACGGAAAAGGCGAGCCTATGGTGAAAGCGAGAATGAGCCCAAACGCGAGTGCCAACGGAGCCGAGCCGTACGGAGATAGGCAAAAGACGATTAAGATTATAAAGACGGCTTTTTGCCACATAAAGTCAGAACAAACTGCAGCAGCGGGTGGGTTGCCGTCACTATCGAGAAATTTACGATAATTCCGGATTCAGCATCATACGGGAATGTCATTCCCGCTCAGCAGATTTGCAATTACGTCGATTTCCCCTGGCTCGCGACTGCGTCCTGTGCCGTTTTAACCGCTTCCGCATCGCCGAGATAATAACTTTTCATAGGCTTTAACTGCGGATCCAATTCGTAAACGAGCGGAATGCCGGTCGGGATATTCAGATTAACGATCTCCCCATCCGCGATATTGTCAAGATGTTTTACCAGCGCTCTAAGGCTGTTGCCGTGTGCGGCGATGATGAGGCGTTTATCAGCTTTTAACTTTGGCACTATATCGCTTTGCCAAAACGGCACGACGCGGGCGACCGTATCTTTGAGACATTCTGTTTCGGGAAATTTACCCTCTTCGATAGTGCAATATCTGGGGTCGCCGCCGAGATATCTCTCATCCGACTTTCCCAAAATGCCGGGTGCAATGTCGTAGCTGCGGCGCCACGTTAAAACCTGCTCATCGCCATATTGTGCAGCCGTCTCGGCCTTATTTAGACCCTGAAGGGCGCCATAATGACGCTCATTCAGCATCCAGGATTTTGTCACGGGAATCCACATCAAATCCATCTCGTCGAGAATGATCCAAAGTGTGCGTATCGACCGTTTGAGAACTGATGTGTAAGCCTCGTCAAACGTAAAACCCTCGGCTTTTAGCAGTTCGCCGGCCGCCCGCGCTTCCTCTATTCCTTTTTCCGAAAGATCAACATCTTTCCACCCGGTAAACCGGTTTTCCTTGTTCCATTGGCTCTCGCCGTGACGTATTAAAACTAATTTGTGCATACGTCTATCTTAAATTTGAAATCTCAAATTTCAAATCTCAAATTTGAGATTTATCTTTCAATATTTTCTTCGCCTCTCCGACTAAATAAAGAGAGCCGGTTACAACGATCAGGTCGCCGTCAACCCAGATATCGTCCGCTTTTGCCAGAGCGCTTTCGACGGTTGTGGTTGCAAAAATTTTCTGATCCGGCGTACGTGCGATGGCAGCCTCGATTGCCCGTGCGGTCATTGCCCGCGTATTTGCAGGTTGTGTAACGATCACCCGGCTGTCAGATCGAAACAGGCTTGCCGCCATGTCTCTTACATTTTTTTCTTTTGTCGCACCGAAGATAAAGATCATCGGCTGCAGCACATTCTCGTCAAGAAATTTGCGGAGCGCGTTTATTCCGGCTGCGTTGTGTGCTCCATCGAATAGATATTTACCGTCAAATTCGAGCCGCCCGGGATGGCGGGCGTTTTGCAAACCTTCAACAATATTCTCGCTCGTGATCGGAAGATTCTCTTGCAGCAATTTGGCGAGATGAACCGCGATAAGCGCATTCTCGATCTGGTGACGGCCTTTAAGGCCGAGTGATACGTCTTTCAAAGACGGAAACACGGCCGTTATGTTGTGTGTGTCTTCCACGTCAGATTCGAAGCGGTTACTCACGGTAACGGCCGTATTTCGGCTCTCGGCAATATCCGGTTCGCCGGCGAAAATAGCTTTAACGCCAAACTCCGCACATTTTGATCGTATCACCTGCATCGCTTCCGGCTGTTGGTGACCGATTACGACCCGCGAACCACCGTGAATGATAGCCGCTTTTTCCGCCGCGATCTCGCGGAGCGTTTCGCCCAGATATTCCTGATGATCGATATCGATCCGCGTGATCGCGGCAATCTCCGCATTCGCCGCCGTCGTCGCATCAAGACGCCCGCCAAGACCGGTTTCGAGAATTGCGAGTTCGGCTTTTGCTTCGCCAAATGCCAACAAAGCGATCGCCGTCACCTGTTCAAAATACGTCGGGGCGGATTCCAATTCACCGCCCGCAACTAATCTTTCCGATGATTCCCTTACGACCGTCGCAAACCTCGCAAAATCATTTTTGCCAATGTCGCTGCCGTTTATTCTCACCCTTTCCCTGATCGAAATCAGATGCGGCGAAGTGAAAAGCCCGGTTTTAATGCCAGCCGACAAACAGATCGCATCGAGAAATGCGCACACCGACCCTTTGCCGTTTGTGCCTGCAACCTGGACTTTTAAATAATTATTTTGCGGATTGCCGAGAGAGGCCATTAATTTGCGGATATTCTTGAGGCCAAGTTTCATCGCTGCAACCTCGTTGCCCAGAGAAAATAAATAGTTTTCAGCATCGCTGAAATTCACTTGGCATCCTCGTCCGCCAATATGTAAACGTCGGCTTCGACGACCGCAGAAAATCTAAAATCGGTCTTTCTAATCGCCTCAATAAACGGCTTTATGCTTGGGATCACTCCCTCGAGTTTTGCCTTGGCAACTACGCCAAGTGTGCCTGTCACAGTCAACCCAAGTGTCCTGGCATAATTTCTGGCTGTGCGTTCGTCCAAGATCAAGATTGAATCAGGAATCTCGAGGGCAAGCGAGATCGCGCTTGCCTCACCCATGTCGATGGACCTTGGCATCCCTTGCGCTGGTTTGCCCGGACTTCGTATAATCATCCAACCCTGAAGCTGAAATCTTACCTCCGCCGCGATTTCGGGCGGGGTTGTTACGTCACCGTATGTTTTTTTAAGCAAATCGAGAGCGTGAATTTCGTAGAGGACAATAAGACAGCTTGCATCTGAGATTACCGCACTATGCATTTTTTACATCTTGTGCAAGTTCACCTGGTAAATAATTGAAGTACGAGACACCGTAATCCCTAAGGATTCTGGCAAATTCCCATTTGGCCATACCTGCGAGTTCAGCAGATTGACCGAGCGACAGCGTCCCACGCTCGTAAAGTTTGGCGGCGATCATCCGCAGAACATCCGATTTCTCCGTTTCCGCCAAATCGGGAAGATTTAACGTTAGAGTACTCATAACAGTTACCATTATACGCCAAAAGCATGAAAATCAAACTAAATATTCGCCAATACAGACTCTAAACTATCGCCGCATTCATCATAAAATCCAAAACACGTGTGATTGTATCTTTCATTTCACGCCGATCGACGACCATATCGATCATGCCGTGTTCTAACAGAAATTCGCTGCGTTGAAAGCCCTTTGGCAATTTTTGGCGGATGGTCTGTTCGATGACACGCGGGCCGGCAAAGCCGATAAGTGCTTTTGGCTCAGCGATTATAACGTCGCCAAGCATTGCAAAACTGGCTGTGACGCCGCCGGTTGTGGGGTCGGTCAGTACGGAGATGAACGGAAGACGAGCATCGTGAAGCCGCGACAGGGCGGCAGATATTTTGCCCATCTGCATGAGGCTCAGCGTGCCTTCCTGCATACGGGCGCCACCCGACGCCGAGAAAATAATAACGGCGCCGCGTTTCTCGACGGCTCGTTCGATCAGCCGAGTGATCTTTTCGCCGACAGCCGAACCCATCGAGCCGCCAATGAATGACATATCCATCGCACCGGCAAACGCCAAATGTCCGCCGGCCAAGCCCGTGCCTGAAACGATCGCTTCCGGCAGGCCGGAAACTGTCTTGGCCTGTTCGATCCTATCGATATATTTTTTGGAATCAGTAAATTCGAGCGGGTCGCCCGACGTTACCTCTTCGTCAAGTTTCTCGTAGCGGCCGTCATCAAATAAATCCTTTAGCCGATCCACGGCGGAATACCGAAAATGGTAACCGCAGTGCCTACAGACTTCGCGAGCATCCGTCAGTTCGCGCTTATAGAGAGCATTGTCACACTCCGGACATTTGACGAAAATGCCCTCGGTCCTGACGTTTTGCTCTTCGTCGTCCTCTTGGCCGTCAATATTGGGTTTATCTCTGCGAAACCAGGACATAATTCGGTGATCATTAGTCGCTACGAAGCCGTTCGGCCGGGACCAAATACTTGCCGGTAAAAAGATAAGATTAGCACAGGTGACAGACGCGGCATAAGCCGGAGTGCAAACAAGCATGGCATTTGACCTAACAGACGGTAGATCGGATTCACGGTACGAACGCCGGTTTGTTTAACGCAGGATGTTTAGCATCTGCGAATGTATCAGGCCGTTATCGGCGACCATTTGCGATGAATAAACGCTAAAGTCTGGGTCGTCATAACCACTTATCCGCCCGCCCGCTTCCTCTACAAGCAAGACGCCGGCGGCCATATCCCACGGGTTCAATCCCTCTTCCCACATTCCGTCAAACCGGCCGCAAGCGACATAAGCCAAGTCGATTGCAGCCGAACCGTCGCGGCGGACGCCTCTGGTTTCCAGCAAAAACCGCGTCAAATGCCGTGCAAAATCTTCGCGCTTTTTAAAATTGTACGGAAAGCCGGTAACGATCAATGCATCGTTGAGGCCTTCGGTTTCTGAAACGCGGATCGGTTTATTATTAAGGCTGGCGCCGCGGCCGCGTTCGGCCGCAAACAACTCGTTTCGCGTCGGGTCAAATGTCACGCCGACGACGATCTCGCCGTCATTTTCGAGAGCAATAGTCACGCAAAAACACGGATACCCGTGAGCATAATTTGTCGTCCCGTCGAGCGGATCTATGATCCATTTCCATTTATTTTCGCCACCGATAATCACGGCGTTTCCGGATTCCTCCGCGAGGATCGAATGTTTTGGATAATACGATTTGATCCGCTCGATTATGAGAGCTTCGCTGGCCAGATCGGCCTCGGTGACGAGATCGATATCGCCTTTTTTAAAAACTTTTATTCCCCGGTCAAATTTTTCGAGAAGAATCTGCCCGGCTTCGCGGGCAGTTTCAATAGCAAAATTGAGCATAGTGCGTATCTTTCCAAAGATATTTTACTTCTTCAGGCTCCGTCCGGCGACATCCAGAAATTCGCGTATCTGATCATCCCAAAACGACCAGGTATGGCCGCCCGGATGCTCACGATACTCGTGAGAAACCCTTTTTTCGTTCAATAAAGCAAGAAAATCGCGATTGCTGCCGATCAGAAAGTCCTCGGTCCCACAGGATTGGTAGATAAATGGCAGCTCTTTGATCTTTGCCGGAGACATTTCGCGGATCAATCCGAATATATCGTTTGACTTGCGAATCGCAGAATCCTCGGGGCCAAAGATCGCAGCAATGCTTCTGCCGGCCTCACCCGGAATCTTCTCCGTATATGCAGCCGCTCCGAGTGCCCCGCTAAACGATCCGGCCACGGAAAACAGTTCAGGATATTTTATTCCAAATTTTATCCCGCCGTATCCGCCCATTGAAAGCCCGGCGATCATTCGGTGCGTTCGGTCGGCGTGCGTCCGAAATCTTTTGTCTATCTCTGGTATTAACTCTCTAACGATGTAGCTCTCGTATTTAGCGTTTGGTACGGAAAGACCGTCAGTGTACCAGCCGTTGTCGCCCTCAGGAGTAACGATGATAAATTTATGCCTTAATGCGTATTGCGCGAGCGCGGTCTTGTCGGTCCAGTTATTGTAATGTCCGGTAAGGCCGTGAAGCAGATATATCACCGCAAACCGACTCTCGGGCGCCGCCTTATAATCTCTCGGCATTACGATGCGATAAGGCATTTCGCGGCCCATCAACTTACTTTCCAGCTTAAGCGTGACAACCTCGGCGGAACCGCCCTCATTCTTCAATTGCAACGACGGCTGACGTTGAGCGTCAATATTCACCGCCAAAAGGGCAAAGGCAAAAAGATATAACCAATATTTCCGACGCATTCGTTCAGGTTTACTCATATTGACCTCACAGTTTGTTATCTAAACAGTTTCCCAAACCAACCGCTCTCTTCGTCCTTATCAGCGATCTGCGTCAGTTCTCCGGCGTCCAGCCAAACGCCGGAGCATTTGTCACAAACATCGATCTTGATCTTTTCAAAATCGGTTTCGATCAAAGTACCGTCGCATTTCGGACATTTTATTTCGAGGTTTACCGAGTCGTCACCCTCGATCTTTGCCCGCATTTTGGCGATCAGCTCTTGTTCCCTACGGTAAAAATATTCGTTTTCGAGCGCCTGTCCACGATCTTCCATTTCAAACGGCATATTATAATTTCCTTCCTTTTACTTTATTTTAACTCTCCGTCTTATGTATCGAACGCACCCGCTGGCGTGCTTTTTTTGAACGGCGTATTGTATTTCGCCTTTTAAGGCTGCTTCCGGCCCAATCGGAGACCTGTTTGAGCGGATGCCATTCAAAACTTTCGAGCGGCAAAACCTCGCTCGAGGCGTCTTTTAACCGAAGCGTGCTAAACGCAACAAAAAGAATAAGCAAATTAAATATCGCACCCGCCGTGACCACCAGCCACCCCGGAGCAAGCCCGACCGTCGCCCTTTGAAAAAATAATTCCCAAAATATTTTCTTGTCCGCCTCAGAGGTCGTCGGAATCGGCGACGGATGAATATAAACCTTCAATGCCCATGAAAGCGTCAGAAGAACGAATATCCACAAATAATTTGACCGCAAACGCCGTCCGACGGCTTCCCATTCGCTGATCGTAAAATGCGGCGAAATCAGATCGGCCGCGATATGCTCGGCCCATTCCTGATCCGGTGGTATCGTGCGGTGAGAGAGCATCGGGGCAAAATAACCCGTTTCCAAAACCCGCACGCGATTGGCCCAAACCTCATAATAACGATACCGTCTCGCCTCCATAAACAAAAATATCGACACCAGCAGAGTATTGATCGGTATGGCAAAATGCGGATTATCGGGCGAGCTAAAAACAAACGAAAGCGTCGCGCCGGCGGTGATCACGGCCCAGTTTGTCGTCGCATCGAGCCGGCTGCGCCACACATTTGACCGCTGTACCTCGCCGCGATAAAAATGTGCCATCGCCATATTAAATTCGGCCGGCAAGAGCTTTTGCGGAATTGTGGCTGGTGTTGATTTGGGCTTCTGTGTGCGCTTGTGTACCTCGTCCGCAAAGGCGCGGAACGACTGCGGCACATTCGTGATGTGAATGTCATCGACCGCTTGGGTTCCGGGTCGAACCTCGTCATTCATAACGTTTGGCACGGATGAGCTCTTGAGGGGACAAAAAGCTTTTGCACATAAATTTTTAACATTTTATATAGCCGGATGCAAGATTCGGGTCATCTGTGTGACAGCTTCCGACTTTGGGCGTCTTCGACTCGCTCTACGGAAAATGCGGATCACAACGCGAATGCAGAATTTGTTCAACCGAAATTACGCATTAAAGGCAAACGAACAATCTGAACAAGGTTAACGATGAAAACAGTGTATTTATTTTTGTATCGAGGCGGCTTTAGCCGTCTTTTCTGAGCATAGACAAGACCCTTTTGGGCTTGGTTCGCTTATTCGGTTGTCTAACAGGGCGTTTTAACGTCCTTAAACTTTTATGGCTAAAGCCGCGAAAATCGGAAGCGTTAAACGGGCTGTGGGCGTCTTCCATTCTAACCCACCCCTAAAGCTACGTGGCTACGTGCCGCTTCGCGGAAAGCCTCATAAATGAGGTTGATTTTTCTCTCAAGAAACACTTTTGTAAGTGATTGATTTGCAGGGACTTATCAAATCGCCATTTTCTCAAAAACCATATGTTTCTTCGGCACGTACGCCGATCACAACGCTAACGCAGAATCCCGGTTCAAAAAGGTGTATCTGCATCACTTATCCACTTTTCGGTCATATCGCACCACATGACCAGCCCGCGCCACTCGCCAAATTTTTTGTAGTGGCGTTCGATTTTTTTGTCGGTGCACGGTTTTTCTTTGTTGTGGTTTTTATAGAACTGCGACCTCAGCCACGAATCTAAGGCGAGGCCGTCATAGCGGCCGAGCAGCTTTAGGAGATTTTCGGCGGCGTAGTCGCCGACGCCTTTTATCTTCTTTATTTCCCTTTTTAGTTCTGTTGTCGAGAGGCCTGACTTCAGCCACTTTTGCGGATCGAGACGGCCTGAGGCGACTGTTTCGGCAAGCTCGACAAAATATGGCGAACGATATCCGGCTCTGATCTCCGTGCGGTAAAAATCGGCGGTGACGGCGGCCATCGCTTCGGCAGTCGGAAAGGCTCTTTTAGCATGATTTTGTGTGTTTGAGGATGGTGCGGTCCCAAGCTTTTCGACCAGGTTTGTTGTCATATTCTTCGTCAATGCCCACGAACAGTTTGTCGTGCAAATAGTTTTTACAATATCCTCAAAAACCGTTGCCGAGCGAAGCATTCTGCCCGCCCGCAATTTTCCAACCCAATTTAATCTTTCATGGCCGATTATTGAATCGTAAAATCCGTTTAGATCGTCGTCGAGCCGCAACAGATGCCGCGTTTCGTTGATGATCTGAATCGCGTCAATTTCTGATCCCTCGGCCTCGATCTTTAGTTTCCCGTTTACTTCCGAAATTACAGCCGGAATCGCATGGCCGTTTTTATCCCGAAATACATAACTCAAACGCCAGTTTTGTATATCGAGTTCGAACGGTGCGAGCTCGCACCAGCCATGGCTGTAAACCGTTGATTTAAAGCTAAATCTTTTTGGAATGTCTATAAATACCAGATTTTGCATTATACTGAATCGCGTTTGTGAACAAAATGCGTGCGTTCCTGCCGGACATATTCTTTCATCCGACAAAATTTACATTTTTATTACATTTTTTCGCCTATTTAAACACCTTCCGCGTCTTACTTTCCGGAAGAATATTGTACGATATTTTCAGACAAAAATTAGTGCTTGTTTTTATCTTGGAATTGTTGTAAATTTAGAGTGTAAAACATTCTTTAACGAGTGCGGTTCACGCACTCGGCGGCACATCTCAGATAGTTTATAAAGTTTTTAGGAGGAATGGAATGGAAAGCAGAACGACGCCATGGTTCGTGCGAAACCTGACTGCGCTGGCGATAATTTCGTGCATCGCTTTTGGGGTATCGGCACAGAACGATCCCAACCCGAATTCACCGATACCGGTCTTGTTAAGCGAGAAAGAATCAACGCGGGCACTTGCTCAGCCCGCCGGCGGACGCGGTAGGTCCGATCTTTCAACAATAACTCCGCAGGCCTTTAATCTTAACAGCAAGGTCGAACTGTTCGTCACAAATATGAGCCTGATGGATGGTGAGGGTCCCGAGGCGTTTCGCATTTATGCCGCGGACAAGGCGGGACATAAATTCCGTTTTCCGGTGGTCGGTATCGAACCGATTGCAAATTCCGAGGGCATTTATCGCGTGACGGTCGTGCTGACAGATTCGATTCGCTTTTGGGATACTCCAAAAGCCGACGGTGATGTGCTGATCTATCTTACCTGGCGCGGAATGGGAAGCAACAGCGTCCGACTCGGTATCGGTAAAATCGGCGGAGATATCAAGGACGCTCCGGACTCAAAACCGACCCCGTTCGGAGCAATAGGCCAGACGGAACCCGGCAAGATCGATTCGCCAAACTATGTCGGATACCGTTGGTCTGCCGACCGCCAGAGATTTCTCGAACAGGCAACTTTTGGCCCAAATTCCGACCTCGATAACCGGATTCGGCGTAACGGTATCAGGGCGTGGATCAACGAGCAATTTGAGATGCAGTATCCGTCGGTTTCAAACCCGTACCCCAACTTTCCTCTCAGATCCAATGATGCACAAAATGTCGCGGCCGGATGCGGAGCGTTTCTGCCAACCTCCAATCCGGCTTATCAGGTGTGCATTCGAGACCATTACACGATGTACCAACCGCAAACATGGTTCTTTCGTGAGGCATTTTACGCCGACAATCAACTGCGGCATCGCGTTGCATGGGCACTTGCTCAGATATGGGTGACGTCGGGCAATGATGTGCAGCAAGGCCGACACATGATCGAATATCAGAAGGTTCTGGCTAACAATACGTTTGGCAACTATCGCGACCTGATGAAACAGATGACGCTCAACCCGACGATGGGCGGCTATCTCGATATGGCCAACAGTACGCGAAACAACCCGAACGAAAATTACGCCCGCGAGCTAATGCAGCTATTTACGATCGGTCTGTTTATGCTCAATCAGGATGGGACATTGCAGACGGACAGCAGCGGCAGCCCCATCCCGACATACGATCAAGACGGAGTAAATGACCTTACAAAAGTGTTGACCGGCTGGACTTTCTGTAACTCGGTAGCCGCGTGTCCGAGTGTTGCATCAGGAACCGTGAACTACATAGACCCGTTGAGGATATCTAATGTCAATAATCATGACATTACCGCCAAAACATTATTAACCTGGCCGGCAAATCCGAGCTTTCCGCCAAACAATACAAATATACCCGCCTGCAGCGGATGCGGCGGGGCCGCAATTACAACCTACGCGGCAAACTCAATGGACCAGGCTCTGGACAATATATTTAACCACCCGAATGTCGGGCCGTTTGTCAGTAAGATTCTGATTCAGCATCTGGTCACGAGCGACCCGACGCCGGCGTATGTCGGGCGTGTCGCAGCCAGTTTTAACAATAACGGGGCCGGTGTTCGCGGTGATATGAAAGCGGTCGTGCGGGCGATATTGCTCGACCCCGAAGCGAGAGGCGATGTTAAAACCGATCCCAATTACGGCAAATTGCGCGAACCGGTTATGTTTGCCACAAACATCTTCAGGACGTTCGGCGTCCGGTCGGCTAACGGGACAGGCCTCAGCGACGGATACGTTTACGCCCGCGGCGAATTTCAAGGAATGGCACAGATACCTTTCTTATCACCAACCGTTTTCAATTTTTACCCGCCGGATTATGCAATTCCCGGAACGGCCCTGCTCGGGCCGGAGTTTGCGATTCTCACGACCGGAACGGCGATTCAACGGACGAATTTTGTGAATAGATTTATTTTTACGGCGATCCCGATAACGGTTAGCTCCAATTCACCGGACGGCACATCGCTTGATTTTAGCTATCTGCAGACTTTATCGGCGGGCGATCCGACCGGCGGCCGACTGCTTGACGAACTTGATCGGCGAATGATGCACAGCTCGATGCCCGCCCAAATGAAAGATACCATAAGAACGGCGGTGATAAACGTTTCTGCCGGCGATTCGCTCGGGCGGGCCAGGCAGGCGGTTTATTTAATAGCGACCTCGTCGCAATATCAGATACAGAGGTGAAAACTATGAATGAAACAAGACGCGATTTTTTAAAAAAGACGGGCGGCTGTGCGTTAGGCATGGTTTCGCTGGCGACTCAGATGCACCACCTCGGCTCGATCAGCGCGATGGCTCAAAAGGTTATTGACAACCAGCCTGCAGGTGGTGAAAATTACAGGGCTCTTGTACTGGTATTCTGGGCCGGGGGAAACGACGGCAACAATATGATCATCCCGAATCATAATAATGCGGCCGTCAGCAACTACGCCGCATACAACGCGGCCCGCGGCACTCAGGGCTTGGCGATAGATCAGAACACGCTGCTCCCGATCTCTGTACCCCGCATTAACAATTTGAGTTACGGAATGCATCCAAATCTCGGCCCGTCCGTAGCGGGTGCTATAAACAGCGGCATACACGAGCTTTATGGGCAGGGCAAATTAGCGATTGTCGCCAACGTAGGCAACCTGGTGCGGACGCTCACCAAAGCTCAATATCAGAATTCGGCCTTTCAAAAGCCGTATCAACTATTTTCACACTCCGATCAGGTTACGCAGGCCCAGACCAGCATCTCAAATACACAGGGGTTTACCGGTTGGGGCGGACGCATTTCGGATAGGATGACGACCGGGCAGAATCCGAATGGTCTGGTGCCGATGATCACCTCGATCGCTGGATCGCAGCTGTTCACCGCCGGCCAGACGACGCTGCCCCTGGCGATCGCGGATTCAAATACACCGCTCGCCAACGTTTTGAATCCCGTGGGATTTACACCTGTATCGGCCGCGACGACTGCCAGGCTGAATGCGTTTAACGCCTTGCGCAGCCAGGATTTGTCTTCTAATTACGTTGCTGCCGCAAGTCACATTACGGACCTTGCTTTGCAGGCCAATAACGCTCTCCAGACTTCGCAGGAGACGACGGTTCCTTTCCCGACAAATACCGGCATAGGCCGTCAGCTCAGACAGGTAGCGCGCCTGATAAAAAAACGCGGCGATCTTAACGTAAATCGACAGGTATTTTATGTGCAGATCGGCGGTTTCGACACGCATACCAATCAGATCACAGGGCAAAATAATCTATACGGACAGTTCAGCCAGGCGATGCGTTCATTTTATGACGAATTGACCGCTCAAGGGGTGCAAAACGACGTCACGACCTTTACGCTCTCCGATTTTGGCCGTACGCTGAATCCGGCGGGAACAGGGGCGTCCGTTGGTTCGGATCACGCTTGGGGCAACCATATGTTTGTCATGGGAGGGTCGGTTGCCGGCGGGAATATATACGGAAGCCTGCGGCCGGACGGAACCGGCGATTATTTCCCAACATTGGTCAACGGCGGGCCGGACGATACAACGACCGGCACCAATGCCCGCGGCCGTTGGATACCGACAACATCCGTCGATCAATACGCCGCACAATTGGCACGCTGGTTTGGCTTGTCCCCCGCGGATCAGACGGCGGTTTTCCCAAATCTGACAAATTTTCCGGGTACCTACTCGCAACTCGGATTCCTGCCGTAAGCGGGTCCAGGGATCGGAATTTCAAAAGGCGGGCCCGTCACCCCGCCTTTTTTTTCGGAACAAGGACGGCCGTGTTCAAGAGGCAGGTGTTGTCCGCTTTCGCCTTTTCTTGAACTTTCAAACCATTAAACATAAACTTTAGACAACAAAAGTGAACCTACCGAACTACATCACACTCGGCCGGATAATCATCGTCCCGTTATTGGTCGTCGTGCTGCTGACGCCGCTCGCGGAGAGATGGTTTGGAATAAACGGGTACGCTCTGGCGATCATCATTTTTATTATTGCGGCCCTCTCGGATATTGTTGACGGCCATCTTGCCCGCCGACGCGGCCAGGTCTCGACACTCGGCAAATTTCTCGATCCGATCGCCGATAAACTTTTGATTTCGGCCGCGCTCATCGTCCTGGTCGAAAAACACCTCGCGCCGTCGTGGGCCGTCGTCGTCATTATATCCCGCGAATTTATCATTACCGGCCTACGCTCCGTAGCCGCCAGCGAAGGCATAATCATGCAGGCACAATCCATGGGAAAACTAAAAATGTGGTCACAGTGCATAGCCGTCGTCGCCCTGCTCGTAGCCGCCGCTAACGGAACGCCGCCCGTCTCAAATTTCGGCCTCGATTATCCGGCCGCTTTTTGGCAAGTTCCCGAGGTCCAAACCGCCTTTGCAAACCTCGCAAAGTTTTCGCTGTCCTCAAACGACTGGAAGGTCTTCGGCTATCTCGTCGGCCGCTCCGCCCTTTGGCTGGCCGTCATTACGGCCGTTTGGTCAATGTACGGCTATTTTGCGTTCTTTTTGAAGGAGAAACAAAAGATGAATTTTGAAGGGAAATAGTTGGGAAAAGAGTTTTCGAAGCGATCCTGAACCAATGATAATTCCAAATTTTCATAGAGGATACGAAACAGGATTATTCGGAGAGGATAGCATCAAATGCAGAACGAATCTGGAGGCGGTGGAGAGTCAAACTTTCGAGCAGATCGGCAGTTGACGGAAGCTTCATCCGGGTGGCAATCGTTTTTAGTGCGGCATCGTTGGCGAGCGGGATGCGGGTTGTGCGCCCGATGGTCAGGCGCAGGTTGTGGTCGAGCGTCGATAGAAATTCGTAACCGTCGATGAGCGGCCTGAGAGCAGGCAGCGTCGAGCCGCCCGAAAGAGTGTGGCCGTATTTTTCGGAGAGTCGAGCGAGTACGAATGGGGTCGAACTGTCGTTTGCACCATCCGGGACATTGTCGCGGAGCTGCAGATAACGCACCGCAAAATAGATATCGAGCATTCCGCCCGAGCCGTATTTTATGTCTATCTCGCCGCTCCTGAGAGGTTTTCCGCGTTCGTTCTGGAGTGCGAGACGGACACGTTTTGTCTCTTCCTGCAGGCTGTCGGGGTCAAGAGCGGCGGCGCGTTGGTGGACGAGACGGCGGGTTTCATTCTCAACCGTAAAACCGAGGCTCGAGTCGCCGCCAACGGCGCGCAGCTTTACAAATGCCAGCATTTCCCAGATCGCTGCGGTGTCGGCCATATAAGCGAGGAACGCATCGATCGACATCGCACTCAATCCCTTAGACCCGAATGGACGCAGCCGCAGATCAACCCGGTAAAGATTGCCGTCCCGGGTCATTGACGAGAGCGTCGTGCTAAAAAGTTCAACGGCACGGCTGTAAAATTCTGACGGCGTCAGGCCCGCGATCGGCTCTTTTGGGTCAAAATAAACGATCACCAGATCAAGATCGCTGTCGTAGTCAAGGCCGCGGCTGCCGAGTTTGCCAAGAGCGAGTACCGCAAGGTCAAGCGGTATACTGACGTCATGTCCGCCCGCCGCTCCCGTAAGTCGGGCCAGTTCGCCGCTGACAACTCTGAGTGCGGCCGCAACACTTGCTTCCGCAAGCTTTGTCTGTAAACGTTTTGCCTCGCGGATCGTGATTTTATCGAATATATCGGCGACGACGATTCCAAGCTGCAGCCGGGTCCAGGCCTGTCGCATGGCGGACAGAGACTGGCCGAAGGCAGAACTCGGGATTTTCGACGGCTCTTTGTCCGCTGAGAAGCTTTCCCGGGACGCATTTTCAAACGCGGAGACTCCGAAGAGAGCGGCTGACATCATTTCGGATTCGTAGTCGGGTTCGGTGAATTCGGCGCCGCCATCGCAAAGATCGGAGGGAAAATCGGGATGTGATGCTATCATATCGGCAAAATGCGGTGAGACTGCCCTGATAGGGTCAGAACCGGCCGAGAAGGTGTTTTTAGCCGCATTAGCAGAACCGATTTTAACGGAACCGGTCACAACCGATTCGGCACCGAAGACACGTGAAAAAATGCGGTTGACGTTATCGGTGTGAGTTTCTAAATCGCCGTCAAAATCCCCGCCCCGAGCATACATAACGCGACGGGCGACTACGAGTCGTTTTTCGGATTCTTCAGGTATGGTGTGCGTTTGGACGCCATTTTCCATTTGCAGGACGTGTTCCGTACGGCGGAGAAATTTGTAAGCGTCGGACAGCTCGGTCAATTCGCCGTCGCTTAGATGTTTGCGGTCGGCTAGCCGCGACAGGCTGATCAGTGTGTGCGGTATTCGAAGCCATCTGTCGTATCCGCCGTACGCGAGTTGGAGAGCCTGAGCCAGGAACTCGATCTCGCGAATGCCGCCGCGTCCAAGTTTGACGTCAAATCCGCGGCGATTGAGGTTTTCGAGATCGATTTTTTCTTTTGAGCGTCGGACATTGGCAAGAGCAGTTTCGACGGTTTCACTTTTTGAAAAAATAAGCCCTTCGACCTCATTAAAAAAAAGTTTGAATAGCTCGATGTCGCCGGCACAACCGCGTGAACGTATCAGGACCTGACGTTCCCACGCACGGGCCTCGCCGCGGAAATATCGGACGGTATCGCCAACCGAAAGGGCCAAAGCGCCGAGCGAACCATGAGGCCTGAGACGGAGATCCACCCGGTAGGCGGCCCCCTCGCCTGTTTGCCGGCCAATGAGTTGCGAGGTATATTCCGCGAGCTTAATAAAGTATTCGCGGTTGGTGACCGCATCGCGCGAACCAATGCCGGATGTCTCGCCCTCGTCGGAATACAAAAATAAAAGGTCGATGTCGGACGAGTAATTTAGCTCTTTCGAACCGAGTTTACCTAGTCCGGCTATACAAAATCTGGATGAAACCGCACGTCCCTTGTCATCCGTCTCCTGCGGCAAACCGAACCGGTTGTCCATCTCGCGGCGTGCGTGCGCCAGAGCCGATTCGAGGATCGCATCGGCAAGATTTGAGATCTCTTCGGTTATCTCGGCTATCGTGGCGAGACCGCGGATATCGCGAAGATAAATCCGCACGAGTTCGCGGCGTCGAAATCGGGCAAAGAGAACCTGGGGTTCCAATTGCGAATTCGTAAGGGTAAATCGGGCCAGCGATTCGAGCAGTTCGTCCTTGCCGCGAACGCCGTCTTCGAGCCGTTTGCGATTGAGCCACCAAAAATAGCCGGGATTTTGCAGAAGCGTAACGGCGAGCAGCGGGCTGAACGAAACAAGTGTCAGAACATCAGAAAGCAGGCCCTCATTTTTAAGCAGTTTTATGTGTTCGGAGGGATGGTTTTCCGCCAATTGACCGAGAAATCGCCTCGCTTCGTCGGGGTCCGGAAGGTCTTGGATAAGTTGTTCGGTTCTTTTCATTTGCGGCTCCTCGCCCTTACCTAGTGTGGCGTTTATGTGAAAAGTAAACAATTATAAATTCGATAATTGCGGTATCCGCCCATCCGTGCTTGCCCGTCTATTTGCGCTATGCCGCCGCCGACTGACCGGCGGCATAGCCGAAAAAAATGAAGGGCTATGGAGGTTGTCTCAAAAGTCAGGATTTTTGGTTTAGCTCCGGAGGAGCGAAATGTTTGTAGAACCGATTCAAAAAAAAGTTAAAGCTCCGTAGGAGCGGCATGTATTATTCGCTTGGGTTTAATGTCGCCCCTAAAGGGACTTAACTTCCTTTTTTGTTTTGTTTTACAAACATTTCGCTCCCCCGGAGCTGGTTAAAATCCTGCTTAATGGCTTTTTTGAGACAGCCTCGCAAATAGAGCGGCAAGCCGCGTGCAAAGTTTGCTTTTCAGATAATTACCACACTAGCGAAACCTCTTTGGCTCGATCGAATACTTCTTAATTTTATAGCCCAGAATGCGTTCGGTCGATGCGAGCATTATAGCGGCTCTTGCGACATTTCCGCGAGTCGATTTTAGCGTGTCTTGTATGAGATCGCTTTCAAACGCCTCGACCGCCGACGACAGCGTAACATGCGTTTGCGTTCCGCTGACCTCGGCGGTCTGCAAAGTCGGGGGCAGGTGCCGGCCGTGAATCACGTTCGAATCACAGACGATGACCGCGGCCTCGATAGCGTTTTCGAGTTCGCGGACATTCCCGGGAAAATGGTATGCGGCTAGCATATCGATCGCCGAGGTCGAGATGCGGCGGATATGTTTTTTAAATTTCGCTTCGTATTTTTCCAGAAACTGCTCTGCAAGGAGCAGAATATCGGATTTACGTTCGCGCAAAGGCGGCAGGAAGATTTTGAAATTATTTAGACGGTTAAAAAGGTCTTCGCGAAAAAAACCGTCGGCAACGGCCCGCTCGAGGTTTTTGTTTGTCGCCGTGATCAGGCGAACATTTAACTTTATAGTATCAGCACCATTAGGCCTCTCGATCTCTCGTCCTTCGATAAGACGCAGTAGTTTTAACTGTGTCTGTGTCGGCAGATCGCCGATCTCATCCAGAAAAAGTGTTCCACCGTCGGCCAATTCGAGATGACTTTTTTTGTGTTTTGCAGAACCGGCCGATGCCCCTTGCCCGAAACCGAAAATCTCGCTATCGATCAAATCTTTAGGGAAAGCGGCACAATTGACCTTTATAAATGGCCGTTTTGAACGAAGGCTGTTGTAATGGATGGAACCTGCGATCAGTTCCTTTCCCGTGCCGCTCTCACCACGAAGCAAGACGGTCGCATTTGAACGGGCTATCTGAGCCGCCCGATCGTAAACCTGTCTCATCGGGCTCGAATTGCCAATTAAATGATTGAAATCGTACTTTTCTTTTAATTCCTGTTTGAGTTGCGTATTTTCTTCAACAAGTTTGCGACGCTCTTCACCAACAAGGCGATCGACACGCAGCGTTTGGGCCAACATCGCGGCTATAACCTTCAGGAGCTTGATCACGGATTTTTCATCGACGGCGGCCGTGGCCGAAAAACCGGTTGCGATCAGGCCGACCGGCGAGCCTTTGAGCGTGATCGGAACAGCTGCTAAGAGGCGGGAACCGGTACCAAACGCCAGGAAATTGAGAATTCTGTCTCCGCTGAGGTCGTCGATGACAAAAGGCGATGATGCGTCAAAAATTTTCCACAAGCTGCTTTTTGTAATCCGCTCTTCAAGCCGTCGAAAATCGGCCGCGCCGAGCCCGTTCGCTGCGATAATATCAGCTAAATCGCCGTCCCGCCGGCGCAATGCTACAAAAGCGATCTGAGATGAAACGACGCGCGTCAAATGATCGATAACGACGCCGGCACCTGCTCGAATACCGGCGGTGTCCACCAGGGTCGCGGCGGCATGGGCAATAAATTCGATTTGATCGAAACGCATTAAAGACAAAAATGTAATATCCGCGTAACTTAAACCTTGATATTATAAGCGCCGCCGTGTCTCAAAACCCAATTTAAACACCGGACATTTTTTGGGCCGAATCTTTACGCAGAATGCGCGCGAGCGCGCGCAAGTAAGAGCGCAACAGCCAACAACGTGCCTGCCGCTCCCTTATTACTGTCTGAACCGTCAGCCTTTCACTTTCGCACCAGAAAAACCTGCGTAAAGTAAAACGAGCCGTCTGCGGCGACCGCGACTCCGACAGCGGATTCCTGCCAGTTATTGTCCAGCAGATTGTGCCTGTGCGAAGGCGAGTCGAGCCAAAGCCGGACGGCTTTCTCGATCGGATCCTTATAACCGCGGTTGTATGCGATGTTTTCGCCTATCGACCGCCACTTTCCGAGTCCCGCCCGGTCGGCCCGGTCACTGACCATTTGGTTGTCGAGGCCGCGATGGCTGAAAAAATTAAATTCGGCCATGCTCTGCGAATGGACGCGGGCAACTTTTGCAATGTCATCGCTCCAAATCAACGGTTTTTGGCCGTTCGCGATGCGATTTTTGTTGACCGCCTCAAAGGCGATCTTCTCGACATCGACCGTGTTGACGATAACCGAGGCTTTTACACCGAACTTTTTTTCATCGTCGCTTTCGAGCAGCCCGAACGGATCGGAATTTTCGGTTCCGGTGCTAAGTTTAATCGCCGTCGGGGCTTGAAAATTATTGGTTTGAGCAAACGGGTTTGTCGCCAACGCGGCAATCACGCCCAACAAAAAGAAGAGTTTTTTTGGCATCAAATTCCTCACTTCGGCAGCCGGACAACCACTATTGGCTGGGTTCCTCGGCTTTGCGCGTGTCCGGCGGGACACTTGCCTTTTCGGTTAAGGTGGTAAATCGAATGGATTTACCTATCTAATAAAATTCATAACGCTCGATGTTTTCCGGAAAAATCATCGCTTGCGGAGATTTTTTTCTCGCAACCGCGACACAATTCGGCCGGTCGAAATAGTCTGTAAAAATTTAGTGTCATCAGGCGGGACGGTTTGCTAAAATTTTCCCGATTCTGCGTACGGGGTTATTTGCGGTAAAATTAGTATATGAGAAAAATAGCCTTGGGAATACACGGCGGGGCCGGAACGATACTCAGATCAAAAATGACGCCCGCGCTCGAAGCCGAATACCGCAACGGCCTCGAAACTGCGCTTAAAATCGGATGGGAAATTTTAGAAAAAGGCGGCACATCTCTCGATGCGGTCGAGGCGACCGTTTGCTCGCTCGAAGATTTCCCGCTTTTCAACGCCGGTCGCGGTGCTGTTTTCACACATGACGGCAAGGTCGAACTCGACGCTGCGATCATGGACGGTAAAAACCTGAAAGCAGGTGCGGTGACATTTGTCAAAAACATCAGAAACCCCGTAAAACTTGCCCGGCTGGTAATGCAGCAGACCGAACATATCCTGCTCGCCGGCGAAGGTGCAAACCAATTCGCCGAACAAATCGGCGTCGAAACCGAACCGGACGAATATTTTTTTACCGAGCACCGGTGGCTGCAACTGCAGGAAGCGATGGCCGCGGGCCGCGTTCAAATCGATCATTCCGGAGACTTCGGGGCGAAAGCACGACGAGGAGGAGAGGCGTCGATAGAGACGGAAACACGACCGGCAGGGAATCTGTTTTTTGACGACAATTCGAAACCCAAAATACCAAATTCCAAATCGCTCGGCACGGTCGGCGCCGTCGCCTGCGATCAAAACGGCCATCTCGCCGCCGCCACCTCAACCGGCGGTATGACCAACAAAAATTTTGGGCGCGTCGGTGATTCGGCGATTATCGGCTCCGGCACCTATGCAGACGAAACCTGTGCCGTCTCGTGTACCGGTCACGGCGAATATTTTATGCTCGGCGTCACGGCCTACGACGTCGCCGCCAGAATGAAATACAAAGGGCTAAGTCTGGAACAGGCAGCCCGCGAAACAATTGAACGCCTAACCCGGATCAGTGGCGAAGGCGGACTCATTGCCGCGGACGCATTAGGAAATCTAACGCTCAAATTTAATTCCGAAGGGATGTATCGAGGATTTATCACCGATTCAGATTCGCAAATCGAAATTTATGGTGAACACGAAAAAACATCCGAAGTATAACCGCAAATAATATCAATGCGGTTTCGGCCAAAACCTTTAATTTGGGACACAGCCTCAGGCGCCCTCGGCCATCTTCTCATTCACCATATCCCGATATTCCTGAACGTATTTAATATCATCGGGTACGCGGTCGGCGAGGGTCACGACTAATTCGCCTTTGCGTCCGTATTTTATTGCGTGATGGATGGCCGCACGGCCGTCGGGGATAATCCGGATCGCCGGCGAATTTTCACTTTGGGCGATACCTTCCTGCAAGAGGCCACGCAGCTCTTCGGGGGTCCGGCCGCGGAGATAATTCCCGGTTCGTATAACGATGCGGTCAAATGTATCACCCGCGATCTTGCCTAATTCGCGAATATCATCATCGCGGCGGTCTCCGGTTCCGTTTAGCACGACAGTGCGGTTTTTATTAGGAAGTTTCGAGATAAAATCAGCTAAACCTCTGAGTCCGGTTGGGTTATGGGCATAATCCATAAGCACCGTGACGTCACCGATCTCGACGAAATTAAGTCGGCCAGGCGTTTGCGCCGTACCCGCATTAAACGTTATCAATCCATTTCTAAGATCTTCGAGCGAAACGCCGTGGACAAAGCATGCGAGCGTTGCGGCAAGCACATTCTGGATCATAAATTCGGCCCGGCCGCCGTAGGTCAAAGGGATATTCGCCGCTTTATCGATACGGACCTTCCATTTGCCTTTGAGAATGGTTATATAACCATTTTCGTAAACACATGAAACGCGGCCGCGGGCGGCACGGCGTTTAATATTCGGGTGATTTTCATCCATTGAAAAACAGACGACCCGGCCGTCAGATTTCTCCTTCATTGCGTAAACCAGCTCATCCTCGGCATTCAACACGGCAAATCCTTTCTTCGAAACGGCACGCGGCACAACCGATTTTACACGGGCGAGATCCTCCAGCGTGTTAACGTCCTTGAGTCCCAAATGATCGGCGTCCACATTGAGAACGACGCCGATGTCACAATAGTCAAACCCGAGGCCCGACCGAATGATTCCGCCGCGCGCGGTCTCTAAAACCGCAACCTCGACCGTCGGGTCTTTTAGAACCAACTGGGCAGACACCGGCCCGGTATTGTCGCCCGCTAAAATCTGTTGATTGCCGATATACGTTCCGTCGGTTGTCGTAAAACCGACAGCACATCCGCTGTTCTTTAGAATGTGGGCGATCAGGCGGGTCGTCGTGGTTTTGCCATTGGTTCCCGTTATGGCGAATATCGGAATCCGTGCTTCGCTTCCCCTCGGAAAGAGCATGTCGATGACATACTCCGCTACATTTCTACCGATGCCCTCGCTGGGAGACAGGTGCATCCTAAAACCGGGCGCCGCATTGACCTCAATAATTCCGCCGCCGTTTTCGCTCAGCGGCTCGCTAACATTCGGTGCGATCACATCTACACCCGCTACATCGAGGCCGATTATCCGGGCGATCCGCTCAAACAAAAAAACATTCTCGGGATGAACTTCATCCGTACAATCGATCGCCGTGCCGCCGGTCGAAATATTGGCGGTTGTCTTGAGATGCAGAATCTCGTCTTTTGGCAAAACCGAATCAATTTCGTAACCGGCGTTCCTGATGCAGCGTATGGTCTGGCCATCTGTTTCGATCAAGGTCAAAACATTCTCATGGCCAAATCCCCGTCGCGGATCAGCGTTCACCTTATCGATCAACTTCCGGATCGAACGTTTACCATCACCAACAACGTGCGCAGGTATGCGTTTGGCGACCGCTATTAAGCGGTTATTTACCACAAGGGCTCTAAAATCAGAACCGATGATCTGTTTTTCAATAATTATCCAACGGGAATATTCCTGAGCTTTTTCAAAAGCTGCTATCGCCTCTTCGAGCGAATCTATTCCAACCGTTGCCCCTTTTCCGTGATTACCGTCGAGCGGCTTAATTACAACAGGAAAGCCGACCTTTTCTAAAGTATTCTCCAGCTCATCGATCTCCCGAATCCGGTACCCTTTTGGAACCGGTACACCCATATCGCCAAGCAGCTTTTTTGTCGCGTGTTTGTTTCCTGCCAGATCGACCGAGATCATATTCGTATTGACGGTGGTCGTTGCCTGAATTCGCTTTTGATAGACGCCGTAACCGAGCTGCACCAGCGAATTTTCGTTGAGCCTGATAAACGGGATGTCGCGGCTCTCAGCCTCCTCAACCAGCGACCCTGTCGATGGCCCAAACCGAACTTTCTCTCGGATCTCACGCATCTCCTGGATATTTTTTGCGAGATTTTCCTGAAGTTCTTTTATCGATCTGCCGTTTGCTAAATCAAGAAAAAGTGTAACCGCCGTGCGCCCCGCAAAACGTCCGACCTCTTCCTCAAGATAACTGTAAACGACGTTATAGACGCCTTTTTCGCCGGTCTCACGTGTTCGGCCGTAACCGGTATCCATACCGGCAAGCGTCTGTAATTCTAGGGCTAAATGTTCGATCACATGCCCGGCCCACGTTCCTTCTTTGACACGGCGCAAAAAACCGCCTTCTTCCTGATAACTGCACCCGTGCAGAAGCAGCGATGGCATCAGCTTATGCATACGGTCGTAAAAACCGTCGATCTTATCGGTCGGTTTATCCTCAAAATCGCCGATGTCGAGCCGCATTATAATCAGCTTTTTCCAAAAGCCACTCCAGTAATTAGGCCCGCGAAGGGTGCGTAATTCCAAAATATTCATATTTTTTAATGCCGAGTTCCGTACTTATCTCGATTGCCGCTTTCTTTTACTCCAAATTCAGCACCAGAAAATCAAATTAAAAACAAGCTGATCGTGCCTTTAGGCGGCCTAAAAAAGCCATCGCCTGCACAACCGCGTCACGCCCTTACTTACGAGCTTTGATCTGTATCAGAGTGTACTCTACCATCATACGCTACGCCTTAATTGCCGCATACTCATTTTCGCCTTCATTGAGGTTTTTTTGCTGGCAAAAAATTCCTTTTGCGTGATCTATTCAGGTTGGCCGATCAAGTTTTTTCCGGACAGCCGCGAATGCTTGCAGAATCTTACATTTCTTTACATTTTTGACCAAACCATCCTGCTATTATAAACGTCATAGTCCGTGTAAGACGCAACTTTTGGCGTTTCGGAGCGTATAAAATTTCAACGTTTTTTAGATAAATCTATGCTGCATAATTTTACGTTCAGTTTGTTGATATTTTTGTTTTCGGCCGCCTTGGCTGCCGGACAGACGCCGGGTACGGCGGTTAAGTTGTCGTATATCGCAGGCGATGTTGTTTCGGTGGCCGATAAGGGAATCGTCGTAAACGGCAAAACCGGTTCTGTCGAGGCTGTTATTACCGACAAAACGGTATTCAAACGCGTCTCGGCCGAGAGTCAGAATTTTGCTACCGCAGCGGCGGGCATTTTGACGGATATCAGCGTCGGTGACAAATTGACGGTAAGCGGCATTCTTGCTGCGGATGGTAAATCGTTACAGGCTCGATCAGTCTATTTTATTACCAAGGCCGATATTACGGCAAAAAACGAAAAGGAAAGCGAAGACTGGCAGAAACGCGGCATTAAAGGACGCGTGACCGCCGTTAACCCGCAAACTAATCAAATCAGTTTAGAGATCAGCGCTCTGACGGGAACTACGAAAGTGACGTTGACGCCAAAAGAGAATGCGAAATTCCGCCGTTATGCACCCGATTCGATCAGGTTTGATGAAGCGCTCGATAGCACACTGGCCGAAGTGAAAGCAGGCGATATGGTACGCGCGCTTGGCGATAAGAGCATCGACGGATTGAGCTTTTCGGCCGAGCAAATTTTGGCTGGGGCCTTTCAGACCGTTGCCGGTACGATCAAATCGATCGATGTGGCAAAGAATGAGATATTGATAAAGAATTTGCAGACGAACAAGGACGTCACCATAGTGATCGGTGACGCATCGGTGTTAAAGAGATTTCCCGCGGAACAGGCCGAAATGCTTGCCAGAATGCAGGCAATGCAGGCTTTGGGAGCCGGCGGAGCCCGGCCGATAGGGCAGGGCAGACCAGGAGGCGGCCGACCGCCCGGCCAGGAAGGCCAAACTCCGGGAGCCGGACGCGGCGGAGGAAGAGCGGGCGGGGGAATTGACGATATGCTCGAGCGTTCGCCCGAAATTAAAACCGCCGATCTGAAGGTCGGCGATGTGATCGCACTTTCCAGTACCAGAACATCAGACACTGAACGCTTTAAAGCGATAAAACTTTATGCCGGCGTCGAACCGTTTCTGCGTTCCGCCCAGAGCGGAAACGGCGGGCGGCGCGGCCAGGGCGGTGTTGAGGGCGGATTTAGCATTCCCGGCCTCGACGGTATCGATTTCCCTTAATTCGGCGGCTTTTAGGCCTGTCGCACTTACTTTTTATTGAAATATAAAATTTGTTATTTATTGTTATGAAACTCATCAAACCTCTATTATTTTTTGGATTATTATCCGTTTTGTCCGTAGGATCTGTATTTGCCCAAGCGGTCGGAAGCGTTGCCGGATCGGTAACCGACGGGCTCGGTGCCGTCGTGGTCGGAGCGACGGTCACGGCTGTATCGGCAACCGGTGCTCAAAAACAATCGATCACCAATGCGAAAGGCGATTACTCGATCACCGGCCTTGCACCCGGCAAATATACTGTCAAAGCCATTGCACCACAATTTGAGCTTTACGAAAATACCGAAGTGGAAATCACCGCGGGAGAGAAAAACGAACTTGTCGTAATCCTCACCGTCGGCGGTATCGCAGAGAATGTCGAGGTTTCTGAGAACGAGCAGATCTCACTTGACCCGGCAAACAACTCGGACGCGACGGTTTTAAGAGGCTCCGATCTCGATGCCCTGCCGGATGACCCGGATGAACTGCAAGCTGCTCTGCAGGCACTTGTCGGTGCCGCCGGGCCTAACGGCGGACAGATTTATATCGACGGTTTTACGGGCGGGCAGCTGCCGCCAAAAGAATCGATCCGTGAAATTCGCATAAACAGCAATCCGTTTTCGGCCGAGTACGAGCGTCCGGGTACAGGACGCATCGAGATTCTTACGAAACCTGGTTCTGACAAATTTCGCGGCACGCTTCAGGGCAGCTTTAATGACGAAAGCCTGAATTCGCGTAACCCGTTTGCACTAAACCGTGCACCGACGCAGCAGCGCACTTATGGCGGAAATATTTCGGGACCCATCCAGAAAGGAAGGTCGTCTTATTTTATTGACGTCCAGAATCGCGACATAGACAATAATGCGATCATCAACGCTCTGGTGCTTGACCCGTCGCTGAATATAGTCGATTTTAGACGGGATGTGCAGGTGCCGACAAAAAACTTCAGGTTTGGGCCGCGTGTTGATTTTGCAATTAATGACAAAAATACACTGGTTGCGCGTTATAATTTTTCGCGCAATACGCGTGATAATCAGGGTCTCGGTGATACTTCGTTGTTGTCGAGGGCTTTTGAGTCGTCAAGCCGTGATCATGAGATACGCATCACCGAAACGATGATCATCAATGCAAAAACGGTCAATGAGACCCGTTTTGAATATAGTGACGACAGAAGCGAGCAGAACGGCGATAACTCAGTACCGACGATCAATGTTTCGTCAGCCTTTACCGGCGGCGGAGCCTCGATCGGCAGGAGCTTTGACCAGGAACGAAGCTGGGAATTGAACAATATTACAAATACGTCGTTTGGCAGGGATCTTCAGCATACTATAAAGTTTGGCGTTAAGGTCGAGAACGATAACATTACTGACCGTTCGGAGAATAACTATGCCGGGACATTTTTCTTTCCCGGGTTTTTTGCTCCTTCGGACGCTTGCGATCTGGATGGCGATTTGGTCATCTCTCCTATTGAGCAGTTCCGGTGTAATGTTATCGGGGTGGCCGATCCGCGGTTTAACCCGACGCAATTTACGATCACAACCGGAAATCCGCTGATCGGTGTTTCGCAATATGATTACGGACTTTTTATATCGGACGATTGGAAGGCCCGACCGGATCTGTTAGTGAGCGCCGGGCTTCGGTATGAGAACCAGTCAAATATCAGCAGCAATTCAAACTTTGCGCCACGACTCGGTATTGCGTGGTCACCCGGTGCCGGTGGTGCGAGACGCCCCAGTTTTGTTATTCGCGGTGGTGCAGGTATTTTTTATGAAAGGTTCGGCGTTAATAATACTTTGCAGGCGCTGCGTTTTAACGGCGAAAATCAGCTAAGTCTTTTGGTCAGCGCAAACGACCCTGATCCCGCTCGCCGGGCCACCGCGATCGCGCTTCTGTCTCAGCCTGTTTTTACCGTTGACGGTGTGACAAATACACCGACCGCTTCGCAAATATTGGCCGTCCTGCCACAGTCAAACTCGATTCGGGACGTTTCGCCGACCTTGCAGGCTCCCTACACTTTTCAGGCTGTATTCTCGGTTGAAAGAGCGCTAAATTCTAAGATGACGCTGACCGGTACTTATGTCGCCGCCCGCTCGTTCCATCAGATAAGGATACGAAATATCAACGCACCGATTTGCCCGCCATTACAGGCGACCTGCGTTGGGGCACCAAGGCCCGATCCGTCGTCGGGCAATATAAACGCCTACGAATCGAGCGGCGTGCTAAATCAAAATCGGCTAAACTTGAATTTGCGTACAAACTTGAGCCGGAAATTCTCTTTGAACGTTAATTATTCGCTCGGATTTGTAAACGGCAACACCGATACTCCGGCCTATTCCTACGATCTCAGCACCGAATACGGCCGTGCGTCGTTCGATACGCGGCACAACCTGTTTGTGGTCGGGAACTTCACAATGCCCTGGGGTATTACGCTAACTTCGTTTATTACGGCAAGATCCGGCAACCCCTTTAATATTACGCGTGGGGTTGACGCGAACGGGGACGGCTTTTTTACTGACCGGCCAACATTTGGTCAATTGCAAACCCGATGCGGGGAACTAAACCTGACGGCCTCTTTTTGCGATATCGGAGGCAGTGATCCGGGCTCGATAATTCCCAGAAATTACGGGCAAGGGCCATCCAGCTTTAGCGTCAGATTGAGTGCGGGTAAGAACTTCGGTTTCGGAAAATCGGCTGGCCGGCTAGCCGACACAGGCGGTGATTCAGGTCGCGGCGGCGGCGGCGGTCGTGGATTCGGTGGATTTGGCGGCGGACGCGGCGGCGGCGGTTTTGGCGGAGGCGGCGATGGCCGCAAACCGTATAACCTGAACATCAGCATCAGCGCCAATAATTTATTTAACAATGTCAATCTTGGCCAGCCGGTCGGCAGCCTTAGCTCGTTTCGATTCGGCCAGTCAATATCTACCGGCGGCGGTTTCGGCGGGTTTGGCGGCGGCGGATTTGGCGGCGGCACATCGGGTCAGAACCGTAAGGTCGATCTGAATATGCGTTTTAGCTGGTAAACACCGTATCGAGTATAATTGCTGCCAAAGACCGGCGTGCTTGCCGGACGGCAGAAAATAGCTGCCAACAGTCAGGCAAAAGCTTTCGGGCGGTATTTAAAAAAGCGCAGTCTGAAATGGACGAGCAATGATATTTCGATGATAACGGCCCGCCTGAATTGGCGATCCGAGATGATCACATAACGAGAGATGACCGGGTTTTACTCTGTCATCTCTCTCTTCAGTTTTTAGCAAAGGCTGTTAAACATTATGAATAAACAGATTACAGAGACTCAAAGAAAAAACATATCTGTACGCAGATCATATCCGCGAATCGGGGATAAATTTATTGGCCTCACTTTTTTTATCCTCCTATTTTCCTTCAGCTCGTTCGCACAAAATGGAAAAGATGAAAAAAAGGCCGTTTTTGAAAAACCCGCTCCTGTCGCGGCATCGCCGCTTGATATCGCAAAGACGGCGCTTTTGGTTCACGGCGGTGAAAAATTGAAGAAAATTAAATCGTTGGTTATGAAAGGGTCTGTCGATCTGAGCTTTAACGGACAGGGAATAGCGGGTGCGTTTTCGACCGCTTTTAGCGGCGACAAGTATTTTTTTGAGATCAATAATCCGCTGCAGCCGCTAAAACAGGTTTATGACGGGCAGCAGACATATTCGTCGATTCCCGGATTTTCGCTCCCGCCGGTCACAAGTCTCGGATTCCCGCTTTTGCCGCGGATCGGTGATACCGGATATGTAATTACGGCTCTGGGCGACGGCAAAAAGAAGAAAAAAGGATTTCGCGTCACCACGCCCGAAGGGTTTTATACCGATTTTTTTATAAACGAAAAAACCGGCCTGGTCAGGAGTTATGAGTCCAGCTACGAGGTCAGCGGCCGTGTCATTACAACATCGGTAGAAATTGACGAGTATGAAACGGTCGATGGCATTGTCGTACCCAAAAAATACTCACAGCGGTTCGATCTCGGCCAGCTGACCGCCTACGCAAGTTTTAAGACGAAGACGATTTTGGTAAATTCGGCAATCGAGGCTGAAGCCTTTTCGATACCGAAGTAAACAAAGCCGGCGTCCGCCGCTCTAATCGAGTGAGAATTCGACGCTTTCAGAAAAACACTTTAATACCGTTTGCCGCGCTTACTTTGCAAACCGGCTTGATTTCCACCAATCGATCGTTTTCCGCAGTCCTTCCTCAAGGCCGACCAGCTCAGTATAGCCCAAACAATTAACTGCCCGCAGGTTGTCGGCCTGTGAGTGTTTAACGTCGCCATTTCGCGCAGGTTGAAACTCGGCTGCGGCGTCCGGCGCACCGGTAATTTTCTTTAGGACGGCCAAAAGCTCATTTAATGTGATACGGTCGCCGTTGGCGACATTCATCGTTTCACCGAGCCCCTTTAAGGTTTGAGCGGCTTTTATGTTGGCGTCAACGACGTTAGCGATATAGGTGAAATCACGCGACTGTTCGCCGTCACCATATATCACAGGTGCCGAACCGGTCATCAGCGCATCGATAAATCTGGAAATCACACCGGAATACATCGAAGCCGGATTCTGTCTGGGGCCAAACACGTTGAAATATCTGAGAGCGACCGTCTCTAAACCATAAACATTATTAAACGAACGGCAATAGAGTTCCCCCGTCAGCTTTGCAACCGCATAGGGTGACAGCGGATCGGGGCGCATCGTCTCAACCTTTGGCAGCGTCGGCTGATCGCCATAGGCGGAACTTGAGGCCGCATAAACAAAGCGTTTGACGCCCGCATTTTTTGCTTTGACAAGCATGTTAAAAGTGCCGTTTACACAAACGCGGTGAGTTTCCGCAGGGTCCTCGACCGAGCGGGGAACACTCGGCAATGCCGCCTGATGAAAGATGACTTCGACGCCGTCGATGGCTTTGGCGACGGCCGCATCATCATTTATATCGCCCTCGATAAAATCAAAATTTCCGTTTATCTCTTCGAGATTTTCACGAAATCCGGTCGTGAAGTTATCAATTATATTGACACGGGCACCCTGCCTGATCAATTCGTCTGCAAGATTTGAGCCGATAAATCCGGCACCGCCCGTGATAAGAACTTTACTTGCGATTCCCATATTTTTTTCAGAATCAAAGGTTCCTGAGAGTTAATTCTGCAAAAAAGGCCGACAAGGCCCGCCTGCAAAAAAACGGAATTTTCGACCTATCTCCCGACGCCAAAATATTCAAAACCAAGCGCGCGCATATCTTTTGGTTCGTAAATGTTGCGAAGATCCGCAATTTTTGGTGTTTTTAGAAGTCGCTTGACCTTTTCCATATCGAGAGCCCGAAACTGATTCCACTCGGTGATGATGACGAGTGCGTCTGCGTTATTGATCGCATCATATTCATCGACCGCATATTCTATATCCGGCAGATAATGACGTGCTTCCGTCATCGCCACCGGATCAAAAGCCTTTACCGCGGCCCCGCGTTTTATCATTTCGTTTATGATGTCGGTCGCGGGTGATTCGCGCATATCATCTGTTTCCGGTTTGAATGAAAGGCCGAGTACGGCGATCTGCTTTCCCTTTAGATCGCCTACAAGTTTTTCGATCTTTGGGATCATCGCGTCACGCTGGCGCTCGTTGGCCTCGACCACGGCGTCGACGATCCGCGTTTCGACGCCAAATTTATCGGCGACGGTTGTCAAAGCCCTTGTATCCTTAGGAAAACACGACCCGCCGTAACCCGGTCCGGGATGCAAAAACTTGCGGCCGATGCGGTTGTCCATACCCATACCGCGGGCAACATCGTGGACGTCGCAGCCGATAGCGTCGCATAGATTCGCGATCTCGTTAATAAATGTTATCTTGGTCGCAAGAAACGCATTTGCCGCATATTTTATCAGTTCAGCGGCTTCAAGTGAAGTTATAACGATCGGCGTTTCGATAAGATAGAGCGGACGATACAATTCCTTCATCATCTCGATCGCCCGATCCTGGTTGCTACCGATCACCACTCGGTCCGGACGCATAAAATCCTGGATCGCCGCTCCCTCACGTAAGAATTCCGGGTTTGACGCCACGCCGAAATCGGTTTTGATCGTGAGATTATCGGCCACAAACTGACGCAACCATTCGCCTGTACCAACCGGAACCGTCGATTTTGTAACCAAAACCTTGTACCCGTTGATCGCTTCGGCAACCTCCTTTGCCGCCTGCCGGTAGTAGCTCATATCCGGAGAGCCGTCTTCCTGGGGCGGTGTGCCGACGGCAAGAAAAACGATCTCCGCATTTTTTACCGCTGATCTGATATCAGTTGTGAAATGAAGACGACCGGCATTTACATTTTTCTCGACGATCGTGTCCAGACCCGGTTCGTAGATCGGGATAATTCCGTTGTTCAGGTTGTCAACTTTTTGCTTGTCAACATCAACACAGGTCACAAGCACGCCAAATTCGGCAAAACATGCACCCGTCACTAACCCGACATATCCGGTGCCGATAACTGCTATATGCATAAGACAAAAATATAAAAGACGTTTGAAATAAATTTCAAACTGAAATTTCAGGCAAATAAGAGAACTAACACGTTTTGTTGGCAAAACGATCGTTAAAAGCCGGATGCCCGCAGATAAAAATTACCAATCCATTCGATTTTTCACAACTAATTTGCCGTCCAAACGCAAAATGCGTGGTCCGTGATGACGACAAACAAAATTATGCGGGCCACGTAAGATACATGACCCGCACATTTTCATAAAATATAAATCAGACTAACGAACAGGGCTGACATTTATGACCCCACCGCCGAGGTCAGAATCATTGTCCCGCGAACCGAAATAGATTCCCACGGCAGCGGCACCGGCCGCTAACAAGAGAAGCAAAGGCAAATTCGAAACAGCTACCGGCGGGGCTGAGTCCGGACGTAAACACGGAACGCAACCGGTTTGCGTCAAATTTCCCGCCGACCCGGTAGTTCCCGCAACGACCTGTTTATCGGTCGAGCCTTCGCGCATGGTGACTATACCTGCACTCGTATCTACGTGTGAGTGTGAACACTCTGTTTCGACCAGGAAGTTATCGGCCTGGCCGGCGTCGGCTATGAATGTTGCGTTTTTCGTCGTCACTGTTGCGGCGACACCGGCAGCATTCGAGACGCGGGTTTTGCCTTCCGTCAAAATAGCGGTAATGCTGGTTTGCGTGAAGCGAAGCGTCACACTCGAATGTGCGAGTATCTCAATTCTTCCCGTTTTGCCAAGACTAACCGTCGCGCTCGAGTTATCACCGGTCGTAATAACCGCACCCGACATAACGGTTGAGCTGGAAACAGCCGGTTGACCGTTAACGGTAACTTGTCCCGTAACCGTGATCTCTCCCGCAAAATCCTGCGGCAGAGCAAAAGCCACCATTGAGTAAACACACCATACAGCCACAAGGGTAAGTGAAGTAACAGATTTATGTAAAATATTTTTGCCGAGCATTTAGTTTAATCTCCTCCTGAAAACAATCCTTTCAAAATCTAAATAATAATACCTTATAAGGCAAGTAAAAACAAACTATCGAACCGGGCTGACGACTCTATTATCATCATCGCCGTCATCGGCGGCAACAACAGCGATCGTGACCGCAACAATAGCGCCGCCTATAATCAGCGCCCAAATCGTCCAATTGTTATTAGATGAGGTCGTTTGAGCCATCTTTGAAGCACTGGTAGAAGTTGCCGTCGCCGATTCGCCGGCGCTTAAAGAAACAATTTCGCCGGACAGGGTCTTAACGCCGACGCTTTGAAGGGAATTAAGAACCGTGATGCTTCCGGCGGTCAAATCTCCGCTGATCGCGTCACCGTCTGTATTGATAACAAATGTGCTGTTTGGAGCCAATTGCAACTTGCCGGTCTTCCCAAGATTGATCGTCGCACCCGATGTATCGGGTGTCGAAATCGTGCTTGCCGCAAAGACGGTACGGCCGCTTTTAGCCGGCTCTCCGTTGACGGTTACAGTCGAACTTTCAGTTGTATTCCCTGAAACCAGCACTTCACCGATCGGTTTAACCGGCCCTGCCAGCGTCACCATTGAACCTGTTACGATAAATACTGTTAATACGCCAGAAGTAAATAATTTTTGAGCTATCCGCTTGAGATGTAAATAATTCATTTTTCCCCCCAGAATCAAAGGCCTAAAATTCAAACCTGTCAAAGTTTTGCACAAAGTTGACTGCAATGTCAATGAAAAACACCTACGCACCTGCGTAAATTTTATTAAAATATCTGTTAGGGTGGCTGCACTTTCCTCTACCCGATATTCGATACATATTTATAACATAGTTCTGACAGGAATCAAAGAGAAATTTACAAAAATCCTTAAAATAATAATTTTGCAGGATAATTGTAAAAGACGCCGTCAAAATCGCGGTGATTCCTGCTGGATTGATTTCAATTAAGGATCAACCGGCCACACCGATACAGCTTGGTCTAAATCTTTAAAAAATACTTTTTCGGTTCGGTTAAAGAAACCGTTTGATCAGCGATATTGGGGATTTTTATTTGGGACTGTTATGACCGACGACGCGAATTTTTAAAAATTTTCTAGGATGTTCGTTCCACCTTTGCCGAATTTGGTTTTTTTTGATTTAATTTGCAGAGTTTGCAAAATTTCCTTTTAATAAAGCGATAGTGTTAATTAAGTCTAAATTACTTTTCATCTTATCTGTTGTTTCATTTATCGGCGGCTGCCCATTCACGCCGATGGAAAAACGGCTCAAGGCCGCCAAAAAGATAGTTTCGGATTAAACGTTTGTCCGGTTGCGAGTTGGCAACTTAGACATCAGGATAAAAAATTTAATGAATAATTTCGTGATGGCCGCCGATCTGGGCGGGACAAATCTGCGGATAGCCGCTGTTCGTACGGACGGCGAAATATTGCATCTGACAAAACGCCCGACGCCTGACAACGTCTCACCCGATCAATTGATAGCGCTGGTACGCGAAATGGCCAGCGAATGCTGCGATTCGATGTTGAATGACGGAAAGTTAATCGCGGTTGCCTTTACCGCACCTGCTCCGGTCGCCAGGGATTTTGACGGCATTTTGACAAAACTTCCTAATATCCCGACGCTTGTTGGGATGAATCTCAAGACCGAACTCGAAAAACTTTTCGATTTACCGGTGACCATCGAAAACGATGCAACCGCAGCGGCTATAGGCGAAAATTGGATCGGGGCCTCAAAGGGCATTGAAAATTCGATTTGCGTTACACTCGGAACGGGTATCGGCGGCGGTATCATCATAAACGGCGAACCGATCCGCGGAAAAGACGGTAGCGGCGGCGAGATCGGCCACATCTGTGTAGAACCCGACGGCGAAGCCTGTGGCTGTGGTAGCCACGGCTGTATCGAACAATACGCCTCTGCCACGGCTATAGTCCGCATGGCCCGCGAAGCCGGATTGGACACGCCCACCTCCGAGGATGTTTATGAGGCCTACAAACAGGGGGATATTAAGGCGTCGGAAATTTTCAAAACAATGGGCCGCTATCTCGGCATAACCCTCGCCGGTCTCGCCAATGCCCTAAATCCCGAAATGATCGTTATCTGCGGCGGCGTCAACGGGGGCTGGGACGCATTTGCCGCCCACACAAAAACCGAGATCGAAATTCGGGCATACCGCGCGGCCGCCAAACGGGCAAAATTGGTCAAAGGAAAATTAGACGACAACGCCGGCATCCTCGGCGTTGCAAGATCAGCATTTCTGGCCGACGGCCCAACGGGTTCGCCAAAAAAGTCGCCGCCGCTCTCTAACATCCCGTAATTGTCGGACGTGTCTCGTACCGCGGATGTACACAGATAACGCTGATCAACCAAAACACTTTATCTGATCTGCGTCATCCGCGAAAATCCGCAGCCAATTTCTTCCTGCACTTTACTCTAATCCCGTAAAATCAACACCGGTCAGGTCACCCGTAATAACTATCGACCGGGTCTCGAAGCGAAAGCGTCTTGACAACACGCCGATCTCATAGGTTTCGCCCGAACGTGCGTTTGGAAGCGTGAAGGTGCCAAAGGGCCCGGTCAATATCGTTTCCGTTACGCCTCTCGAATCGGTGAGCGTTACGCGAGCGTTGCGCACACCCAGCCCGATTGGCGTGCTGACCACGCCCGAGACGGTAAATACCGGTCCTTCGGCGAGATAAAAGTCGCCTGGAATATCGACCCGGGCGCAGACCCGCCGAAACGCAAACGCAGGTGCCGGGCCGTCAGGAGCAAGGATCGTCCGGTCAATCAATTGTGAGCCTTCACGATGAAGTATCCGTAAGCGCGCAAATTGCTCAGGATCATTTATCGAGGTTGCAAAGAGACAGACCGTAACCGGTGATGCGAAAAAGGCGGTCGTCAAAATATTTACGTGCGGCCCTTCGTTTATAAGGCTGTAACCCGCAGGCGGAAATCCCGCCGACATCTGTGGAATAGGCCGGAATGTCGTTTCACCCGGCTGAAAGATGACCGAAAAGGTGGCATTCGCAGAACCGTTCGGAGCCGATACAAAAACGTTGTTGCCCGGCTGTGTATTTTGCGGCGGTGTGGGCGTGACAACCGGCGTCGGAGTCGGTGTGATAACCGGCGTCGGCGTAGCAATCGGAGTCGGCGTCGGCGTTACGACCGGCGTAGGCGTCGGGTTCGGAGCCGTTCCGATCGTAACATTACCGGCCTGGTAGGCCGCCGACAGCAAAATACCAAAGGCACTCGAGACACTTTGCGGCGTCGGCGTACTTCCAAATGAAATCTGCGTGACACCCATCGGAGCGTTTGCCGAGACATTAAAAGTGATCGTCAGCACCTGCCGCGTTCCAGGCAGGTAAGGATTGATCGAATCAACCAAAATACCTATTCGGCCGCTGCCGACCTGATTAATATTTGTGCCTATCGACGATCCGGCCGGAACTTCGGCCCCGATCGCTACGACCGGATTTGACAGTCTTGTCGGATCAAAATTGACCGTAAAACTGGTAGAGGATTCGTCCCCTTGCGAGTCCAATTGAACCGTAACCGTGACCTGCTGGCCTTGCTGTGTATTTACGCTCACCGCACGGATAATGCGTCCGGTCTGGGCATTTGCCGTCCACGGTCCGAAACCGGCGGCCGCCGCGGCCAACACCACGCCAAGCAATAAAAATATTTTACGTTTAGACACAAAAAACGATATAACGGAATTTTTCATTTGTTCCCTCACTTCCAAAATAAATAAAGCTGCCGCGACAAATGTTCTTTTCGTATTGTAAAAGGACTCGACGGACTTCAAATTATACGATTTGCTGACCCCGTAAAAAGGGGTAGGACGGTAAACTACATTTTACAGCCTATCCGATTGGGCCGCACTCTGTCAATATTATTTTCGCCCACGCGGCTACTCAAGGGAATTGTCGTGATCTTAGCTCAATAGAAATGTCGCAAGCGCTGGCCGCCGCCTCAGACACGAACATCTAGCTAGAGCCGGGTCAGAACCGGAAAGCGATAACGACTGGGTTCTTAGCGCGCTTACGGATTAGAAGTAAGGCTAGATGTTTAGTTCGCTCAGCCATTGCGGCAACCGTCGAAAGTGTCTGAAAGCCGCAAATCGAACCTGCTGCAAATAGCTCGTGACATACTACTCATCGCGGCATACCCGCGGGTCAGAACCGGAAGCGATAGCGACTGGGTTCTTTTTAATGAACCCCCTGAATAAAGAAAAATTTGTAAAGGTTTGCCTCAATTGCCGTCTGCTTTAGCTGACGGAAAAGGTGAATAACAGACTCTAAGGCCGTGTAACGGCCTCGGCATACGCTACATGCTTTCGCTGCTCCGCAGCTTAGGAGTAAAACCTCGAATATTTATTGACAATTTGTATCATTTGTGGTATATTATCTCACAGACTGTACACGCTAAAGACGTCTGCCTGTCGCAAAAATTGAAAAATGTTTCACCGAAACACCTATATTTCACCGAAATGGAACACGAAAGCAGAACCGCAATGTTTACAACGCTTTACAAGGTTTTTTCGTGTTCCAAAGTGAAACACCGAAATGAAACACGAAATTAGAACCACAATGTTTACAATACTTTACAAGGTTTTTTCGTGTTCCATCACGAAACAGATTTGCTTTTTATGTTCCAAAAAAACACTCTATATTCACCGAAATGAAACA
>JBGTEX010000049.1:0-24828 GCA_041747575.1 Pyrinomonadaceae bacterium
TCAACAGCTGCTTCAGGCAGAGAAATTAGCGTCGCTCGGCGAACTTTCGGCCGGCATCGTTCACGAGGTCCGAAACCCGCTTGCGTCAATAAAAGGAGCCATCGAAATATTAGAGGACGAGCTGATGGTTGACAGTCCTCGGCGTGAGTTTGTGGGTCTGGCAAAAGGTGAAATAGATAGGTTAGACAGGCTAGTGGGCGAATTTCTGCGATTTGCACGACCGACCGAACCATCTAAAACGCCAACTAATCCTAACGAAATTTTGGACGCAATCGCCGGCTTGATCGAAAATCAGGCTGCTTCACAGTCCGTCGCAATTGTTAGAAATCTACAGAAGAATCTTCCTATGATTCTCGTTGATGCGGAGCAGATAAAGCAAGTGGTATTAAATTTAGCGATCAACGCTCTGCAATCCATGGCACAATCAAACGGTGCAGAAAAGACACTTACCTTTAGAACATTTCAGCAAGAGAACAATTTTCTTGTCGAGGTCACAGATTCTGGTTCGGGGGTTGATCCAAAGAATCTCTCAAAAATCTTCGACCCGTTCTATACGACTAAGGATAAAGGGGTAGGCCTCGGCCTTTCAATTGCCCATAAAATAGCCACCCAGCACGGCGGGCACTTAACCGCAAGGTGCACCGAGCATCTAACAACCTTTACGTTGACAATTCCTCGTGACCTACCGACGTGATACCGCGGTTGGACATGGTACACAGGCTCGGCAAGTTGGATGTATCGCGCTGTCCTTGAATCGGTTCTCGGTTTTCATCTGAAAGGAGATACTCTAAGAATTGACCCTTGTGTTCACCGTGATTGGCTAGAATTTGAAATCAATTACAGACGTGGAAAGACGTTGTATCAGATAACAGTCGAAAATCGAAAGCCCTAATTGTTTATTTTCCGCGACATACGTGCGGATCGGATCACGAAACCTCTTATCGAAAAATTCATTACGAAGCGTAAATCTCAGTATGGGGCGCCAAGGGGAGTCAAATCAAAAAAGGGATGGGCAAAACAACAAAAATTGAAGAAGATCTCCAATGCAACGGTAAACAGGGAATTGGCTTGCCTAAAAAAAATGTTCAGCAATCTGGTCGCCGATGGTGTCTTAGCAAACAACCCGGTAAAGCTCATTGAATTCCTTGAGGAGGATAACGAATCGGGGCGTGTTATCGATAAGAACGAAGAGATTTTGTACCTTAAGGAGGCCTCGCAGCCGCTACCAGACTATGCAACCATCCTTGTCGAAACGGGTCTTCGTCCGGAGGAGTTGTGCAGGTTGGGAGTCAAGGATGTATTTCTAGAAGTCGAAGGGCCTTACCTCGTGATAAGAGAAGGCAAAACCAAATCGGCGAAGCGAACCGTGCCATTGTCGAAGCGAGCCGAAAGCGTTCTTCTGCACCGAATCGCCAAGACTAATGGCAGGTATATTTTCCCAGGCGGGAAAGGCGGTACCGAACTCAATAAACCTGCCGTCAAATTCAACAATGCTCATTACGGAACTCTTACCCGATGCCAGATCGACGGCATAAACAGACGCAGCACAGAGGGCACCTGTACTCTTTACTCCTTCAGACATACATGCGACCCGATTCCTCGAAAAGAGGCCGGGGATTTTCTTACACTTGCGGCTCTTCTCGGACATTCAAGCCTGCGTATGGTTATGCGATATGCCCACCCATCGGACGAGCACAAGTTCGAGGCCATCAGATCCATGGAAAAGACTCTGCCGGAAATAGTGCAGTCGGAAAGTGAAGTTGCAGAAACTTACGATAAACTTACGATAATTTTCAAACGATCGAAAATCGCCAAAAATACAATCCTTGTAAGTTATTGTATTTATTGAAGATATTGGAGGCGGCGATCGGAATTGAACCGATGAATAAAGGTTTTGCAGACCTCTGCCTTACCACTTGGCTACGCCGCCGATGTTGTTTGTTAACAAGAGTTTACGGGAAGTACTGATTCGGCCTTCATTGTAACTCTGGGGAAATCTTTGGGGACTCTTTGCAAAACTTCTGCGAAATTCACTCATTCATCTAGCATCTCTTGCCGCTTCCATCCGCCTAATCGCTTTAGCTTCATGTCGTCAGACGGGTGAATGTAGCGTTTAAGCATATCAAAACCAGAATATCCTAGCAAATCACGGAGGGCATACGGGTCAGTACCCAGTCACCCTGTCGACTACCGAACGTATGACGGAGATCGATCGTAGAGCCTGAACCGCTTCACGCCTTACCGTTTCAACGCCGCATAGTGGGCATTGTTGGTTTTGTTTGCCGCTGACTTTGCAGTTGAAAACTTCACCAGCCAGGAAATTCCTTTGATGCTGAAAAGCGTTTTAGCACCCGGCGTCGAACATTTCAAATTGGAAATCTGATATCGTGGAAATTCCTTTAATGCTGAAAAGCGTTTAGCATCCGCGTCGAACATTTCAAATTGGAAATCTGATATTGTGGAAATTCCTTTGATGCTGAATAGCGTTTAGCATCCGCGTCGAACATTTCAAATTGGAAATCTGATATTGTGGAAATTCCTTTGATGCTGAATAGCGTTTATCACTTGATAAATTACGACGAAGCATATCAAGAACCGAATAACCTGGCAAATCACGAAGTGCATAAGGTCATTGCGGGGTTGATCTCGCAGGGGGGCCGTTTTTATATCGGTCGTAAACCACGTACGGCGTTTCGAGGTTGCGACCGGCTTTGATATTCAAAGCTAGCCGGATGAATTGTGCCATCGACCACGCAAGCGGAGTTGCCGAGCCGGTGCCTTCACCGAATCTGAGTTCGGGGATGAATTGCTTATCGGCATTCTTCGGCGCATCTTTTTTGTCCCAGACCTGTTCGGGAATCATCAAGCCGTCATTTGCGAAATTGAGCATCGCGTCGAGGCGGGATTTCGCGGCTTCCAGACATTCGTTTTTTGGCTTTGAAATTACACTCGTTACCGGTCGCGTTTCTACCGATGAGCCTCTGCGGTTTTGCGGCTTTGCGATAGGTGTATTGGGGACACTACCCATCGGGCGTGTTACGCATTCCGCAATTTCGAACTGTCCTCTTTCACCGCTGAGCAATGCCCAGAGCCGGCCTTTTCCCGTGTATTTTCCGTCCCAATTCCAGCGGCGGCCGTCGTCCATTTCGCCGTAACCGTCGTGATTATAACGGTAAAAACCATCGCCGTTCGGGGTTTTCACACGGATCATTTCGTCAATAACCTTTAGCGATTTTTGTATAAGAGGATCGTCCGCAGGTTTGACGCCGAGCCTTACAAGTTCAAGAAATCCGGCGTCCACAATTTCCCGTTCGTCAAAGAAACCGGCACCATTATTGAGCTCGATCTTTTCGCCGGCGTCGGGCTTTCCGTTTTGGGTGATTCGCAAATAATAGTTCCCCGTCCCGTATTTTCCGTTCGTTGTCGCTGTCCATTTTTCGATATTGGCCTGCCATTGGTCGGCGGTTGTCAGGTATAGTTTTGCCGATTCGTTATCACCGTTTTTCTTTGCGATCTCAGCCGCACAAACTAAACCTGCGATTTCCGCGGCGATTGTCGAGGGCGAGTAACCGCTCTCCTCTTCCCATCGCTCCTGCGGCGTCGCAGGTCCGTTCCTGACTATAAAATCCGCGGCTTTCTTGACGTGATCTTCCCATGTCTTTTTGTCATTACTGCCTAATTGATACGCCAGAATCAGCGGGAACGCGACTTCATCGAGCTGGAGCGAACCCCAAAAAGGTTTGCCGTCAAGATAAGAGTTCTGCGGAAAACTGCCGTCTGGTTTCTGCTGAACATTGAACAAAAATTCGAGCGCACGAACGGCTGCATCCCTATCGCCAAGAGCCATAAACGCCGTCGCGACCTGATATAAATCGCGCGACCATATCAAATGGTAACCACCGATATTATTCTCATTCGCGTTATCACCGCCGCCCCAAGGGACGCTCATCGAAGCGATGTTAGCTCCGCGTTTCGATTTATCCTCGTGAGCTTTTAGAATCATTGCCGCCATATTGAACTGTGACTGATATTTCGGTTCGATCTGCGGAAGCATTTTTACATATTGGTCCCAGCCTTGTTTGTATTCTGCTAAAGTTTTATCGAAACCTTTCAGTAGCGAATTTTTAGCGGCATTCGCTGCTTCATCAGGAGTTCTGCCAAAACTCAACGCAAAATCTATCGCTTTGTTTTTATCGGTATTTACTTTTGCGATTTGAACAACATTACCATTATCGGCGCGAGTATAGGGCGTAACAATTTTGCCGTTCGATTTTAATTGCTCCAGACCATCACTGGTTTGATAGAAGCCATTCGAAATCTCCGTTAGATCTTCCGTAGAAATTAAAGCCGAAGCAACGTCCTTATCCTGCGCGAGCAAAGTTTCGCCATCATTCCAAGCCGTATCGTGCATGCCGCTATTTGCCAGCGAGGGGTCGAAGTAAACGTAAAGCTGTTTGTTCTTAGAAAAAGAACGAAACCGAACTCTGATGAACACAGTATTTCTTTTGGGGTCGGCAATGTATGATTTGGCAATTACCCACGATGCATTCTCAGAAGCGGTAATTTGGTTAAAATACAAGGCGTTTGTGTCATGGTCGTTTTTCGAAAAATTAAATTCGGTCCATTCCTCCTGCATTATGCGGCGGAGCCTATCTCTTCTTAGAGACAGATTTCCGTTTACGGCAAACGTCTTAAACGCAGATTCTTTTTCCGTTTCGACTTTTTTTGTTTTAGTATCAACCACTACAAACTGCAAGAGGTGAACGTTAGCCACCGTTACGTCTGGATAATAGACCTCGGTCATTACGCCCTGGGCAAGCGTGAACCAGACTTTGGATTCAAGCGAGGCAGAGGTACCGACCGCCTGTTTACCGGCGGTCGCCCAATGTGCGTCCTTGCCGGGAGCGCCTGGCGCTATTGTCTGAGCGTTTATGGAAAAACAAGAGAAAATTAGCCATAAATATGCACAGACAGACGCAGATAAAAAGCGGCGTATATTTTGGCGTTTTTCTGTTGAGCTTTTCGAGTACTCCGAAATATTCATAGATGCATTGTTTTTCCGATCTGTTTTTTCCGCACCAATCTGAGGTTAATTTCGTCTCCTAAAGATTCGGTATCCGAATCCGTCGAGGCTTAGCGTTGGCAGGCCTCCATTGGCCTGTGTCGCAGGCTTTGCTTTTTCGTCATCCGGCGGCAACGGCTGTCCGATGTCGGGTGTAATCTCTTCGAAATTGCCGCCGATTTCGGCTGAGCCAAAAAATGGCGTATTTGACATATTGATCGCTACGAGGAGTTCCTCACTGCCCGACCGTCGTGTGAATGTCAAAATGCGGTTTTCATCAGAGTTTTTTATCCAAATCAAATCACCGCGTCGTAGGGCCAGGCTCGATTTGCGCAAAGCGATCATCGCTTTGTAAAATCGTGGAAATTCCGGCCGGCGCTGGGCTATCGACCAGAATATCGGCAACTTTTCGAATAGCGCGGGAGCTCCCGACTCGGTCGTGTCGCCGGCTTCCATACCATTGTAAACAAGTGGAATGCCGTCAAGCGTAGAGACAAGCGTCTGTGCCGCGAGAGCACCTTTTTCACCAAATCGCGCGATTGCCCGGCGTTCGTCGTGGTTGTCAGAAAAATGCATATGCAGGCTGCCTTTGGGAAATTTGGCCCGCCGCTCTTCCCAGGCTTTTCTGATCTCCTGTGCCGGAGCCTGGCCATGCAAAACCTTATCGAGTGCGCCGTGAATGCTCCATGAATAATCCAGATCGAAGGCTTTGACCAACAGGTCTGGCGATTCCCATTCGGCCAGCCAGAGAGTGTCGGGCTTTACCTTGTCAACCTCGGCTCGGGCGGTTTCCCAAAAATCGGTTGGAATAAATCCGGCGACGTCGCAGCGAAAGCCGTCAAGGTCATAATCACGAACCCAAAATTTGAGCATATCGATAATGTACTTTCGAAGCTCGGGATTGTCGTAATTCAGATCGGCAACATCCGCCCAATCGGCAATCGGCGGGATAATTTCTCCAGCCGGGTTTTTTGTATAAAATGCCGGCGTTTTCATCATTACGCTATCCCACGACGTATGGTTGGCAACGATGTCGATGATTACCTTTATCCCGCGTTTGTGAGATTCGCTGACCAGACGCTTGAGATCGGCGGGCGTTCCGTAATCGGGATTAACGGCATAAAAATCCCTGACCGCATAGGGCGATCCGATTGTGCCTTTTTTCTTCAATTGCCCGATCGGATGTATCGGCATCAACCACAAAACCGTCACGCCCAAATTATCCAACCGGTCAATATCCTCCGTGATCGAATTGAAATCACCCTTAACGGAATACTGCCGCGGAAAGATCTGATAGATCACGGCGTCTTTCAGCCATTCCCTTGAGGCCCTCGCATTCTCCTTAGAAAAATCGCGTGTTGGATTCTGTGCGAAAGCCAAACTCGTTAGAATTCCTATGGTGATAAGAAATTTTGAAACCATCTCGATCTTTACAATCCTGAGTGCATTACCGGCGCCGGCGCCCGTTTTGGTGTATTTCGGCATAATATCAATGTCCTCCCGTTGGAGCCGCTGCAATGTGGGCGGCGCCGACGTCTTTTACGATGAAAACGCTTGCGGCGGCTATAAGCATTGAGATGCCGCCAAGAATCACAACATTTATCGGCTTTCCGCCGAGCAGGCCGTCGTAGATCTGCGGTATCAAAAAAGACATCACGATCTGCGGAATAACGATAAACAAATTGAAAACACCCATATAAACTCCCATTCGCTCGGGCTTTATAGCCCCGGCCAGGATGACATAGGGCATCGCCAAAATCGACGCCCACGCAATGCCGACGCCGGCCATTCCGAAGAGCAGCATGAATTTGCCGGTCGCAAAAACGGTCGAGATCAGCCCCAATCCGCCGAGCGCGAGGCAAATAACATGAACCATTTTTCGGCTTGTTTTTTCGGCCAGCCACGGGATGAGGAACGCGATCATGAAGCACACGACATTGTAGAATGCGAACATTAAACCGCCCCATTCCGTTCCTTCCTTAAACAGCTCAGGGGTCGCTTTTTCATCGACTGCACCAAATACAATCTTTGCGACGCTGATGCCGTAAAACTGCCACATACACGGCAGGGCAAACCATGTAAAAAATTGGACGACCGCAAGCTGTTTCATGGTCGCGGGCATATCGCGGACGGCTCCGGTGATCTCTCGAAAGATCGACCCAACCAGATTGCCCTCACTCTTTTTTGCTTCGAAAGCAGCCATGTCCTCGGGCGGATATTCATGCGATGTAAATATCGTCCACAAGACCGCCGCGAGGAAAAAGACCCCGCCGACGATAAATGCGATGAGCGTGGAATGCGGAATGCCGCTTGCCATCACGCCCACAACACCCATGGCGGTAAGCAAAAACGGTAAGGCGTTGGCCAGCGTCTGGCCGATTCCGATAAAAAATGAGTGCATGACAAAACCCAGCGTCCGCTGCTCTTCGGGCAGATTATCGGCGACAAACGCTCGAAATGGCTCCATCGTAATGTTTATCGAGGCGTCGAGTACCCACAGCAGACCGGCCGCCATCCAAAGAACGGACGAATTTGGCATTGCGATCAAGGCAATGCTGGCAATAATCGCCCCGGCCAGAAAGTACGGCCGACGCCGACCGAGTCCCGTCCACGTCCGGTCGCTGAGCGCTCCGACGATCGGCTGAACAAGCAGGCCGGTCATCGGCCCGGCAAGCCAAAGATAGGGAAGCGAACTCTCCTCAGCGCCGAGATATTTGTAGATCGGAGACATATTTGCAAGCTGCAGGCCCCAACCGAACTGAATACCGAGAAACCCGAAACTCATGTTCCAGATCTGCAAAAAACTAAGTCGTGGTTTATTTTGCATGACGTTAATTTGCCCCCGTCCGTTTAAGGAGTTATCACGATCTCCTTTCGGAAAATTCCGGCCTTGCGTGCAGGCATTGTGAATTTCACTTTGCCGTTCGTGACTTTTATATCCGGCAGTTTTTCCAGTGCATCCACCAGAATAGAGTCGCCGGGAATCGGTTCGATCATAGAGATATCAAAACAAGTCTCGACGGGTTTTGTATCGTTGTTAAAGACGACTATGACCGCGCCTTTGTCCGTCACGCGGGCGTATGCCATCTGCTGTTCTTCATCGAGCAGATCGAGAGTTCGCCCGCGACGCAACGGTTCGAGCTGTTTTCGCAATTCGCCAAGTTTTGCAAGGTGATTCCAGACGTCGTTTTCATCCGGTTTACGTCCGCTTGGAATAAATGCATTTCGCTCGTCGCCTGGAAAACCGCCGGGAAAATCGCGTCGGTTATCCGGGTCGCCCCCGCCGGGCATGGCGATCTCGTCGCCGTAATACAAAAGCGGCGTTCCGCGCGAGGTCATTATCAGAGTTTGGGCGAGCTTTAGCCCTTCGTTGGTCGCTCCTTCCTCATTCATAAATCGCGGCATATCATGCAGGCCAAGAAAAGAAACAAGCACGCCCGGTCTAGGGTAGAGCCAATCGTGAGCGAACATCTGTGAGATCTGTCTGATGCTCTGCCGATTCGCAAAGGCATTTCTAATTGGATAAAACAGCCCGAAATCGTAGAGCGTGTCAATTTCCGGGTCTATTTCATCATGTCCGCGACGGCCTTTTTGAAAATAAGAAAGCAATGCCGGGTCGCCGTCATAGAGTTCGCCAAGAATATTTACATTTGGGAATTCGCGATGCACCGCCGCTCCCCACTTAGACCAAAACGAACGCGGTACATGGGGCAGCGTGTCCATTCGGATCGAATCAAACCCCGTTTGTGCAATCCACCAAATTGAATTCTGTATCAGATATTTTTCGACCTCCGGGTCGTTCTGATTCAGGTCGGGCAGAATATCAATAAACCAACCGTCGATATTGCGTCTCTGTGTCTGGCGTGTCGCCCGCGGGTTCATCGCCGTCCATTTCTGCCAGTTGTTCGACAGGTGATTTTCGACCGTGCCGTTGAACCACGTCGGCGTTGGCGGATCGTTCGCCCAAACGTGATAGGGGCCGGTGTGGTTGACCACCTGATCCTGAAGCACGACAAAACCGGCCTGATGGGCTTTGCTGACGAATTCCTTCAGCTTTGCCATATCGCCAAGGTGTTCATCGACGCCGTAAAAATCCACAGCACCATAACCGTGAAACCCGGTCGTCTCGGGCATCTCCGGCGGATAGGTCTCTTTCGTGTCGGGCACGTCGGCATTGTCGTAAACGGGTGTCGTCCAGATCGCGGTCGCACCAAGCGATCTGATATACGGCAGCTTGTCGATTATTCCCTGAAGGTCGCCGCCGTGATAATGCCGGCCTTTCTTGCGGTCATACAAGCCTTTGGATTTCGCCAGGTCGTTGTTTGTCGTATCGCCGTCGGCAAAGCGGTCGGTGAATACAAAATAGATAACATCGTCCGGAGAAAAACCTTTGTAATTTACAAGCCGCGGCTGCGGAGAGAATATTCCAAATGTCGCGTTCGCCGTCCCCGTATTAGTTGTGATCATTAATTTATAATCACCTTCGCGAACATTTTTTGCGATTTTCAGATCCGCAAAAAGATAATGGCCGTTCCCGCTTGTTTTGAAGTTAGAGGCTTTAATGCCGGAATTGTTCGTTTCGATCTTAGCGCCGGTCAAATTCTTCCCTCGTATCAGAACGCGAACCGGATTTATCGTGCTCGACGCCCACCAGTTCGGCGGATCGATCTTTTCAACCGTCGGCGTTTGTGCAAAGGCCGTCACAGGAAGGAAAAGAATAAAAACGCACAAACGCACGAGCGCCGCGTCGCCTAGAGGGAAAATGCGTTCTTTACAGGTAAGCGTAAAATTCGCCGTTTTGAATTTATTCGACATGGCGAGTTTGTAATTTTGCGTTAATTTATCTTCCATACGTCTCCGTCATCTCTTTTAAACGTGCTGTTAACTCGTCCGTTATCGCGCCTTTTTGCATTTGCCAGTGCCAGTTTCCCGAGCTTGAGGCCGGTAAATTCATGCGGCCTTCCGTACCCAGTCCGAGCAGGTCCGGCATCGGAGCGATCGCGGTTGCGGCAACCGACGACCAAACCGCTCGGATAAAATCCCAGTGGATCTCGGCACCGTCCGAATCGAGATATTTTAGGCAATAGTCGTGTTCACGGGTTATCTCGGCAGCATCGCGGGTCGATCCCGCACCGGCCTGCGATAGGAACCAGCCGACCGTAGTGTCGTTATCGTGAGTGCCGGTGTAGGCCACACAATTCTTAATATAGTTGTGCGGCAGATCGTGATTTGCCGCGTCGCCTCCGAATGCAAACTGCAAAATCCGCATACCGGGAAATCCAAACAAATCACGCAACTCTTCGACGTCGGGTGTAATAACGCCGAGGTCTTCGGCGATCACCGGCAACTCGCCGAGAGCATTCTGTAAAGCGAAAAAAAGCTCTTTGCCCGGCACGTCAACCCAGCGACCGTTCTCGGCCGTTTTTTCCTTGCCCGGAACCTCCCAAGACGCCGCAAACCCGCGAAAATGATCGATTCTTAACGCATCAACCGTCTGCAAAGCAGCATGAACACGCGATATCCACCAGCCAAAATTATCCAGCCGCATTGCGTCCCAGTCGTATATCGGATTGCCCCAAAGCTGGCCGGTTTTTGAAAAATAATCGGGCGGCACTCCGGCGACGACTTTTGCGGTCCCGTCGGCATTTAGCTTAAATTTTTCCTGGTTACACCACACATCGGCCGAGTCGAGAGCAACGAAAATCGGTATATCACCGATGATCTTTACTCCGCATTTATTTGCGTAGCTTTTGAGCAGGCCCCACTGCCGAAAAAATAAAAATTGATAAAACTTTTCTGCATGGATTGCGTCAAACAGCGTTTCAGCTGCGGCCGCAAGTGCCGCTTTTTTACGCTGTTTTAATTCCTCCGGCCACTCGTACCAGGGCTTCTGCGACTGCTCCGCCTTTATCGATCGGTAGAGAGCATAGTCATCGAGCCAAAACTCATTCTCCTGACAAAAGACCTCAAACTTTCCGCGCAGATCGACACTTGTAATATGATGAAATCCCTCGTAGGCTAGACGGAGCAATGCGTTTTTCCGCTCATAAACGGCTCCAAAATCAACTTTTTCAGAGATTTCTGCGGCATCGGGCGGCTTGGATAGGAAACCGTCTTCGACTAATTTCTCCGGCGAGATGAGCAGCGTATTTCCCGCAAATGCAGAAAAGCATTGATACGGCGAATCGCCATAACCGGTCGGCCCGAGCGGCAAGATCTGCCAATATGCCTGTTTTGCTTTGACAAGAAAATCAACAAACGAAAAAGCCCCCGGCCCAAGATCGCCGATGCCGTATTCACCCGGCAGCGAGGTCGGGTGGAGCAATATTCCGGATGCGCGAGAAAAATTCATATAAGTAACGCGGAGATCCAAATCCGCGTCGAGATCGAGACCTGCTTCTTAACTCTTTGCAGGAGAGCAGTCAAGCACGATCACGGTTTGGGCGGGCAATGGAAAATTTATTGTTCCATCGACTCCGCTGATCGTTGTCACAGCACGGCCGCCGTCCGGCCGGCAATCAATTTCCTTTTCGCTAAAACCCAAAATTCGTGTGTCAAATTTTACTAAGGCGTCGTTTCCTCTATTCACGCCGACAACCACTCGGCTCGCGCCCAAAATTCGAGCAAAGACGTAGCTGTTTTCGTCATAACTTATGTCGATCGTTTTCCCTTCCTGTATTGCTTTGTATCGTTTGCGAACTTCTATCCATCTCCGAACCTCGTCTAACATCTTCTGCTCGTCCGCTGTCCTCCCTTCTTTTGTAAATGCGCTGCGTGTATCGCCTGGAAATCCGCCGGGAAAATCTTTGCGGTTATCAGGGTCGTGGCCGCCGGTCATCAAAATTTCTTCGCCGTAGTAGAGCAGCGGAATGCCGCGGACCGTCAGAGTAAAAGCGACATACAGCATCGCCCCTTCTTTTGCTGCTCCATCGACCGACATGAACCTGTCCGTATCGTGATTATTCGTCCATGTGGTTACGCGATTTACGTCGAAGTAAAGTCCGTCGTATTTCAGGACGTCGCGCAATGACCGTACGGGCTTTTTGCCAGTAAAAACGTCCTGCGACGTTTTCCAGAGATTAAAATCGAAAACGCTGGGAAGTTGCGTATCGATGCCGTCCCAACCGGTTTTTCCACCCTGAAAAAAGGCCGTATGTGCCGAGTCTTCCTCAAAAACCTCGCCGACCATGTAGTAGTGCGGATACTGCTTCAGGATAGCCTGCGACCAATCGCGGATAAACTCGCGCGGCATATATTGGATCGTGTCCTGCCGGATACCGTCTATGCCGGTCATGCCGATCCACCAGAGTGCGTTTTGAATCAAATAGCGCGAGACTTCCGGCTCGTATTGGTTCATATCCGGCAGCAGTTCGTTGAACCAGCCTTTTATCAGATTGTCTCGCGCGGCTTGCGTTGAATTAGGCGAGAGCAAAACGGAATCATCAAAAGTATTCTGGGAAAATGGGCTAAACCAATTGTCCAGCGGAGGACGTTTTGCCCACGGATGCTGGATGCCGACGTGGTTCGCCACCTGATCTTGAATAACTTTAATGCCGTTTCGATGACATTCGCTGATCATCTCGCGCAGATCGGTAAATGTGCCAAAATGATTTTCGACGCCGTAATAATCTATCGCGTGATAGCCGTGATAATTTGTGTTCGGGCACCACGGCTTATCGCAATTATTCTCTTCGTCGGGGTTGTCGTACCACGGCGTCAGCCAAATGGCGGTAATCCCAAGTTCTTTCAAATAGGGAATGTGTTTCGTTATCCCTCTAAAATCTCCGCCGTGCCACGCCCGCGGATTTTTGCGGTCAGTATCTTTATTGTTTTCGGTATCGCCATCCGCAAATCGGTCTGTCATTATCAAATAAATAATGTCCTCATTTGTAATGCCTCGATAATTTAATTTTGAATCGAGCGGCGCTGATATTTCAAATGCAACCGGAATCGTTCCCTTTGCCGTCAACAAATCGAATTGGTATTTTCCCGGCTTCGCATTTTTATTTATCGAAACGTCAAAGAAAACATGATCGCCCCGCGAATTCACGCGGACTTTCAAAGTTTTCAAAGCAGCATCTTTCGAAGCAACCGTCGCCCCATGAAAATTCTGCCCGCGAACGAGCATCCTTACCGTCGAAACCGAATGCCCCGCCCACCAGTTCGGCGGCTCAACCTTTTCAACTATGGGGGCTTGGGCAAAGATTGGCAAAGCAAAATACAGACAGGCAAATAGCGTGAAAAACGCGCAAGGGAGCCGACGACATTTTGCCTTGTTATTCATTTATGGCTTATCAAGCACTATCGAATCAGAAATAGTTTCTTTTCTATCGTTGGACGTCGCCGAGGCTCCCGTCTTGGAATGGGCCTTTTCAAGACGTTTAAACTCGGCAAAATTAGCTTCCGCTTTTTCTTTTTGCCTCAAACGCGAGTAGGCAATAAAAAGCTGATACCTGACGCCGGGATCATTTTTGTTCAGCTCGGCACCGCGTTCCAAAATGGGGACGGCGGCGGCGAGACGCTTGAGGCGGAGCAGGAATCGCCCGAGATCATAATGGGCCGAATATATTTTCGGATCCTCTTTGATCGCCTGCCGCAAAAGGTTTTCAGCCCGCTCATTCTGACCGCGTTCGCTGGCAAGAAATCCGAGATTTGCAAGGGCGTCCGCGTTATTCGGCTCAAGTTTTAGCAGCTTTTCAAAGGCGGCAATTGCCTCGTCATAATTACCCTCAGCCCGCGCCAAAAAACCTTGTAGATATGTCAAATTAACATTGTCCGGCCGCTTTTTTTCCTCTCGCTCAAAAATCGCACGGGCCTTTTCGTATTGCTGAATGCGAATATAAGTGACGCCGAGACGCACCTGATAAAGAAAATTTTCCGGCTGGGCAAGAACCGCTTTCTCGTAAAATCCCTGAGCGCCGACGTATGCTTGCCGTTTAAAAAGCTCCTCCGCGATCAAAAAAAGCGCTTCGTGAAAAGTGGGACGTATCTCAACGGATTTGAGCCATAGTCCGAGCGCGTTCTCCGTCTCATTTTTTGCCGAGGCGATCAGGCCTAAACGATAAAATACATCGGCAGAATCAGAATTTAAATCTGCCGCACCCTTTAATGCGGACCGTGCGTTATCAAAATCGTTTAAGTTGTAATAGGCGATCCCAAGATTATACAGGACCTCAAAATTTCCAGGGACCTTTGCCTTCACCTTTTCAAAAAAAACGGCGGCCTTTGCATATTCCCGCGCCTCGGCCAGAACTAACCCGAGCGTAAATAAAAAACGCTCGTCAACCGATTTCTGGACGGCCATAATCTCCGCTATCTTAACGGCTTTCTTAGTATTTCCGTTAGCGGCATAAGCTTTAGTCAATGCAAACAGAATGGCAAGGTCGCCAGTATCCGGATCCATAGAGCGCAGTGTTATCCCGGCCAGGCCTTCCAACAGGGATATAGCTTTTGCCTGTTCATTGGCTGCCGAATGGATTGCTGCAAGGTTGTACGCAGCCTGCCGATGTTTGGGGTCTATTCGAAGCACATCTTCCAGAATTTTTCCAGCCTCAGCAGCCTTGTCCATCCGTAAAAGCAGAGCACCGAGGTTGGCCATGGCCGAAACCTCCCGCGGTTTAACGGCTAAAACATCGCGATAGGCTCGCTCTGCTTCCGCAAATCGGTTTTGCTGATCATACACAACGCCAAGCAGCACGCGCGAGCCGATATCCGTCGGAGATTTTACAAGATATTCCCGAAGCAATCTCTCGGCTTCGTCCCGCCTGCCTTCCTGCAGTAGCTGGCTGGCACGGCTAATAACCGGATTCTGCAGCACATCGGTTCGGGCCTGCGAAAATATCGAAACAACAAATATTCCGCAAATCAGCACATTCCCAGCGGTGATACGCCGGCACGTGCGAAATAAAAGGCTATTTGCTTTCAACAAACTCATGTATTACTTCTGATTTTTATACGCCTGTATGAAATTGGCCTCTTCCGAGGGATCGATAGAGATCGTCTTTCTGACCACGGTTTGCCACCAATTTGTCGTATCCTTGGTTAGATTTCCTGAAAGGAACGTAAGCCGAACCTTGACGCCCTTGTCATTCTTTTCGTCGCGCCACCATAGTTTTTCCTGTTTTTTATTGTCAACAAATCCGATCGTGTAACGGTCGTCAAATCTAGCTCCAGAATTCGCTTCACCAATATTTGACGAATTTGGCAAACGCAATTCGTCCACTCGTTTAACATTACCGTAGAGCATCACCAATTGTTTTACGAACTTTCCTTCCGCGAAAACCAGCTGCAACGCGCCGTCGGGCAGGTCTTTGTAAACCACGCGAATGTCCTTTTTATCCTTTCCTTCATTTTTCATTGCGTCCGGCTTCTCCTGCCCGGGTTTGCGGTTTGCGTTTTCAAAAACAGTCTTAAGGGCGGTAGGCACATCCATACCGATCTGGACGCCGTAAATGTTCATATCGTGTTCTTTGCCGCCGATACTTTTCTGGCTTTCCTGGGCCGCTGCCGAAAACGTCACGGCAAGCATAAAAATTCCGATTCTAGTAGAAACTGTTTTTTGCATTTTTCTAGTCCTTTTCATTTCGGTAACGGCGAATGGCCGCGCCGTCCCTCGTGAATTCGTTTTACGATCTCTGATTCGGCGTCAGCCTCGTTTTTTTTTCCGAGTCTGCGATAGGCAATCGCGAGTTGAAAATGAGGTTCCGGATTATTCGGCGCGATTTCAGCAGCTTTTTTCAGATGCCTTATCGCCTCATCGGCCCTATCAACCCTAACTAGGGATCTACCCAATGTTATCCGGCCCTCATAGAGATTCGGATCCTGTTCAACAGCGGTTTGCAGAGCGGTCAATCCTGCAGCCGATCTTTCTCCTTCCGTTTTCAAAAGCAAAACGCCGAGGCCCAGATTGCCTTCGACACTCTTCGGGTTCAGTTTTAATATTGCACGATACTCTTCCAGAGCATCCGAAGCCTTGTCGCTGCGTTCCAGAGCGGTCGCCAAAAAAAACCTCGCCCTGATATGTTCCGGGTTGATTGCGACGGCGCGTCGAAACGCCGCGACTGCATTATCGATTCGGCCATCTCCAAAATATGCACGCCCCAAAGATAAATTCGCGTCAAAATGTCCTGGAACAATTTCGACCGCTTTTTTCAGCCTTTCGATCGCCAGTGAATTCTGATTCTGTACGGCTAAAATCACAGACGACAATACCAGCGAATCAGCCAAAAGAGGTTTATTTTCGGTGCCTGACGTTAAAATTTCAATTGCCTCGTCGAGAAAACCAGCCGTTTCGGGCAATCTCTTAAGGTTGAATAGTGCCAAAGACCGGCCATATAGGCTGAGCGCATCTTTTGGTTCTATGGCCAGAGCCTTTTCAAACGCCTTATCGGCTAATGGCCATTCGCCAGCCTGAACGTGGTCAAATCCTTTTTTTCTAACGGCGTCAATACCATTTTGCAAACCAAATTGCTGCCCCGCTCCGGTCTGAGCAAAGCTGTTGGACGCAAAAACTATATTCACAAAAAAAACTCCGACGCCGACCAGCCAGCCTAATATATTGGATTGAAGCCGCATTTATATCAATGGGAAAAACCTTTTCTATGGAATTGCTGGTAACTTTGATGATAATATTCCGATAATGTTGCCTACTTTAAGCCGCATAAAAGATTAGCGATGGGTCTGGCAAAAATAGGCGGCGAGCAACTTTCATCTCCGCGCCGCCTCTCTCATAAGTCAGACAAATATCAAAAACAGCTTAGAAAATAATCTTCAAAGCAAATTGCATCTGCCTGCGTCGTTGTTCGGAAAAATCTCTGCCAAAGTTAGAATCCGTAATACTTCCGTTCGGAGTTCCGCGATTTACGTAATTTAACACGTTAAATGCTGAAATCCTGAGTTGAACATTAAAAGCTTCGCCGAACGAGCGAATCGGAAAATTCTTAAACAGATTAGCATCCCAATAATACTGGTTTTGGCCGCGGAACGTATTTCGTCCTAAGGTTCCGATCAGCGGGCAGTTGTTATTTGGCGTTCCGTCAGTATTAAAACATCCGGTATCCGAAGCAAAAACCAACGTTCTCGGAGCTTGAAACGCTGCGAGGTTCAATTGGATCCCTTGCGCCAACTGTGCTGCGGTCGGCGTCGGGTCGCCTATCAAATCGGGCCTTGCCCCATTAAAATTTGGAGTGAAGACGGGTCCGCTCTGCAAGGTGACAATGTTGTTCAACTGCCAGCCGCCTATGAGGACATCAAGACCGGTCGGAATCCCATTCAGGAATTGTCGGTTTTTGCCAACCGGAAGGTCATATACATTTGCAAAGACAAACCTATGCCTGACATCCAGATCAGACAAACCGCGATCGAGTTCCGGTCTCAGCGGGTCGTCGGGCCCGCATTGTGTCGGCCCGGTGCCACCGATGCAAAACCCACCGGGCGAATCATCTATCGCTTTTGCAAAGGTGTAATTGGACAAAATTGAAAGTCCGTTTGAAAACCGCCTTTCAAGTTTGGTCTGCAGAGCGTTGTAATTAGCCGAACCCGTATAATTGGTGGCAATCACCTGTCCAATATTTGCGACCTGACGCGAACCTGGCCCGCCCTGATTTCTATTTGTACCTATATTCTGGACAATCAACAAATTTTCAGATCGGGAACCGACGTACGCTATCTCGGCGAGCCAGTTTCTGGCGAATTCATACTGACCCGTTAAATTATATTGATGTACAAAGGCGTCTTCGCGATTCGGGTTGTTGAAGATGATCGAACCGCCTGTCGGAGCAGCGAAACTTGATCCGCGAACAGCTATCTGATCGGACCCGGGAGCCAACGGAATTCCGCGTTCATAGGGGTTGCGGCCAAACGGATAGCCTGGAGGACATGCGTTACCAGACGTCTGTTGCAGAATCGGCTGGCATTGAAAATTGGCCGCACCCGTACCCGGATTTGCGGTCAATGGCTGAACGCCGCTAACATCCGTCGTATAAACGAGGCCATACCCGCCGCGCAGGACAAGCCTTTTGCTCTTGTCAAAACCGCTGTAGGCAAAACCGATCCGTGGGCCAAAATTATTTTTGTCATTATTTGCAAGGTCACGGCCCAGTTCAGCCCCCTCACCCGCAACGTCAATGTTTCCGGTGGCCGGATTGAAGTTCGATTGGCGGTCAAACCTCTCGGTCGGGGCGGTAAACAGATCGTATCGAACACCGAGATTTAAGGTCAGGTTGGAACTAACCTTCCAGTCGTCCTGAACAAAAAACGCGATCTCATCCGTTTTCAGCGTGAAGGGGCCGCCGGGCGTTCCGCGGCCAATAAAGCCGGGTTGGTAGCCCAAAAGGAAATTGGCAACCGCGGAACCGCTGTCATTTGCTCCGATGCCATTATAGCCGCCGGATGCGAAACCACCGGCCGACGTGCCGTATTGATGATTTCCTTTGATACCGCCATTGCGCCCGCCATCAAAATTTGTGTTACGCCGTTCGCGAATGTCGGCTCCGAATTTGAACACCGAGTTGCCTCTGACGACCGTTACCGTATTCGCGATACTATAATTATGCGACGCAAAATAAAACGGCCCGCCGTCGCCGACAAACTCCTGAGAAAAGCTGGGATCGACAATTCCCAACAATATAATTCCTCCGCAGGTTCCACAATTATTTATGTTTGGAGCCCCAAGATCAGCCGTAACATTAGGAGAAAAGCCAAGCGCTCCATCGATTCCGGGGTTATTGATCCCGATCTCAACATTTGTCCACCCGGCACGAAAATCGTTGACAATAGTAGGTGTGAACGTATGCGTATCTCCAAGAGTGATGCCCCTGGAATTGCCAAATTCGTCTCCGGCGCCAAAACCCGAAGGAAGGTCGAAACCGTTCGGCGACGTTCCGAGCGGAAAGTTATTATCACGGATCCGGGAATTTTTCGAGTTACTGTAGCGGCCAAAAATCGAATTTTTATTGCTGATTCGGTGATCTATTTTTACATCGAAACCATCGACTGTCGATTGCTCTTGCCGGTTGCGAACGAAATTATTTTGCAAACCGGCGGTGGTCGGAAGCGGATAGGCGTTCAGCAAATTGCGGCCAAATATCGAAAAAGAACCGCATGAAGGGCAGTTTGCAAGATTATTACCCGGAATAGGTGTGCCGTTCGGAGCAAAAATCGTTCCGATAGGGGCAACCACCGACCCGCCGGCGGCAAGGTTAAAGGACTGGCACGACGAGGCATTAGCCGGATTTGCGCAGCCTCCGGGATTTGGCAGCGTTGCCAGCAATTCAGAGAAATCACCGTTTCTCTGTCTGACGGTCGGTACGGTCACGAGAGGGAAATCGGTTCCGCCAAAAGCTGGAGTTGAATTTCTTTGGCCGGCCACCGAAACAAAAAAGAAAGTCCGATTACGTCCGTCGTACAGATACGGCACTCCTTCGCCGAAACGAGGAAGGAATATCGGCCCGCCGATCGTGCCGCCATAATTATGAGTTACATAATTTGGATTTCGTCCACTATTTACCCCGTTTTCATCAAATTGAGAGGCCCCCGCACTAAGAAAGCGCCCTTGATACTCCTCAAAAATTGTACCGTGAACTGCATTTCCGCCTGATTTGAAAGTGGTTGAGATAATAGCACCGCCGGCACGTCCCGACTCAGCCGAAGGAACGCTCGTTTCAATTTTGAATTCGGCGATTGCGTCGGGATTCGGATAAACGGCTATCTGTCCAAACTGTGATTCGTTATTATCAACACCGTCTAATGAAAAATTGTTTTGTGTAACGCGAGCACCGTTAGCCGAGATGACCGAGCCGCCAGATTCGCGAAAACGCGTTGATTCTGTTGACGGATTACCTGCACCTGTGTCAACCCGATTTGAACCGCCGATGACGCCGACAGAACCGCCCGTTGGACGCGTAACACCTGGAGAAAGTGCCGCCAGGAGGGTAAAGTTCCTTTGCGAGATCGGCAAATCTACGACCTCACGACCGGTAATAATGTCACCTCGAACACTCGTTTCACTTTCCACCAACGGGGAACCCTCCGAATCTACCGTAACTACATTTTCACCGACGCCCGAAACCTCTTCAAATTTTGCACTAATTGGAACACGCGAATTTGTTTCAACAATAATTTTTGGAAAGACCAGCTTCTTAAACCCGGCGGCCTCGACCGAAACATTGTAATTGCCCGGGTCTAAATTGGTAACCGCAAAATCTCCGCCGTCATTTGAGGCGATCTCACGTAATTCACCGTTTGCGAGGTTTGTTACGACGACTTTTGCGTTCTGCACGACCGCATCGTTTTGATCCTTAACGGTTCCGATAATGCTGCCCTTGTTATTTTGTGCGAATGTAATTCCGCACAAAAGTACAATAAAAAAGATTCCTGTCATGAATCGAAGGATAGATTCGATTTTAGGTTTATTCATAATTAGCCTTCCTTAGTAGTGAAATCAATTCTTTCGCAAGTAAATGCCTCGATGCTGCAACGTCTGTACATATGCTTTGGCGGCATTAAAACCTGTGCTTTATATGCCTCAAAATTTTCTGCCAACTATCTGTAGTGCGATTTACTAATCCTAAATGTCTGTTTGTTGCTTTACCAAACAAAGATTTAATACGCCTTTAACTTAAAAGTCAAGGAGTATTTCTAATATTTTGCTGAAAAGTCGAAAAAGTGAAAAATTTTTCTGCCGGTTCAGAACGCGATCAGCCGCAAGTGCGATTATTTTTTATCATTTTGCCGAATAACGATCTGTGCATCTATCTTGTCAACCGGAACTATCTCGGTTTGACTATTTGGCCAAACAATCTCCAACTTATCTACTTTTACGGCGGTGCCCAAGCCAAAGTGAGCTATTTGTTCATTCTGCGAGGCGTAGCTTGCCCCGCTTATCAAATCAGAGCGCTGACGCAATTTTCCCGTTGTGACAAAGATTTTCGTGCCGATCGCATCTTTCGGATTTTTTGTTGTTGTGTCGCCAACCAATTTTATTCTCAGCCAGTGGTTTTTTGATGCGGACACATTTCTTAAAACGGTAGGTGATGAATCCATATTTGCGACGACTACGTCAAGTTTTCCGTCGCCATCTAAATCTGCGATAGCCATTCCGCGCCCAGTCAGCGACTTGCCAAGACCGCTTCCAGCCGCTGCCGGCACACGCTCAAACCGCATTTCCCCCTTCGGCCGCGACGCAGCGTTTTTGAACAACAAAAGCTGTTGAGCAAAGCTCGTTCCCCATTGAAAATCGTCAACCGTCGGATACACATGGCCGTTGGCGACGATAACGTCCTTCCAACCGTCATTGTCAAAATCGAAAAACGTCGTTCCCCAGCCGAGAAAGGGAATGGTCGGTTCGCCGAGACCGGCCTGAAAAGTAACATCAGTGAAATTTGAATCGCCGTCGTTGCGGTAGAGTACATTCGAATCGTCAGAAAAATTTGTGATGTGAAAATCCACTCGTCCGTCATTATCATAGTCGCCGACCGCCAATCCCATTCCGGCCTGCTCACGCCCGTTTTCGTTCAGAGCAATGCCCGACGGATAGCCGGTTTCGACAAATGTTTCGTTACCGTTGTTTATGTAAAGTTGTTTTGGCGTCGAATCGTTTACGACCAAAAGATCAAGATCATTATCGTCGTCAACGTCCACAAACACCGACGCAAAACCGTAATAATTACCTTCGTCGGTGACGCCCGCTTTGTCGCCAACCTCTTCAAATGTGCCGACGTCTTTTTGATGAAAAAGTGAATCCTTCGCTCCCTTGAGGCCGCGTGGGCCGCACATTACAGGTTGGCCGCGAAACTGACAAAAATTGCGCCCGCCGGAGTTTTCTTTGCCTGCATCAGCCGGACTCTGCGGTAAATTCTTTAAATCAAATTCGACATAAGCAGGCACAAAAAGATCAAGCCTTCCGTCTTTGTCATAGTCGCCAAATGTCGCTCCTGTGTGCCAGCCTTTAATGTCAAGCCCGACTTTTGCTGCAACGTCGGTAAATGTTCCGTTACCATTATTGCGGAAAAGCCTGGAGGTACCGAAATTACTGATAAACATATCGGGATAACCATTGTTATCGTAATCGCCGACCGCGACGCCCATTCCCCAACGCTCGTTTTCAACCCCCGCTTTGGCGGTCACATCTTCAAATTTCCAGTTGCCGAGGTTGCGAAAAAGAGCCGACTTCGGAGCTTTTTCTTTTCCCGATTCGGCGTTGATCGTTGAGCCGTTCAGGAAAAAAATGTCGGGTTTGCCGTCGTTGTCATAATCGATGACCGCAACCGTGCAGGCTGTCGTTTCGACTATGTATTCCTTAGCTTTGCCGCCAGAAGCACAACGAAAATTCTTAATAGGGGTTTGCACTGTTATGTCGTCAAAAACCGTTCGCGCCTTTGCATCCACAATTCCTGTTGTTCGTTTTGAGGCATAGGCTTTCTGCTCGCCGGTCGAGACGCCGCCGGCCTGAGAAAACACTGCGATGGCAGCACAAAAAATGAAGGATACTAAAATAAAGGTTTTTCTATACATAATTCAAGATGGCTTTTAATATTTGTCGAAGGCTTTACTGATCTTAATTATAGTGGATATTCAGGAATCCAGTTTCGTTCCACAACAAAGGATAATGCCTGAATCATCACCCCGCCAAACAGCATCAAATTAGCCGTAAGCCGATACACTCCGACGCGCCGCCTAACTTTTTAGGTCGCTGAGGCAAATTTTCTCGAAAGCACAAGGCTGATCGCACCCATTGTGGTCGGGCTGTCGGCCAATTCCGACGGCCTAATTCTTGTCACAGAAATTTCCTTGCGAATACTGCGGCTGGCCAATTCATTTATATCCTCACTGATCAGGTCCCAGGCACGCACGATATTTCCGGACACGACGATCGTCTGCGGGCTAAATCCAATACTCAAATTAGAAATTCCGATTCCCAAATAGTGGGCAGTCTCTTTCAACGCACGAATCGCCCGTTTTTCGCCATTTTGAGCTAGGCTGATGATCTGATCTATATCGAAAAAGCTATTTGACGACCCGTTGTGCAATCCGTAGCGGTGCGTGATCGCCTTTTCGGACGCATGGGCCTCCCAGCAGTCCCTGCGTCCACAAGAACATTTGACCGGGGCATTTTCGCCGACGAACATATGGCCAAATTCACCCGCCGCGCCGCTTTCGCCCCTGTAAACCTGGCCGTCAACAATGATTCCGGTTCCTATACCCTCCGCGACTAGAACGACAATAAAGTTTCGAGTCTTCTTAATTTCAGTCGGCCCAAACCAAAGCTCGGCCAAGGCAACCGAATTGGCGTCGTTGTCAATAATTACCGGCAGGCCGGTCTCAGCTTTGATCCTCTGCCCGATATCCCAATCCGTCCATTGAAAATAAGGTATGTAAACCATTCTCCCTGCAAGCTGATCGGCTATGCCGGGGATGCTGATACCGACCTCAAGATTGCTGTCTTGGCCGGCGAACTGCTTAACCTTTGACAGTATCTGCTCGTTCATAAAGCCTATGTCCGGTGAGGTTGGGAACACCTCCTTTTGCATTATATTCCCGGTCAAATCAGCAACTGCAACGGTGGTTACACGAGGGGTTACATCAACGCCGATCACGGTCGGCGTGCCGGATCGCAGTCGTAACAAGGTTGGTTTCCGGCCACCGGTCGAATCACCTGTGCCAATTTCCTCAACCAAGCCGCCAACCGCAAGGTCATCTACAATGGCTGAAACTGTTGAACGCTGAAGGGAAGTTTCACGAGCTATCTCCGCACGCGATATCGGCGAACGGACGCGAATGTAATTTAGAACGATCTGCCTGTTAATATCGCGCATCGTCCCGTGTCGCGCGATCTTGTCATTGGCTCCGCTGAGATATATTTTTTTCATCAATAGGTTGAGATGAATAGAACTACTCTCTAAACGTGAAGGTTTGTTGTAAAAACAAACAAATCAGTTAAAGATGTTTACGCGCCCTCACCCGCTACGTATTGGACTAAGATGTGCGTCTCAAAACGCCATTTCCCCTTGCCAGATATCGAAAAGATTATTAGTCAGAATTGGAAACTGTCAGGTTGCGTGCCTGGATTTCCGTTGTTTCACATTAGATGCAACTTTCTGAAAAGTCAACAATAATTGCTAGATTACTCCCGCAGGCAAGAGTTGACAAATTCACAGAATGTCCGGTTTTTCAACTTATCCGCCTTGGTTTTGCTCGGCCAAAATTAGAGTAGGCAGTTTGCTGTCGGCAGTTAGCAGTCAATAAGATACTGCCTCTACCGACTGCAAACTGCCTACTCCGAAAATTGGAGCGGGAGACGAGATTTGAACTCGCGACTTCGACCTTGGCAAGGTCGCGCTCTACCACTGAGCTACTCCCGCTTGCAAATGATAATTCTACAAACTGAAAACTTTTTGTCAAGTCCTAACCGGAAATTCTTACTGTCCGACCGTTATATCTTTGATAAAACTCCAATCGCCGCTCGGACTAATTTTGATATTGCCGATTCGTTTGTTGGCGACGACCATATTTGCCGGATACCACAAAGGAAACATCGGAACATCGTTGCTGATTATTTCTTGCGCTTTAAAATATAATTCTTTCGCCTGGTCGCGGTTCGTGGAATTAAATGCTTGCTCGATCAACCTATCAACTTCCGGGTTGCTGTAACGGCTTCGGTTACAGCAACTAACCTTTGCTTTTTCATCAGGAATCTTCTTGGTTGTAAATAAGTCGTGAAGGAAAATAGGGTCTTGATTACCGCCAACCCAGATTCCGGTATACATCTG
>JBGTEX010000050.1:0-23662 GCA_041747575.1 Pyrinomonadaceae bacterium
GGGTTCAGCCCCTTCATCGGGTCGTGGCTCCGGCTTCACCTCGCCACTCCCCATAAAGGCCAGTTCTACCTGGCTTTCTGCTGCTTTCCTCCCATCGGGTTCCGCTCCCTAATCACCGCTCCACGTTTGGGCCTTCGGTGCACTGGTCGCACACCTACTATGCCCTCTGCTGACTGCTGCCCCCTGCTCAGCTCCGATTGCTCGTCGCTCAGTCGGTTTCACTCCCCCTCTGGGATTCCAGCGACATGGAGCCAGCCCAAAGCCCCCAAAATCACCAGACCGCTTCTGAGCTTTTTTGACAAGGCCCCTAAATCACCAGACCGCTTCTGAGCTTTTTTGACAAAGCCCTAAATCACCAGACCACCTTCAACTTTCCCTTGCGGCAGAAATCTTTCTCAGGCAGCTTCTACACGTTCCGATATGTGAATCCGTAACCGCTCTATATGACTGCCGCCATCATTAAATCAAGTAATTGCTTAACAGACTGAGTGTGTCGGTAGACCGCACGTGTACCCTTGCTGTTCGGATAACAGGTCCCCCTTTGGGTCTGTAGGAGACTTTCATTCCACAGCAAAAAACGCCACGTCGGGCGAACGAAAAAAAGGCACGCTTTCGTAGAAAAGCGTGCCGAAAGGTTTTCTCAAAGGGAGAAAACTAAAAGTAAAATCGGGCCCCGAGCTGCATCTGAAAGATTTGGCTGGCCGGGAAATTACTTGTGAAAAGATTGCCGTTTGCGTCGCGCAACTGGAGGAAATTGGGATTTGCGACTCCGGCGGTTCCGCACGAGAAAGTCGTCGGGTTACAAAACGCCGTTATGGCCGAACCGCCAAACTGCAAATTCTGAGTGTTAAATAAGTTAAAAAATTCGGCTGAGAAAACGATCCTGCTGGTTTCGGTAAAACTGAAACCTTTTTGCACTCTCAGATCGACGTCGTAAACCGGACGATTGCGGAATCCGTTTCGCTCAAACGGCTCACCCGACGATGTGAACGGCCGGTCATTAAAGCTTCCGTCACCGTTAAGGTCGGCATTTGCAATCGCATCAACGGGCAGTCCGGATCTCAACCGGATTGCGCTTGAGAGCTGAATGCCGTAAGGCAGGTAAAAGACCGGATTCGCTACGAACTGATGCCGGCGGTCGAGCCTCGACGGACCGTATTCTTCCTGTAAACTGAAAGAGTTTACCGCATCCTGCCCGCCGGCGCTGCGTTCGTTATCATCGTCTGAATTTGAACGCGAAAGTGTATAGTATGCATTCAGCTGCCCCCAGCTTCGGTCAAATCGAGTGCGAATCGTCAGCGCGGTATATAACGAACGGGCCGAAGATTCGCGTATCTGAACACTTCCAAGTGCGGGGACGGGACGTGCCCGAGTCGGGAAAAATGTCGGGAAACCGGTGGGACGAGCGGTTCCGAAAATGGGCCGTCCAGTTTCTAACGCAATAAGCTGCGCACGCTGATCCGCCGTAAGGCCGGTGGCCGCGTTCGCAATTTCGGTTATTGTCAGCGGGGTCGGCAGGTTTAGCTCGCGGTTTCGCTGCAGACGGCTCGTATTTACATTTGAAAAGTCGGCGCCGAGTACCCAGCCTCTCGAAACTTCGCGTTCATAACCAAACCCGATCTGAACAGAGCGGGGATTTCTGAAGTTTTCATCAATCCCGATCGGCGCCAAGCCCGGCAGCGTGGATCCAAGCCTGGAGGCGATCGAATTGATCTGATCATTCGATAGCTGCGGCAAACCGTCAAGCGGCGAACCATTAAGGTTGACGCCGGCAAGGGCAAATTGACGGAAAACTGTGTTAGGAACGCATGCACGCGGATCGGAAGGAGCCGCGACCGGAGCACAAGCCAGGCCGGTTCCCGCCAACAGAGCGACATATCCCGGATTTGCCGCAAGGAATGCATTATAGGCGGTCACGCCGGCCGGAGTTGCCGCAGAGAATTGTGTCGATGAAAATGGGATCTGTACCGAAAGATCGCCTGCCGGTGTTCTAAAATTGTTCACCGGGGCTGCGAGCAGCAGAAGCGGCGTGGTTGCATAAAATATACCGCTGTACCCGCGAAAAACACTCCTGCCATCTCCCTCGATATCCCAGGCAAATCCGACACGCGGGCCGATCTGCCAATCGCTGTCGGGAATGATCGTCGGGTCAAGCCCCTGACCGCCGCGGACGGGGAAAGATGCGTTCTGGACCAAACCGATCAATGTGTCATTGCCAAGCTGCGGATCAGGGTTAAACTGCTTTTCAGCCCGAATACCCAGATCGAGCGTGAAATTACGCGTTATACGCCACGTGTCCTGTGCGTAGAGAGCAAACTGTCTGACAGTATAATCGGCCGCCAGGTTGCCGATCTGCTGCCGGTAGTTGGCCGAAGGGTTGTCAAAACGACGGTCGTTCAACACGCCGGCCGTTAGCGAAGCGTCCTGAAATGCCGTCTGTGCGTTACCGCCAAGAAAAAATGAACCCTGCTGATTAAAACCAAACAGCTGGCCGGCAAAAAGATCTGAATACTCGCCGCCAATTTTTAACGTGTTGTTTCCACTCACGATCGACAATCCGTCGATGACCTGATATCTCTCGTCAAACTGCGTGGTCGGCAAAAATGTACGCGTGCCAAATTCGCCCACGCCGCCTAACGAAACGTTCGGCTGCAGCGAATTGGCCGTGCGGGGACGTTCTTCACGAGCGAACTGAAACCGAAAGTCGTTTGCCAGCCTTGAGCTGATACTGCTCACCAATTGGGCGACAAAGATATTGTTATTGTTTCCCTCGGTGCCGTTTGACGAAAGTGCCCGGTTGGTCGTCGGATTGATCGAGGTTTCACCGGTGGAGTTCGCATTTAATGCGTTGTTTCGGCTGTAGTTGTACCGGCCGGTCAGCAAATTTCTGTCATTGATCTGAAAATCGATCTTGCCCAATCCGGCAAATGCGTCATTGGTTTGTATAAACGGGGTCTGGAGACCCGAAAAGATATTAAAAGCCTCGGTTGCGGCACCGCCGTTAAGAGCAGGATCTACGAACCGCAAATTACCGAATACCACTTGGCGGGGTGCTCGAAATCTTTGATACTCGGCCGACCCGAAAAAGAAGACCCTATCTCTGGCGATCGGCCCGCCGATCGAGCCGCCCACCTGATGCTGGGTCGGGGCGGCAACGGCCACAGCGCCCGTCGTTTCTTCGATTCTGTCCACAAATTCATAAGGGATCGAAAGCTCTTCAGGCCGGTAAAGATAAAACAATGATCCGTTAAATGTGTTGGAACCCGATTTGGTTACGGCGTTTACGATGCCGCCCGTCGACCGGCCAAATTCTGCCGAATAACCCGAAGCCACAACCTGAAATTCACGAATCGATTCCTGCGGGATCGTAAACGCCGAATTTGAACGCTCGCCGCCGCGGATGCCGCCAAAAAATGGTTGGTTATAATCCGTGCCGTCAACATTGACGTTTGTGTTGATACCGCGCTGGCCTGAGAGCGATATTTGGCCGCGTTGCGGATCGATCTGTGCACCGGGCGTCAAGGTAACAAAATCCTGAAACCTCCGCCCGTTGATAGGCAGATTTTGTATGGCGGTCTCATTTAACACCGCGTCCGATTTAGTTTCGGTCGTTTGAACGCCCTCGGCGCTTACAGTTACCTCGGCTGCAACGCCCGAGACGCCAAGCGTAAAGTTCGCGTCGGTAGTACGCCCGACCTGCACCTGCACATCGAGCTTCTGTTCTGCAAAACTTCCGCCGCCGGCCGTTACCGCGTAAACGCCCGGTTTGAGCAAAGTAAAACTGTAGAGACCGCTGTCGCTGGTTGTAACAGTTTGTGTCGCACCCGTGTCATTGCTCACGAGCCTCACGGATGTGTTTGGCACTACGGCTCCGTTCGCGTCGGCTACCGTTCCGGCTATATTGCCGGTTCCGGCTTGGGCAAAGAGCTGCCCGACACCGAAACTGATCGTTAATACGATTAACGAAAGAAATTTAACTGATATATTTTTAGTCATCATTTTTGACCTCATATTAAAATTTACTAAAGCGATTTTTATTAACAGAATTATAGAAAATTTGGATATATTTCGAATTTTATGGATTTTTATCTATTTTTTTAGATTTTCCGCCGCCAGTTTGTATTCCATGTTTGCTTCGGCCCGACTCGCCCGCAAGGGTTTTGATAAACCTAAACCGTTGTGTAACCTACCTCTTACGCCTTCCGTTTATCCGAATGATAAAGGTCGTCGCAAATCAAAATTCACAGCCTTACAGTTACGTAAATGTTTTAACGCAAATTAGGTTCCTCAAAACCTAATTTTTTGTAATATTTTCCGCAAACTCAAAACAATACTGGAAAGATGTTAACAAAATGTTAACTTTTATTGAAATCGAACTGAATTTGACTTATTTTAACTTCCTCACCGGAGAAAATGCAACCTTTGTGCGACGTGCGGCGTTTAATGAATTGCATTTTGTATCAATTTCGGTTACAAAATTATGTTGCCGGATCGCGGCTGCGTCAAACCTATGCGGAAACAAGGGGTTAATAGATTCCATCAAAACTTGACTTTTTTGTAAGTTTCAACTAATTTTGACTCGGATTTTATTTTCTACAGTATTTGCGGGGTTAAATAGGTTAAATTTAAGCACTAGAAAGGGGAAATAATGGCACAAGTGGAATACGCTACATCATCATCATATAAAACTCCGTTTCATCATCGCATTACCGCGAGTATGCCTGTAAGGGCAAGCTGGATAGATGCGTCAAGCGGGGAAACTGTAAATGTCGAGGGCCTGACCGAGAATGTCGGCGAATCAAGCGCGCTCGTAAATCTCGACACGTTACCGCCGGTCGGCAGCGAAGTCCGTCTTCGGATCATGGAAGAGAATAAGACGATCATCGACGTTTTGACTCAGGTCATCAGGGTCGAACGCGACCCGAGTAAACCGATGGCCGCACTTTCCGTTTTGGATAATCTAAAAAAATGGAAAAATACGACCATGACAGCCGCTCAGCGTTGGGTAACGAGGCATTGGCAGCTTAACTACGACGAAGAGTGGGTAAATTAATACGTGATTTATATTGTTTTGACAGATGAGCGGGAAAGTCTCAATCGAGGTTTTCCTGCTTTTTTCATTTAACAAGGCCAACGGAGTTACGGATATAATAGTTTGAGCGATAAACTTGATTTCGTCCGGTTCCGCATCCGGAAGCGACAGCTCCCGCGCTGAATTATAGTCGCCGTTGAGATACGGGAACACAACGATTTCGTTCTGCAAAGCATCATTTAGAAAGATGAAAAAGGTTTTTACAGCGACATTATTTTTGTGTCTGGCGCAGGCCGTATTTGCACAAGCTGGGCCGCTAACGCAGGCCGAGTACGTCAAGATGCTTTATTCTCTGCAGGCAAATCCCTCGCGCAAAGACGAAATTATCGACAGTCTCAGACGGCGCGGCATTGATTTTGTTTTGACGGACGGGCTTCGCGGGCTTACACGTTCTAAAAGTGCAAATGATGACGAGGTAAAACTCGCTCTTGAGTCTGCCGACCGGCGCAGGCTAAATCCTGAGGCCGCACGGCTACCGTCCGCCAAAGAGTCGGCGACGCTGATCGAGAGTACCAGAACAAATACACTTGACGCGGTCGGCGAGATGCCGGATTTTGTCGTAAAACAGCAGATCCAGCGGTCGGCGGCGTACGCCGGTACCAATAGATTTCGCAACCTTGACCGGCTGGTTGTCGCGGTCAGCTATCGTTCGTCGGGTGAAGAGAGTTATCGCGTTTTATCTGTAAACGGGCTTTTGGAAAATGCTCCGGAAGCAAAGCGGTCATACGAAAGCGTCGGCGGAACGAGCTCGACCGGCGAATTTGTGACGGTGCTTGCGACGATTTTTAAGCCGGAAAGTGAGACAAAATTTGAGGCGGTCGAGACTGATGTGCTTCGGACGCGAAAGGCGCTTGTGTATGAGTTTATGGTTGAGAAAGATCGTGCAAAGCAGTTTATAACGGCTGTCGGCTATTCGTCCGATTCGACCATCACAGGGATCAGGGGCCGGCTCTGGATCGACCGCGACAATGCTCGCGTTTTAAAGATTGAGAGTGAGGCAACCGATATTCCCGAAACTTTCCCGATCCGCACCGCAAAACGAATTATCGATTACGAATGGGTAAAGATTGTGGACGGAACATATTTGCTGCCATCGATTTCCGACGTCCGGCTGACTTTAAGGGATAAATCAAAGGTCTTTGAAACGCGAAATTTGATTCGGTTTAAGGAGTATCAGAAATTTGGCTCGGAAGTTAAGATACTGGACGATGACGACGTTCCAGAGCCGGAAGCACCAATAAAACCATCATAAAAAGTCGAAATGAGTTTAAAGAGTGCCCAAAACAGCTTTACCCGCCCAGAGCCCGCCGGCTCTCTCATCGGTCTGTGCGTTAAAAACCTTCTTCTTTGAATCGGCACAATGATAGGCTAATTAAAGGCGTAATACGCACCAGCCGCCGCTACGCCTAACCATACCAGGCCTTTTCCAAAGAAAAAGAGAAAGGCGATGATGCCCGCGCGTTTTGTCCATTTACGGGCCGGACATTTTTTCTTTTCAGGTACTTCTTGCATCCTGTTTCAAAAATAACTTTTCTCACCGGATTTTTCAATTGACGAAATATAAGTTTCTCTTGATGACGCAAAAACTCATACTAAAATTTACAGTCTCGGCTTTTTTTGTCTTATCCTTATATTCCTGTGCGTTTGCGCAATATGCACCGCCGCCGGAAAAAGACAAACGGGAGGCCGACTTGATAGAACTTACAAAACTCAGCAAAACAATAAAACTCGACATAAAATACGCGACCGCCGACAATTTTGTAGGCCATCCGCTTTACCCCGAGGCACGGGCATTTCTACAACGTCCCGCCGCCAGGGCGGTTATTAAAGTTCACCAAGAGCTGAAAGATCAAGGACTGGGGCTGGTAATCTACGACGGCTACCGGCCGTGGTCGATCACAAAACTGTTTTGGGGAGCAGTGCGCGAAGATCAACGCAAATTTGTCGCTGACCCGGCCAAAGGTTCAAAACATAACCGTGGCTGCGCTGTCGATCTCGGCATTTACAACCTTAAAACGGGCAAAGCAATTCCTATGCCGTCGGCCTACGATGAATTTACCGACCGGGCCTCGCCGGATTATAACGGCGGAACCGACGAAGAACGCTCAAACCGAGATATGCTCCGTCGAATGATGGAATCAGCCGGTTTTACCGTCAACCTTAATGAGTGGTGGCATTTCGATTTTAAGGACTGGGAGCAATACGCGATCTACGACACACCATTTTCGGAAATCGGAAAGCGGTTATAGCAAAGTCGAAGATTGGCCGCGCGTATTGTTTTCCGTTTCCAGTCTCCGCTCATAGAACCGGAGGCGCGGATTTCGCGCGTCCGGCGGAGCGCAAAATACCGGCTTTTATTTTTTTATATTGTCGCCGGTATTGCTGATGGCGTCACCGATTGCGTCAACGGTATCACCGACTCCGCGTTTCACCTTGCCCCAGCTTTCCTGCGTTTTGCCTTCGGCGTTTTGAACTTCGCCTTCTGCTTCGAGTTCAGGGTCATTCGTCGCCTCACCGGCTTTTTCCTTTACCCAGCCTTTGGTCTGTTCCCATTTGCCTTCCACTTCGTCTTTATTTGGTACTGACATATATTCTCCTACTTTGAATTTAAAATTTGCATAAACCCTAACAGCTTATTACTTCCTTGTTGATCCGTCTGTTTGGCAGGTTACATTACGACACGGGAAATGCATTTTTCATGCAGCGGTATGCTCGATATCTACTTCGATGGTTCGCCATTTTCCCTGCAGGAATCGAAGGACGCTTAGGAGACAACGAACGATGTGACCGGCGAAGATGGCAAGCCAAATATGGATCGGCTCAAGTGTGCTCAATTCTTTTATGACGAAGCAGACCCCGAGCGGGATGACGACTTGCGAGATGATCGAGATATAGAGCGGGCTTTTGGTGTCGCCCGTACCCTGCAGGCCGCCGGTGTATGTCAGCGCCACCGAAATAAAAAGGCCGGAAAAGGCGAGAATACGCAAAAGCTGGACGCCGACGCGGACGACTTCGGGGTCGGTCATTCCAAATAAAGCGAGGAGCTGCTGCGGGAAGAAAAAGAAGAATATACCCAAAAATGCGGAACCAAGCAGCCCAAACCGAGCCGCTGTGTTGACCGCCGCAAAAGCGCGGTCAGGCTGTTTTGCACCCAGATTCTGACCCGCAACCGCCGCCGCCGCTCCCATCAGGCCGACCGACGTCCAGGTGATAAGCGAGAAGAGCTGCGTATATGCGACGGCAAATGCCGCTTGAGCGGCCGCACTCTGAGCCAGGCCGCCGATAAATGAAAGCATCAGAACACCGCCGACATTCATCGCAATACCCTGAATACCGGTCGGCAAACCAAACTTAAAGAGTGACCGGATCACCTTCCAATCCGGCCCCCATCCCTGTCCGCGCGGAAAAGAAACGACCCAACCGCCGCTCCACATTTTGTAGATCGCGTATGCTCCGACAATACCGGTAGCGATGCTCGTTCCGATCGCCGCACCGGCCGTTCCAAAAGCCGGGATCGGCCCGAAACCGCTTATAAATACAATGTTCAGAACGAGATTGAGAATGGTCATTGCGATGCCGAGCAGCATCGGCGTCTTGGCGTCGCCCGCCGAACGCAGCGCCCCGCTCGTCATAAAATAGATCATCAAACCGAGGCTAAATGCGAATGTGATCCGCAAAAACGGCAGAGCCTCGGCCTTGACATCCGCATCCGAACTAACAAAATCAAGCAGATACGGTGAAACAAAATACCCGATCGGAGCCATAATGCCGACCGCGATGAAAACAGCGGTAAGAAATGCCTGATAGACCGTGCGATTGACCTTTTCTTCGTTGTGAGCACCGGCAAAACGCGCAACCAGAACGCTCATGCCGGTAAAAAGCGATGAGATAAAAACGATCACAACAAGAAAAATCTGAAAGCTGATGCCGATCGCGGCGTTTGCCTTAAAACCGACCAGGTTGCCCACCAGAACGTGATCTACGATGCCCTGCATTCCGGCGATCATGTTTGTGAGCATCGTCGGCCATGCGATCTTCCAGACGGCGCTGCTCAACGGGCCTTCGACGATCGATCTGTCAAAACGTGATTTTTTTTGTGGTACCGGTTCGGCCGCTACTTCACCGGGCTCCAATATATTGCTTTCCGTCATTTGCGGTTGAAAAAATCCAGTAGAACATACAGAATACACCGCCGGATAACGAAAATCGAGAATGCGAAAGTTTATTTTTCCTCAGAAACACTCAGAGTGAATATCCGGTAACGCGAGACCGTTGACCGTTTTGCCGATTATCATCGACTACGGCCCCAGATACCGAGAACTCTTCTAAAGCAGGGCAAGCCTTTAAGAACACGTTCCGCCGGAATCGGAACCCTTTACGTAGCGTTTAATGACTTTCGATAAAGAATATAAGAGCCGGATACGAGAGCCAATGCGACAACCGCGAAGACCCAGACACTAAACGGATCGCCGACGCGAATGTGTGAATATATTGCCCCGATCAGATCAAACACCAATCCCGCGTATGCCCATTCCTTGAGACGCGGGAAACCGGGATACAGTACCGCGATGACGCCGAGAATTTTGGCGACCCCTATGAACGGAAGCAGATAGGCCGGATAACCGAGGTGAGCAAACATATCGACGGCCTCCTGCAAAAACAAAACGTCAGGTATCGAAGCGAGCAGCATCAGCGCAGCCATTAACCCCGTCACTATCCAAAATGCAATTTTCATATTAGTGTCCTCGAATTAGAAAATCGGCCCGAATCTTAAATCCGGCGTAAATCATACGTTTGTAATCAAATAACGGCTTGTCAATTCGTCATGCGTCTGCATATTCTTGAGACGTATTAGCCCCCACAATATTAGGTTCTACGTAGTGGTGCCAGCGTCCACAAACGCGGCTCGCGAAGATAGAGTCCCAACCAGACCAAGATTCCGGTTACAATGGGAAATATGATCGGATCTCCAACCCTGACATGCGTGGCCGTCGCACCGCCAAGATATGCGGTCAGCAGCACGGCCCCGAACACGGCGGTTTGCGGGATCAGATAAATGACAAGGCAGGTGACCTCGACTATACCAAGAGTGGTCATCTGATCCATCCGCCAACCGAGCTGCTTAATGCTTTCTTCCATGCCAACGGGTTTAAAAAACTTGCCGGACGCGCTAAAAAGCAGCATCAAAACCGGCAGAGCGGTAGCGATATATCCGGCCCACCGCATTCCTTTTGAAACGGCGACATTGTTTGCATTTGAATTCATAGTTTTCTCCTGTCTGATCGTTTAGCACCGCCTTTACCCTGCTAAAGAACCCTATACACGGCTCTTACCATGTTATAGAGACTTTAAACGATTTTTACATCAGCTCCAAACCAGGATCAAGCGGGGAGAAAAAATCAGATTTGTTGGTGATTTTCATAGATCTAATATCGGTGTAGCCCGCGCTATTTTACGCTAATGATGCGGGTCGTCAATTGCCCGTCTTTGCCAGTTTTGGTATCTTTAAAAGTTACTCTGCACTAATACTTAATATAAAAGGGATTTATTGATGGCGACTGGAACAAAAAAAGTAGATACAAAAGCAAAACCAAAAAATGGAAAATCCGTTGTGGCCGAAAAGGCCAGGACGACCGAAGCCGATGGTTACATAGAGGCCGCCAAAACACAAAAAACTGCTAAGGCCGAGACGCCGAGGGCCGGAAAAGCGAAGGCGAAAGACGTCTCAGACCATCACGGACTCGACGCCGGGACACTTATCGGCCTCTACCGGACTATGTATATGTCGCGGCGGATAGATGATAAAGAGATACAGCTTAAGGGACAGAATAAGATTTTCTTTCAGATTTCCGGGGCCGGCCACGAGGGCATTCTTGCTGCGGCGGCCCTCTCGATGAAAGCCGGCTACGACTGGTTTTTTCCATATTACCGCGACCGGGCCCTGATGCTCGGCCTGGGAATGACGGCGCAGGAAATGCTGTATGGGGCGGTCGGTGCCGAGATTGATCCGAATTCGCACGGGCGGCAAATGCCTTCGCATTGGGGAAGTGTTGAGTTAAATGTGCCTTCGCAATCATCCTGCACCGGTTCACAGGCCCTGCATTCTGTGGGCGCGGCGGAGGCAGGCTACCGTGCGGGTTTGGTCGAGGGGCTGAAAGACAAGATTACCGGTTTCAAAGGCGACGAGGTCGTGTATATGTCGGTCGGAGATGGCACGACCAGCGAAGGCGAATGGTGGGAGGCTCTAAACACCGCTTGTAATCTAAAATTGCCCGTTATCTTCCTTGTCGAGGACAACGGTTACGCCATTTCGACGCCGGTCGAGGTAGGCACCGCCGGCGGCGATATTTCGAAGCTGGTTGCGGGTTTTCCCGGTCTTTTTATCCAAAAATGTGACGGAACGGACGTGCTTGAGAGTTATTTGGCGTTCAAAAGCGCCGTCGAATATTGCCGCAAACGAAAAGGCCCGTCTTTTATTCACGCCAAGGCCGTGCGACCATATTCACATTCGCTCTCCGACGATGAAAAACTCTATCGTCCAACCGAAGAGCTCGAAGCGGATGCGGCAACCGATCCGATCAAAAAATTTGCTGAGCTTTTGATGACGGACGCCATTGCCACGTCGGAGGAGCTCGAAAAACTGCGAAAAGAGGTCGATGCGGAGGTCAATGCGGCTGCCGACATTGCGATTGAAACACCGCAACCGGCCCCTGAAACCGCTTTGCGCAATGTCTTTTCGCCCGACGTCGATCCAACGGACCGGCAGGTTTTCGACACCGAGGACGGAGCCGAGCTTTCGGGTAATGCCGGTACGATGGTTGATCTCATCAACCGCTGTATGCACGAAGAAATGGAACGCGACCTGCGGATCGTCGTATTTGGCCAGGACGTCGCCGACGTTTCGCGTGAGGAATATCTCGACCAGGTCAAAGGCAAGGGCGGCGTCTTTAAGGTCACGGCCAATCTTCAGCGTAAATTTGGTTCGGCCCGCGTTTTTAATTCGCCGCTTGCCGAGGCAAACATCGTTGGCCGGGCGGTCGGTATGGCGCTCCGCAATCTGAAACCGGTTGTTGAGATACAGTTTTTTGACTATATTTTTCCGGCATTTCATCAGATCCGCAACGAAGTAGCGGTGACGCGCTGGCGTTCCGATGGCGATACAAAATGCCCGATGGTAATCCGCGTTCCCGTCGGCGGTTATCTGAAAGGCGGTGCGGTCTATCATTCGCAATCCGGGACGACGCTGTTTTCGCACACACCCGGTTTGATGATCGCATATCCGTCAACGGCGCTCGACGCCAATGGTTTGCTGCGAACAGCCATACGCTGCGACGACCCCGTTATGTTTCTCGAACACAAACATCTCTATCGACAGGTGTATAACAAATCGCAATACCCCTCTAAAGAATTTTTGATACCGTTTGGCAAGGCCAGAACTGCACGTGAGGGCACGGATATCTCAATCATCACCTTTGGAGCACTTGTCGAACGCTCAAACCAGGCCGCAAAACGTCTTGAGCAGCAAGGCATTTCGGTCGAGATCATCGATCTCCGAACGCTCGTACCTTACGATTGGGAAGCCGTTGCCAAATCTGTCAGGAAAACTTCGCGCGTCATCGTAGCTCACGAAGACCCGATCTCATACGGATACGGCGCCGAGATTGCAGCCCGTATCTCAAACGAACTTTTCGAATATCTCGACGCACCGGTACGCCGCGTCGGCGCCGCCGACACCTTCGTCGGCTACGCCCCGCAACTCGAAGATTTCATCCTGCCGCAAAGCGAAGACGTGGAAAAAGCCGTGCAGGAATTGATGAAATATTAATATATGCCTTATGTCTCAATGTTTTTTGGAATTATTATAAGGATGTTCCAAAATGATCACAACCCACCGCATTTTCACGCAGTCTATCAAGGGCAGAAAGCGGCTTTTGATTTTGATGGAAACATGTTGCGGGGTACCATCAAATCGCGGACAGCAAAATCCCTCATTAAGAAATGGGCACGGCTGCATAAGGCCGAACTTGAAGAAAATTGGAAAAGCGCGCAGAAATTAAGAAGTATTGAAAAAATTGCGCCGCTTGATTAAACTTAGACTATGGAATATATGCCGACAGTAATTGATGCGAAGTATCTATCCGATTATAAGATTTTAGTAACATTTGATAACGGAGAGAAACGGATTGCCGATTTCAAAAAGTGGTTAGGCGGAGGAATGTATAAGCCGCTTAAGGATAAAAATTATTTTAAAAAGTTCTTTGTCGATGGCTGGACTATCGCATGGAAAAACGGCGCCGATATTGCACCCGAGACGCTTTACGAAGAAAGCGAACCCGCTTGATACAACACCGTTTGATCGGAAAATGTTCACGACAGCTTTGTCGGCCACGCCCCGCAACTCGAAGATCGCTATGCGATGAATGCCAATTGCAAATTCACACAAATTTGCTTGAAAAACTCCTAACGCTTAATTCGGGTTTTAACTCGTCAATCTCCGATAAATATTCGGCATTCGTTCGGGCAGGGTCAGAACGTCGTCGATGATCGTGTAGCCGACGTTGCCGTAGAGGTCTTTTAGTTCGGCTTCGGATTCGCGGTCGATTGTAATGCAAAACGGCGTGATGCCGGTTGTTTTTGATTCTGTTAGGGCTTCGCGGACGTCTTCGCGGGCGTAGCGGGCGTCGCCGTAGTCGTGGTCGTAGGGTCGGCCGTCGGTTAAAATAATCAGCAGTTTTGTTCTTGCTTCCTGTTTTGCCAATTTGGCCGATGCATGGCGAATCGCCGCGCCGAGGCGTGTGTTGTTTTGAAAGGTAATCCCGCCGATTCGCTTTTCGATTTCAGATGAGTATTTCTCTTTAAAATCCTTTACGACATAAAACTTGACGTTACGCCGGCCCTCGCTTGTAAAACCGTAGATCGAATAGACGTCGCCGACGGCTTCGAGCGCTTCGCTCATTAACACAAGGCCTTCTTTTTCTATCTCAATAATGCGTCGGCCCGGATGTGTATAAGGCTGGAGCGGATTGCGCGTGATCGTTCGGGCGGTCGATGACGATTGGTCGAGAAGGATCGACACCGCGACGTCACGTTGTTTTCGGAGGCGCTTTGTATAGATATTTTCCGACTGCAAACCATCGGCCCTGCGGTCGATGACAAAATCGACAAGTGCGTTCAGGTCATAATCTTCGCCATCGAGCTCGCGGTTAATTCGGGTCAGATTTTCGGGTTTCATCAGCTGAAATTGATGGCGAATAGACGAAATCACGCCGCGATAACGCGACCGCGTCAATTCAACAAAACTGCGGTCGCCCTGTTTAACCTTTTTTTCGATCACGCGGCTCCAGCCAACGCGATAATCGTTAAGCTCGCGGTCCCATTCGTCGTAAGAAAATGCAGTGTCATCGGCGTCGAGCGCCTGTTCGGGCATTTCGTTCTGCGACCACGCTTCCGCACCCTGCAGGTCGTCGGGCTCGCCTTCGTCGTCGAGACTGTTCCAGGCGTTAAAAAGATCACGTATGTCCTCGGCGTTTTTTTTCTTTTCGCGTTTTACTTTATTTTCGGTAACGGACTCGACAGCATTTTTATCATCGTACGCAAATTCGCTGTTGTCCTCATTGCTGTCCGATTCCGCCTCCTGTTGCTGCTCTGACCGGATGTTCTGGAACAACGAATAGATGCGCGCCGTCGCCATCAATGAATCAGCAACACTGTCAGAACCGCGAGCGAGAGCGACTGGGTTCTTTGACGAGACTGCGTTGACCTGACCCGGAGTTTTAAGAAGCCAGTCGCTATCGCTCCCGGTTCTGGCCCTCTGCGGCTCCGCGTCTCTGTGGTGAAAATAATCTTCTACGACGCTTTCAATTTCGGAGACAACTTGTCCGTAGAACTGTTTTGCATCATCGGTCGCCCCGCCGCAAAGCGTGATCTGAAACAGCAGCTCGAACGGAACCTGATGGATCGGCAGATCAAAGATGTATGGACGGTTTGCACGCAAAAATGACTGCATCAAATCAAGATCCGTTACAAGGCCGCGATAGGCCGCGCGTAAACGGTTGTCGATACGGGCGTTTTCAATTGTGCCAAATATCTTCTTCGCAAGCCGCGGCTCCGGAAAGGCGTTCAAGACCATTTTGTAATCCGAATCTTTTGGCAATTTTTTATGCGGCTTTTTTGTTTCGGCTTTTTGTAAATCCCCGATATGATCGCCTGGCTCCGCATTCGTTGACGCTTCTGAAAATAGCTCGGTAAGATGGGCAAACACTCTATTTAACTCTTTTGTATCGCGGTCAAACGTGCCAAATTCGATCTGCCCTGCACCGTGGGCGGCAAGTACCTTATACAGCCGGAAATCCATCTCGTCATTGTCAAATTCGGCAATCGATGAGGGTAATAATATGGTCTTTCCGTCACCTATCCGCGATTCCTGCGGTATAGCCGTGAGAGGCGCAATCTCGATTTCTTTGCCGGTCAGAGCCTCGATATACATCCGCAATATGGACTGAATTTTTTCGAGCGGAAGGCCCGAACGCGTCTCCTGAAGGTTTTCGTTCGAGGTTCGCGTCTCAAGGGCAAAATAGCTTCGTCTCGCCTTTAACGTACCCAGTCCATTTTCGGCAAGGCCTTTTTCGACCCAGTCCTCAAATCGCTCGACGAAAACTTTTTGCAGAATTCCGGCACTTGACCTGAATGCGGCAAGAGCACTTTCGGCGTCGGTTTCAGCGATTTTTTCTATCAACCGCAGGACGCGGCTGACGTCGGCGGACGAACCGCCCGTTTTTGTGTTTACTGAACCCAAAACCTTTGGCGTCGCCCTCAGATACGAGATAAGTACCGCGTTTCCCTGCCGGGCTATGACCCGCGCAACGGTGCACCAATTTTCAAATACGGTTTCGGATTTAGCCAGGACATGGCTTCCCGCCGAGACGAAATGCAGGCTGACGCTGCCGCCAAATTCCAGAAATTCCATCGCTCGCGTCGTCAAAAGCACGGCATTTTTAGCACTGATTTTTGTCAACACACCCGGAAGTTTGGACCACAGGTCGGCGGTCATACCGCCGGTTCGAATGGCAAATTGCGACGCAAGCGCGAGAGCAGAATTGGCCGCATCGCTCTTTTCATCGCCAAATCCGTCAAGAGCCCGTGCAACCGCAGGAGTATTTTCAAGAAATTCCGCACTATGTTTAGCCGATCTTTGCGCGATCTCAAGTGCGAGGTTTAAAACCTCGGCAAAAAATTTTTTGTCGCTAATTTCGCTTCCAAGCCTCGGGATAAGCCGAAATGTATCGAGTGCGATGGAGCTGGACAAAACCAATTGCCGCGTGCAAATCTGAAATACTGCCGAGCGGCCGGCTTCCGAAACCATTTTCAGCCCCTCGACGCCCTCAATAAAAAAATCGGCGCCCGTATCCGCGTTCCCCATCGCCAGCCGTCGGCCAAATTCGCCCCAATGCCGCAGGTTATCAGCCGACAGAATCTTCGCGGCCTCTGGCACGGCCGCGACAAACTCACGGCTCACACGCAAAGACACGCCGGCCAGAGCCGCACTGATCTCAAGCGCAGCCCGCCGTTTGTCGGCTGCAAGCCGGCTCAAATGCGTTGCCAGATCTGTAAAGCCCCGTCTTTTCCCACCTGCGTCGCCTACCGCCATGACTTAATTTTAAGGCCCGGACGGCTGAATTGCCAATACCACTAAAATTTGGCACTTTTGGTTTTCGAGCGCGTTATTATTTCCACCCCGGACTTGCCTGGTTCATTACCAGTTTTTGCCGTGAACGAATCTCTACCCCGGAACAGTGCGTGCCGACCCGAACTTTTCGAGTTTCAAAGGGTGAATTTTCAGTAATCGGTTTTGTCGGTGAATAGCTAACAACATACTGCGAACCGATAACGCTGGCAACCTCGAGCGCAAATTCAAACATGGTAATCGGTTCTTCGGGTGCCTGAAAAACTCCGCCCGTGTCCTCCGCGAGAGTTTGCATCGCCAATTCGCTTTTCTGCAAATCCACGATCTTTTTCCGTAAAACGTTGATCTTTCTGTTGTCGATATTGACGATGATCAGCCGCTGTGCTTCGTTTGCTGATCGTAGGAATCTTTGCACCTTTTCTTTCTGCTTCGGGTCGTCTATAGCAATCGATTTCAGCCTGGCCTCAAGAACAAATTCGGGAACGCGTGGTTTGGTATCGCCTTTTCCAAGCGTGACTCTCTTCGATGCCTGTTTTGTCGGTTTTGCCTCAAGCTGCGTGTAACTGATCACATGAATAGTGACATTCGCGGCCAGAATGTTTTGCAGAGCGATTTGACGCTGCTCCTCATCCGCTACGCTTTCCAGCCCATCCGAGATCAGGACCAAATGCCGGTTCTCAAGCGGCCGCGAATTAAAAATGCCGACCGCCGCATTCAGACCGTCCGAAAATCGCGAACGCTTTCCGTAAAACAGCCGTTTATCGAGCCCCTCGAAGACGGATTCGCGGTCAGTTGTCCAGTCGGCGATGGTCTCGATCTTGTCGTTATACTGAATCACAGCGACCGTGTCGTGGGCATCCAGCTTATCGATCAAAAGCTGCGCCGTTAGCCGTGTCAGCGCCGTGCTCTTTGCATAATTCAGATCGCCGCCCGTGTCGAGCATCAACAGAACATTCGCCGGAACCCGCCGCATACTCGTTATCGTCTGCGGCGTTCCCCCTTCGACAACTAGCAGATCATCCGGTTTGAGCGTCGGCACAAACCGCCCAAAGCTACGCGCCATCACATTCAGTTTGACCTCTTCCGTAACGACTTTTACCGGTTCGTCAGGCGGAGCCGGCGTCGGTGAAGATGTCGGCGTCGCCTGTTGCGTAAAACCGGAAAGACAAAGCAGAAACACCATTGACAACGCTAGAGATAAATTTACAAAACTTATTTTCATAAAAATTACAGTCGATTAAAAGCGAAAACCGAAACCGACACTCGTCTGCAAATTATGTCGGGTAAAAGTCGGGTTGATGTCTTTCGGTTCCTGCGCGCTGTACCGGATAATCGTATCGCCAACATCGACCCGAAAAACCGTTCTGCGGCTCGGGTAATACTCAAATACACCGCCGACGTCGACAGTAAAAAAGTTCACGCCGCGTTTTGTTGACGACAGGACAAAGAAATTGGCTGGTGTTCCGACGGCTTCGACGACTAGGAATCGATCCAGTCTAAATAGTCCCGGCCTTACTTTTGCGAAAACACCGAATTTCTTTTTTCGTATGCCGACTTTAGGCCCCAAAACCGCTTGAAATTTTCTTCCGCCAGGCTCCAGGATGCGAAACGGAACTCCCGGCATTGTGTCAAATCTTTTATCAACGGGGAAAAAATTTGCTTCTGCCTCAATCGCTATATTCTTTGTAAAGTTATAAGTGAATCGTCCGCCGACTCCAACTTCGGATAGTTTGTCCGGCTTAACGCCAGGCAAAAATCCGTTTCGTCTAAAAAGTTCAAACTCTGTACTGGCATCGGATCGCCGCAAAAATGTAAATTGGCCGCCGATCTCATATTTTTTAAGGTCTGCATCATCGACCGATTGCGATGCTCCTATTTGATTGAGAGATCCAATAATAAAGGCGATATTTATTAGAACCAAGATTTTTTTCATTTTATTATCCTCTTGATATTAAGTCTGGTTGGGCAAAAGAGTTTCGGCAGTGAAAGTGCACAAGACATATAAATTACACTGACTTTAGAGTCTGAGGCTACGCTAAAAGAAGCTGTATGTCAACCCCCCCCGAACTTGTAAACATTGCAAATATTAGGGTTAGCGGCTAATGATGATGCTCGCCGGTGGCTTCGTTTAGTTTTTTCAGGTCGAGAAGTTTTGAGAAGTCGTTGAAGTGGAACATTGTTTCGTCTTTGCAGTGATCGCAAAAAAAGGTGACGTCTTCGCCGAGGTACATGTCTTTCAGGTGATAGGCGATAAAGCAGCCATAGCAGCGCTGAATGCGTTTGCCGAATTCCTGGAGGACGTTTTCTTCGCTGCGGTGTTCCATATGCTTTTTGAAATTTTAGCATACAGAAATTAGCCGCCGGCGGTTTGCAATAATATTTTCCATATGTTTCTAATAGAGATAACGATGAACCTACGGACGCTGCACGTCGAACACCTCCACCATTATCACGCGAAAAATTCGCGCGTGAGCTGATACCTGTTTTTTAATAAACCCGTAAATTAGTTTTTTGATCCAAACGCCGCGAAACTTTTGAAAGTATTCGGGGCATTGCTTTGCCGGAATTGATTATGAAATTAAAGATCGCTTTACAAAAATCAGGAAGATTATCAGATGGCTCGACCGATCTTTTGCAAAAATGCGGTATCGGGTTCTCAAGCGGGCTAGGCAAGCTGCGGGCGGAGGCATCGGATTTTCCGCTCGAGATATTTTTTCTGCGTGATGACGATATTCCCGATTATGTCGCGGATGGCGTCGCCGACGTCGGTATCGTGGGTGAGAACGTAATCGCTGAAAATCCAAAAAATGTCGAGGCCATCGAGAAACTTGGCTTTGGCCGATGCCGGTTATCGGTCGCCGTGCCAAAGGGTTTCGAATACAGCTCTTTATCAGACATTGCGGGCCGGCGGGTCGCAACCAGCTATCCAAATATCCTACGCAAATTTTTTGCTTTGCACGGCGTCAAGGCTGATATTCACGAGATAAGCGGCTCGGTCGAGATCGCTCCGTCGATCGGCCTGGCCGATGCTGTTTGTGATCTTGTCAGCTCGGGGAGCACTCTGTTTTCGAACGGTTTGCGCGAGGTTGAGACGGTTATGAGATCCGAAGCCGTATTGATCGCCCGTCGCAAGATCGACGTCGGGGTACGGGACATTCTCGACCGCCTCCTTTTTCGCATCCGCAGCGTCCGGGCGGCGTCGCAAAACAAATATATTTTACTAAATGCGCCGCTTGAAAAAGCTGACGAGATCGCACGCCTGCTGCCGGGAATGCGAAGCCCTTCGCTCGTGCCGCTCGCCGAACCGGGCTGGGTTTCGATGCATTCCGTTGTCAGCGAAACGGATTTTTGGGAAGTCGTCGATGGCCTGAAAAAAGCCGGGGCCGAAGGCATTCTCGTTTTATCGATAGACCAGATGATAAGGTAAATCAATGAAAATATTCAAATATCCCCGACGCGAAAACTGGAACGAAATTTTAAAACGGCCCACGCTCGACTCACGCTTTCTCGAACGAACAGTTGCAAATATCCTCGCTGACGTTCGTGATAATGGCGATGCCGCGCTGCGTCATTGTGCACGGCAATTTGATAAGGTCGAACTAGAAGAATTCCTCGTAAGCAAAGACGAATATTTGGAAGCGGAGTCGGCGGTTTCGCAAGAAATCAAAGATGCAATCGCGGTCGCCAAAGCAAATATCGAAAAATTTCACGCTGTCGCCGAAGAGAAACAAAACATCATCGAAACAACCGCCGGCGTATTTTGCTGGAAAAAAACTTTGCCGATTGAAAAGGTCGGCCTTTACGTTCCGGCGGGCAGTGCGCCGCTTTTTTCGACCGTTTTGATGCTTGTCATACCGGCGGCGATGGCCGGATGCGCAGAGATCGTAGTGACTTCGCCGCCAAATACTGACGGAAAAATCAATCCGGTAACGCTGTACGCAGCAAAACTTTGCGGGGCGACAAGCGTTTACAAAATCGGCGGTGCGCAGGCGGTGGCCGCTCTCGCGTATGGAACTGAAACTGTACCGCAGGTTTATAAAATATTCGGCCCCGGCAATCAGTATGTGACCGAGGCCAAACTGCAGGCTTTGCGGTCGGGCGTCGCTATCGATATGCCTGCCGGGCCGTCTGAGGTTGCAGTTCTGGCGGATGAAACGTGCGTTCCGGCGTTTGTCGCCTCCGATCTCTTAGCACAGGCGGAACACGGGCCGGATAGCCAGGTTGTTCTGGTTTCGACGTCGGAAATTGTAATAAACGAGACTCTTGCCGAGGTGGAGCGTCAAATTGAGTTGCTTCCGCGAAAATCGACAGCGGCCGCGGCGATACAAAATTCTAAGGCTATCCTTGTAGAAACGTTAGACGTCGGCGTCGAACTTCTAAACGAATACGCCCCCGAACACCTCATTATCGCAACCAAGAACGCAGATGAAAACGCCGAACAATTCGTCAATGCGGGCTCTGTTTTCATAGGTAATTACTCCTGCGAAAGTGCTGGCGACTACGCCTCCGGGACAAACCACACACTGCCGACGGGCGGTGCGGCCCGTGCATACAGCGGTGTTTCGGTCGCAAGTTTTACAAAAACCATCACGTTTCAAAAATTGAGTGCGGCGGGAATCAGAAATATTGGTCCAATAATTGAGACGATGGCGGCGGCCGAGGGTCTCGACGCCCACAAAAACGCGGTTGCAATCAGACGTGAGCGGATCGGAGGTGAAGATGGCCCTTGATCTGCAAAACCTTGTACGCCCAAATATCCGAAATTTGAAACCGTATTCGTCTGCGCGTTCCGAATTTTCGGGTGACGCGAATATCTTTCTCGATGCGAATGAAAATGCATACGGATCGCCGGCCGGGGCGGGGCTTAACCGTTATCCCGATCCGCAGCAAACTGAAATAAAAAATCGTATTGCGTCAATAAACAGCGTCACGCCATCGCAGATATTTGTCGGTAACGGGAGTGACGAAGCAATTGATCTGCTGTTTCGTATTTTCTGCAAGCCGGGACGCGACGAGGCTATAATCTGTCCGCCGACTTACGGAATGTATCGTGTCTCCGCGGACATAAACGGTATTGCGGTCCGGGAAATAAGGTTGACGGATGATTTTCAGCTTGATTGTGCGAACATTTTAAACGGCGTCAACGAGAAAACAAAACTGATCTTTATCTGCTCGCCAAATAATCCGACAGGCAATCTGATGAAACGCGAATCAATAATCGATATTGCGGAAAACTTTTACGGTATTGTCGTTGTCGATGAAGCTTACATTCATTTTGCAAATACGCCCTCATTAATACGAGAACTTGAATTACTGCCAAATCTCGTTGTGCTGCAAACTTTTTCAAAGGCTTGGGGAATGGCGGGGCTGCGGGTTGGTTTAGCCTTTTCGAGTTCTGGGATCAACGAGCTGTTCAACCGTGTCAAGCCTCCGTATAACGTAAGCGGGATAGCACAAAGTATGGTATTGGACGCCTTTCAAAATACAAAAAAAATCGACGATTGGATAGAGTCCGTCTTGCAGCAGAGACAAATGCTGGCGGAGGTAATTTCGAACTTCGCTTTCTCCAAAATAGTCTATCCATCCGATGCAAATTTTATATTGGTCAAAATGGCGGACGCCGAGGGCGTCTATAGATACCTGCTCCGCGAGAAAATCGTTGTCCGAGACCGAAGCGGCGTCGCACTCTGCGATGGATGTTTGCGTATCACGGTCGGAACGCCGGATGAAAACACAAAATTGATCGGTCTGCTTAGAGATTATGAAAGGACTGTGCGAAATAGCTGACACAAAACCACTACGTGTCGGTTATACATAATGAAAAAATGCAAAAAATTATATTTATAGACCGCGACGGCACATTGATTCGTGAACCTGAGGATTTTCAGGTCGATCTTTTAGAAAAATTGAGATTTTTGCCGGGTGTCATAACCAGCCTCGCAAAGATCGCCCGTGAGACCGACTATCTGTTGGTTATGGTTACAAATCAGGACGGGCTCGGCACCAAAAGTTTTCCGGAAACGGCTTTTTACCCCGCTCAGAATTTTGTGATCCAGACACTCGCGGACGAAGGCGTTATATTTTCGGATATTTTCGTTGACCGAACTTATGAAAGCGAAAAAGCGCCGACTCGCAAGCCGGGAACAGGTATGTTGACAAAGTATCTGGACGGCTATGATCTTGCAAATTCGTATGTCATTGGCGACCGGCAGACGGATGTAGAGCTTGCAAAAAAACTTGGTGCTAATGCAATCTATATCCGTAATCTGAGCTTTCCGCTCAGTGAGGGCGATGCTGATAATGTGTTCACCGTCGATAATTGGGATCAGATTTACCAAATTCTGCGCCATCCGCCGCGGCGCGTTTCGCACCGGAGGACGACGAATGAAACCGATATTTTGATCGGTCTAAACCTCGACGGTGACGGCAAATCGCAGATAGCGACCGGTATCGCGTTTTTCGATCACATGCTCGAACAGCTCGCACGGCACGGCGGCCTCGATTTGAACATTAAAGCACAAGGCGATCTGCATATTGACGAACATCACACTATCGAGGATGTCGCAATAACACTCGGCGAGACGTTTTCACTCGCGCTCGCGGATAAACGTGGTATGGAGCGGTATGGCTTTTGTCTGCCGATGGATGATTGTCTCGCACAGGTTGCGGTTGATTTTGGCGGGAGAAACTGGATCGAATGGGATGCTGATTTTACACGCGAAATGATCGGTAAGATGCCGACCGAGATGTTTTTTCATTTCTTTAAATCTTTTAGCGATAAAGCTTTGTGCAATTTAAATATCAAGGCGACGGGTAAAATAGAGCATCACAAGATCGAGGCGATATTTAAGGCGTTTGCAAAATCGATCAAGATGGCGGTTGCCCGT
>JBGTEX010000051.1:0-127743 GCA_041747575.1 Pyrinomonadaceae bacterium
CCAAAGTGAAACACCGAAATGAAACACGAAATTAGAACCACAATGTTTACAATACTTTACAAGGTTTTTTCGTGTTCCATCACGAAACAGATTTGCTTTTTATGTTCCAAAAAAACACTCTATATTCACCGAAATGAAACACGAAACCACAACCACAATGTTTACAATGCTTTACAAGGCTTTTTTGTGTTCCAAAGTGGAACACCGAAATGAAATACGAAACCAGAACCACAATGTTTACAATGCTTTACAAGGTTTTTTCGTGTTTCAGAGTGAAACAGATTTACTTTTGCTCTCAAGAAAAAAACTTTGGAGGTCGTTAATTTATAAAAACTTATCACTTTGCCGAAAACCGTTTCTTTGGCAAGCTTTGCGTCAGGGTAAAAGAGGGTCAACGGGCGCTTGCCCGAAGATCGCTTTGATCTTGTCGACCGCTTTTTGCAGATTTTCCATCGATGTTGCGTACGAAATTCGCAGAAATCCCGGCGCTCCAAATCCGTCACCGTCGGTTACGACGATTTGGGCATCATTGAGCAGCATATCGGCAACATCGCCGGACGTCGAAAATTTATCGCCGAGCAGTTTGCGGACGTCGACAAAGGCGTAAAACGCCCCCTCGGGCATAGCGCATTTGAAATTATTTATTTCATTTAACGCAGGTATCAGCCAGTTCCGGCGGCGTTCGTACTCGCTCGTCATTTCTGTGACGGCGTCCAAAGAAGCCTGGTGATTCCGCAGGGCTTTGGCACATGCATACTGCACGAATGACGTCGGGTGTGTCGCCGAATGGCTTTGCAATTTTATCATCGCGTTTGTCCAGTCGGCATTGGCGACCGTGTAGCCCGCCCGCCAACCGGTCATCGCGTAGGTTTTAGAAAAGCTGCCGGCTACACAAACAAATTCGCGGAGATCATCTGGCATGGTTGCAAGCGAAAACGGCTCGGCCGGTGGATATGCAAAAAACAAATAACATTCGTCGGTTATCAAATAGACGCCCCGCCCCGCACAAACCTCGACGATTCGCCGCATTTCATCGGCTGGAATGACGCGGCCCGACGGATTATTTGGCGAATTTATTATTATAAGTTTGGTCTTATTTGTTATGGCCGCAGCAACCTGGCCGGCGGTCAGGATGAAGTCGGTTTCCTCGGTTTCTATAAAAACGCTGTTGGCGCGGGCGAATGTGACGATTTCGGGAAATGTTACCCAATAGGGTTTTGGTATCAGCACATCGTCACCAGGATTGAGCAGCGTGCAGGCGGCATTAAATAATGCCTGTTTTCCGCCGCACGAGGCCGCAACTTCAGATGTTTTTATTTTTGCTTCGAAACGAGAGGCATAAAATTCGACTATCGACTCTCGATACTGCATCGTACCGGCGGTCGAGGTATAGGTTGTCAGGCCTTTTTCGAGGCCTTCGCAAGCGTATTCCTTTATAAAACCGGGCGTGTCAAAATCCGGCTCGCCGACCGAAAGATCGATAACGTCAATGCCGCGTGCTCGCATCTCAGCCGCTGCCTGAGCCGCGATCAAGGTGGACGAACCTTTCATTTTTTGCAGATTGTCGGAAACGGGGAATGGAGTGGCCATAATTTGATTTTGCTGAAAGAGCTGCAGGATATATATGATTAAATTAATTTGGCGTCAGACGCGGGTTTGAGAAAGGCAAACCTATTGTTCTGCGCTTTTTAAGGCGTTGCTTTTTGCTTTTCACGCATTCGGTCTTCGACGAGTTCAGGGACAAGCCCTTCGACCCGGCCGCCGAGTTCGAAAACCTGTTTCATCAGCGTTGAAGAAACATAAGAATATTCTTCGCCGGCCATCAGAAAAACAGTTTCGATCGACGGTTCAAGCCGCCGATTCATCAGCGCCATTCTGAGTTCGTATTCATAATCGCTGACAGCCCGAATCCCGCGGACGATCGCCGTGACCTCTTTTTCGCGGGCAAAATCAGCGGTTAACCCGGAAAAACTGTCCACGACGAGGCGGCAGCTGCCGGTTTTGACGGACGGCAGAATTGCGAGGATCATCGAAAAGCGTTCCTCGACGGTAAACATTGGGCTTTTATCCGAATTATTGAGAATGGCAATAATGATCTCGTCAAAAAGCGGGGAGCTGCGCCTGATAATATCGAGATGGCCATTAGTCAACGGATCGAATGAGCCGGGAAAAATTGCACGTCGCATTTACTTAAATAATTATTTGCTAACAACCAAACAGCGGCCCCGATTGAAAATCCGGAAGAGATGCCCAAATCAGATGAAAAGCCGAGGACGTTTTAAAACCGGGTTGCCAATAGTTTCTTGGCCTCTTCCAAAGTGATCGTATGTTCGTATGAATAAGCAGGGTCGGGCCGCATTTTTAAAATATATTCGAGCTGCTGTTTTGCCGATTTGTCCTTGTCGGTGGCAAGGTACGCCTGAGCAAGATGGAGGCGAATATTCGAATTATTCTTGTCTATTTCCAGCCCTTTCTCAAGATAGGCGACAGCTTTTTCCGGTTTTCCGCCGGTAAATCTGGAAAGCTCGATCTGGCCGAGTGCGTCATACGCGCTCGCTCCCTGATAGTCTGGCTGCAGTTCGATAACCTTGTTCATAGCCTCACGAATCTCATCTATGGATTGCAATCCCACGGTGACCGGATTAAGTTTAGACAATTCGCCGAGATTGGCTGCGTACCAGAAATGGCCGTCGGGCTTGTTTGGTTCGATCCGAGATGCGCTCTGGCCGGCATTTTTTCCATTTTCAAAGATCGATTGGCGTTCTTCGCTGTCCTCAATGCGCTGTCCGAAAAACCAATTATATTTTGCAAACCTCCATTCGACCTCAAAATCGCGGCGACCAGCTGATCTGAGCGGTGACAAAATATTTATGGCTTCGCGAAGGTCTGATAAATTATCGCGTTTTGCAAATAAACTGTCAGCTTTTTCGATCGTTTCTACAATTGACGCACGCGGAGAGTTATTTAGTTCGGTTTTAACGGCGGGGCTGCGTCCGCAAGCAGTTTGTAGATACAATGTAATTACAATTGTAATCAAAATGTAAAAGTTTTTAATTTTCACGTCTTTTTTAATATCCGGCGCCTTGATATCTGATATATTCTAGGTTTAATTCGTCGCAATAAACTTATCACAAACACGGCAATGAGTAAAAACGGACAACCGGCTGCATTTTACGATCTAGAAGGAACTTTGGTCAGCACCAACCTGGTACACACACTAGCTTTTTATGCAAAACGCCAGCAGGGCCTCTGGCAAACGGCAAAAAAAAGCGTCGGGACATTAGTAAAACTGCCGTTTTTTGGTGTCACTGACCTTTATTCGCGAAATGTCTTTAACGAAGTATTTTTTCGCAGTTATGAAGGGTTTTCGCACGATCGTTTGAGATATTTCTCAGACGAGCTTTTTGAACGGGTCTTAAAGCCAGCGATCTTTGCCGGCACTCCCGAACTAATTGCCCAAGGAAAAAAGATCGGGCAGCGGCAAATCGTTCTCACCGGAGCTCTTGATTTTACGATCGACCGGCTGATGAAACATCTCGAGATCGACCATTTTGTCGCAAACCGTTTCGAATTCGTTAACGGCTATGCGACGGGCCGCGTCCTTCCACCCGTAATGGCCTCGGCCACAAAAGCAAAATGGATCCGTGAATACGCCGAGCGGGAGAATATCAATCTATCCGATTCGTTCGCATACTCGGACAGCATCTCAGATCTCCCGATGCTTTCGATCGTCGGTCACCCGGTCGCGGTATGTCCGGATTTTCGCCTTAAACAGGCGGCTTTGCAGCACGATTGGGCCATTATTGATTTGAAGTAAATAGGAAAGATTTGCTAAAATGGCTACGATAGCTATTTTGGGTCGGTTCGGATGGGGAGATTGTAAAAAAATGTCGCACAGCGTAAAAGAAGCAAAGAACAATTTGAGCAGTCTTATTCGGCTTGCTGAGAAAGGACAGCCCCAAGTTATACGTCGGCACGACACGGATGTGGCTGTTGTTATATCGATAGCGGACTGGAAAAAGGCTGGCAGAAAACAGGAAAGTCTGTTGGAGTTTCTACAAAACAGTCCGTTGGATTTGATTCTGGACGACTTGGACAATCGGTCGCAGGAGCCAGTGCGCGATTTTTCATTTGACGAATGAGCTATCTACTCGACACGAATGTTATTTCAGAACCGAAACGTCCGCGTCCGGATCAAAAAGTAATAGACTGGCTCGACGACATTGACGAGGACGAAACGTATCTTAGCGCCTTGACGATTGGCGAAATGAAAAAGGGAGTTGAAAAACTACCTGGCGGTCAGAATCGCGTGCGCGTTCAAAATTATCTTGAAAAAATTCGTAATCGCTTTGCCGGGCGAATATTACCAGTCACAGAGCACACTTTTCTCGTCTGGGGAAAAATGATCGCCGAACTTGAAAAAAAGGGAATCGTTCGTCCGGCCCTGGATTCTCTTCTTGAAGCAACGGCTCTGGAGCATGATCTTATTTTAGTGACGCGAAATATACGTAATTTTCAACAGTCGTCTGTGACGATATTGAATCCGTGGGAAGGCTGAAAAAGGGATGAAATTGTCGGGCCTCCGGTCGCGGTTTGTCTGGATTTCCATTTGAAGCAGACAGCATTGCAGCACGATTGGGATTTGAAGTGAAAGCTATTGAGTTATGAAACGATGCCCTGAATGTAGGCGAGATTATTACGACGACACGCTGTTTTACTGTCTCGACGACGGCAATGCGCTGCTCGAAGGCCCGCGGAGTCCTGACACTCCTGTCCGCCCGTTGTCGGATGAACCTGCGACGGCCATCCTGTCAGAACGACCTGCGGTAGCGGGTGGTTTAACGCCACAGTCAGACCCGTTGAGTGAATCTCCAACTCGAAATCAGATCCATTCAACCGATCAAACCGCTATCTTCCCTCGCGGAGCGGAGGCGGAGCCTCAAAATCCTTTGAGCGACTCATCGGAAAGGCCAAGCCTTTCCGCACATCGAGCGGCAAAGCCGCAGGGAAAATTTGGCGGTCGGAATAAGTTGTTGATGATGTTGGGGATCGCGATTGTGCTCGTTGTCGGCGGAATCGGTTTCGCGGTATATAAATTCTGGCTGAAAGCCGATAAACCACCGCAGGCGATGAGTATTGAGAGGTTGACCACGAACGGCAAGTCTCGTGATGCCGCCATATCGCCGGACGGCAAATATGTGGTCTATATCGTTGACGAAGGCGGACTGCGGAGCCTTTGGACGAGACAAGTTGCCACGACGAGCAACGTGCAGATCGTTCCTCCGGCTGATGTGCAGTACTCGGGGCTTGTATTTTCTCCCGACAGCAATTACATCAACTTTGTTAAGCGGGAAACAGCGGGCGTGCCTCTCGCTCTCTACCAGATGCCGGTGCTGGGAGGCATTCAAAAAAGGCTAATATCAAATATTTCCAGCGGAGTCGCTTATGCACCTGACGGCAGGCAGTTTGCTTTCGTGCGGCAGAGCTTTCCTGAGACAGATGAAAGCTCATTGCTGATCGCGAGCTCGGATGGCACGGGTGAACGAATACTCGCCACGCTCAAACGACCGGAGTTTTTCGCTACGATCGGCGGGCAAATTCCGGCCTGGTCTCCCGACGGAAAAACAATTGCTTCTACAGCCTTCAGCCTGGCTTTGGAGGGCTTGAAAGTCGTCGAGGTTCAAGTCGCGGACGGATCATTAAAGGACATTACGGCGCAAGAATGGCATTCAATCAGGCGGATCGCATGGATGACGGATAAAAGCGGTCTCCTCATCCTCGGAGCGAACAAACCCGCCGGCCGCTATAACCAACAGATTTGGAGCATCTCTTACCCGGACGGCGAAGTGCGGAGAATTACGACCGACTCTAACGACTACCACGGAATGAGCGTGTCGGTCGATTCCGGCTCTATTGCCGCCGTGCCGCTTAACGTGCATTCCAATATCTGGGTCGCAGCGGTCGGAGATATAGGGAGCGCCGTGCAAATCAAATCCGGCGGCAACAATCTTGACGGAATAGCCGCCCTCGCGTGGACATCCGACGGCAGAATCGTCTATCACTCGCTCGCGAGCGGCATTCAGGATGTCTGGATAATGACCGGGGACGGCGGCGGTCAAAAGCAGTTAACCGCCGAGGCGGGCAGAAATTTTGAGGCGTTCGCCACGCCCGACGGCCGCTATATAGTTTTCACCTCCGGGCGCGATGACGGGAACAATATCTGGCGAATGGATATGGACGGCGGCAACGCGAGGCAGTTGACAAAAGGTGGTACCGACGACGATGCCGCCGTCTCACCCGATTCCCAATGGGTGATCTACGATTCTCGAAAATCGGGCGACTGGAACGTGTGGAAAATTTCAGTCGACGGCGGCGACGCTTTGCAGTTGACCGATTATTCTTCACGCGAGCCTCAAGTTTCGCCTGACGGAAAACTTATCGCCTGCGAGTATCGTGAAGACGTAAACTCGCCCTGGAGATACGCCATTATCCCGTTTGAAGGCGGCAAACCCGTCCGTGTTTTTGATTTGGCCGGAAAAGAACATTTTCGCTGGTCAAAGGATTCTCGTTCTATCACTTATAACGACACGCTCGGCGGCGTGGGTAACATCTGGAGTTTTCCTTTGGACGGCGCTCCGCCCAAACAGTTGACGAACTTTAAGACCGAGCAAATCTACAATTTCGACTGGTCGGCGGACGGCAAAAACCTCGTCCTCGCCCGAGGTACCACGACCAGCGATGTGGTGTTGATAAAGGATTTCAGATGACCTGAAGGTTGATTAACTAGCGGATAAATATGAAACGATGCCCTGAATGTAGAAAAGATTATTTGGACGATAGTTTGTTGTATTGTCTCGACGACGGGACGCCGCTGGTGCAAGGGAGCGTGACGGACGAGCCGGCGACGGCTATTTTGTCCGGGGTTGGAGTTCCGCATTTAGGCGGCTCTTCGTCCGAAGATGCGACACGGTCTCTGAAAGCCGGACGGACAGCCGATCAGAAAAGCGGGATCGCTTCGCGGCTATCGACGATTTTTTCGCGTGAGCGGCTGCCGTGGATCGCTGCGGCTGTCTTTCTGGTCGCCTCGCTCGCTTTGCTGCCATTTGCAATCGCACATCTCCGACAGCCAAAGCCGGAATCGCCCGCGATTGTTCGTTACGACATTCCGCCCCCAGACAAGACGGCACTGAACCTGATCAGGTGGCCCGCCCTCGCGATATCGCCGGACGGATCGACTCTGGCTTTCGCGGCTTCGAGCAACGGCGTCAGCGGTCTGTACGTGCGGAGGCGTGATGATCCCGAAATCAGATTCATCCCCGGAACCGAAGGAGCGTCGCTGCCTGCCTTCTCGCCAGATGCCAAGTGGCTGGCTTTCGTTGCCGATTTCACGCTCAAAAAGATGGCATACTTTGACAGCCCCGCCATCCCCATCGCCAAGGTCAACGACGTGCGCGGCTTGAGTTGGGCCGGCGGAGACTCTCTGGTTTACACGCCGCATGTGTCCGAACCACTCTATCAAATCTCACTGAGTGGCGGCGAGCCGCGGCAGATATCAACGCTCGACGAGAGTAAAGGCGAACGCTCACACAGGTGGCCGCAAGTGCTCCCGGACGGCAAGGCAGTTCTGTTCACGGTAGGCACGCTGAACAGCCCGGATGATTATGAAAGCTCCAGCATTGAGGCGGTCGTGCTTGCGACGGGCGAGCGCAGCGTTCTGCTGCAGGGCGCGAGCATGGCCCGCTACGCGCGAAGCGGGCACCTTGTCTTTGCGCGCGGCGGCAGCCTTTTCGCCGTACGTTTCGATGCGGATACCCTGACCACGCAGGGAACGCCCGTTCCCGTCCTGCAGGGCGTGGCCGGAGACCAGACGACAGGGATGGCACATTTTGCCATCGCGGACGACGGCACCCTTGCCTACATTCCCGGCGGTCCGGGTGCGAACATGCGTAGCATAGTCTGGGCCGACCGCAGCGGAAACGTGCAGCCGGTCAACATCCCGGCTGCTCAATACAATGACGTGCGGGTTTCGCCGGATGCCTCTCGACTGGCTCTGCTTGTCGGTTCCACCGGCAGCGGCGACGTGTGGGTTTACGATTTTGCGCGAGAGACCTCGACGCGCCTGACGTTCGATAGGGTGAACGCCTCTCCGGTCTGGTCGTCGGATGGCAAGAGCATCTTCTACACGGCGCTCGAGACGGGGGGAATCAAGTCGAACGTCTTAAGCAAACCGGCAGACGGCAGTCGCGAGGCGGAAGTTCTGGCCTCGCTCGCACACACCGCCTATATCAAAGCGATTGTGCCGGACGGCTCCTCCGCAATATTCGATTATCAGGTAAACACGAATCGTGCGGATATCGTTCAGCTACCCTTCGCGCAAGGGTCTCAGATGAGCCGGATCGTCAGCACTCCGTTTCACGAATATGCAGCGGCCCTTTCGTCGGACGGCCGTTTGCTGGCATATCAATCGAATGAGAGCGGACGGCCCGAGATCTACGTGCGGGACCTTTCGGAGTCGGGCGGGCGCTGGCAGATATCTACGGCCGGGGGCGAAGAGCCGCACTGGTCGCCCGACGCTCGCGAGCTGTACTACCGCAATGGCGGTCTCTTTATGAGCGTGCCGACCGAGACGCGCCCGGCTTTTCAAGCCGGTACGCCAAAGAAGCTTTTCAGCGGCATCTATGACCTGCGCTCCACCAGCGGCGTCAGTTACGACGTCGACCCAAAAGGCGGCCGCTTCCTGATGATACGTCCAGTGGGGGACATCACCGCTCCCGCTCAAGTACGCTTTGTCCTAAACTGGTTCGACGAACTCCGCCGCCTCGCGCCGAACAAATGATATGAACCATGACCGAACCACGGACTTGAATACATAGCACCTATGAAACGATGCCCTGAATGCAGACGGGATTATTACGACGACACGCTCTTTTACTGTCTCGACGACGGCAACGTGCTGCTCGAAGGCCCGCGGAGCGCGGACACTCGTGTCCGCTCTTCGTTTGACGAACCCGCGACCGCGATCCTGTCCGGGCATGGAGTACCGCCTCCAGGCGGCCCCGGGTCAGAACCGGAAGCGATAGCGACTGGGTTCCCGGCAAGTGAGTCTCCAACTCGAGCTCATATCAATACAACCGACCAAACTGCTATCTTCCCGCGTGGAGCGGAGGCGGAGCCTCAAGAAGGTTTGGGCGGACTAACGGAGAAGCAGAGCTTCTCCGCAAATAGAGCGGCGAAGCCGCAGTGGAAGGTTGGCGGTAGGCAGTGGCAGTTGGCAGGTTTCGCCATTGCCATATTGATTCTCGTGGGCGGTTTCTTCGGCTATCGATATTTCTCACCAGCCAAACAGATCGAATCCATCGCGGTGATGCCGTTTGTTAATGAGAGCGGGAATGCGGATGTTGAATATCTTTCTGACGGAATGACCGAGACGCTGATCAGCAGTTTGTCGCAGCTTCCGAATATGGACGTCAGGGCGCGTTCGTCCGTGTTTCGCTATAAAGGCAAGGATACTGACGCGCGGACAATCGCAAAAGAATTAGACGTGCAGGCGATCTTGACAGGCAAGGTCGTGCAGCGAGAAAAAGATTTGTCGCTTTATGTCGAGTTGGTCGATGCAGCGTCGGACAAGGTTATCTGGAGCGAAACATACAATCGCCCGATGACAAATCTCGTTGTCCTGCAAAAAGACATCGCCCGTGATGTTTCGCGCAATTTGCAAACAAAGCTGTCGGGTGCGGACGAGCAGAAGTTGGCAAAAAATTATACAGAGAATACCGAAGCGTATAAGCTTTATCTCCGAGGACGCTTCCACTGGAACAAACGGACAGGCGAGGAAGTAAAGAAATCGGTTGAGCATTTTCAGCAGGCGATTGAACTTGACCCGAGCTATGCTCTCGCTTTTGCCGGGCTCGCCGATGCTTACAGCGTGATCCCATCATACGCGAGCGGTTCGCCCAAGGAATTTTTCCCAAAATCGAAAGCTGCCGCCAAGCGTGCGTTGGAATTGGATGAGTCGCTTGCCGAAGCTCATACCGCCTTGGCACGGGTTCTGTTTGCATACGAATGGAATTTCGCCGAATCCGACAAAGAATATCAGCGGGCTATTGAATTAAATCCGAACTACCCGACCGCCCATCACTGGTATGGAAACGCAAACTTATTGCGAACGGGGCGGTTCGATGAATCGATCGCGGAAATGAAGCGGGCGCAGGAACTTGATCCGCTTTCGCTTATCATCAATGCCGATCTGGGCGAAAATTACGTTCTCGCACGTCGATATGATGAGGGCATCGACCAGCTGCAAAAAACGATCGAGATGGATCCGAGATTTTATTACTCTTACAGGTGGCTGGGGATCGCCTATCAGTTAAAGGGAAATTACCCGGCGGCGATGGCTGAATACAGTCGTGCGAGACAATCGGATGACGATCCTTGGATTCTAAGACTACTCGGGCAAGGCCATGCGGCGTCCGGCAATAAAGTCGAAGCGTTGAAGTCGCTGGCTCAGCTAAAGGAAGTTTCAAGGGAAAAGTACGTTCCGCCATACCACTTTGCGGTACTTTATACATCACTCGGCGATAAAGATCAGGCGTTTGAATGGCTGGAAAAGAGCTATCTGGATCGCGGACAGGAAATGACCCGCCTAAAAATCGACCCGTTCCTCGACCCGCTGCGCGACGACCCGCGATTCAAGGATTTGCTGAAACGGGTGGGTTTGCCGGAATGAGTTTGAACGTTGAAATTTCAACGGGGTTGAGTTCGACCCCTTTCTGTTTTGAGAAAGTTAGTATGGCTAAGAATAAGACAATATTGGTCATTGGAACGGAAATTACCATTTCCAATCGCGGTGAGACGGACTACATCTCATTGACCGATATTGCGAAATACCGAAATGCCGCGGAGCCATTTTCGGTAATTAACAATTGGATGCGGAGCAAAAGCACGATTGATTTCATAGGTTTGTGGGAAAAATTAAACAATCCAGGTTTTAAACCCATCGAATTCGAGAGGTTTAGAAATGAAGCGGGCAATAATTACTTTGTTCTTTCTCCGCAAAGATGGATTGAATCGACGAACGCCGCCGGCATAACTTCAAAATCAGGACGCTACGGCGGGACTTTTGCCCATAAAGACATTGCGTTTGAATTTGCTTCGTGGATTTCTTCGGAATTCAAATTGTATCTGATAACCGAATTCCAACGGCTAAAAGACGATGAAAACAGCCGCCTAAATCTCGAATGGAATTTGCAGCGAACTCTCGCCAAAATCAATTATCGAATTCACACCGACGCGATAAAGGAAAATTTGATTCCGGCGGAACTTTCCAAATCGCAGATAAGATTGCAGCAGCTTAACGCGATTGCGATAACGCAAATGACTTCTCTGATGAACAATTCAAACATCAAAAAGTTGAAGTAAACAGAAACATCAGATAAATACACATGGCACTTGAACTAAGACGAAAAACACACGAATCGATCGTTTACATCGACAAAGATTCCGCACCGCGGATCATGCCGTTTGGTGAGGATTTTATTATTAATGACCTGCCGGTTGGGACGCGGGTTATTTATCCTAATCCTCCGATCAAGGGGTTGCCTAATCGCGAGGCGGCGATACGGTATGCGGTCAATCATCCGCTTGAGATGGAGCCGCTTTACGCCCTGCTTGAGCCGGGGATGCGGGTGACGATTGCGATGGACGACATTTCGCTGCCGCTGCCGCCGATGCAGACGCCGGATATGCGGCAGACGATGCTTGAGGTCGTGCTGGATATGTGCGGTGCAAACGGCGTTGATGACGTGCATCTGATCATCGCAAATTCGCTCCATCGCAAGATGACGGCGTGGGAAATGAAGCGGATGGTCGGTTCGGCGATCTATGACGAATACTACCCCGACCGCTATTACAACCACGACGCCGAAGACGACGACAACCTCGTCACCATTGGCCACACGCGGCATAACGAACCTTTGCGGGTAAATAAACGTGCAATCGAGAGCGATCTTCTCATCTATCTCAACATAAATCTCGTTCCTATGGATGGCGGACATAAATCAGTGGCGGTTGGGCTGTGCGATTACGAAAGCCTACGTGCACACCACGAACCGCAGACGATACGCGATTCGCATTCGTATATGGACCCGCCGGCATCGGAGTTGAACCATAAGGTGATTCGGCTTGGGAAATTGGTTGATGAGCAGTGCAAGGTGTTTCATATCGAAACCGCTCTCAACAATAAAATGTTTCCAGATGGCTATGATATTTTGACGCGAAACGAAGACGAATTTTCGTTCGCCGACCGTCTCAAATGGGAAGCGATGACGCGGACATTTTCAAAAATGCCGCGCGGAGCGAGACGGAAAATGCTGCACGCAATTCCGGCGCAGTATGAGTTGATCGGCTGTTACGCAGGACTGACCGAACCTGTTCACGACAAAATTCTCGAACTCAATTACCGCCAATACGAAATCCCGGTCAAGGGCCAGTGCGATATTTTGATCTCAGGCATCCCCGACATTTCGCCGTATAACGTCTATTCGGCGCTCAATCCGCTGCTCGTTCAGGTGATGGCGCTTGGGTATCACTTTAATATGTATCGCAACAAGCCGCTCTTGAGAAAAGGTGGTGTGATGATAATTACGCATCCGTGTTTTGACGAATTCGACCATAAATTTCACCCTGCGTATATCGAATTTTTTCACCGTCTGCTGCCCGAATCGCGCGACGCATTTTACCTTCGCGAAAAATACGAACGCGAGTTTGCCACAAATCCGGCCTATATCGAAATGTACCGCCGCGGCAACGCCTACCACGGCGCCCACGCTTTTTTTATGTGGTACTGGGGCGAAAACGGCCGCCAGCACGTCGGCAAGGTCATCGTCGCCGGTGCCGAAAACGCCCACGTCCCAGAAATGCTCGGCTGGGAACGCTCGGATAATTTAACGGAAGCCATCGCCATGGCCCGCAGCTACATGGGCCGCAACGCCGAGATCACGATGCTGCATCAGCCGATCATCGGGTTGTGTAATGTCAGTGATTAGTTTATGCGGTCACAATTTGTGAGCGGAGGTAATAGATGCATATGACCTGGAAAAAGTATTGGAAATTTAGCGCGAAAACGGATGCGGCGAGACTCATACCAAGCAAACCGATCACGGTCATCTGGGCGAGATGATATTTTTTCGCAAAAGCGTAGGAATTGACTAACTGTTTGTCTCTATACGTGTAATGCACGTATAATAGGTTTACTATGCGAAAGAAGCTAACGATCACAATTGACGAACATGTTTACGCAGGACTGCATTCGGTGGTTGGCCCGCGAAAAATAAGCGGATTTATTGAGCAACTCGTGCGGCCGCATGTTTTGGATAATGAACTTGACTTAGAAGAGTCCTATCGAGAAATGGCGGCTAACGAGGCGGGGGAGGCTGAGGCACTCGCATGGTCCGAGGCCTTTATAGGAGACGTGGGCGATGAACCGTGGTGAAGTTTGGTGGATTGATTTTCCCAATCCCGTCGGCGGCGAAATTCAAAAACGCCGTCCGTGCGTGATCATGAGCAACGATATATCAAATCGATTTTTGAATCGTGTTCAAATCATCCCGTTAACGAGCAGTATCGGGAAACTAAAAGCCGGCGAGGCGTACGTCAACGTGGATGGAAAACCGGGAAAAGCTCTTGCAACTCAAATCCAGACTGCGAGCAAAGAGCGGGTGTTGAATCGACTAGGAAGGCTTACAGATTTTGAAGTTGTTCAGCTCGAAAAAGCCATTAGGGTTCAGCTAGGTATGAAAGAGAAATGACAGAATTGCAGTTAAGAAAATTAAAGTTTTATCCATATCCGAAAGAGCTCAGAAAGCCGTCACCGACTTTGGAAGAACTGGTTGAATTTGCAAATTGTCAGAACCGCGAGGGGTAGCGACCGGATTCCGAGCGGCTAAAACCAAACGCCATAAGGACGGGCGAAAAAGTTTTGAGGCGTAAGCTATTTTCGAACGCTCTGCGTTCGTGAGGACCTGAGTGTATTCGCTCCGTCGGAACGGTGGCGATATTTTATTCTTGGGAAAAAGTTATTATGTCATTCAGAAATAAAAAGAAACATAGGTCAAAAAGCTTTGGCGGGTTTGAGAAGCTTGGGAAGTTAGAGGAAGCGGAATTTTTGATGGAGGGTAAAGAATGGTTTGACGCCTTTTGGCTTTTGCAAGAGGCGGTAAAAAAATGGCCGGTCGAAGGCCGGTTTTGGGAAATGCTTGCAGACGTTTCGGCCGACCTTAATCAGGTTCCGACGTTGCAGAAAGCTTTACGCAAACTTGTCGAGCTCTTTCCGAATCGCGCCGAGACCTTGTATCTGCTTGCCTTATCCTATGGCCTAAACAACCGTATCGCACTGGGTTGCCGCACATTTCGCGCTTTCCTTGATAAATTTCCTGACGATGAAAATGCCGCGATTGCGGCGCAGCTCCTGGCGAACTCGGAGCCGGATGTAAACAACACCCTTGCCGGATATGGCTTCCCTGAAGGCGAACGCGGCCTCGAGATGCTTTGCCTGAACGACGAAGCACAGGTTTTGATGCGGCAGGGAGAATATCGGGCGGCACGCGAAAAAGCTGAACTGCTGATCGGCCAGATGCCGGATTACGCTCCGGCCTACAACAATTTAAGTCTCATTTCATATCTCGAAGGAGATGTTGAAAAGGCGTATGAAACGGCCAAAAAACTATTGGCAAAACAGCCCGAGAATTTTCACGCGCTTTCCAATCTTGTCAGGTACTCGGTTTTTCTGGGCCATGAAGATGAGGCACGGGAATATGCCAATGGCCTGCTGCCGATCGAAAACGATGATCAGGACATCTGGATAAAAAAGATCGAGGCTTTTACATTCATCGGCGACGATCAAACGGTCATCGCTGTTTATAACGCCGCGGTAAAAGCCACAAAAGCGTCCCGTTTGGATAATTTTGGCAAACACCTCGCGGCGTATGCATATTACCGTCTTGGCGACGAGAAAGAAGCACGTAAATTGTGGAAGAAAATTCCGAAGCACGATCCGAATTTTGACTATGCTGCCGATAATCTCGAGGAACTTGAACTGCCCGAGGACGAGCGGGATATCGTCGGCATGCCGCTGGACAGTTGGCTGCCAAAGCGATTTATTGACGAACTGATGCAGGAATCCATATCGATAACGGACAGCAAAAATTTTGACAGAAATCTGAGAAAGAAAGTAAGAACGTATTTTGCAAAATATCCGGGCATTCACAATTTATTTTCGGTCTTTCTTGAACGCGGTGACGAAATGTCGCGCACCTTTTCCGTAAAGATGCTCGGCCTGGCCGCTACCCCTGAGTCTCATTCCGCTTTGAAGGAATTCGCATTCAGCCAAAACGGCCATGACAGTCTTCGGTACGAAGCCGCGCGGATTCTGGCCGACGCGGAAGTTATTTCAAATCAAGTCCGGCTCTGGAACCGCGGCGAATGGCGCGAAATGAGGATGATGACATATGAGATAACGAGCAGACCGCTTGAAACATATCCACTCAAACCAAAGGCCGCAAAGTTGAGCGAAAAAGGCTACTACGCAATGCAGGATCAAAATGTCGATCTCGCCGAACAGTATTTCGACATGGCGATAAAAGCAAACGGAGCGAACCATCCGTCAATATTATTTAATCTCTTAACGGTCGGGCAACTAAGGGGAAACGGCAGTATCGACGAGGCAGAACTGCGTAAGATCGTCGAGGATTTTCCAAATTATACTTTAGGGGCAATTAGGCTCGCGATGGCAGAATTGGGGAATGGAAATGTCGAAACGGCGAAACATCTGGTTGAAAAATTTTACGACAAGAAGTTGTGGCATATAGGTGAGATCCTGCTCTGGTTTCATTTCAAGATTGAGATGGCACTCGAAGAAAAAGACTACGCCAGCGCCCGCACCTCGCTCGACGCTTGGGATAAGGTTGACGAAAATCTCGATTATCAGTACTGGGACGACAGGATATCAGAACAAGAATTCCTTAGCACCTCGCCGCTGTTTCGTCAAAGCTATTCGAAGGCAGAGTAAACGGCAGATGCTCGAATCGAGATGCTTTCTCAGCCGATTATTGGACGGGAGCAAATGAAGTAGCGATGGGGGCGGGTTGTGGGTGGTGAGATTGAAGCGGTCGCAGATTGTGGCCGGATCGATTAAGTTCGCAATGATTTTATTTCAATGGCTCACGCCACACGCCTGATCTCGCACCGCTTCGGGCGGCTGAAAATTGATGAAACTATCACCAACAGAAATATTTAAGGGCAAGAAGATCTTCTTTATCGGCGGGACGGGGTTTGTGGGGAAGGTTACGTTGTCGATGCTGCTGCATAATTTTCCGGATATCGGGAAGGTCTATGCGACGGTGCGGGCGCGGGATGCGGCGGAGTCGAAGATACGGTTTTGGAATTCGATCGTGACCTCGCCGACGTTCGATCCGTTGCGAGAGAAATACGGCGAAGGGTTTGAGGATTTTATAAAGAGCAAGGTCTTTCCTGTGAATGGCGACGTCGGGAATGAGTTTCTGGGGCTTGATGAAAAGGAAGCGCGGAAGATAATGCGTGATACGGACGTCATTATTAACGGAGCCGGAAATGTGACGTTTAATCCGCCGCTTGAGTCGGCTTTGCGCACCAATGTCGTCGGCTCTAACAACATTATCAAGATGGCGCGGATGATGAAAAAGCCGCGTCTTGTGCATGTTTCGACTTGTTTTGTCGCGGGCAAGCGAAGTGGGCCGATTTGGGAGAATGAGCCGGTCGTAGGGTATTTTCCACGAAAAGAGGAACTACCGGGTACGATTTTTGACGTAAACCGCGAGGTCGAGGATTGCACGCGGCTCTCCGAACAGGCACGTCAGGAAGCCGACGACGCGGTTCAAGCCGCAAAGTTTCGAGAGCAAGCCCGAAAGCGATTTGTCGAAGAAGGCCGTAACCCGGATGACGAAAGCGATCTGAAATCCGCCATTTTCCGCGAACGCAAAATGTGGATACGCGAGCGGACGACCGAGCTGGGTGCCGAACGTGCCGAGTATTGGGGCTGGACTAATATTTACACATATTCCAAATCGCTCGCCGAGCAGATAATCGCTCAGCAGGACGATATAGTTAAAATTTTGGTGCGGCCAAGCATCGTTGAATCGTCAAATCAATATCCGTTTCCCGGATGGAACGAAGGGTTTACGACGACCGCCCCGCTTATCCTGATCGCGCTGCGCGGACAGCCAATGATACCGGTAAATGAGAAGCTGATCCTCGATATCATTCCGGTCGATATGGTTGCCGGAGTGATCCTCGCGGCCGCTATGAACGCGCTTATCGATCCAAATCCGCCGCTGGTCTTTCAGGCGTCATCGGGCGATTCGAATCCGAACGATATGAAACGCATCGTCGGGCTTGTCGGGCTATATAAACGGCAGCATTTTGCGGATAAAGAGACTGGTAGCGCAATCGCCAATAAGCTCGCCGGAATGGTCGAAACCCAGACAGTCAGACATCGTACATACGAACTTGTCTCGGCGCCGATGCTGAATAAACTGGCGAAAAGAGCCGACAGTTTACTCGATAGAGCAAGCCCGCGTTGGGGCGGCGGGCGAATCGGCAATATAGTTTCCGATATAAAAAAATCAGTAGAATCTTTTGAACAAACAACCAAAGAGACGATGGATGCGTTTGCGATGTTTAAGCCGTTCATGATCGACAATGAATATCTCTATCGGTCAGACAATGTGCGGGCATTGCTTTCGGTCGTCCGCGAAAAAGAAAAAAACCTGCTGCCGTGGTATCCGGAAAAGCTGGATTGGTACGATTATTGGCTCAATGTTCATTTTCCGGGAATGCGAAAATGGGTTTTGCCGACGCTTGAGGAAGAGTTAAAGGCCGTCGAAAAGCGGTCATATACCTACAAAGATTTACTCGATCTCTTTGATACGTCGGTTAAACGATTTCCGACCCGTGTCGCGATGCGGATCGAACGTCACGGCCGCAAAGAGCAATACACTTACGAAGACGTCAATGAGCTTACAATGCGTGCCGCCGGCTTTTTTGCAAAAAACGGAATTGGGTCGGGAATTCGCGTAATACTTTTCTCCAACAATATGCCCGAATGGGGAATGACGTATTTCGGGATTCTAAAAACGGGTGCGACCGCAATTCCGATCGATCCGGCGTCGACGGTGGATGAGATAATCGCGTTTGCGAACGCGGGCGAGGCATCGGCGATTGTTGTTTCTCCGAAACTGGCGGGTGAATGGAGTGCGGACGCGCTTGTCCGCTTCAGGACGGAATGCGAAACACTTGTCGCCGGAGGAACCGGCGATGCGGACAATAGTGCCCACACTCCATCCGTTTGGACTTTCGACGAGGTTTTTGAGATTCAGTCGGAGACAGAGGAGGTGAAAAGAAATGCACTATTGCCGGAAAAAATTATTTCGACATCGATTGCTTCGCTGATCTTTACATCCGGTACGACCGGCACGCCGAAGGCCGTGATGCTGTCGCACAAGAATTTTGTCAATATGATCTCTATGCTTTCAAGTGTCCTCGACATGGATTTGACCGATGGCGTTTTATCTGTGTTGCCGATGCATCATACGTTTGAATTTTCAGCCGGATTCCTGACGCCGTTTTCAAACGGTACACAGATTACCTACCTGAATGAGTTGACCTCTGAGGAACTGTCGCGAACCATAGAAAATGGACATGTGACGGGAATGGTCGGCGTGCCGGCTTTGTGGGAAATGCTCCATCGCAGGATAAAGACACGGCTTCGCGAACGTGGGGATTGGTTCGCCGATCTTGCCGACAATGTCATCGACTTCAACGCCTGGATACGCGACAATACGCCGTTTAATCTGGGGCCGATTGTTTTTTTTCCGATTCATCAGGGCATGGGCGGGAAGATACGGTATCTGATTTCGGGAGGGTCGGCTCTCAGCGAAAAAGTTCAAAAAGATTTGCATGGGCTTGGATTTACTATTCTCGAAGGCTACGGTTTGACCGAATCGTCGCCCGTTTTGACAGTTGCCCGCCCCGGAAACAAATTGTTGAGAGGAAGCGTCGGCAAACCGCTTCCCGGCGTTGAGGTTAGGATAGAATCACCAGACGAAAACGGCGTCGGCGAAGTCATGGCGCGCGGTCAAAATGTCATGGTCGGTTATTACAACAACGACAAAGCGACCGGCGCCGTGCTGAATGACAGATGGCTCAAAACCGGCGATCTTGGACGGATAGATGATGACGAAAATTTGTTTATCGTCGGGCGTTCGAAGGACGTAATTATTGATTCGAACGGCAAAAATATTTATCCGGACGAGATCGAAGATCATTACGGAAAATCACCGTATATCAAAGAAATGAGCGTAGTCGGCCTGTCGGATGACGACGGCGGCGAAAAGATCGTGGCGCTTGTCGTTCCGGATTATGAATACGACATCGCCTCCTCACGTTCAGAAGTAAATAAGCGGATCGAGCTTCATTTCCGAGAGGTTTCTGCCGGTTTGGCATTTTTCAAACGGGTCAAAGTTCTGCACATCACGCCGTTCGAGCTGCCTCGAACCGCAACACGAAAAGTAAAACGTCCCGAGGTCGTGACAATGCTGCAAACGCTCGAAGACCGGGCAAAATCAAAAACCAAAACAGTGGTCGAGGCTACGGGCGATGACAATCTGCTCTGGATCCGAAAGGTGGTCGCAACGGTTTCAAACCGGCCGCTTTCGGATATCGCGGTCGAAGATAAGCTGGCTGATCTTGGTTTTGATTCGCTGATGTTTGTTGAGCTGCAGGCGGCTGTCGAGGACGCAGGCGGACGGGTTTTGTCACCGGACACGTTGAACGAAATTCAGTCAGTACGCGAACTGCTGACAGCCATACAGCGCATCGATAAATCAAAAAAATTGGTGGATGAACCAAAGACGGAAGAGAAGAAAGAGGAAGAAGAGATTTTTATCCCTTCGATAGTTCGGCGCTTTGGTAACTCGGTTGTCGATTTTGCCCAAGACACGCTGTACGACGGCGTTCTCGATACACGAATCGATGGCAGGGCTAATGTGCCGCAGCATGTAAATTTTATCGTCGCGCCAAATCACACGTCGCATATCGACACCGGCCTGGTCAAAAAGGCCCTTGGCAAAGATGTGGCGGAACAGACCGTCGCGGTCGCGGCCGCCGATTACTGGTTCGATACAAAATACAAGCGGGCGTATATGAACAATTTCACAACACTCGTCCCGATCGAACGAACCGGCAGCCTGCGGCAATCGCTCCGGCACGTCACGCAAATCTTGAACGAAGGCTACAACGCGCTCATTTTCCCCGAAGGCGGGCGTCAGGAATCAGGAGAGATAACGGAGTTCAAACCGATCATCGGCTATCTTGCCCTAAATCAGAAGATCGGTATTCTGCCGATTTATATTTGGGGAACTTATCAGGCTTTCCCAAAAGGAACGATCATTCCCAAAGGTAAAAGTATCGGGGCAAAGGTCGGAGCAAAAGTTGGACGATTTTTAGACTATGACGAACTTCGAAAAATGACCGAAAATGTACCAAATACTGAGGCCTATCGGCTTGTCGCGGCCCGTGTTCAGCATGAGATCGAAAATATGCGCGATGGCCGACGTGATAAATTTGATGTAACGGCCGTGCGAAATGCCTGGAAAGCGGAAAGACGCAAATCCAGAAAACAGGAACCCGTAATAGATGACTGAGCAGAAGCTTAAAACGTGCATCAACGGTGGCATAAGACTGCGGTCAACGGAGTTTCTTTTTTCATCTAATTCCGAAAGACGGGATCTGACATTTTCGATAAGAAATCCGTTTCGAGCGTACGGTACAAATATATTTCCGTTCGTGTTTTTGTTGAGACCGAATCGGCTGGTTGTAAAATAATGATACAATCGATATAGTTAAGAGCGATTCATTTATGAGAGAAACGGCAGCAAAGCGGATAAAGCTATCCGATAGATTCAACGCTTTCGTCGGAGCTGAAACTCCGATACGCGAATTTGCCGGTAATTGGTCAAAGACCGCAAAAATCGCACTGGAGGAGGCAAAAAGCCTCTCGCTCGAACGTGTCGATATCCGTCTTAAACGTCTGCCAAAACAACTTGATGGTTTTAAGATAATCCATTTATCTGACACACATCACAGCCCATTTACCACGCTCGAACACATAAAACGGGTCGTAAAGGTTGCCAACCGCCTCAGGCCCGATATGTTTGTGCTGACCGGTGACTATGTATCGCATGAACGCGAATACATCGCTCCGGTTGCCGCGGTGCTTAGCAAACTCAAGGCGAAATATGGCATATACGCATGTCTTGGCAATCATGATCATTGGACGGACGCGGGCCTCGTCACACATCTCTTTCGCGGAGAGGGGATCAACATGCTGGTCAATCAGGGAATGCGTTTCGAGGCTCGCGGGGCGTCATTTTGGCTGGCCGGCGTCGATGATTACATGGTCGGAAAGACCGATGTTCCGGCCGCTCTTCGCGGCTCATTTCCCGATGAAATGAAGTTGCTGCTCGCTCACAATCCGGTCATTTTTCGCGAGGCCGCCCGTTATGGCGTCGATCTTACGTTGAGCGGTCATACGCACGGCGGCCAGATAAAGCTTCGCGATGACGAAAAACGCATTCTGCCGCAGCGGAAGCTAAAAGGAGGTTTGCACGCGCGTAAAAATTCGCAGATTTACATTACACGCGGCATCGGAACCGTTGTCGTCCCGATGCGGTACCAATGCCCGCCGGAAATATCCTTGCTTGAGCTGCGAGTTACAGACAGCTAACATCTCAGAGCTTCGAAACGAAAATATCTGCAGTTTCGTTTAGAGATCGGCATGGCGGCAAACCCCACGAAATGGAACCCCAGATATCAACCCGAGTCCTGACGATCCCGAATATTCTAACGTTTTTGCGTATCGGGCTGATCCCGGTCTTTACGACTTTGCTGGTCTATAACCGTGAGGGCTGGGCTCTCGTGGTTTTTACCATCGCTGGCGTTTCCGACGGCGTCGACGGATTTTTAGCCCGACGTATGAAACAGGAGTCAGAGCTTGGAACGATCCTCGATCCGATCGCAGACAAGCTTTTGATGACAACCGCTTTTGTAATGCTGACCCTCCCTAATGTCATTGGTGCAACACGTCCGCACTTACCGGTTCCATTTTGGGTCACCGCGATTGTCATCGGCCGCGACATAGCGATCGTGGCTATTGCCGGAACGATAAATGTAATGACAGGTTTTCGCGGATTCCGGCCGTCATGGCTTGGCAAGGCAAGCACTTTTGTACAGGTCATCGGCGTAATTATTATTTTGTTTGCCGCCGTTTTCCCCGCAAACAACGGTCTGTTCCTGCCAACGACCTACACCATCGTTGCCGCTTTCGCGTTAATCTCAGGCATCCACTACATCTTCCACGTCGCCAAATTAATGCGCGAGGATGAATTGATTCGGGAGGCCCATAAATAAATATTCACAATTATTCCAGGCCCGTAAAGTTCAGGTCAGAAATGTTATCGGTGATCGCGAGAACGCGGGACGAAAATCGATAACGTTTTGATGCAACAGATATTGTATATGTCTGTTGCGACTGAACATCCGGGAAACTGTAAACCCCAAATGGGCTTGTAAATGTCGTAACACGGACGCCGTTTGCATCCGTAATTGTGACCGCAGCGCTCCTCAAGCTAAGTCCGCCTGGCGTCGTCACCCGTCCCGAAACCGTTATATTTGCAGCGATAGACGGCGCCGCCGCGGTAAAAACACCGAGCGTTGAAACCCTGGCGTAGATCGTCTTTGTCGCAAAATCGCGCGGCGGTGTACCGGTCGTTTTGTCCGTCCAGATATTATTCTCAAATTGCAAAATTCTTACAGATTCAAAAGCGGCAAGCTCAATATCCAAGGGCAGAGTCAATTTAACAAAAATATCCCCCGAAAACAGTGCAGATGTTTCAATGGATCGCGGTGAGCCTAAAAATGACCACCCGGCCGGCAGAGGCTCTAAAGCGTTAGGGTTAAGCGGAGTTACGCTGGACGATCCGCTCAGAAAAGCGTTGTCAAAGCGAATCGCCGTCGCAGGGCCGAGCTCGATAAATCCGTCATTTGCCTGAGCGTTGTTTCCGTATCCGTAACGCACAACGCCAAAATCCGCCGTCGAACCGATGACCGCTCGACCGACAACGACGATTTTTCCGTCCGCCTGAAGGGCGATCGCGTTTGCCGAATCTGTACCGGTGCCGATCATCGTTTGCTGGCGGCCGGTCCCATTAAAACTTGTGTCGAGCGTTCCGTCGGTATTTACGCGGGCAACAGAAAAATCGTTGTTTGTCCCGTTGCTTCCAAACCCTGCGGCGACGATCTTTCCGTCCGTCTGGATCACGACGCCGAGAGCAAGATCTGCCGAATTGCTAAAAGGCACGACGAGTGAGCCGTTTGTTCCAAAGGTTGGGTCGAGGCTGCCGTCCGGCTCAAAGCGGGCAAACAAAAACTCGTTTGCCAGGCCGCCGCTGCGGTAACATCCGGCTATGACGATCTTTCCGTCCGGCTGCAATGCCATCGCCAGAGCCTCATCTGTGTCATCCGTGCTAAAAGATTGCCTTGACATACCGTCACCCGCAAAACCGTTGTCGAGCCGCCCGTTGGCGTCGTACCGAAGGATGATCGTATCGGTACTCGGAACTGAAACAAAATAGCCGGCGATCAAGATCATACCGTCCGGCTGGACAAGCGCGGTATATCCAAAATCATTTCCGCCGCCGACCGACGTGGTAACAATACCATTACCACTTCCCGAATCGCCGTCGAAACCCGCATCGAGCGATCCGTCGGCGTTGAGCCGTACAACGGCAATATCAAAATTTGACCCGTTGAACGCCTGTCCCGTGATGACTATCTTTCCATCATTTTGGACGGTGACCGAGCGTCCGAGATCGTTACCCGGGCCCGCACCGATCATCAACCGTCCGTCGCTGTCAAAGGTGTTGTCAAGCGAACCGTCCGGATTATAGCGGACCACGGCAATATCGGTGTTCGTACCGTTAGAGCTCTGTCCGACGACAATGAACTTGCCGTCGGATTGCATCGTGATCCCAAAAGCCTCTTCGTCAGCCGTCCCGACAGGCGTCATTACAATGCCGTTGGCCGAGAGGCCAAATGTCGTGTCGAGCGTGCCGTTCGGGTTGTAACGGACTACCGCAAAGTCATTGTTTGCTCCATTAAACGCAAAGCCGGCCGCGAGAATTTTGCCGTCGGCCTGGATCGCAACTGCCTGAGCAACATCATTGCCGATACCTACCGCGGTACTGATAATGCCATTTGTACCGAAGGTTGCATCGAGCACACCGTTCGAGGCAGGGAAGGGAACCGGGTTTCCGGCAGCCGCATTTATCCGGCCCGACACCGGTCCGATGGCCGGAACGGAAAATACGTTTCCATTTAACAAGAATATGCATGTCAGAGTTAAAAGTTTCGAAAATGCAGAAGTCTTTATTTTCATAATTACAGTTTATTGCCACCGCCGATTTTCCGGACGATGAGGTGTGTCCGCAGACCGCGATTTGTCAGGTAAATATAATTGCCTCTCATGTAAGATGCTGATCGGGCCGCGGATTATTCCGAAAATGGCATTTATTTTTTTAAATTTAATTCTCCCAATTGCGGCGAATAGATTCACGGGCGACGTTAAAGCGCGATTTTGGAAGTGTTTTCTTGAGAGAAAACAGCATATCTGTTCCACTTTGGAACACGAAAAAGCCTTGTAAGCCATTGTAAAAATTGTGGTTCCGGTTTCGTGTTCCATTTCGGTGAAATATAGGTGTTTCAGTGAAACATCTTTCAATTTGCGACAGTACGGCCTGCGAAATAATGCATAAAAGAATAAATCTGTTCCACTTTGGAACACGAAAAAGCCTTGTAAGTCATTGTAAACATTGTGGTTCCTGTTTCGTGTTTCATTTCGGTGAATATAGTGTGTTTTTTTTGGAACATAAAAACAGATTTGTTCCAAGATGGAACACGAAAAAGCCTTGTAAAGTATTGTAAACATTGTGGTTCCAGTTTCGTGTTCCATTTCGGTGAAATATAGGTGTTTCAGTGAAACATTTTTTAATTTTTTCGAAAGCAACCGTCTTTAGCGTGTATAGCCTGTAAGATAATATATCATAGATGATACATAATTGTCAACAAAAATTCGAAGTTTTGCTCAGAAGCTGCGGAGCAGCGAAAGCATGTAGCCCCATGTGGAGCCGTTTTGGCGGAACCTGGGGCTACATGCTTTCGCTGCTCCGCAGCTTCTAAGCTCTTTTGACCGTATGTCGGGTCCGTAACCGCCTCTAAAGCAGACGGCAATTGCGAACGTCCGCCTGATCATCGAACTTGGGCTTCACCCCCGAAACCGCATTGCAATTTCGCAGGATGCCGCAATAATGCAAAGATCTTGTAAAAAAATAAAAAAGCGATCCGCGGATCGCTTTTTACAGTGCGGTCTGGGTACGAAAAGGTTATTCTAAGCCTACAAAATTCAGATCAGATATATTGTCGCTTACAGCTATTGTGCGGGACGCGAATCGAAAGCGCTTTTGGGCAACCGAAACCGTAATGGTCTGTCCGGACTGAACATTGTTAAAGTTAAACACACCGAACGGACTGGTCAAGACTGTGGTTCGGACATTGTTCGCATCGGTTAAGGTCACGCTGGCGTTACGGAGCGTTAGACCGCTCGGTGTTGTGACAACGCCCGAAATGGTTACCGGCTGAGTAGCCGCTGCCGAGATGGTGACCGTACCTACCTCGTAGATGATCGGAACCAACGCTCCCGGCAAGTTTGAAACGCTTAGCGGTGTCGGCGCGGTTACAAATGTGATCGGCGTTGCTCCGAGAGCTGCATCCGCCGCAATATTAAAAGTGACGGTAATCACCTGACGTGAAGGCGGCGACGAAGAAAACGTATTTGGCGAATCGACCAAAACTCCAAGCCTGCCGTTAGCTGTCTCATTCGGATTTAAATTGACGGCGGTACCGGCCGGAACGCCAGAGCCCATCGCTACCGTCGGCGAATTTAATCTGGTCGGATCAAAATCCAGGCTGAAACTTGCCGCAACCTCGTCATTCTGTGATTCCAGCTCGATCGAAACCGTGACCTGCTGACCTTGAACGCCGTTTGTCGAAACAATGCGCAGCGTCCGATCGCCACCGGCGGGCGAACCTGATTGTGCGTATGTTCGATTTGCGATAATGCCGGCGAATACTAAAGTCAAAACGATACCAAGCGAGACTAAGACCCGCTGGTTGGCAATAAAATAACTTTTTATAAATTTCATGATTTTTTGAAACCTCTTTTAATGTGGAAAAGTCAGTAGGAATCCCGGTGTCTCGATGAGAATTTTAAAAATTATATTTCAATCAAAAACTGGAAATTGTTACCGGAGATACTCAGAAATCTGACAAATCAGATCGGGGGGTCTATAAGTATTATGTCCTGCACGATCACGATTGTCAAATATTTTTGTTTTGAATGATCCGTATCACGACTCTTTTGCTATCAGCCGGTCACTCCGGCTGTCTGAGTGCGAGTCAGGCCCGTCGAGTATAAAATTCCTGTCTTTGTGGCCGGATTGTTCCGGTTCGAGAGCAGCATTAAGTACGTCGCTGATCCAGGCGGCCGGAATTATCTCGAGCTCTTTGCGGACGTCCTCCGGTATTTCCTCGGTGTCGGCTTCGTTACGCGACGGGAGGATGATACGGCGAATACCGGCGCGATGGGCGGCCAAAATCTTTTCTTTAACGCCGCCGACCGGGAAGACCAGGCCGGAAAGTGTGATTTCGCCGGTCATCGACGTGTCAAAACGCACCTTGCGACCCGTGTAAAGCGAAGCCATCGCGGTGGCCATTGTCACGCCCGCGCTTGGGCCGTCTTTTGGAATCGAACCGGCGGGTACATGAAGGTGAACCCCATTCTCCTTTATAATCTCAGCGTTGATTCCGAATTCGGCCGCGTGTGACCACAGATAACTGCGGGCGGCTTGAGCCGATTCTTTCATGACGTCGCCAAGCTGTCCGGTCAGCGTCAGGCCGCTGCCGCCGGGCAGGAGCGTTGCCTCGATAAACAGTACTTCGCCGCCCATCTCCGTCCAGGCCATACCGGTCGCAACACCGGGCGGCAGTTCCTTTCTAGCTTCTTCAGGATAAACCTTTGGCGGCCCCAGGTAGCCCTTAATTTCCTCTGCCGAGATAGTGACCTTTTTACTGAGGCCCTGCGCGACCTTGAGAGCGACTTTGCGGGCGAGATTGCCGACGGTTCGTTCGAGCTGACGGACGCCGGCCTCACGTGTGTAATTACCAGTCAAAAGATTTATCGCGTCATCGGTGATGGCTATTTGTTCTTCGGAAAGGCCGTTTTCTACGATTTGACGCGGGATCAGATATTGTTTTGCGATGTTGAGTTTTTCGCGGTCGCTATAGCCGGCGAGCTGGATGATCTCCATTCGGTCGCGAAGCGGAGCGGGTATCGGTTGAAGCTGGTTAGCCGTCGCAATAAAGAAAACCTTGGACAGATCAAAGGGCAGGTCAATGTAATTATCGCGAAACGTGTCGTTTTGAGCGGGATCCAGTATCTCGAGCAGCGCCGACGCCGGATCGCCGCGAAAATCGTTGCCGAGCTTGTCAATTTCATCAAGCATCATCACCGGATTATTAACGCCGACACGCCGGAGAGATTGAATTATCCGGCCCGGCATAGCACCGATATACGTCCGGCGGTGACCGCGAAGCTCAGCCTCATCACGCATCCCGCCGAGCGATAATCTCTCAAACTCACGCCCGAGCGCACGGGCTATCGAACGTCCAAGCGAGGTTTTACCCACGCCCGGAGGCCCGACAAACAGTATGATCGGACTTTTGGAATCGGGTCTAAGCTTGACGACCGCCAGAGACTCTAAAATTCTCTCTTTTATATCATCGAGGCCATAATGATCTTCGTCCAGAATCTTGCGGGCTTCGTTCAGATCGAGTTTTTCCTCGCTTGACGTACGCCATGGCAGCTCAAGAATGTATTCGAGATAAGTGCGGATGACGTGGTAATCGGGTGCGGCTTGCGGAAGCGCCTCCATTCGTTTGAGTTCGCGGGTTGCCTCTTTGCGAACCTCGTCGGGAAGATCGGCCTCGTCGAGGCGTTCACGCAGCTGATCGGCCTCTGCCTTTTCGCCAGTTTCATCCTCGCCAAGCTCCTTTTGAATTGCCTTCATCTGTTGGCGAAGCACGTAATCGCGCTGCGATTTGTCCATTTCGCCCTGTGCTTCGTTGGCGATTTTAGACCTGATCTGCATTATCTCAAGCTCACGTGCAAGGGCGGCGTGGGTCAAAGATAAAAGGCCGTCAACCGTGCCCGATTCGAGCATTTTCTGCTCGGTTTCGGTGCCAAGATCGAGGACGGAGGCGAGAAAATAAGAAAGCTGCACAGGATTGTCCTGAGCCGTAACAGCCATACGAATTTCGGGCGGCACCTGCGGCAAAAGCGCGAGTGCCTCCTGGATCATGCCCTGAATATTTCGTTTCAGAGCTTCGATCTCGTCTTTATCGACCCGGCGGAGTTCGGGTAAAATCTGCACTTTAGCCTTGAGATGCGGCTGTTCGCCGGTCCATTCAACGATCTCAAACCGATCCATACCCTGAACGATAAGCTGCATTATACCTTCGTTCCGCATCATCCGTTTTATATTTACGATGGTTCCGATCTGGTATAGATCGCCAGGTTTTGCATCATCGCCGGTGACGTTTTCGGTCTTAGTCGTGACGCAGGCGATGAGTTTTTCTTCCGTGGCGAGAGCAGCCTCGACCGACCGCGTGGAACGTTCGCGGCCTACCGCCAAAGGCACAACCGTCTCCGGGAACAGGGTCGTATTCTGAAGCGGGAGGACCGCAATTTCAAATTGCCGCGGACGATCCGTGTTTGGTAACTCTACCTGATTTTGTTTTATTTCTTCAGCCATTGTACTAACGCTCCGCCCGCAATTTCTCAATTTCGGCCTTTAGAAGTTGTACCTCTTTTCGCCTCTCGTCTTCAGATTCGTCCAGCGTTAGCAGGAATGCTCCTGCTTTTGGATCGAAAAGTCGAAAGTCATTTTCGGTTCGGACAATGTCCAACTCTAGTCGCGGCGAAAATATTCTTCCGTGATTTACCGCCGACGTCAGTAAACGACCCTCGTCGCCATGAAACGCGAGAATTGGCGCGGGAAGAAACTCGAATGCGGGATCGAGAATGTAATACTCCTCAACGCCGATCCCGCCATAAATTTCTAATTTTTCGCTAATATCTGTCTTCCAGGTGCGTTCGGACGAGACCTCGAAAATTACCTGCGGAGTGAGGTTTTCCTCCCAGATTCGATAGCTCGAACGTTCGTGACCGGGAACGCCGAAAGCGACTAAAATATCAGGAGCGAGCCATTTGGCCGGATTGCTTTCGTCGTAATACAGATTCATATTCGCGGAAATAAAAACATTTTCCCGGCTCTTGAGAAAATGCAAAAGCATCTGTAAAAATCGGTGTACCAACTTTACGTGTATCGACGTTTCGCCCATATCATCCTCTCTCTGTTGCGGATAAATTATCTCCCTCTCTTCGGTGCTTCCCGGATAGTAAATTTCCGGTTGATGCACGGGCGTCGTTATTTGTCCGAGCGTCTCAGGCATAATTATTTTCCTCCCTTGCGCAGATGAATTATTAGTAAGCCGTTCTCAAATAGATGCTCGACCACCGCTCCGTCAATCGGCGACGGAAACCGTAAAGTTTTTTCAAAACTGCTGTATGTTATCTCCATCTGCTGGTACGAAACGCCGGCGGCACACGAACGATCTTTGCGGCAACCCGCAATGCTCAGTACATTTCCCTGGATATCGATAATTATCTCTTCGTTGGAAACTCCCGCAAGCTCAACCTTTACGACCCAACCCTCGGGTGTTTGATAAACGTCCGCCGCCGGATACCACATTCGCGCCGAAACCTGGGCCTTTTTTGACGGGCCCGTAAATTGGAAATAACGATTGGTGGATTTGGCCATACTGACGTGCGTTTACTTGAACGTGATTGTGTTCAGCGAATCCAGGATCACTCCTTTGTGTGTGTCGTCTATACGCGAAATGATAAAAAAGATCGCGAATCCTTTTTTTACAGTCGTCAGGTACAACTGCGAGACCTTTGTTCCCGAAGTGCTGTTCTCGACTTCGAGAGCGGACCACTCGGTGCCGCCAAGATTTTTTACGAACGGTTCTGCGGTTATTTTTAAGTTCGGCTGGCCTAATATCAATTGACGGTTCGCTTCTGAATACTCTTCCTTCGACGTCGGCGTCGGGAGACGCTCAATGCCGCTAACCAGGGCGGCCCATGAACCGAGGCTACCTGGCGAGAGAGAGGTCGCCTGGAAAAGTATGCGGCTGTGGGCAACCGATTCGTCGAGAGCTTCGCCTATAGCCTCTGATCTACTTTCACCAACAATTTGCCTTCCTTTGGGTAGAACTGTTTGATTTACTTTTTCTTCAGCCCGGTACCAGTTTTTCGGCGTTTGAATAGTAATTCCGAGCAGCTTGTTTGTGTAAACATCGCCCGTAAAGACGCCGCTGAGCATTACCTGATCCGCAGACGGCTTTACGTCTGGCGGTTTGGTTTTAAGAGTTCGGGAACTTTGGCCGGAAACGATCCCCGAAATAAGAGAGAGACACAATATGAAATATGCTATTTTCATCGTTTACTCCAAAACGAGGTTCCGCTCGATATTTCTTCGAGAGTTTCGGCGATTTCGCGTTCGTCTTCGGTTTCGAGCGCAACATCGGCCATTGCGATGATACCGGCCAGCTCGCCGTCGTCGTTTACGACCGGTATTCGCCGGACCTGTTTATCACCCATTAAGCGTATCGCTTCGAAAATAAAATCGTCCGGTTTAACGGTGAATAGCTCCGTCGTCATGGCCTCGCTAACCGCAGTCGAGGCGTTTTTTCCCTCAGCTATCGACCGGACAATTATGTCGCGGTCGGTTATGATACCGATCAATTTGCCATTCTCGACTACCGGAACCGCTCCCATATCGCCATCGCGCATCATAACGGCCGCCTCACGAAATGTCGTGTCACGCTCCGCCGTATGCAGGCTTTTTGTCATTATTTCGCTGCATTTTTTTCGCGAAATACCCTCTCGTTTGCTTTCACTCATAATCAAATCTCCTTATATCCTATATTGTAAGACCGCAGGAAATAAATCAAGTTTCGCCTTCGACAGAGTGCGAGATTCGGATTTCGTTTAAGAGGTTCGGATTTCGTTTAAAGGGTTAAGGCCTATGGGTGAAGCAAAGCTTTACCGCAAACAGAGCGGCAAGCCGCGTGCAAAGATTACTTTTCAGATAATCGCCACACTAGCTTCAGCTGGAATTGCCACTAGCTTCAGCTATTGGGATAAGACTGCAAAAAAGATTCCGGGCTTTAGCCCAATGTTCGGCTAAAGCCGCTGTTATATATTACAGTAAACCACTAGCTGAAGCTAGTGGCAATTCTCGGAAGCCAGTGCTACGGTGGTAAAATTCCATTTCCACGGTCCAGCGATTCAAATACTTTTACCCTCTGTAAAATCGATCATTCGCTGAAGGGCGACGCCGGCAAAATGTTTTGTGTCTTCATCGACGACGATCTCGTTTACAACAGTTCCATCGATCAGATTTTCCATAACCCAGGCGAGGTTTTGCGGAGCGATCCGGTACATTGTCGCACACATGCAGAGGTCTGGTGCGAGAAGGCGGATTTCTTTGTCGGGGAAGCGATCCTGCAGGCGGTTTACCAAATTGACCTCGGTGCCGATCGCCCATTTTGAACCGGAAGGCGAATTTTCGACGGTTTTAATTATAAATGAAGTAGAACCATCAAGATCGCTTATCTCGACAACCTCGCGAGGGCATTCCGGGTGAACTAGTATCTGCATGCCGGGATTCTCGTCGCGGATCTTATCGACGTGCCACGCTTTGAAACGTCCGTGAACTGAGCAGTGTCCGCGCCACAGTATGAGTTTTGCCTCATGCAATTGCTCTTCGGTATTGCCGCCTAACTCTTCGTGCGGATTCCAAACAACCATCCTGCTAAGCGGAATGCCAAATTTCGCACCGGTATTGCGGCCAAGATGCTGATCGGGAAAGAAAAACATCTTGTCAAAATCTTTCAGATACATATCAAACAGCGGGATCGCGTTTGACGAGGTGCATACGACGCCTTGCTCGCGGCCGCAAAAAGCCTTGATCGCGGCGCTTGAATTCATATACGTGATCGGAGCCACCTTGCCTTTCAAAACGCCGATATCGCGCAGCTGTTCCCATGCGTCCTCGACCTGATCGATTGTCGCCATATCGGCCATCGAACAACCCGCACCGAGATCAGGGAGAATAACATGCTGCGAATCGCGGCCCAGAATATTGGCTGATTCGGCCATAAAATGGACGCCGCAAAATACTATGTATTCAGCCTCGGTCTGCGAGGCCATAACCGAAAGCTGGTACGAATCGCCCGTTAGATCGGCGTGACGGATAACGTCGTCACGCTGATAATGATGTCCGAGGATTACGGCACGCGGGCCGAGCTCGTCACGTGCCGTCTTGATGCGTTCGTGCATCTCTTCGTCCGGCATGACGAGATAATCCTCGAAACCGAGCTTTTTTTCCAGTACTGCGGACATCTGTTTCTCCACAAAAATGATGTCATTTTTGTGTGGTGTTAGGCAAGCGGGGATGATGTCGCCCGAACGCACCGGTTTTGCTGCGAACCGGCCCCCAGACCTGCAAATCGCTCCTAAGCTGCGGAGCAGCGAAAGTATGTGGCCCCAGGTGGAGCCGCCAGCGGCGGAACCTGGGGTCAGGATTGCAAGGATGATCGAAGGCGCGCGCAAGCGGGACATTCCGCCCCACACACACTCCGTAATTCAGACCGTTTTCAACTACTGCTCACGTCTGGGTAAATTTCCTGAATCGACCGTTTCGCCACCGCGCGAAATTACCTGAAAATGCAGTAGATCATTCGAAATTTCGAGAAGCATAAATGACAAATCCTTATCAAACGCCTTTGCTGTCAGCGGAGAATTCGGCTTTACGTCGCCACTGCGAAGTTTGCCACCGGCACCCGTTATGAAATAAAAAATATCATTTTGCGGTTTGAGCCGTTCATAAAAATGCTCGTGACCTGTAAAAACCACATCAACGCCATATTTTAAAAAAAGCGGTTCGGTAACTTTCCGGATACCCGAAGATGATCCGTGTTTTTTGCCGGAGGAGTATGGAGGATGATGAAGAAAAGCGATTTTCCATTCCGACGCATCGCTTCCCATTTCATCATTTATCCACTTGATCTGGCGTTTATCCATGTAATTGCTGTTTAGGGCGTAAAAGGAAATATCCCCTTGATTAAACCGATAATATTCATTGCCATTCATATTAAATAATTTGTAGAACCGCTGGGTTGATTCGTCATGATTACCAAGAGAGGCGTAGAATTTTACTCCCTGATCGAGAAGCGGACGGTAAACATCTTCGAATTTTTTTTTAAAATCTTCGGGCTTTTCACCGCCGTACATATTGTCGCCGACCATAATCACGAATTCGTATGGAAATATCTTTCGATATTCAAACATAACCTCCGCCAGCTCTTTTTGCTGCCTGCCGCCCGTGCCGGTGTCACCGATCGCCAGAAATTTTATCGAATCCGCGGCAGACGGCAGGGTCAATCTCGCGTCGCCGTTCGTTTTGACAACTTCAGTCTGGGCGGAGGCCGGAACGGGAGCGAACCCCCCCAGCATAAACGCCGACACGGTAAGAAATATAATGATTTGCTTCATAATAAAACCCCTTGTTTTTGTTTAGTTATGGCAGGGCATCCTGCATAAAGTCGATAATCAACGAAATATCGCGATCAAGAATGACGAGGCTGCGGCCGACAAACCTATACCGAAGCTGTTCCGGCAGTTGAGGCAGGCTCAAAAGCAATGCCGGAGACATTTCGACAAGTTCCTTAGATTCCGGATAAACGAAGTTGATTTTGAGCGCGACGCCCTTAGTATCAGCGTCCAAAACCCTTTGCCTTAGCTCGGTTCGCTCATATCCTTTGAACTCGGCCTTGATCGTCCTTTTTATCAGACGGGATGCGGCGGGTGTAAAAACATTGCCTTGCTTTACGCTTAGACGAGCCGACTGCATTAATTTTCGCAGGGATAATTTATGAGCAATAATCTGCTCGGGTGTTGAATCAGTCGACAATTGCGGAAGCTGCCCGTTAAACTTTTCCCGTTGATCAATATATTTTTCAGCTCGCTTTTCAACATCCACAAATATCCTTTTTTCCGCTTCCGTGAGCGGCGTTTGAGCCGACAGACCAATTGAGCAAAAAATCATGATCGCAAGAAAAAGGCTGCATTTTTGTGCGGTTTTCATATAGCATCTCGTGCGGAATTACGGGTTTCGCTGTCCCGGCCTCTAACAAATACAAAACGGGAGAGAGGAGTTTGTCAGGCACCGAATACATTTTAGCATTTTAGGCGGAGTCAGAGTAACCAACGCGATTATTTTGCGGAAAATCAATTTCTCGCGCTGTGTTTTATAAAGGCGGCTTCGGTCAGATAGACGGTCAATTCACAAATATCTTTGACATAATCACCAATTCTTTCGAGGTGTTTTGCGACAAAAAGCAGCTGCGCGGCGCTCGCGGTCGTGGTCGGGTCGTTGATTATCATGCCGATCAGCTCGCCAAAAACCCGCCGGTAAGCATCGTCTATCACTTTGTCAGCGAGAATTATGCGGCGCGAGGTTTCGGCGTCTTCGGCGATGAAGGCGTCAAGTGCGTTCCTGAGCATTTCGGCGGCGTTGTCAGCCATTAAAGACAGATCGGAGAAAGGCCGCAATTGCGGTTCCTCATTTATGATCAGCGTTGCCTCGGCTATGTTGCCCGCGTGGTCGGCAATGCGTTCCAAAACCGGAGTTATCTTTGCAACCGATATTACCAGCCGGAGATCGTGCGCCGCGGGCTGCTGGAGAGCCAGGATCTCGACGCTCATTCGGTCAATCTCGAGCTCCATCTGATCTATGGTCTTGTCCTCATCCAAAACCAACTGTGCCAATTTACTATCGCGGGTCAACAACGACTGCATCGCACGCTGAACCGCCCTTTCGGTAGCTCCGCCAAGCAGCAGGGTCTTGTCACGCAGGACGTCAAGTTGTTGGTCTATAATTCTATGATCCATTTCTAAATACTAATTTATCATAAGTAAATCGACAAAATGCTATTAAATTTGCTGTGTGATTAGCCGAATCGACCGGTTATATAATCTTCTGTAAGTTTTTCATCCGGATTTGTGAACATTTTTTGAGTCGGATTGTACTCGACGAGCTTACCAAGCATAAAAAATGCGGTTTTATCTGAGACGCGGGCTGCCTGCTGCATATTATGCGTGACGATGATGATCGTGTATCTGCGTTTTAATTCGACGACAAGTTCTTCGATTTTCTGTGTTGCCAGTGGGTCGAGGGCAGAGGCCGGTTCGTCCATTAAAATAATTTGCGGTTGCACCGCGAGAGCCCGGGCGATGCACAGCCGTTGCTGCTGTCCGCCGGAAAGCCCAAAAGCCGAAGTGGCTAGGCGGTCCTTGACCTCATCCCAAAGCGCGGCGTCGAGCAGTGCTTTTTCGACCCGCTCATTAAGATCGGCCTTAGTTTTATGAATTCCGTTTATCTGGATGCCGTAGGCAACGTTGTCATAAATGGACTTTGGAAAGGGGTTTGATTTTTGAAAGACCATACCGACTTTTCGCCGTAATGCCACGACGTCCGTTGACTGGTCGTTAACGTCCTTTCCGTCGATCAAAACTTTGCCTTTAACGCGGGTATTAGGGATCGTGTCATTCATCCGGTTTAGTGTCCGCAGAAACGTCGATTTACCGCATCCCGAAGGCCCGATAAAAGCTATCACCTCATTTTCCGGAAGTTCGAGCGAAATATCGTACAGGGCCTGTGCCTTGCCGTAATAGAAATCTAGATTTGAAATGCTGATTTTGCTCATCTTTTGTGACAAGTATAACGAAATACCAATATTTTACTTAATCCCGGTTTACAGATTAAGCCGCTCGAAACGCAGCGGGGAGCAACTGCAAAACTACCCAAATTGACTTAGAGCACGCATCAATATCCCTTTCGGGTCGTGTAACGGACAATGATGTTGATAACCAATATTAGCGTGATCAGGACGAGTGTCGCAGCCCATGCCTTTGCATGCCATTCTTCAAACGGCGAAATTGCGTAGTTGTAAATTTGAACCGGCATAGAGGCCATAGGCTCGTCGAGATAAAAATTATAAAACCGGCTGCCAAACGATGTAAACAAAAGCGGCGCCGTTTCACCGAGCACACGGGCGACGGCGAGCATCGCACCGGTTGCGATGCCGGTTTTTGCCGCCGGAAGCACTATATCCCAGGTAACGCGCCACTCAGGGGCGCCCAGGGCAAGAGCGCCCTCGCGCATGGATTTTGGTACCAGTCTTACGATTTCCTCAGTTGTTCGCGTAACGATGGGGATCATGATCAGGGCCAGCGCGACAGATCCCGCAAGGGTCGAAAAATACCCTTGCTGAAGTACGATCAGGGCATACACAAAAACACCGAAAACAATTGAGGGGATGCCGATCATCGAATCGGCGACAAACCTGATCGTCATCCCAAACCAGCCGTCGCCGAGTTCAGAAAGGTATGTTCCGATGGCAATCCCGAGCGGTATGCCGACAAGCGACGCCAACCCAAGCAGTATCAGAGAACCAAGGATCGCATTGCCGATCCCGCCGCCTTCGCCGACCGGTTTTGGGGTTTCAACAAGAAACTGCAAGCTTAAAGATGATACGCCCTGAAACGAGATATAACCCAGAATAAGAATCAATATCCCGACCACGCCAAACGCGCATACGGCGGTCAGCGTCGTCATAATTGAATTTACAAGGCGTCTTTTCTCTATCATTTTTATTCAGTTTCAGGCAATACTCTGTGTCTTTCGCCCAACGCTTAATATCAGAAGTTTTGCAAGCGCCGTCACGACAAATGTTACGACAAAAAGGATCAAACCCATTTCAACCAATGCACTCAGATAGAGGTCGCCGGTTGCCTCGGTAAATTCGTTGGCGATAACGGACGCTATCGTGTAGCCCGGTTCAAAGAGCGATGCGCTGATCTGCGGCCGGTTGCCGATTATCATCGTAACCGCCATCGTTTCGCCGATCGCCCGGCCAAGACCGAGGATGACCGCGCCGGCTATACCCGAAGATGCATTTGCCAGAACGATCTTGGTCGTTTCCCATTTTGTGGCACCGAGGGCAAGAGCCGCCTCGCGCTGTGTGACCGGAACGGCTTCGAGAATATCCCGAACGACCGCCGTGATGATCGGTGTGATCATTATCGCCAGGATCAGGCCGCCCGTAAACATCCCGATTCCGGTTGGCGTTCCCTCAAAAAAAGGGAGCCAGCCCAGATAAGTCTGGAGTGGTGGCTGAATATAAACGCGGAGAAACGGGGCGAGAACAAAAATGGCCCACAGGCCGTAAACGACCGACGGAATTGCTGCCAAAAGCTCAACCAGAAAGCCAATCGGCCGGGCAATCGATTTTGGAGCCTGCTCGACCAGAAAAACCGCGACGCCAAGCGACAGCGGAGTTGCTATCAAAACCGCGATTATGGATGAAACAACGGTACCGTAAATAAACGGTAACGCTCCAAACTCACCCTTTATCGGGTCCCAAACCTGTCCGTAAAGGAATGATAAACCGAATGCCTTGATCGAAAGCCACGAACCCTGTCCGATAACGACAAGCATTGTAACGACAATTACAAGGATGAGAGCGGCGCACGCCGTCAGCAGAAAACGGTAGATCTTGTCGGACGACGAAAACCTCCGATTGCGTTCACTTACGGGCGGATCATTTTGGGACGGATCGTTCGGCATCAGTTCGAATTTGAGCTAAATGGTTTGCCGTTATGAGAAATCAGGGCGATCTTTGCCGAGGCTCGTTTAACCATCTCGGGTGGCAGCGGGGCGTAAAACAAAGGCTCCGCAAATCTTTGGCCGTCGTTGATTCCCCATGTCAAAAAATCAACCAGTGTTTTGCCAACCGCCGCGTCCGGCTGATTTTTGTAGAGCAGCACATACACATAGCTCGAAATCGGGTAAGCATTTTCACCCGCCGCATCTGTGATCGAAGCCCGCAGATCGTCGGGCGTTTCGTTTATCGTTTCGGCCGCGGCGTTCGTTACGGTTTCAAACGTGGGTACGACATATTTTCCGGCTTTATTTTTTATCTGAGCAACGGGCATATCGTTTTTTACGGCGTAGGCAAGTTCGACATAGCCGATCGTGTTTGGCGTTTGTTTTACCTGGCCGGTTACGCCCTCATTACCTTTGCCGCCAAGGCCGACCGGGAAATTTGGCGATGTACCCTCACCAACTTTTTCTTTCCATTCGGGGCTGACTTTTGAGAGGTAATTTGTGAAAATGGCCGATGTTCCGCTGCCGTCCGAACGATGCACTACCGTCAGCGGGGCCGAAGGCAGGGCGACGCCCGGATTATCCGCCTTGATCCTCTGATCGTCCCACGTTGTTATTTTGCCAAGAAAAATATCTACAATCGTGCCGGGCGAGAATCTCAATGGCTCCGAGATTTGCTCTAAATTATATGTTAGAACAACCGCGCCAAGAATCACGGGAACGTGGATGATCTCGCTGGGAGCCGACTTGAGATCGGCGTCGCTCATGACCAGATCGGACGCTCCGAACTGGATCGTTTCCTCTTTTACCTGCTTGATGCCCCCGCCGGAACCGATGGATTGATAATCGAGCCGGACATTCGGATTAAGATTTCCATATTCGCTGACCCATTTTTGCATCAGCGGATTGATAAGTGAAGACCCGGCACCCTGAATTTTTATAGCATCGCCTTTCTCCCGCTGACCGCTAAAACAGGACGAAGTAATAGCCGCCAGGACAAAAAACAAGCACGTAAAGTAAGATTTATTTAAACGCATAATTTAAATTTGGTTGGGTTTTAGCAGGCTCAGCCTAAAAAAACCGCAAAATTGTCGTTCGAAAGTCGTGATTATAACCTACTTTCGCCAATCCGAGTCAAATGTATAAATTTTAGCAAGATCTTTTTGGCGCAAATTCAATCCACAGTGCCGTGCTTTATAAATACGGCCTCGGTTAAATAAACATTCAGCTCGCAAATATCTTTTACATAATCGCCGATCCGCTCGATATGTTTGGCGACAAAAAGCAGTCTCGCGTTGCCGCTCGCGGCGGACGGGTTCTTTGCCATCGATTCGACAAGTCCGTCAAATACACGCCCGTAACATATATCAAGAGCACGGTCGCGGGCGATGATCTCGCGTGAGGCGTTTGCGTCCTCGGCCGTAAATGCGTTTAGCGAATTGCGCAGCATTTCCGCCGCAATTTCGGCCATCAAAGAAAAATCCGTATAGCTGCCGATCTGCGGTTCGTTATTTAGAATTACGGACGCTTCGGCAATGCTCGCCGCGTGATCGGCAATGCGTTCGAGGACCGGCGTTATCTTTGAAACCGAAACGACCAATCTCAAATCATGCTCGGTCAGTTGCTGCGAGCCGAGAATTTCAACGCTCAGACGGTCTATTTCAAGCTCCATCTGATTGATATGTCTGTCGTCTTCCACGACTTTTTTTGCCAGATCGCTGTTTCGTTCTGTCAGTGAACGCATCGCACGGTGAACCGCATCTTCGGTTTTCCCGCCAAGCAGCAAAATTTTGTCACGGAGCCGATCGATCTGCCCTCCAATTTCGCGATATTCCAAAGAATCGCGAGGATGAACGCCAAAATGACCGGAAACGGGGCTGGACCACACGGATTGGGTAAAATCGCTCATAAATCACTCAATTAATTATAGTTCACAGCCGTTAGCGATTAGGTTACATTATACTTAAATTTTCTGCGTAGGCGTTAGATCGCTATCGATCTGTAACATTCCTGTAACATCTGATCGGCGATCTTTAAAAAATTTTGAGCAATTGCTGTCGTTTCTATGAGACTTTTTGTTCCGGTTTATGCATTCCGGCTTAATGAATGTTCAGAACCGTGAACGGGTTTTCAGAATGCGGGACGGCCGCGTTATTTTACGATTCAGCTTAATATTTTATGCTCCTTTTTGCGGCGAACTTGGTTAGTGCTCTTTTCATCCAAACTGCGATTTTGAGATGCGGTTGGCGTTCAAAGCCAAAACGCATTAAACTCGACTAAGAAAAGACGGAGAATATATGAAAAATCAAATGTTTGGCAGACGGATTGCGGTTGCGGCCCTGGTTGCGACGATGTGGATTTTGCCCTTTGCGGCAGCCGCACAGCAAACCCGGATCGACATACCTAAAAATAAATATAAGGTTCAGGACGATATAAAACTGGGTAACGACGCATCGCGTCAGGTCGAACAGCAATTTCCGATCCTGAATGACGCAGACGCAACAAATTATGTTGAGAGCGTCGGTGAACGGCTGGTTGCGAGGATACCGGCAAGGTTTCGACAGCCGGCTTTTGATTACCGTTTCCAGATCGTGAATGCCAGCGACATCAATGCATTTGCTTTGCCGGGAGGCCCGATGTATGTCAACCGCGGTATGATCGAGGCGGCCAGAAATGAAGGCGAGATGGCGGGCGTAATGGCCCACGAGATCAGCCACATCGCTCTTCGCCACGCCACCGCCCAGGCAACAAAGCAAAGCAGCGCAAAAAACACGCTCGGGACGATCGGTCTGATCCTTGGCGGGGCCATTCTTGGCGGTCAGACCGGTGCTCAGCTTGGCGGGCTTATCGCACAGGGGATACAAACCAAATACAGCCGCGAATACGAAACTCAGGCTGATACGCTCGGTTCCCTAATTATGGCCGACGCCGGTTACGATCCGCGTGACCTGGCAAATATGTTCCAGACGATAGCGGGCGAAAGACGCGGCGGCGGTGCCCCAGAATGGCTTAGCAGCCATCCCGATCCGGGTAACCGTTATGAAAAAATTAACCGCGAAGCTCAATATTTACAGGTTTCGCAAAACCCGATTAAGATCACACGCGATTTTGAACGCATTCAGGCAAAATTCCGCGAGATGCCGCGTGCACGGGCTATGGCCGAGATCGAACAGGGAAATCAGGGCGGACGGCGAACGGAGAATCCGACGGCGTCAGGCAGGTATTCAAACCGAGTTCCTTTCCCATCGACACAGGTTCAAAGATATTCGGCTTCGAATATCATCACTTTTAACGTGCCGTCAAATTGGCAGCAATTTCCGTCGCAGGAAAGTGTTCAATTTGCCCCGGTCGGCGCTTACGGCGATCAGGGGATTACGCGCGGAGCTATGGTTGGCGTCGCAAATGTACAGGACAACGATCTGCTGCGGGCGTCGCAGTCGTATGTTGATGGTATTTTGCAAAGCAATCAGTATCTGCGTCAACAGAGCAATCTGTCCGGCACCAGCATTGGCGGACGGCGCGGATATATCACACAGGCGTCGGGAATCTCACCCGTAACGCGCGAAACCGAGGTTGTCACGATATACACGACCCAGCTTCGCAACGGCGCCTTGTTCTACACAATAACCGTTGCCCCGCGTGACGAAACCAGAAACTACAACCGCGCATTCCGCAATATGCTTAATTCGATACGGTTTAACGATTAGACCGTCAAATTTTAAAATGCTTTGCGGCTCCCCCGTCATTTTTCTTTCGCTCTACGGTGGCGATTATGTGAAAAGTAAACAATTATAAAATCGATAATTGCGGATTCCGCCATCCCGGGCTTGCCCGTCTATTTGCGAGGATGTCTCAAAAGTCAGGATTTTTGGTTTTAGCTCCAGAGGAGCGAAATGTTATTGATTCGCTTGGGTTTAACCGGGATTTTTCTCTCAAGAAACACTTTTGTTAGTTAAACTAACCGCTGTTCACTTATAACTGTCCACTGAAAAAAATCGAAAATTTTCATTTTAATTCAGTGAATAGTGAAAAGTTATAAGTGAATAGTATTTCAACGAATTCATGCCGGAATGTACAAGTGTTTCTACGGCACGTTTTGCGGCAAAAAAGCCGATCACTTCGCTAACGTTTATTCCCGGTTTAATGTCGCCCTTAGCGGGGCTTAACAGATGTCAAAACTTGTAAGGTTACCTCTTTGGTTCGTGCGCCGCTCTTCTTGCGGCCATAGTTTCGCTCGGCGGCTTCTGCGAAACAGCTAATTCGAGCGCAGTTGCTTTCGGCAACAGGAATTCTTGCGATTTTGATTTTTCCGTTTTTTTCAAATCATTAATGATTGCGATCGGGCCTTTTGCGTTTCGTCACCCGATCCGTCATTATATTCGTTTGCCTTGCTGACGGGATTTTCATTATGATCGCTACGGATAAGATACGAAATATTGCAATTATCGCCCACGTTGACCATGGGAAAACTACACTTGTGGATGCGATGCTGGCTCAGTCGGGGACGCATCGGGACAACGAGGCGGTGGTTGACCGCGTGATGGATTCGATGGATCTGGAGCGGGAACGCGGTATTACGATCATGGCGAAAAACACATCGGTTCGTTATGGCGACTATAAAATAAATATTTTAGATACACCGGGCCACGCCGATTTTGGCGGCGAAGTCGAACGCGTTCTAAAGATGGTTGACGGTATCGTTCTGCTCGTGGACGCCGCCGAAGGCTGTCTGCCCCAGACGCGGTTTGTACTCAGAAAGGCGCTCGAACTAAAACTTCCGTGTATCGCTCTCGTAAACAAGATCGACCGGCAGGATTCGCGTCCCGAGGAAGTACTCGACGAAATTTACGACCTTTTCATCGATCTCGGGGCCAACGATCAGCAGATCGAATTTCCGGTGCTTTACTCGATCTCGCGCGACGGCGTTGCAAAAAAGAATTTATCGGACGAATCAAAAAATCTGATTCCTCTGTTCGATCAGGTTATCGAATCAATTCCGGCGCCGCACGCCCTGCGCGATGATACGCTGCAATTATTGGTTGCAAATATCGACTATAATCCGTTTGTCGGCAGGCTCGCAATCGGTCGTATTTTTTCCGGCGAGATTGCAAAAAATCAGGAGGTCGTCGTCGCAAAACGCGACGGATCTACTGTAAAGACACGGGTTAAAGAGCTTTTTGTTTTCGAGGGGCTCGAACGCACAACCGTCGATAGCGCAGGAACCGGCGAGATCGTGGCGCTTGCCGGTTTTGATGACGTGGAGATCGGCGAGACGATCACATCGGTCGATAACCCAAAGCCGCTTCCGGTCATCGCGGTCGATGAACCGACCATTGCGATGATCTTTGGCGTGAATACTTCGCCGTTTTCGGGTATCGACGGCAAATTTGTTACTTCGCGTCAGATCAAAGAACGGCTTGACCGCGAATTGCTCGGCAACGTATCGCTTCGTGTTGACCTAACCGAAGCGGCTGAGCAGTTTAAGGTGTCGGGCCGCGGCGAATTGCAACTCGCCATCCTGATAGAAATGATGCGGCGCGAGGGATACGAGCTCCAGGTTTCAAAACCCGAGGTCATCACAAAAAAAGACGAGAAAACGGGTGAGACGCTTGAGCCCGTCGAGCTTGTGGTTATTGATGTTCCGGAGGAATTCATCGGGGTTGTCACCGAAGCTCTCGGCCGCCGCAAGGGCCAGATGACAAAGATGATCAACAACGGTTCGGGCCGTGTGAGATTGGAATATGAGGTGCCGTCGCGTGGTTTGATCGGCTTTCGTGGTGAGTTTCTGACAGAAACGAAAGGCACAGGCCTGCTCAACACCCTCTTTCTAAAATTTGACAAATGGCAGGGCGATATGAAATCGCGACAGACCGGCTCGCTCGTATCGGATCGAATGGGCGAGACAAACACCTACGCGCTCTATAATTTACAGGAACGCGGCGTACTCTTTGTAAAGCCGCAGGTCAAAGTTTACGAAGGGATGATCGTCGGCGAAAACGCCCGTGCGGTCGATCTGGATGTAAATCCGATCAAAGAGAAAAAACTTTCAAACATGCGTACAACGAGCGCCGACGAAGCCATGCGTCTCGTCCCGCAACGCGAAATGTCGCTGGAGCGCGCCCTCGAATTTATAGCCGATGACGAGCTGATCGAGGTAACACCAAAATTTATCCGCCTGCGTAAACGAGTTCTAAAAGCAAACGAAAGGCCAAAGAAATAACTGCAAAACCATACACGGTTACGGATTGGATGTAAGGCGGAATGTTTGGTTCGCTCAGCCATTGCGGCAACCGTCGATAGTGTCTGAAAGGCGCAAATCGATGGCGGAATCCGCAATTATCGATTTTATAATTGTTTATTTTTCACATAATCGCCACAATAGCAACCCGCAAGCCATTTAGGCTTTCGCCTTTTTAACTTCCTCGATCATGACCGGCACGGCGTCGAAAAGGTCGCCGACAATGCCATAATCGGCTATGTCGAAAATAGGTGCATCTGCATCCTTATTTATCGCGACGATCGTACCGGCGTTTTTCATACCGACAATATGCTGGATCGCACCTGAGATGCCGAGAGCGATATAGACTTTTGGGGCAACTGTCTGTCCTGACGAACCTATCTGCCGGTCGATCGGCAGCCAATCGCTGTCGCATATTGGCCTGGATGCGGCAAGGTCGGCACCCAAAACATCAGCAAGCTGCTGAGCAAGAGCTATATTCTCCTGTGATTTGATGCCGCGGCCGACGGCGACGATAATGTGCGATTTTGTAAGATCGACGGTCGCCTTTGCTTCCTGAAAAGGAGCCTCCGGCGTCATTCGGATATCGTCGACGGTTACATCCAATATTTCCACCGCGGAAGCCTCGCTGCCGGTTTCGGCATTATCGCCTCGAAAGGCGCCGGTCTGAAAGGTTACAAAATACGGGGCTTCGCCGCCGATAGTCACATCGGCGTCAAGCTTTCCGAGAAAAATACGCCGCGTCAGCGTTAATTTTCCGGCGTCAGCCGTGTAACGGATACAATCGCCGACAATCTCACGACCCAGCCGAGCCGCAACCTTTGGTGCAAAATCACGCACCTGATAGGTGTGTGACATCACAACATACTGCGGCTTTACGGTCTCTATTACCTGTTCCCACGCATCGGCATACCCATCCGGTGTGTAGGTTCCCAGTTTTTCATTCTTTGCTACGATGACCTTTTCGAGGGCGTACGCGGCGATCTCCTGTGCAAGAGAGCAGTCCTTATCGCACGGCAGCACGGCGGCGACCTTAAGCCCGAGATCTTTTCCAATATTTTGCGCCGCGGTTACCGCCTCTAGCGAGGTTTTGTTAAGGACGCAGTCTTTGTGTTCGATAAATACTAAAATCATAAAAATAGTAGCTGAGCGCTGGCGATTTAGAGCAAAACAAGCAGTCATTATGCTGCGAACTTACCTTCGTTTAACACCAGATTGGAGACAGGCATTGCGTTAAGTTCCAAATGTGCAAGATCAACCCGGCTGCGAGCATCTTCAATTTCAACTCCAATTACTCGGTTGTTTGCGTCGAAATCCAGAACGATACCATCCGCAACTTCTTCTGATTCGATGCTTGCCCCGTCCACAAGTCTGATATACAGCATATCCGCTTCCTTGTCGTATCGAAAAATCATATTTTAAAACCCCGGTCAAAAAATGCGTTGCGGACAGTTTCACCGTCTGATTCGACGATTACTCTAAGAAACTTCCCTTCTTCTTTGATGAATGCCCAATGCCTTATTCGCCCGTTACGTTGAAGTTCGCTTTGTGCCGGACTGTTAATTACAAATTCCAGCCACTCGGTTTTTAGATACGGACGGGCTAAAACGCTGTACGTGAAATAATCGGTCGTTTTCAAATCAGTTTAACAAAGACAATAACCTATATTACACGAACTTCCGACCGCAATTTCTCGACCAATTCGACAGCCCCGGCTTTTGCATCGCCGCTTCCGAGTATCTGTGTCTGTTTTGTTTTCAGAGGCAAATAAACTTTTTCGATCTTTGAGGCTGAATCAAACTCATTGGGGGACGGTGTTATTTCTTTAATTTCTTTCTTTTTCGCGGCCATAATGCCCTTGAGCGAGGCATATCTGATCTGGGAAATTCCAGATTGAATAGTCATCAGAGCCGGAAGTGTGTATGTAAACCACTGATACCAGCCGCTCTCGAGCTCACGTTTGACACGCAGAGTCTCGCCGAGGCTCTCGCGGTCAACCTCGATCACGATCGTCGCATGCGGAATACCGAGCAGTTCCGCGAGGATCACGCCGGTCTGCCCATAGCTTGCGTCATCCGACTGCAAACCGCCAAAAACGAGATCAGCGTTTTCCTCTCTAATTGCATCGGCTATCATGGATGCTATCTGATATGGCGATAACCTCTTGCTGTCTTCGGCCAGGATATGTATCGCACGGTCAGCTCCACGAGCCAGGGCATCTTTCATAACAGCCTTTGCAGACTGGCTTCCGAGCGTGCAAACGACGACTTCGCCCTCGCCCTTAGCCTCAACCGTCCGCAAAGCTTCCTCAAGCGCATACCCGTCCGACTCATTCGTCTGATGCGAAATGTCAGCTTCGTTGATCCATTTCTCATCGCCCGCAATACGCAACACCGCATCCTTATTGGCGACTTGTTTCATTAATACAATTATTTTCATTTTTCTTCAGTTAGGTTTTTGATAACCGAGCGCGGTAGACGCTCGTTTATCTCGGTGTGTCGCGGCACTGGCTGCGATCGGGCGAAGAGCAAGATTTGTAAACCAATCATGATTTCCACCGCGGCTGGTTAAAACACAGCCCTTATCTTTTAGGAACTTTATCAAATCACGACGTTTCATTAGGCAACGACAAGTTCCTCGACATGTCTGATAAATGGCAGTTTATTTGCTTCAAGATCAATCAATAGGTCCGAGGTATCCGATAAAAAAATCGCGTCCTGGCAAAATGTATAGTTCCTTTTCTGCATAGGCGTTTATTCTTCGCCAGTCAATACAGCCTTCAAAAATTCCCTCGTTTTCGGGTCGAACAGACGAAACGATTTGCCGGAATCTACAATTTCAAGCCCGATTAGCGGTGAAAAAATCCGATCTTCTTCGTGTGGTAGATATTTGAGTCGCTCATTTTGAAGGTGATATGCCATTAGGGGTAATGGAAGATACTTGCGTTCAGGATCGAGCAGGTAATATTCCTGAGTTCCGAAACGGCTGTAAAATTCTGATTTTTCGCCTATGTCATTTTTCCAGGTTCGTTCGGATGCGATTTCAAAGACGACTTGCGGAAATACACCTTCTTCCCACAATTTATAAACCTGACGTTCGCGTTTTTCAGCACCAAAAGAAACCATCACGTCGGGCGTAAAATACTTTCGCGGATCACCTTTTTCGTAGTACAAATTCAAATTGGCGGCAATCATTACATCAGCATTCTCCGCAAAAAACGAGCCTAAAACACTAAAAAGGTAATTAATAAATTTATAATGTAAACTCGATTCTCCCATATCGTCATAATGCGATTCCGGATAATAAATATCTTCTCGAAATACTGCTCCCGGTATCGGCCCGGCATTTTCGATTTCTATGATCGCTTGGTCTGTCATAACACTATCTATTATAACGCTTAAATATCAAACACGCATTTGTCCCGCCAAAACCGAAGTTGTTAGACAATACGTAATCAACCGTCGCGTCTCGCGGCGTATTAGGGATGTAATCTAGATCGCAATCGGGATCGGGAAATTCGTAATTGATCGTCGGGGGGAGTTTGTTTTCTATCATCGCCTTGATCGCAAATACGGCCTCGAGTCCGCCGGCGGCGCCGAGAGCGTGGCCGGTCATTGATTTTGTCGAGCTTACCGGGATGTTGTATGCGTGTTCGCCAAAAACCTTTTTGATCGCAAGCGTCTCAAATTTATCGTTGTAGGGCGTCGAGGTGCCGTGAGCGTTTATATATCCGATCTGCTCGGGGAAAAGTTCGGCGTCCTTGAGCGCAAGCTGCATAACACGGATCGCACCCGAACCGGTCTCGTCGGGCATTGTAACGTGAAACGCATCGCCGCTCATGCCGTAGCCGACTATTTCGGCCAGAATATTTGCGCCCCGGGCCTTTGCAAACTCGAGTTCCTCAAGGATTAAAATGCCCGCACCTTCGCCGATGACAAAACCTTCTCTTTCCAGGTCGAAAGGCCGCGAGGCATGCGTCGGGTCGTCATTTCGCGTCGAAAGCGCCCGCATCGACGCAAAACCGGCGACAGACATGGGCGTGATCGCGCTCTCGGCGCCGCCGCAGATCATTGCATCCGCGTCGCCGCGTTCGATAATGCGAAAACTGTCCCCGATGGCGTGTGCACCGGCCGAACACGCGGTCGCGGTCGCTGAATTTGGTCCTTTTGCACCGTGCCGGATCGAAACATTTCCCGCCGCCAGATTTACGATCGCCGAGACTATAAAGAAAGGCGAAACGCGGTCGGGGCCATAATTTAAAAGCTTTTCGTGTTCGCGTTCAATCGCCCAGAAATCACCGATGCCCGAGCTGATATACGTGCCGACCATCTCATCATTGGATTCGTCAATGACGAGACCGCTGTGTTTGACCGCTTCGTCGGACGCGGCCAGGGCAAAGTGTGTAAAAGCACCCATTCGGCGGGCTTCCTTTTTGTCAAGGAAATTCAACGCATCAAAATCTTTTACCTCGCACGCAAACTTGGCCGAAAATTTCTCCGCGTCAAACTTTTTTATATAGTCGGCACCGCTTTCGCCGTTCATTAGAGCGCGCCAGGTCGTCGGCACGTCATTTCCAACAGGCGTAACCAAACCGAGACCGGTAACTACGACACGACGTTTCATAATTTTCAGTGGTTAGTGGTCGGTGGTCAGTGGTCAGTATTTAGCTTTTTGATAAGCGAATTAGACAGACCATTGATTAGTCGTACGACCTCTGCGGACTTTTCCAATACCGCTACGCACTCGTCCGAAGTAACGTACTTCCTCATTTCCGCAATCAAGATTTGAGTTTCAGTTTCCATGAGAGAACCGTAGGCAATCGACAAATGCCGGAGAAAATCCCTTGTCGAATTCCTTCCTTGTCCTTCAGCAATATTCGAAGGCACCGAAACGACGGCCCTGCGAATCTGAGATGTCAAACCAAACAGTTCTTCTCTTGGAAATTTATCCGTTAAATCGTAAACCAAATGGACTAGTTCCATCGCCTTTTGCCACGTGATAAGCTGCCGATAGCTCTGAACAGGCATAATAACTGTCGCCGGTGGTTAGTGGTCGGTGGTCAGTGGTCGGTGGTCAGTGTTCGTTGGTACGAAAACTAACTCCCCTCTTCTCGACTAATAATCACTGCCCACTTGCACTACTGCGACCGCTGTCCACTGCCCACAGACCACTGCTCACCCGACCACTGCTCAAGCGGCTTTATGCTGCTCGACGTATGCGTATGCATCGCGCACGCCCTGAATCTTTTCTGCGTCTTCGTCCGGGATTTCGATGTCGAATTCCTCTTCGAAACGCATTACGAGCTCGACCAGATCGAGCGAATCCGCACCTAGATCCTCGATAAAACGTGCATTTTCTGTAACTTCCGCTTCATCGACTCCGAGTTCGTCGACGATTATCTGTTTGATCTTTTCCTGTACTTCTGACATAAGTGATTCTCCTGTTTTTATAACTCTCCTAAAGTATTTCGCAAACTTGTCGTATTTTCAATGTTGGCATACGCAGCTTCTCTGTCAATCTGTCTGACCAACCCCGTTAAAACTTTGCCCGGCCCGATCTCAATATATTTATCGACGCCCAGGGCTTTTAAATTTTCAATAGTTTGCAGCCAACGGACGGGCGACGAAACCTGTCGTGTCAATTTGTCTGGAACGTCCGAGGGATTCTGATTTACCTCCGCATCGACATTGTGCAAAATCGGAAAAGAAAATTCGCCGTAATCCAATCCCGCCAGGTCGATGGCCAGCCGATCCTGTGCCGGCGTCATCAGTTTACAATGAAACGGCGCCGAAACGTTTAGCCGGATCGCCCTTTTTGCTCCTTTTTCTTTCAAAATCTCACACGCGCGCTCCACGGCGTTTGCGCTCCCGGCGATTACCACCTGTGACGGCGAATTAATATTTGCAGGGCTGCAAATCTCTCCGCCTGCCGCCTCGGCACAACCGGCCTCCACGGCGTCTATATCCAGACCGAGTATTGCGGCCATTGCCCCGACTCCGACGGGAACCGCTTCCTGCATATAAGTGCCTCGATTCCTGACCGTCCGCAAAGCATCAGAAAAATCCACAACACCCGCAGCAACCAATGCCGAATATTCGCCCAGGCTGTGTCCGCCGGCAAATTGCGGTTCGGGCAGCCCTTCCGATACAGCAGCACGATAGGCGGCAATCGATGTTGCCAAAATCGCCGGCTGCGTATTCGCCGTAAGTTGAAGATCGCTCTCGTCACCCGAAAAACACATTTTCGAAAGCGAAAAACCAAGAGCATCGTCCGCCGCCTCAAAAACCTCACGGGCTGCCGCAAAATTATCAAATAAATCCTTACCCATCCCAACGGTTTGCGAACCCTGTCCGGGAAATATGATGGCAATTTTAGATTTTAGATTTTGGATTTTGGATTCGTCGATCATCAAATGTTCAAAACATAAAAACAAAACATCATAAAATGAACAGCCCAATAATTGAAGGCAATTTTTGGATTTTAGATTCGTTGATCATCAAATGTTCAAACATAAAAACAAATTACCATTAAAAAGTACCATAAAAATGAACCGGCCAGCTTTAGTCAACGATCCGATCCCAAAATCCAAAATCCAAAATCCAAAATCCAAAATCCAAAATCTAAAATCGAATGACGGTTGCACCCCAGGTCGCTCCGCCGCCGAAAGCTGTGAGTAGTAAAAGGCTTCCGTCTTTTATTTTACCCGATTGGATACATTCGTCCATCGCGATCGGAATCGAAGCGGATGAAGTATTACCCATTTCGGCGATATTTGAATAAACCTTTTCATCCGGTACGCCAAGCCGTGAGGCTACCGCGTCAGTTATCCGCTGATTTGCCTGATGCGGAATTACCAGGTCGATATCTTCGGTTTTGTACCCGGCTTTTGCAATCATCTCTGCCGAAATATCAGCCATCGAACGTACCGCAACCTTAAAAAGCTCGTTGCCTTTCATCTTAAAAAAATGCTCACGGTCGTCGATCGTTTTATGTGTGGTGCCGAGTTTTGTGCCGCCTCCGGGGGCATAAAGCTGATCTTCGTAGCGGCCGTCAGATTTGATCTTTGTAGCGAGGATCCCTTTGCGCTCAGAAACCGGGCCAAGCACGGCCGCTCCGGCCCCGTCACCAAAAATTACACAGGTTCCGCGATCTGTGTAATCGACATATTTCGTCAAAACCTCTGCACCAATGACTAGTGCGTAACGGATCTGGCCGGTACGGATCATAGATTCGACCATGGTCAAACCGTACAAAAACCCCGAACACGCCGCAAACACATCCATTCCGGCCGCATTCGTCGCACCGATCTGAGCTTGGATCAACGCTCCCGTTGACGGCATAATCTGATCCGGCGTGGTTGTGGCACACAGGATAATGTCTATTTCAGCCGGCTCAATGCCCGCGCGTTCCAGCGCTTGTAGGGCCGCCTTCGTGCCGAACTGCGACGTGTATTCATCGTCTGCGGCCTTATGCCGCTGCTTAATGCCTGTTCGGGCGGTGATCCATTCGTCATTGGTATCGACCATCTTTTCCAGATCGGCATTTGTCAAAATGCCGTCAGGGTAAGCCTGTCCCATCCCGATAATTCCCGCGTTAACCATAAGCTATTGAGTTTATAGGGTTTGTGTAGTTTGCAGAGTTGGTCCCTGAGAACTATAAAAAGTCTCAAAACACTAAAAACCACTATTCAACGTTTTTGACTTCAATTATTTTGCGTCCTTTGTACATCCCTGCTTTATCGATGCGGTGCGGCACTTTTGCCTCGCCGGTATCTTTGTCAATATAGAACTGCGGCGTATCTAGCGAGTCGTGAGCACGGCGCGTCCGCGTTCGTGCATGTGAATGTCGTCGTTTTGGATTTGGCATATTTTTTTTCCGTTAATCGTAAATAGTAAATTCTTATAATCTGGGCCGATGGAGTGTTCTTACAATTACGGGTTATTAGTATTAACCCGCGTCTATTTCACATTCTTCAGGGCAGCCCAACGCGGGTCAACATCTTCGTCGGCACACTTACAATCTATCAAATTTAGGTTCTCACCGCATTTAGGGCAAAGCCCTTTGCAATCTTTCGCGCAAAAAATCTGTTCCGGCAGTTCGAGCAAGATCTGTTCGCGAACGATCTCGGCCGCGTCAACCTTTCCGCCGCCCAGCGGCGACTCATCAAGTTCGTCGCCCCTAACTTCGACCTCGACCGATGTATCCGTGTCATTCGGATCCGAAAAAATAGCCCTGAACGAAAACTCGAAATGCTTTTTGATCGGGTCTAGACAGCGTGTACAATCGAGCGAAGCATTAGTTTTGATAACGCCGCTCAGATGCGATTTTGCACCCACGCGCTCGATCTCGCCGCTAAAGTCCGTCTTTCCCGTAAGCTTTACCGTCTCGCTTTCGAGATCAATCTCTACCGGATCAAACGTTAGATCGACTCTCTTTGCGGTCTTACCAAGATTGCCCAAGTCGATAATCATTGTCAATTAATGCTTTGTTCTCAAACACTCATACACAAAGCAAAACCTTAATTATAGCCAATGCGCGCAGAGTGTCAAATAACCGAGATTACGCATAAAGAAAATACGAACAAACTGAACGATTAACCTTTGACATTCACATATAAGTCACATTTTGACGCCGGACCCGACGGCATCTTCAATTGCAGCGAATCCCCGTTCTTTTATTATCGCGGCCAAACCAATATTGACGTCCCTTGCGAATGTCGGCCCGCCATACACAAAACCCGTATAGGCCTGAATCAGAGCGGCTCCCGCAGCGATCTTTTCAAATGCGTCGGCTGCCGAAAAAATACCACCGACTCCGATAATCGGCAGTTTGCCCTTGGAATATCGAAAGATCATCGAAATAACATCCGTCGAAAGCTGCGCAAGCGGTTTCCCGCTTAAACCACCGGCTCCGAAATTGGCTATATCGGATTTTTTTATGCCCGCCCGCGACGTTGTCGTATTTGTTGCAATAATACCCGCAACCTCATATCGCAATGCAATATCGACGATCGATTCGATGTCCGACTCATTTAAATCCGGGGCGATCTTTAGCAGAAGCGGTTTTTTATCTCGGGTTAAATCGTTGTGAGTTTCGCTTTCCGGATGTCCGCGTCTAATATTTTGCAGACCCACGCCTTTGGTCAGGAAGGCATTTCGCTGTTGCAGCGAACTGAGCAGCGATTCCAGGTTTTCCGCTTTTTGCAGCTCGCGTAGATGCGGCGTGTTTGGTGACGATATATTGACAGCCACGTAATCGGCTGCCGGATATATCAGATCAAAACTCTTTAGATAATTCGCGGCTGCCTCTTCGTTCGGCACATCTTTGTTTTTGCCGATGTTGACTCCGACGACGCAGCGCCGTTTCAAATTTGCCAGCCGCGCCGTGACTGCAATTGCTCCGTCATTATTAAATCCAAGCCGATTTATTAACGCCTGATCGCCCGGAAGCCTGAAAAGCCTGGGCTTCGGATTTCCCGTTTGAGGTTTGTAGGTAACGGTGCCAACCTCGACAAATCCAAAGCCGAGGGCGGCAAGCTGATCAACTGCAATACCGTTCTTATCAAAACCGGCGGCGACCCCGATCGGATTTTTGAAATTAAGGCCAAATCGCTCAAGATTGTCGAAGAGATTTGCTTCCAAATGCCTGGCGGCAAAATCCTGTGCAAATTTTGAACTTAAGGTGGTTTGGAGGGTTTTGATGCCAACATTGTGAGCCGATTCGGCCGAAAGTTTGAACAAAATCGGGCGGGTAAATGATTGAAAAAAAGACATTAAACGGCAAAATCAACAAGCTCATAGAGTTCGGCCATCGGGACTTCGCATCCAATCGAACCGAGATTCAACACTTCGCCCAAGCCTTCAATTTCCGTTTTCACCCAACCCGAATTTCTCTTTTTTGCGAAATGCTCGATAAATGGTTTTTTCTGGTAAATCAAAACGTAATCTTCCAGCGATTCGATAAAATTTGTGTATCGCAAAAATTTCTCACCTCGGTCGTAATGTTCCGTCGAAGGCGAAATAACCTCAAAAATCACAATCGGATTTGTTATCACGTCTCTTTTTTCATCGAAAAAACGAGGCTCATCACATACTACCGCTAAATCGGGATACGCAAACAACCCAGCCTCGCTGGTCGCCACTTTCATATTTGGCGAAAATCCACGACAGCGTTTCCCGCGAAGCTGCGAGCCGACAGTCGTATAAAGATTAAAACATATCGTGCTGTGTTCGGGGCTTTCACCGGCCATCGCATATACACTACCGTCACAAAACTCGTGTTTTTCCTGGGCGAAACGCTCGAATTCGAGATAATCGTCATCCGAGAAAACCGGATGTGTTTGTACGCTGGCTAAATGTTTCATAATGGTTCGTCACCTCTTAAAAACTATCATAATCGAAAATTCACAAACTTTGAACTCGAAACTTTGAACTTTTAACTTTCGTTTGTTACGATTTGCTTGCAAATGGGTGACGAAATAAAGTTGGTTGAAAAATCGCGGATCATGGATGCGGCCGGAATTAAGCGTGCTCTCTCGCGGCTTGCGTCAGAGATCGTTGAGAAAAATCAGGGTCCGGCGGGTCTTTACATTGTCGGAATTCGCAGACGCGGCGTGCCGCTGGCCGAGCGTATTGTAAATAAAATCGAAGCTCTCGAGGGCGAACGTCCGCTCTATGGGATCATTGATATCACGCTATACCGCGATGACCTTTCGACGGTCGGTGCAAATCCGATCGTGAACCGGACAGAGCTCGAACACGACATTGAAGGCAAAAATATCATCCTTGTCGATGACGTTTTATACACCGGCCGGACGGTACGCGCCGCGATGGATCAACTGATGGATTTTGGCCGACCGCGAAAAGTCCAGCTCGCCGTTCTCATCGATCGAGGCGTCGAACATCGCGAGTTGCCGATTCAGGCCGATTTTTACGGCAAACGGGTTCCGACAAAACAAACCGAGATCGTCAAAGTTATGCTCAAAGAATTTGACGAAGTCGAGGCGGTCGGAATTTTTGAAAGGCCATGATTTTGAGATCGTAAGTTCGACGGAAAAAATTGAAACGATAGCCGGAGGAGCGTCGCTTCGGATTCGTCATTTACTTACAAAAAAATATGGAAAAGACCGTTGGAGGAAGAAAAAAGGCATCGCAACTGTTAAACTAACTAATGGAAGTTTCCGTCGTGCCGAAGTTCATTGGTATGAAGCACACGGCTTCGGAAAACGTGATATAAAAATTAAGTTTCCTTTTTTAGATTAGATTATGGAGTCACCGCAGTTTGTAGTTTGTCTGATTAACGACGGCTATGCCGCCTCACTTGAGGTCGGCAAGCTTTATCAAGTTATTACAGACAAAGACGCCGAAAAACTTGGCGGCCTTCGTGTAGTTGACGAAGACGGTGAAGATTATTTTTACGATGCGAGGATGTTTTGTCCGCTCCAGGTACCTCCTGTTGTGGCTCAGACATTGATCTTAGCTTCAAGGCAAGGTTAATACCTTGCTTTTTTTACGACTGGTGAGCAAGCATCCTTGCTTGCATTACGCCCTTACGCATTTGCGGGCTTCTGCCTTTCGATGGAAAAACCTTTTCGCCGTAGAGATTTACTTGGCATCCGCGACCTGACCGCCGCGGAGATCAACGGCATTCTCGACACGGCTGAAAATTTTAGGGAGATATCAACCCGCGAAGTAAAAAAAGTTCCGGCCCTGCGCGGCAAAACGGTCATCAATCTTTTTTTTGAATCCTCGACCCGCACGCGGACATCGTTCGAGCTTGCCGCCAAACGCCTCTCGGCCGATACAGTTAATATCAGCGTTTCATCATCAAGCGTCAGCAAAGGCGAAACGCTTCTCGATACGGCGATGAATCTCGATGCAATGGCACCGGACTGTATCGTCGTCCGACACGGCTCCGCAGGTGTGCCGCATCAGCTTGCGAAGGTCAGCAAAGCCGCCATCATCAACGCCGGCGACGGAGCAAACGAGCATCCCACACAGGCATTGCTTGACGCAATGACAATCCGTGAGCATAAAAAGAAAATTGAAGGCCTGAGCGTCGCCATCGTCGGTGACATCCTCCATAGCCGCGTCGCCCGCTCGAATATACATCTTCTAACAAAACTAGGAGCCGCCGTCCGCGTCGCCGGCCCCGGAACTCTCGTTCCGCGAGACTTTAAGTATCTGATCACCGAAGGCGGAAACATGATCGGAAGCGAGTCTGCCTCCGAAACAAAGGCGCATACAAATGGACAAACAACTCCGCAATCCGCAACCCGCAATCCGCAATCTTTAACGGTCTGTAACCATATCGAAGATGCTATCGACGGGGCAGACGTAGTAATGATTTTAAGAATTCAACGCGAACGCCAGGATTCGGCCTATTTCCCGACCCTGCGTGAATACGCCATCCACTACGGCCTGACAAACGAACGCCTCGACCTCGCCCAAAAAGACGCCATTGTTCTGCACCCCGGCCCAGTAAACCGCGGCATCGAAATCGCATCAGACGTAGCCGACAGCTCGCGCTCGCTCATTTTGGATCAGGTAAAATATGGCGTCGCGGTGCGAATGGCAGTTTTATATCTGGCGACGGGAGGCTCGCCTGTGCAAAATAAATAGTGTGTATTTATCGCCATATATGTGTATAATATGAACTTTGATTGGGATCCGAATAAAGATGAAGAAAATTTGAAAAAACATGGGGTTTCGTTTGAGAATGCTACTGAGATATTTGCTGATCCGATGGTGCTTGACAGGTTTGATGAAACGCACTCTGAAACGGAAATACGGTTCAATAGTATAGGCATTACGCCTAACGGAATTCTCTTTGTCGTATTCGCCGTTTATCACGACGAGATCATTTGGATAATTAGTGCAAGACGGGCAACCGGCCCGGAAAAGCGGGATTATTATGAAAAATAAAGAGGTGGTGATCGAGTACACGGAATCGGACGTCGCCGAAATGCGTAGTCAGGGAATAGATGAAGACGCTATTCCAAACGTGGGAAAGCATGTTTTTCGGCGCGGCGGTTTCAGCGAGCGTTTTCCCAATTTCAATCGAAAAGAGAGCAAAGCCCGGATAAATATTTATATCGACCTTGACGTAATCGACCATTTTCGACAGCGGGCCGAAAAGCCAAACGCCGCACCCTATCAAACTCAGATCAATGCCGAACTTCGCTCTATCATGCAGCGGGATTTGGACTTGGAAAAAACAGAGATGGATGCGACGGGAAAGAAGCTGTTAGCCGACGATATTTTTTTAGAAGCACTTTCTAAAAAATTGAGGAAAAAGGAATTGCAGCCTTCGTAGATGAATGAATTGCGTTTGAAATCGTGGGCCCGGTCATGCAATATTGAAACGATCGCCGCCGGGACGGGCATCGGCGAAATTAAGATTCTTCGCGAGCGGTTTGGTCGAGGAAAATGTCGGAAACTGAATTTTACTGGTAATTCTTTTTTTGGCCTCTTTCGTTTGTACTTATCGTCGATCGGCTTTTACCTTTAAAAATGAAACTACTCATCGCAAACGGCCATCTTATCGATCCGGCCGCAGCTGAAAACACTGGCATGTCCGTTCTTATCGAAGACGGCAAGGTATCGGCTTGGCTTCGACAAAATGAAGAACCGCCGGAAGGCTGTGAGGTTTTTGACGCGAGCGGGATGCTTGTGGCGCCTGGATTTATTGATATGCACGTCCATTTGCGTGAGCCGGGACAGGAGCATAAGGAGACGATCGCTTCGGGTTGTGCGGCGGCGGTTGCGGGCGGCTGGACCAGCGTTTGCCCGATGCCGAATACAAATCCGGTCAATGATAACGCGGCGATCACGCGGTATATGATCGAGCAGGCGGAGCGTGCGGGGCTTGCAAATGTGTTTCCTATCGGTGCGATCACAAAATCGTCCGACGGCTCAGAGCTTGCGGAAATGGGCGAGATGCAGGCGGCCGGTGCTGTCGCGGTTTCGGACGACGGACGGCCTGTGCCGAATGCCGGAATTATGCGGCGGGCGATGCAGTACGCAAAAGATTTCGACCTGCCGGTGATCGACCATTGCGAAGACAAATCCCTTTCGTCCGGCGGCGTTATGCACGAGGGAAAGATCTCCCTTCTGCTTGGTCTCAAAGGAATGCCGGCCCTGGCCGAAGACATCGACGTCGTCCGCGATATAATTCTCGCAAAGGAAACCGGTTCGCATATTCACATCGCACACGTTTCGACCAAAGGCGCGGTTGAGGCGGTTCGGCGTGCAAAAAATGAACATATCAACGTCACCTGTGAAGTCACGCCGCATCACTTCACGCTCACGGACCGTGCCGTTGAATCTTTGGAGAGGCCCGTCGGTGAGGTGGTGCAGAAACTCGACATCGATAGTTACGCTCATGCTAATGCACGGGCCTCTGCATACGATACAAACACCAAGATGGCACCGCCGCTTCGCAGCCAGGAGCATCTCGAGGCAATAATAGAAGGCATTAGGGACGGCACGATCGACGCCATAGCCACCGACCACGCACCGCACCACGCGGACGAAAAAGCGCTCGAATATGACCGGGCGCCGTTTGGCATAACCGGTCTGGAGACGGCCGTCGGTTTGGCCCTGAGCGAGCTCGTTCACAAAGGCGTGATCGACCTCGTTCGCCTTGTCGAACTGTGTTCGGCAAATCCCGCCAGGATACTCAAGCTCCCGGGCCGGGGTACGCTGAAACCAGGCTCGATCGCGGATATTACGATATTGGACCCGGAGATGGAATGGACATTCGCAATTGCCGCCTCGCGTTCAAAGTCTAAAAATACTCCCTTTGGCGGCCGAAAGTTTCTCGGTGGAACACGCGCCGCGATAGTCGGCGGAAGAATCGTCTATCAGTGTTAAGGGTTCTCGATTTAGATTCGCCCGCCATCAAAAAGCTGAGCAAAATCCGCCGATATGAAAAGGTCGATCAAAAACGTGATAAAATCGCGCGTGGAACATCTTAAAATTGCGGGGCAAAGTTTTGGGCAGCGATCCTCAGAAAATTTTTCGGTCCGCGACGACGATCTCAGGCAGCGGCGTTTTGCCGTTCCGCGGTCTGCCCGAAGTATCTATTCGTGATAGGATTCTTACAAGATATTTGATGACAAAAAAAGTAACTAAATGGAATTTCTTTCTGACCCGAACGTCTGGATCGCCTTTGCCACGCTGACATTGCTTGAGCTTGTCCTGGGTATCGATAATGTAATTTTTATCTCGATATTGTCTGGAAAGCTGCCGCCGGAACAGCAGGCCAGGGCCCGCTTTATCGGTTTGTCGCTCGCTCTCGGGATTCGCATTTTGCTTCTGCTTTCCCTGTCGTGGGTTATCGGGTTGACCGAGCCGCTTTTTAATTTGTTTGGACGCGGAATTTCCGGCAAAGACCTGGTGCTGTTGATCGGCGGCCTGTTTTTGATCGCGAAGAGTACCCATGAAATACACGGCAGCCTCGAAGGTGCAGAGGGCGAAGCCACAAAAAAGGTTTACGCCGGTTTTGCGGGCGTAATAATCCAAATTGTATTGCTGGACATCGTGTTTTCGCTCGATTCGGTCATCACCGCCGTAGGCATGATCAGCACGACCTACGGCCCTAATGGCATCTATATAATGATCACGGCGGTTATGATAGCGATCGTCGCCATGATGCTTTTTGCCGGCCCGATCGGGGCGTTTGTCGAGCGTCACCCGACGATCAAAATGCTGGCGCTTTCATTTCTGCTGCTGATCGGCGTGATGCTGGTCGCCGAAGGATTTCATCAAACTATACCGAAAGGTTATATTTACTTTGCGATGGCGTTTTCGGTTTTTGTCGAAATGTTGAACATTCGTTTGCGCAAAACGTCGCCCGTCGAGCTGCACAAACGTTTTACCAGTAACGAAGATCGAGGAACGGAGGTCGCATAGGCCCGGCCGTTCGCGGCAGCTTGAGAACCCGGTCGCTATCGCTTCCGGTTCTGACCCGCGATGGCCAAGTTTTTACACCGAGGGGGAACAACGTAATGTCAGCAAAATTTACCCGTATAACATCCGAAAAACAACTTGATTTTCTGTTTGAAACGTCCAGGGAGCGGAGCGTCGCCCTCATAAAACACAGCAACACCTGCGGAATAAGCGCCGATATTGTGCACCAATTAGGCGGGATCGATGGTGAAATCCACATTATCGTTATCCAGGAAAACCGCGATCTTTCAAATTCCGTCGCCGAACGCACAGGCCACCGGCACCAATCGCCACAGGCATTTGTTATTAAAAACGGCAATACCGTCTATCACGCAACACACTACGGAATAAATCCCGCGGAGATCGAAACTAAACTTAGCAGTTAAGCAGACTATGCCCGAACCCACCCAAATTATCGAAGAATCAGACAGCCGAGTCTCGATCAAATGGTCTGACGATGTTGAATCACAATACAACGCTGCGGCCCTCAGACGCACGTGCCCGTGCGCTGGATGCGTTAACGAATGGACGGGCGATAAGATTCTGCAAAGTGAAAGCGTCCCGGACGATCTGACGTTTGATCACATCTCGATCGTCGGGCGTTACGCCTTAAACTTTCACTTCTCCGACGGCCACGATACAGGGATCTTTAGTTTTAAATATCTGCGCGATTTATCCGCGCCGGGTAAGAAATCCGACAATTAAAGCGGAAGGCTCCGGTGCGACATCTTAAAACGCCGAATCATACGCCGAGTCAAAAAACTAAAACCGCATTCACCCCAAGCCATCTCATTCCGCTATAATGGATTTATGCACGAACGCGATATCTTCGATGAGAGACAGGAAACAAAGAAAGCAAATTTTTCATGCCCGAATTGCCGTGAGCGTGCGGATTACGACGTTCGCTGGATAAAGCGAACCAGGAAAAAACAGACGCCGCGCAATCTGAATGAACAGGAGCGGATGCAATTACAGAAATCGCGCGACTATATGGTGCGCGTCGATGATATGCTGATGTGCAAGAATATCCGCTGCCGTAAACGGTTTGAGATACCTTCGTCACAGTCGATCGTATTCATATAGACCGGAAATTGCCGGAGCGGCAGCACCGCTTGTCGCCAAATCACAAAAAAAGGGGAAATAAAATGATAGACGGAAAGGAACTGGAAACAAGTGAGAATGAGGTTTTGCCGGATCAGGCCATTGATCAGGAACGAAAAAACCAAATTGATGCCGCCCCGCAGGCGCCAAACGAATTGATCGAACGGCTTGAGGAAAATCATTCGTCATCGCCCGCCGACTCGGGCGGTGACATCGATGCTGATTGGGAAGAGGTTAATACGACTGGTGCCGAAGCCGTTTTCGGACATAATCCAACACCCGATCAGTCTGACGTCGAGGCCAATGCTCACGCGATGGGGATAAATTTTGAAGACAACGAACCCCTCGATTTTGTAAAAAAGATGGAAAAGCGTGACGAGGATCGAGCTGAGCTAGACCCCGACTCAAAAACGGCGGACGGGACAATTTAAGACTGATTCGATGAAAGGTTTAGCAGAGTATGGATTTTGTTAGTAATGAACGCGAATAAAACGGACTCAATTGCCGTCTGCTTTAGCTGACGGAAAAGGTTGAAAAAACAGAAAGGCTTCAGCCGAATAAAAGAGTCAAATTTTAACAGCTTCAGCTAAAGCGATTCGGAAGACTGATTTTTTTCAGATATTTGGCTAAAGGCGAAATTTATCTGTCAATTCTTCCGTCTGCTAAAGCAGACGGCAATTCATAAAACGGTGTATTTAGTGATTTTTAGTCGTTGCCGCGCATTTGGGCGGATAGGTTGCGGATGCTGTGTTTATCCAGTAGATGACGTAGAGAGCGAACGGGCATTTTTAGAAGTTCGGCGGCGCGGGTTTGGTTGCCGCCGGTGGATCTGAGAGCTTCGACGACGTAGGTTTTTTCGAGGTTTTCGAGATGGCTGATGAGGTTGATGCCATCCGCCGGCAGGTCAAATTCGGCGTTTATACGTTGCGGGTTGTAATTGGTAATGTGCTCAGGGAGCCGTTCGGGTTGGATTTCGTTTGAGCGCTCGAGGGCGACGGCTCGTTCGATAGTATGTTCGAGCTCACGGACGTTGCCGTGCCATGCATATTTTTCAAGTATTTGCGCGGTTTTTGGTGAAACGGCAACATCCTTTCCCGCCTGATCACAGAATTTGCGGACAAAATGATCGATCAGGTCGGGAATATCCTCGGCGCGTTCACGCAAAGGCGGCAGATGTATCGGTATGACCGATATTCGATAAAATAAATCCTCACGGAATGTCCCTTCGCCGGTCATTCGTTTGAGATCGCGGTTTGTCGCGGCGATAACACGGGCATCGATCTGCAGTTCGTCGTGCGCACCAACCGGGCGGACACGTTTTTCCTGCAAAACGCGGAGCAGCTTGACCTGCATCGCGGGTGACATTTCGCCGATCTCATCGAGAAATATCGTGCCGCTGTTTGCTGCCTCAAAAAGGCCTTTGCGGTTTGTGTTGGCTCCGGTGAACGCTCCTTTAATATAGCCGAACAGCTCGGATTCGAGCAAAGTTTCGGTAAAAGCGCCGCAGTTGATCGAGATAAACGGCTTTTCGGCCCGCGGGCTGAGATCGTGTATGGCACGTGCGACAAGCTCTTTACCCGTCCCGCTCTCGCCGGTCACAAGAACGGTTGACTGAACCTCGGCGACGGTTTCGATCATCTGATAGATCGCGTTCATTTTTGACGACGTGCCGACAATATTTTTGACGCTGCCGCGCTCCCGCTGGGCGCGTTTGAATGCCCGGTTCTCATTTACGAGAGCCTGTTTCTCAAGCGTTTTCCTGACGATCAGCTTTAACTCTTCGACGTCAAAGGGCTTTTGGATAAAATCGTCGGCACCGAGTTTGAAAGCTTCGCGTGCAGTCTCGACCGACGCAAATGCCGTCATCAGGATGACACCCAGATCCGGCTGCGTTTCCCTGACCGCGCGGAGCATTTCGATGCCGTCCATATCCGGCATTTTGACGTCTGAGATGATCACATCGGCCGGTTCCGCGTCGAGCAGTTCGAGAGCCTGCCGCCCGTTCATCGCGGTGCGGATGTCATTGCCCTGCTCTTCAAAAACGAGGCTCAAAAGCTGTCGGTAGCTCTGTTCATCATCAACGATTAGTATTTTTGCCATAAAATCATACAGTGAAAAGCTTAGCTGCCTTTAACTGTTTCGGCCTGTCCCACTTTCAAAAAACTCTCCAATTTTGAGTTTTCAATAATCCCGGACAGAACCTTTCCATTTTCTGCGGCGTTGCGGCGGTTGTCTTTTGGCAGTTCGACGGTGATCGTGGTGCCTTTACCCTCGATGCTGCGGACGTTTATTGTGCCATTGTGGTCTTTAATTATCTGATAGACGATCGAGAGGCCAAGGCCGGTGCCGCCGGTCGTCGAATTTGAAAACGGCTCGAAAAGCTGCTCGACCTGTTCGGGAGACATACCGCAGCCGGTGTCTTCGAAAACGATGCGTATGCGGTTATTTGGAATAGCCTCAAGGCCCACACGGAGCGTTCCCCCGACCGACATCGCCTGCAGCGCATTACGAGCGAGGTTCCAGAAAATTTGTTTTAATTGGGCGGCGTCGGCGGACATCGTGACCGGATAATCGGCAATATCCTCGCGCAGGATGTGATCTGCTCTAACATCCGGACTGTGGCGGAGCAGGGTTATGGTATTTTTTATCGCCTCGCCGACATTTGTTTCCTTAAAATCGGCCGCAGCGGGACGGGCATAGCCGAGAAAATTTGTGATGATACTGTTGAGGCGATCAGATTCCTTCAGGATGATATCCATCAAACTCGACTGCATCGATTCGCGCGGAGTGCTTGATTCCAACACCTGGATCGCTCCGCGCATCGCCCCCAGCGGATTGCGAATTTCGTGAGCAAGACCGGCGGCAACACGTCCGACGGCGGCCAGGCGGTCTTTGCGGCGGACACTTTCCTCCATTGAGCGTATTTCCGTCAGATCCTGAAATGTGATTATCAGCCCCGTGGCATCGTTGGTCTCAGAAAAAAGCTGCGAAACGCTGTAACCGATACGCACCGCATAACCGTCAGGAGTCATGAGGTCGGTTTCAAATCTCGGCATCGCATCGACGCCTGCCGCTGTCAGCGAACGGCCGATCGGTTCGCGAATATCACCAAAAAGCTCGTACAAAGAGGTGCCCTGCAGCTGTTCGAGACGGTAACCGGTAATTTCGGCGGCGGCCGCGTTAAATGTAAAAATATTACCGTCGAGATCGGTTGTGACAAGCCCGGAACGGATGGATTCGACGATCCGTTCGTGGAGGGCACGCAGATTTGCAAGGTTTTTAGACGTTTCTTCCAACTCCGCGACTGACGAATGGCGTTCAGACAGTCTCGATGCAAGCAGTCCCACAACCAGCAGAGCAACAACATGAAAGCTGACGATCTGAACGGCCTTGCCGATCTCAGGTGCCGGCCCGTAACTTTCGATCACTGACGAAACCGCAAGAAATGAAAGAGCGATAAAAAAAAACGAGCAAACCACCGCCATAAGCAGCGTCGATAAAGCCCGTAAAAAAAAGCTGGCGACGCTGATAAGAACAATATAAAGCGAGATATATGGTGACGAAACGTCACCGGTCCGCCAGATCAGCCAGGTTATCAAAAGCGCATCTAAAATAAACTGCGCCTTTATTTGCCAGGCGAGGGCTGCACTCAGCCGCAGAAGGAAAAAATAAACTATGGTCAGCCCGACCGAGATCAAAAAAACAAGAAAAAGCCCCTGCGGAAAATTATCAAACGAAAGGCGGAGCGTACCGCTGTACCAGATCCAGCTCGTGACCAGCAGCAAAAATATCACCATCAAACGCCCGATAATCAGCGTTTGAATCTTTTGCGTAGGCCCCAGATTGGCTGTTGAAACTTTTTCGTCTAAACTGACCATACGATGCCGGATAAGAACACGGAAACCGCCGCCGACCAAAATAATTCGCCCGCGTATGACCGGCGGCCTTGGGGCAGCTTCACCGTCCTGGACGAAGGCAGCAATTATAAAGTAAAGAGAATCGAAGTATTGCCGGGAAAGCGTTTGAGCTATCAACGCCATTCCCGCCGCGCCGAACATTGGTTTGTCGTTCGCGGTATAGCTAAAATAACATTAAACGGTGTTGAAATTCTAGTCAAAACCGGCGGCGCCATAGATATTAAGCGCGGAAACGCCCATCGCGTCGAAAATTCTGACCCCTCGGAACTGCTTGTTTTTATAGAAACGCAGACCGGTGATTATTTTGGCGAGGACGACATCGTGCGGCTGGATGACGATTTTGGACGCGTTTAAAGGCTATTTTATAGGGTTCGGCAGCCGGCAGTTCTGACTCGATTCGGGCCGTAAGCCGTTATTGATCGCGATAATATCTCTGACCGCAGCGTCTAGATTTTCGGCGATTATGTCCGGCGATTTTGTGAGCGACGAACGGTGTTCGTGTCCGTAACCCGTCAAAACAAGTGCGCTGCGGATGTTTGCATTTATGCCGGTTTCGACGTCCGTCTTCTTATCCCCGATCAACCAGGAAAGGGACATATCGATCAAAAAATCGCCTTTAGCGGCCTCGATCATACCGATTCGCGGCTTGCGGCACGCACATTGTGCGTCAGGCATATGGGGACAGAAATAGAATCCGTCAATCGCTCCTTCGAGCTCGACCTGAATCTGTTTGTGGATCGAATGCATCGCCTCAGAATTATAATGGCCGCGCGCAATGCCCGATTGGTTCGTAACCACGATCACCAGAAATCCGCTGTCTTTGACAAGTTTTATCGCGTCGAATGTAAAGGTAAAAAGCCGCAAATCCTCGAGCTTCGAGAGAAAATTAACCTCCTCGATCAATGTGCCGTCGCGGTCAAGAAATATTGCCGGTTTTTTCATAGGGGAACAATACTGGATTCTGCAATACATCACCGATTCTATCCTATCGCCGAATCGGGGTTAAAACGATATTCACCTTGCCTTGCGTACTCGTGATTTTGCGGTTCTGCGTTTAGAACATTAACGGCCGCTTCAAATATCTGTTCGACTTTGATCCAGGCCATACAGCGATGATCGATCGGGCAATCGCGGAGCATGCATGGGGAACAGTTTACATCTTTTCGAATAACCGCGGCGTTGTCGGAAAATGGCCGCGTTGTTTCGGGATTCGTCGGGCCAAAAATGACGAGCGTTTGTGTGCCCACGGCGGCTGCGACGTGGGCAAGGCCCATATCATTTGAGATCAGCAGATCGATATTACTCAAAACCGCAACTGCCTCGGCAAGGCCCGTTTCACCCGCAAGATTTATAGGGGTGATACGGCACAGCCGTGCGACCTTGTCCGCCACATCGATTTCGTCTTTGGATCCGATCAGGACAACATTCGCACCGGCTTCGGTTTGAAGCCGGCCGGTTAATTCGGCGTAATGCTCGGCCGGCCAGCGTTTTGCACGCGAATTTGTCGAGCCGACGCCAAGGGCAACGGTCTTCTTCAGCAGATCGACGCCAAAGTTCCGCAGCAAATCATCGGCCTCAAACTTACGTTCATCCGAAACCTCAAGCTCAGTATTAGGAATCGTGCCCGAAACGGTATTACGGCCGAGCACACGCTTTTCGGTCTCGGCAACCAGATTTAGATAATAAAACACTTCGTGACGGCGGTTTTTCCATTCCGGGACGGCTATCGGATCGGTTAACAGAAGCCCGCGAACATCTTTGTTGTAACCTATGCGACGCGGAATGCGGGTCAGAAAGGTCGTGAGTGCGGATTCGAACGAATTTGGGAACAGCACGGCCAGATCGTATTCGTCGTCGCGCAAAAAACCGGAATTATCGAGAACATCCCTAAATTTCCAACGCTGCGTTTCAAAAGTTACAAGATCATCAATAAAACTCGCATCTCGAAATAAACCGTCAGCCCACGCCCGTGTATGCAGCGTTATCTGAGCATCGGGAAATATACGCCGCAGTTCGCGCAAGGCCGGTATAGACATAACCGCATCGCCGATCCAATTTGTTCCTCTAACAAGTATCTTCATCCTAACAAAAGAATTCTGACCACGATCTGACAAAAAATTTTAGAATTCCAAATCAAAAATGCAAAAAAACTGCTCTTCACGACACAGGATTTTATGTCAAAAAAGTTTCCTCAATCCTTCGTCCAGCACGGTCTCAGGGTTCCAGCCGAGTTCCTGTGAGATTAGACTTAGATCCGTGACGTAATTCAACGGCGTCGGCGGCGGGAGCGGATTTTCTTCGTTGATGACGGCCTGCAGCCCCGATATTTCTTCGAGTTTTGCGACCAGTTCTTTTAACGTGAGAGCATTATCGAGCCCGCCGCCAACATTATATAGGCCGTGGCGAATTATCGATTCTGAAAAAGCCTCACACGCCCGTGAAAGATCATCGACGCAGAGCAGGTCGCGCAGCGGCGAACCGTTTGCGGGCAGCCGAATCGGGTCGCCCTTGTTAATAGAATCGACATAATGGCCGACGAAATTTGATGTGTTGTGTTCGGTTGCCGGTGCATAGACCGTCGAAAGGCGGAATATACAGGACCGGAAATTCATTGTGTTTGCGTAATATTCGACATATTTTTCCGCGATCAGCTTTGACCATTCAAGAGGTGATTGGCCGGCATAAAGCGTCGGGCAATTTTCGTTCACTTGCGGAAAATTATCGGCAAAGCGGCCATAAACATCCTTTGTCGAAGCAAAGATAAAAACGGCGTTTTCCTTCATTTCCCGCAAAAGATTTACCGTGCCGTCAACATTTGTCAGAAAAATATTTGCGGCGTTGTCGGTTGATTTGTCGAGCTCGGCGGCGAGATGGATTACAGTGTCATAATCTTTTACGATGCTTGCGTCTTCGAGGCTGAGAATGTCCAGATTTGAACGTCTTGAAAGATCGTCGGCGTTAAAAAATTTGCGGATATGCGTACCCAAAAACCCGCTGCCGCCCGTGACGAGAATCTTCATATCTAAATTAAAGGTCATATTTAGTTAGACAGCAAGCCCGCATAATCTGATAGAATTTTAATAGCGGTCTAATGAACGCATCTCTCAGGCCGTCCAAAAAATGTCCGATCTGAACACAATCACAACAAAAAGATCAAAACGTCCGCCAAAAGGCTGGGTCAATGCTCATCGCAGTGCGTCCTATCAGGCGCCGCCGCCAAGCCGGTTTCGGCGGCTCGTGCAGACTGTTTTTAATGCGTGGACGATCTCGATCGCGGCTTTTCTTTTGCTCGGCATTTTTTTGACACTGACATATTATTGGTTCGAGTTTTCTGATCGGATCGATCAGAGGCTTTTGAGCGGCGAAGTATATACCGCATCCGCCGGGATATACTCGGCGCCAAAGACATTAAAAACCGGCGAATCGATAACGCCCCGCGAACTTGTCGATTATCTAAAATCGGCGGGATATATCGAAAAGAATAATCAGGCCGACGGTTCACGCAGCCGTTATTCGGTCGAGGATGGCATCGTAGCCGTCGAACCCGGTATGACCGCGATGATCGACGGTAAAAAGGTTTTCCCTTCGCTTACCGTCAAATTCTCAAAAAATTCGAAATCGGTCGAGGCAATCGGTGACCGTGACTCAAAAGAAAAGATCGCGGAGGCACGGCTTGAGCCAAAGATCCTTAGTTCGATCGCGGCGGAGGGTGACGGACGGCGAAAGACCGTTACCTTTAACGATCTACCGCCGCATCTGGTCAAGGCGATAACCGTTACCGAAGACCGGGCGTTTTTTGAGCATTACGGGGTGAACCTTCGCGGAATTGCACGAGCATTATGGCGGCGTTACGATGGCGATGAAAATTCGCCGATTGCGAATCAGGGCGGTTCATCGATAACACAGCAATTAGTTAAGAATCTACTGCTCACACGCGACCCGACCTACGAACGAAAGGTCACCGAAGCCTATATGTCGCTGATCGTCGAGACGCGTTTGTCCAAGCTTGAGATTTTTACGCTTTATGCAAATCAGATTTATCTCGGCCAGCAGTCTGGCGTTTCGATCTATGGCGTCGGCGAGGCCTCGAATGCTTATTTTGGCAAAGATGTTTCGCAATTGACGCTTGCTGAGGCGGCGTTTATCGCCGGAATTATCCGAAGCCCGAACCGGTATAATCCGTACAAAAACCCGGACCGCGTCAAGGAACGACGTAATCAGGTTCTCGAATCAATGGCCGAAACCGGCGAGATCACGCCGGAACAGTTGACGGCAAGCCGTACGCTCGATATTGAATTGAGACAAATTTCGAGCACAAAAGACCTTCAGGGAATGCCGTATTTCTCGCAATATGCGATCGAAGAACTGCCAAAGATAGTCAGCGACCCGGAGGCGCTCCAGCATCTTCGTATCTACACATCGATCGATCCGGACCTTCAGCGAAAGGCCTACGAGATCGTCAACAAAAGGCTTGCGGCTCTCGATAAATTTTTTCCAAAAAAAAGGGGTTTAAATGCGTCCCTGGTTGCGATCCGTCCAAAAACCGGCGAGATTGTAGCGATGGTTGGCGGCCGCGACTATCTCGCAAACCAATTTAACCGCGCGACGAGCGCGATGCGGCAGCCGGGATCGGTGTTTAAGCCGTTTGTCTATGCGGCGGCGATAAATACGGCCTATGATTCAGGGTCTCGCGAGTTCACGGCCGCAAGTATATTTAAAGACGAGAAAAAAACCTTTTCGTTTGATCAGGATTCATATACGCCCGGTAATTACGGCGACTTCTTTTCGAATAAGGAAACCACTCTCCGTGATGCGCTCGTAAAGAGCAAAAATGTCATAACCGTTGATATCGCAATGCAGGTGAATGTCGGCAAGGTTATGACACTTGCCGCAAAAGCGGGCTTTCCGAAGGTCGAAAAGGCGTATCCGTCGATGGCGCTCGGCACAGCCGAAGCAACGCCCTTGCAGGTTGCGACCGCCTATACGATGTTTGCAAATCTCGGCGACCGCGTTCTGCCGATGCCGATCGTAAAAGTGGCAACCGGCGATGGCCGCACGATCACCGAAGTTGCGCCCGACCGCAAAAACATCGTGCGGCCCGACGTTGCGTACATCATGGACGATATTATGAAGGACGTGATAAACCGCGGTACGGCCGCACAGGTCCAGAGTTGGGGATTGCGAAATAATGCGGGAAAGACAGCCTTCGCGGGCAAAACCGGTACGTCACGTGACGGATGGTTCGCGGGGTTTACACCGGAATTGATCTGTGTTGTCTATGTCGGGTTTGACAACGGCGATGATCTCGGTATGAAAGGTTCAGACTCGGCAATGCCGGTTTGGGCGGATTTTATGAAGGAAGCCCTTGCTCTGCACCCCGAATGGAACGGCGATTGGACGATGCCGGCAAATATCAGAAAAGCCGAGATCGACATCCGAAGCGGCAGTTTGATCAGGGAGATCGACGCCTTTGCAGAATCGACGCCGACGCCGCTGCCGACGCCGGAGCGGCCGAAGGATCCGGATCTTGAACAGTATTACGAAGAGCCGCCGGCAGAACCGGCCCAAATTTACGTGACCGAGGTTCCGGCAGAATTTCGCCGGATCGAGATCTTTGTTTCGGGTACGGTCCCAAACCGGTCATTATTGCCTGTGCCTGATGAAATAATTGAAGATAACGGTGCGGTGACCGCTCCGTCCCCGACGCCGACGCCTCTAACCCGCACGTGGCAAGACGGCGTCGAATCACCTGAAACTCCTGCTCCGCCCGGCCGTTCATCCGGGCCGTCCGCTGCAACAGCCGTAACCGTGATGATATGCCCGCTGACCAGAATGCGTGCAACGTCTGACTGTCCATTAAAGGACTCAAAATCATTCCGTGCCGGTACCGAGCCAAAAGATTTTTGCACGTTCCACCGCTGACAATAAACTTTCGCGGGCAGTCTGCTTTATCCGCAGCGCGGGACCAAACCCAATGATTCTCTAAGTTTGAGACAATTTCCACACATTCGCCTCAAGCAGAGCGGCACAGCCTCTAAACATTGGATATTAAACAATAGCGAAGATTTGATTTAAAATTTATAATTTAACCGGAGGAATTTGTAGATGAATACGGAACCCGAGACGGCAGATGAGATAGCGGTTGCAGCGGATGATTTTCTGAAGTATCCAATGTATAAGGTCGTTAGCGTTTTTCAGGATGCGGACGAAGTTGTTATGGCTGTAAATGAACTTCAGGCCAGCGGTTTTGGCGGTGATGAGATCGAGGCGTTTTGCGGTTGGGAGGGATTGAAAAGTGCCGTTTATCCAGGGACAAAACCGGGTGTTTGGCAAAATTTTGTCCACGCCGCCAGACACGTCGGGCCTGACCGAACCTATCTTGAACGTTACGAAAAGCATTTACAGGACGGCGACTGCCTGATAATGGTGCATGTCGAGAATAAAGAACGCAAAGCTGAGGCCGCCAAAGTGCTGCACCGTCACACAAAGGAACGCGTTACCTATTTTGGACTCTTGATGGCGGATGAAATTAAATAAATTGTAAACAAAAAGATGAAGCCCCGCTGTCAATGAACGGGGCGTCTTAAATTTATTTTTTGCTTATCGCCAAGCGCCGCGTTGTCGGTTTAGCTGCGCGAACCGGTAAAGCTATTACCCAAAACCATCAAAGAAATACCGAGCGCCATTACATCCTTTAGGATAAAGAATTCGGTGATCGGCACCCCGTCAACAATTTTGAATGTTCCGGGCGTCGTAAATAGAAATGTAAGCGTGACCAAGAAGGTCGCGGCGGACAAAATACCCCCCAATATTCCCGCCTTTTTCCAAACAAAATGAAGCAAAAGACAAACGGCCGTAATAATTTCGACGCCGCCTATAATATTTGAAACGTTCTGCACCGATGTTATGCCGTACAGCCAGCTCATCAGAAAACTGTTTCTGACCAACGGCTCGATAGCCTTCGCTTCGGTTTCGGTGAACTTAAAAATCCCGATCCAGGTCAACACGAGCGCCACGCCAAATACGCCGACAAAATAGCCGATAGATTGGAGATTGATCTTTCTCAATTAAAATTTACCTCATCCCTAAATTTTTAAACAAAAACCCGTAAATATCGGCGGCCTCGGCTATCTGTTTGGTAGTCGGTTTGCCGGCTCCGTGCCCCGCTTTTGTTTCGATTCGGATCAAAATCGGAGCGTCGCCAGCCTGTGCGGCCTGCATCGCCGCCGTATATTTAAAACTGTGAGCCGGGAAGACGCGGTCGTCGTGATCCGCGGTCGTTACAAGCGTTGCCGGATATTTTGTGCCCGGTTTTGCGTTATGATACGGCGAATATGCGTACATTGCTTTGAAATCCTCGGCGTTGTCCGGCGAACCATAGTCAGACGTCCATGCCCAACCAATGGTAAATTTTGTAAAACGAAGCATATCCATAACGCCGACCGCCGGAAGAGCGGCACCGAACAGATCGGGATTCTGATTAAGCACCGCACCGACAAGCAGACCGCCATTTGAGCCGCCCTGAATTGCGAGCTTCGGGGTTGATGAATATTTATTTGCGATCAGCCATTTACCGGCGTACGCAAAATCATCAAACGTATTTTGTTTGTTAAGACGCGAACCGCCTTTCCACCAATCTTTGCCGTATTCGCTTCCGCCACGGATACAGGCAACCGCGTAAACGCCGCCCATCTCCATCCATCCGATACGCGAAACCGAAAATCCCGGCGTCGATGCGATATTAAAACCACCATAACCGTAAAGTATGGTCGGATTCTTGCCGTCGAGCTTAATTCCTTTTTTGTAAGTTATAAACATCGGCACCTTTGTACCGTCCTTGCTTGGATAAAAAACCTGTTTGACCTCGTACGCGGACGGGTCAAATTTTACTTTGGCCTCGCGGAACAATGTGCTTTTGCCCTTGATCAGATCGTAACGATAGATCGTCGGCGGTGCGTTGTAGCTCGAATAGGTATAAAACGTTTCGGTGTCAGTCCGTTTTCCTCCAAAACCACCGGCCGAACCGATTCCGGGCAAGGCAACCTCGCGCGTAAAATCGCCGTTTGTTTCGTGAATTCTAATTTTTGTATGTGCGTCGTGAAGGTAGTTGAGGACAAACTGGTTATTGACAAATTGGACGCCGCCCAGCGTATCGGTTGATTCAGGAATGACGTCAACCCACTTCGGATCGGGCGTCAAGGCGTCAACCTTGACAACTTTACCGAGCGGAGCATCGCGGTCGGTGCGAAAATAAAATGTTCCCTCGTCGTTGCCGATAAACGAATAACTGTTTTTGAGATCGGTGATGAGCGGCATGATCGCAGACTTTTGCGTGGTCAGATTTTTGAAATAGACCATATTCATCCGCTCGGTGCCCTTACCGATATTGATGATAAGCCAGTTACCGTCCTCGGTAACACCGCCGCTTACAAAATATTCTTTGTTATCCGGGCGTTCGTAAACTATGTAGTCCTCCGACTGCGGCGTGCCGAGCTTGTGAAAGTAAAGTTTTTGGAAATATGTCGTCGTCTTTAGCTCCTCGCCTTTTTCGACCGGTGCATAACTGCTGTAAAAAAATCCGGAATTATCATTAAGCCAGGACACGCCGCCATTGCGGTTAGGGGCGAGCGTGTCGGGCAGATATTTTCCGGTCGCGACGTCCATAACTTTCCACGACGTCCGGTCGGAACCGGCGATAGCGACGCCATGCGCCCAAAGCTTTCCGTCGTCGGTAAAGGACGAACCGCTCAAAGCCGCCGTACCGTCGGCTGAAAGCTTATTAGGATCAAAGAAAACCGTGCCCGGATCGTTTATCGAGCTGGCCCGATACCAGACCGACTGATTTTGAAGCCCGTCGTTCTTTGTATAAATATAGAAATTGTCCGCGATCTTTGACGGAGCAGAAAAACGCTCGTAATTCCATATCTCGGTCAGGCGTTTTTTTATCTTTTCGCGTTGCGGTATCGTCGCCAGATATGCGTTTGTAATTTTGTTCTCGGCTTCGATCCAGGCCTGTGTCTCGGCAGATTCGGTCTGCTCCATCCAACGATACGGATCGGCAACCTTTACACCGTGAAAATTATCTACCTGATCACCGCGTCTGGGTTTAGGGTAGTCAAACCTGGCCTGAGCCGGAACGTAAGCAGCCAAAAAAGCGCTGACAATAATAAAAACTACTGATCTCTTAAACATACGCATTCATACTCCTATACTGAAAAAGAATTTCTTTAAGTATAAAGTGCGCGGGCTTTGAATTCAAAGTCGGAAGCATCTCCGCAAAAAACCGCGACCGATGGAGCGCTCCGACGCTGTGCTAAAACAGAGAATTCAAATTAGAAAACAGGCAGGGTGTCTTCAACTGGGGAACGCATCGGTGCCGTATAACCATTTGTAACTTTGACCGGCAGCCAGCTCTTTCGTTCGTAGAGTGATTTTTCGGCGTTATCTTTTGACATCGGCCGTGCGAGCAGATAGCCCTGGCCGTAATCGCAGCCGAGATTTTGGAGCAGCGAGAGTTGAGATGGGGTCTCGATGCCCTCGGCGATCACCTTTCTTTTAAGATTCTTTGAGAGCATTATGATCGTTTGCAGAATCTCAGCCCCTTCACCGTTTTCGCCGACGCTGTAAACAAACGAGCGGTCGATCTTTAGCGTGTCAAAAGGCAAACGGTGGAGATAGCTAAGGCTCGAATATCCGGTGCCAAAATCGTCAATGCTGATCTGGACGCCGAGATGTTTCAGACGGTTTAGCATTGTGATGGTGTGTTCCGCATTTTCCATAGCGGAGCTTTCTGTGATCTCGAGCTTTAGGGTCGATGGCTCGATCTTTGATACCACAAGCGCATTTTCGACGTCGTAGATCAGATTATCATTTGAAAGATGTTTACCCGAAATATTGACGCTGACGATCAAATCTCTATGCGCGGCGCTGATCTTTTGCCATCGCGCCAATTGATTCGTCGTTTCCCGCAATATCCAAACTGTGATCGGTACGATGAGACGCGAATCCTCGGCAATCGGTATAAATTTGTTTGGCGGGATAAGGCCGTGTTCGCTGTGATTCCAACGCAGCAGTGCCTCAAAACCCAACAAAGATCCGTCCTGAATATTGATCAGCGGCTGATAATTCATCGAAAGCTCGCCGCGGTCGATCGCACAGCGTAGATCGTTTTCGAGCCGCACACGTTCGAGAAATCTATAACCGAGCTCTTTTGTATATACCGCAACGCCGATTTCCTTTTCTTTCGCGTAATGCATTGCAATATCGGCGTCGCGGAGCATCTCTTCGGGCGTATCGTAGTCAGTGTCGCAGGCTGCTATACCGATGTTTATTGTAATCTCGACATTGTTGCCGCTTAGCGAGAACGGTTGAGCGATGCTGTCAAATATCCGCCTCGCAACCTTTTGAGCCTTGCCCGCCGTCGATATGTTTTTGATGATCACGGCAAATTCGTCTCCGCCGATCCGTGCAACCACATCCGTCGAATTCAGCATCCGGACAAAACGCTTTGCCGCAATATTCAGAACCTTGTCACCGATCGTATGACCGAGAAGATCGTTAATATTTTTGAATTTTCTGATGTCAAGAAACATTATCGCAAAGGTCGCCGACGGATCTTGCTTGTATTGCTCGATCATATCTCCGACCTTTTCGCCAAATCGTTTTCGGTTCGGAAGCCCCGTAAGAGCATCGTGCAGAATAGAATGCCGCAGATCCTTTTCGCTCTTGCGCAAAAGCGCATTCGCCTCCTCTTCTTTCTTAAGGCTTTTCGCAAGCTCCTCCGCACTTTTTTCAGCTTCGACACGGCTCGCCCGCTCAAAGAACGCCTTTTCCCGCTCTGCGGCCTCAGTAAGCGAAATAGCGTTCCTTACTTTGCCTATAGACTGACGATAGCTAAGGTAAGCGATGCTTAGAGTCAGAAATGCTATTATCCCGGTAATGAGATCGCCAAAAAATATCAGCTTATAAATAATGCCCGCCAGACCAGCTCCTACAACCTGTGTCAGTGAACTTGAAAAACAGTCGCGTTTCCAGGTCGTCCAAATATTTGATCCCTCCGACAGTGATTGGATAGCAGCAACCAGAAAGGAGGACGCTACAAACTGCAAAATTGCGAGGTATCCGAGAGTGACAAATAGATGCTGAGTCGAATCGGCCTCCGGCCTTACGAAGGGAACCTGGTTTATAGTAACCCAGATTAGAAATGTTGAAGCAATTGACACTACGCTGATTGCTGTGTTGGTCGGTATCATCAGCCGATTAAAAGGGAAACCTTTTGACCGGAGATATAGACAGGTCGACAACGACTCAACCGCAGCTACAACAATCGCAGCCGCGCCGCCGTAGTACAGGAGCGCCAAAAATACTGCCGCGTCGGAAAAGCTAATCGCAAATCGAGAACCCGGTATCTCAATGCTCATTCGCGGCGCGACGATAACCGAAAAAACGAGTATGAGCAGAAAGCTCCAGCTAAAAGCATCGTTTGGCAAATACACAAGTGCAATCGCAAAACAAACTGCACCGGTAATTATTAGTGATTTTTTGAAAATGTTTGAAAACTCTTCACCGTTCATAAAGGAAAAAACCAAGGATAAAAAGGTTTAATTTATGCGACATCACTAAAGGGAGGCGAGCGCCTCTCTCAGACAACTCCTAAGAGTTTAACACGTTTAACAATAAAAAGATACTAAATTTTATCCCAAACTACGACTTCAATTTGCCGGCAATATTTTTAGGGTTTAGCTTCGGGGGAGCGGAATATCTGTGGAAAAGAAAGTATTTTCAAATTACGCAAAGCTATGTTGAAGTTCGGCGCTACGCCGAATTTTGCCTGTGTCGTTCATAAACCAATCGACAGGCAGTTTGGTTTTCTGCCAATAACACGCTGAGAACTATTGCAAAATCCGGGTTTATGCAAATATTTTTCAGGCTATTGGATACAAATTATACACAGCCGACTGTATACAAAGTATCTAAAAATCTGATTTTACAAAATGCTCAGTAAATTCAGGGGCTTCAGGCGTTCTGACAACTAAGTATCCACTATTGACGAATTTTAAGCCAGGGGTTAATAATCACCAAATATTTTGCTAAATGTTGTAAATGAACGCTTTATGGCCGTGGCAGGATACGCGGCACGCTTTGGCACGCCGATTGTAATAGAGAGGGCAAGAACGAGACATAAGGTTTCAAGCAAAATTAAAATAAAAAAAACTTCAGGAGAAAAAACATGAAAAAGACAATCACAGCATTAACACTCGCAACGGTATTAACATTTGGAACGACACTTGCAAACGCAGGAATCATCGCAGCCGGTAGAGCAGACAGCTCAATTTGCAAGCAGACAACGAAGAGCGGCATGTTGGTTAGTGACAGCCCTATCGTCTCAGGGATAATTGCAGCAATCGCAGGAATGCTGGTATCTGACCGCCGCACGGCTGCACCTGCTTGTAGCGAAAAGAACGGAATGCTCGTCAGCGACCGTGCCGACCGCGAAGGAATGCTCGTCAGCGACTAGTTAAAAAAGTTTCCACCGGGGGAACAAATAACCTAACAGCCAAGTCGGGAAACCGGCTGGCTGTTTTTGGGTTCTATCATTTACAATAAATCGTTTCGAATTACCGCTTTTTTAGCGGCAAAATAAAACGAAAGAGACACCGAACGCCGTACCGCCGCCCTGCGGCACTCAAAGAATCAGATGAACTACGTAACGGAAGTTGCCAACCTATTTCTTGCCCGCTCACCACACATTTCTATTTTGAGTCCGATGGATTACACCCTGATCGCCGAGTGGGAAAAAGAGGAAATTCCGCTAGCAGTCGTTCTACAATCGATCAATGAGGGCTGCGACGAGGCGAAAGATACATCTAAAATAGAATCAATCAGCTACTTCGAAGACAAGATACGAAACAGCTTTACCAAATGGCTGCAATCAAATTCGTGAGATGGTGCGTTCGCCAAAATATGTAAAGACTCGCATTTCAGCCGCGGACATAATTAAGCAAACCTCACCGTTCCGGCTCTGAAACCTCGATCTGCGGAAAAATTCAAATTCAAAAAGAAATAAAGTCAGCCCGGGCCGTTTAAGCGCTCGGGTTTTTCGCATTATTGATTTGGGGTTGACGTTGTCGGGGGAGCGGTATTCGTATCGACGACATAGCTGTCGCGGGCGCGGAGGAGTAAATTGGGGCGTTCGACGCGGACTATAATTTGTTTCCGCTCGCCGGGTTTGCCTTCATCTTTTGGCACGAAACCGATGTTATATTGACGGCGCAGTTCCTCGGCGATTCCCTCAAAGGCACGGGTTAGGCCGCCGGGGGTTGATTCCGGGCGAAAGACACGCCCGCCGGTTGCGTCGGATAGATCATCGAGGTATTTTTTACCGAGTGCATATTCCTCCGACGTGGTTCCGCCACCGGTGATCTGTCCGCCAAAAATATTTGGGAATTGGCCGGAACTTTGCTGGCGGTTGTCAAAATAGGTGTTGTAGTAGATCGGAAAGATCAAGGTGTCAGATTCTTCCGCGTAGTTTAACGTGCTGTCGTATGAATTTTTGCGTGAGGTCGTATCAACGCCGTCCGTGAAAAGGACAACCGCTTTTCGTCCCTGGATTTTCCCCAGCTGCTTTCTCAGAGCCTCGTCCACGGCGTTGTAAAGCGATGTTCCGCCTCCAAAATCAGCCTTTTTGATCGCCCTAAAGATTTTTTGCCGATCTTTTGTGGCCTCGGTCGAGACCTTTACGCCGTGGTCAAATTCTATGACGATCACGCTGTCCTGAGGCTCGAGCTGATTAACAAAGGCCATTGCCGCACGCTGAATCTCCTCGATCTTATACGCGGTTGAAGGGCTGACGTCAATAACCAGAGCAACGGTAAACGGCTTGTCCGTCGTGCCAAAATACGCGATCTCCTGCTCGACGCCATTTTCAAAAATCTTAAATTCCGATTGGCGAAGTCCCGGAATATAAAGGCCGTCGCGGTCAAATACCGAAACCGGGATCGTGACAAGATTTGTTTCGACTCGGAGAATGTCGTCATCCGCCTCAACGGCAGCGGTCGGCGTTTCGGGGGCGGGGGTTTTAGACTTTGCGGGGGTTCCGAGACTGATGCCGGGAAAGCGTTCGGCGACAATGGTGTTGCGTCCGCGGCGCGGCTTTGATTCTGAATACTGCGAAGGGTCGTCTTTATTTACAGTCTGGTCGGCCGGCGACGGTTTAGGTGCAGTACGCCGTCCGGACTGTGCAAATACAAACGAAAATCCCATTAACAACAAAACAGAAATACCCAAAAACCTAAACATAAATAAAACCCCTCAAAAAATTTATCCGTAAGAGCAAAATATTTTGATGCAGGAAAGACGCTAAAAGGTTTAATCAAATATCCGACTCTTTTGGAAATTGGCCGTTTTATGCGAAAATCGCCGCGATAGTCCAGATGCTGAATCCGAGCATTATCAAAACCACGCACCAGCCGGTGGCCTGCATCCATATCGGATGTTTGTAATCTCCGGTGAGACGGGTGTTTCTCGACGCGAGCAAAATCAGGGCGAGGCCGAACGGCAGGATAAAACCGTTTATAGTTCCGGCCCAGATCAGGAGTTTTACAGGTTGTCCGACAAGAAAAAAAACAATTGCCGAGATGACAATGAAAGCGATCACGACATAATTATTATTTTTTTCAAGCCTCGGGTGAAAGGTTTTTAGAAAAGAGACGGATGTATATGCGGCCCCGACGACCGATGTTATGGCCGCAGACCACATCACAACACCAAAAATGCGAAAACCGACGGTTCCGGCCGCGTTTTGAAAAACGGATGCGGGCGGGTTTTTATCATCGATCACAAAACCCATAGTTATTACGCCCAGGGCGGCCAGAAAAAGACAAAATCGAATAACTGCAGTTAACAATATGCCCGAAAACGCTCCTCTCGTGACGCGGGAAAGGTTTTCGCGGCCTGTAATCCCGGCGTCGATCAGACGATGGGCTCCGGCAAAGGTAATGTAACCGCCGACCGTTCCGCCGACGAGGGTGACGACCGCCCGAGCATCGATGGCCACCGGCCAGACCGTCCGATATGCGGCCTCGGCAAGCGGCGGATGTGAGACGAATACGACGTAAGCGATCAGGCCAAGCATGATCACACCCAGGATTTTTACAAAAAAATCCATCGCCCGGCCCGCTTCTTTGAATAAAAACAATCCGATCGCAACGACGGCGCTAAAAAGAGCTCCGTATTCGACCGGGATGTCGAGGGCCGCGTTAAGCCCGAGGCCGCTGCCGGCGATGTTGCCGATATTAAAGACCAATCCGCCCGCCGCTATCAAACCGGCAAGCAAATAACCGCTGCCGCGAATAGTTTCATTCGCAACCTCCTGACCGCGTTTGCCGGTCACGGTCAAAACACGCCAGATATTGAGCTGTGCAAATATATCGAGGACGACCGAGAGCAGGATGACAAATCCAAAACTTGCGGCAAGCTGCCTGGTAAAAACGGTGGTTTGTGTAAGAAAGCCGGGCCCGACCGCCGATGTCGCCATCAAAAACGCGGCGCCAAAAATGACGGCGGATACGGATCTTTTTTTTTCTACTTCAGCCACTATGTTTTGATTTACTTCATTTTGGTCGGCCTTTCACCGGCTCCTGAGGAGCTAATTGTTTAAAGTTGAAGGCGAAAATGGCCTAAAAGCCAGTTTAGATTCGGCCCTAAATCCTTTGATTGCAATACTATGCCGCTTCGACGGAGCTTTTGTTCCTGGTTTGGCGAGCTTTCGGATACGGGTTTTGCTCAGATCATTTTTATCTTTACGCCATTTGCTATCAGTTCACGATGAAGTCGCTTTGCAAATTCCAATGCCTTTTCGCCGTCACCGTGGATGCACACGGTATCGGCGGTAACACCGACGACCGTGCCGTCGGTCGTGGTAACACTCTGATTTTTTACCATCTGCAAGACCTGCGAAACCGCTGTGTTGACGTCGTTTATAAGGGCATTCGGTTTGCTTCGGGGCGTCAGGCTGCCATCGCGACCGTAAGTGCGGTCGGCAAAAACTTCGGAGGCGGTGCGAAGTCCGATTTTTCTGGCTTCGATGATCGAGGCGCTCCCTGAAAGTCCATAAAAAACCAAATTTTTGTCTATGGCATAGGCTGCCTCTGCTAAAGCCGATGCGAGTTCGGGATCTCTCGCCGCCATGTTATAAAGCGCACCGTGCGGCTTTACGTGATTGAGTTTGGTGCCGGCGGCACTGCAAATTTTTTTTAGGGCAGTGATCTGCTCGAACACGATATTGTAAACTGTCTCGAGCGGTAATTGTATTTCGTTTCGGCCAAAGCCGTCGCGATCCGGAAAACCCGGATGAGCGCCGATCGCAACGCCATTTTTAAGGGCATTTACAACCGTCTCCCGCATTGTCCTTGCGTCTCCGGCGTGAAAACCGCACGCTACATTTGCTGACGAAATGTATTTCATCAGTTCTGCGTCATTGGCGCAACCCTCACCCATATCACAATTTAGATCAACCGTAATCATCTTTGAAAAAATTGGTATATCTTAATCTATTTCTTTCCTTTGCGTCATTGCTTCATGGGCTGTTTTTCTGCGAAACTACGATGTTTAATGATACCGACGCTTTTAATATATTCAGTTCGCGTTCAAATTCCAATGCCAAATTTTCGGCCTCTTCGTGATTTACCATATGAAACGCAACCTTGTCATTTGTTCCCAGCTGGGCAATGAGCGGTAGATCGCGCGAAATAATGTGACCGATACGCGGATAGCCGCCGGCTGTTTGATGATCGGCCATAAGGACGGTTAATTGTCCGTCCGGCAAAGCCTGGATCGTCCCGAAACTGACCGCCGAAGAGATGAGTTCGCATTTTTTGGACGTCATAACGGGTTTGCCGGTCAATCGAAATCCCATTCGGTCTGAATATTTTGAAATGAGAAAATTCTGATTACAAAGCAGATCGCGTCCGTGTTCGGACAGCAGACAATATTCGGCGCCGCGAATTATGCGAACGGTCGGGAACGCAGCGTATTGGGGGATGATAGACGGCGCGATTTTTGCCGACGCCGGTTGGGTATAATGCTGCGGGAATTGACGCAGGTCAATGCGGTCGCCATCTTCGAGTTTGCGGCCATTAAAGCCGCCCATTTTTGCCGCGAGATTTGTACTCGAACTGTCAAGCCATCGGTCAGTTTCAAAACCGCCACGAACCGCAAGATAACTCCGATTACCCGACGATTTTTTGTCAAATTTCAAAATACTGCCCTTTTTAACTCGGAATGAACGCCAATTTTCCACACTTTTATCGTCTAAACGGGTATCAAAATCGCCGCCACCGATGGCCGCGGCCGTATCAGCGTAAAACAGTATCTGCGGGGCAGGGAAGTGCATTTCAATGACGGCTTCATTTTCTTGATTGCCGAGTAAAATATTTATTAAACGCACGGCGGCATGATCCATCGCGCCACCCGGATTTATACCAAAGCGGCGGTATTTGTATCGACCGAGATCCTGAATCGTTGTCAAAATTCCGGGTTTTTGTATCAAAATACTCATTTGTTCGAGTGCGTTTGGAGTTACCCGCTTTAGTCTGAAAGTTTTGTGACAAATCTGATCTTATCGCCCGGTTTTAGCAGACTCGGTGACGCCTGGTCCGGTTTAAACATTTCTACATCGGTCCGTCCCAGAATCTGCCAGCCGCCGGGTGATTCCAGCGAATAGATTCCGGCTTGTTTCCCGGCGATCGCTATACTTCCTTTTGGAACGCAAAGACGGGGCGAGTCTTTTCGCGGTGTTGCTATCCTTTCGTCAACCTCACCCATATAGGAAAACCCCGGAAGAAAACCGAGCATAAAAACACGATAGGTTACATTCGTAAAAATCTCGATAACATCTCTCGTTGATATTCCGGCGTGTTTTGCAACGAAATCGAGATCGAGAGCGGATTTCGCGTCGAAATGAAACGGAATTTCAATGGAAGGGTTTGACTCGGCCTTCGGGCGACTTTTGGAATCTATCGCCTGATCCGCCAGGTGTTTAACCGCATCAAACGCGGATGAGAATTCAGGGAAACTTTTGCGGACTGTCCAAATGTCAAAAAAGATCGTCGTCGAAGCGTAAGCTGGTACCGATTCTACAAACCCTGGAAACGGATTCTGCCGAAAAAAATCAGAAAGTGCGATCGCACGTTTGTTGAGGCCGGTCGAAATTGAGCTGCCAAATTCGACGGTCAAGGCCGAGTCGCCGAGAGAAAATATCCTGGTTTTACTTTCGCTCATCATTCTATCTTGTGCGCTGCCGCGGATCGAGGTATTCCCGCAGGCCGTCGCCGATAAAATTGAAAGCTAGAACCGTCATCGCGATAGCAAGGCCCGGAAACAAAAGTACATGCGGCGAACTGCTGAAAAACTGCCGGGCTTCCTCGATCATCGTTCCCCAACTCGGTGCCGGCGGCGGTATGCCGAGGCCGAGGAATGAAAGTGACGCTTCGGACAAGACCGCACCGGCCATACCGAGCGAAGCCTGAACGATTAGCGGCTGCATCGCATTTGGGAGAATATGCGTAAAAAGGATCCTCATATTGCCGGCACCGAGCGCCCGTGCGGCCATTACGTAATCGTATTCCCGTACCTTCAGAACCTGGCCGCGCATCACCCGTGCGTAACCGACCCAGCCGATCACGCATAGAGCCGCGATCAGCTTGCCCTGGCCTGCCCCGAGAAATGCCACGAGCGCGATCGCAAGCAGAAGCCCGGGAAATGCGAGAAAAACATTAAATACATAACCTGATAAAAATTTATCAACAAAACCGCCGTAAAATCCTGCTAGAGCTCCGACGATCGTTCCAAAAATCGATGAAACCGCGACAACCGTGATCCCGACCTCGAGCGAAATCCGTGCTCCATAAACAACCCTCGAAAAAACATCGCGCCCGAGACCGTCGGTGCCAAACCAGTGTTCGGCGGACGGTGCGGCATATCGCGTCGCAAGGTTCTGGGCCGTCACGTCATGAGTTGCAATAAACGGAGCAAAGATCGCAGCCATGATAAAAAGGCCGGCGATTGCGAATCCGATATATGCGAGTCTGTTCATTATTGGTGAAAAACTAACGGTCGCGAATCACGTTTTTTTCCCAGCGGCCGCAAAAAAGCTGAGTTTGCTTCACGTGCGGCGGACCAATCGCTTTTTCCCTTAAAATCATTTCGATTTTTTCATTTTCCAGGTTTTCACTTTCAACTAAATCTGATTCGCGGGTCCAGTTTCCGATAAACGAGATCGGTCAGCGAATTTGCCAGGATAAATGTGACGCTGATGACCAGGACGCATCCCTGAACGAGACGGTAATCGCGTTTGCCGATACCGTCGTCAAGGAGTAAAAGGCCGAGGCCTTGCCAGTTAAAAATCTTTTCGGTGATGATCGCACCCGCCAAAAGCACGCCGAGTTGGAGACCAAGGATGGTGACAACCGGTATCAGGCCGTTTTTTAGCACGTGTTTATATAGAACCTTGCGTTCGCTGACACCTTTGGCACGTGCTGTTCGGACGTAATCTTCGCCGAGTTCCTCGATTACGCTTGATCGCACCATCCTGGTCAGGATCGCTGAAAGGGCGGCACCGAGCGTCACGGCCGGTAAGATTATGTCCTCGGGATAAAGGCTGCCGGTTGGCGAAAACCAGCCGAGTTTGACCGCAAAAATGTAAACCAAAAACGGGCCGATCACGAATGTCGGCAGCGAGATTCCCAGCAATGCAAAAAACGATGCAAAATTATCAACCAGCGAATTTTTTCGCGAACCGGCTAAAACGCCAAGCGGCAGAGCGATGCCGATAGCGACTAACATTGCGGCGATAGCGAGCTTTATCGTCGATGGATACCGCTCAAAGATCATATCGGCTATAGGCCGGTCAGTCTGAAACGAGGTGCCGAGATCGCCCTGCATTAGGGCAAGCCAATATTCCGCATAGCGATTGTCGGCTCCGTTCCAGACAAATCCGCTTTCGCCGCCGTAGGAAAAAAAGAAAGCGGGACGGTCGAGGCCGTGTTTTGCCCTGAAATTTTCTATCTGCTCGATCGTTGCCGTTTCGCCCAGAATTACCGTCGCCGGGTCGCCCGGCACGACTTCGATCAGCAGCGTGACAAGCGAAACCACCGTCCAGATCACGAGCAGCATCAACGCGAACTGGCGGGCAAAATTCAGAAGTTTATATTTCATCCGGAATTAGCGGGCGAGCTATAAAATCTTATACCTTATGCGGTCGATTAACAAATAAGTCCGGCAAACTAAAGTTTGTCCGATTTAGCGGCGGAGTGCAGGGCAACGATACCGCCGGTTAGATTTTGGTATGAAACCGAACCGAATCCGGTATTTTCCATCATTGCAGCAAGCGTTTTTTGATTGGGAAACTTCGATACTGAATCTGGCAAATATTCGTAAGCACCGCGTGAGCCGCTGACTGCACCGCCGATTCGCGGCAGAATATGTGCAAAATAAAAATTGAAAAGATGGCCAAACCCTGGAATTATCGGAGTTGAAAATTCGAGGATAGCGAGACGGCCACCGGGCGTAAGTATTCGGTTTAATTCTATTAAACCAGCTTTTACATTTGCGAGATTTCGCAGGCCGAAGGCGATAGTAACGGCGTCAAATTGATCGTCGTCAAATGGCATCTGCAGAGCATCGCCCTCGATGTAAGTGATCGGCTGTGTCTCGCGCATCGATTTCGAATGAGCGATCGCGAGCATCGGACGGCAAAAATCTGTGCCGATGATCCGGGCTTTTGCATTTTTATTCAGTTCGAGCGACAAATCGCCGGTTCCGCAGGCGGCGTCCAGGACAACGGCGTCCGGACGTTCCAGAATATGCCGAATTTCGTCGGCGACCATCCGCCGCCAGCGTTTGTCGATGTTGAGCGAGAGAAAGTGATTGAGCAGGTCATAACGTCCCGCGATACCCGCAAACATATCACGGACGGCCCTGGCGTGTGCTGCCTCTTTTGCGCTTAATTCGTTTTGCACGTTTTATTTCGTCGTCGGCTTGTTTAGCAAAACGCTCACGATCGGCAGTTTGCGCGCCTTTTCGGCATAAGTATTGATTTCGTTAAAGGTTACACGATCCGCAAGACGGGAATCGGCCTCGGCGCTAACCAGCTTGTAAGTATCCGCATCGAGCCAAAACGTCGGAATGTCTTTCTTTGCCCACGCCGCCTGAAATGCGGATTTTGCGGCCTGGAACTCAGTATTTGTTATGGGGTCCGAAATAGCCTTACCGATCAGCTCAGATGCTTCGATCTTACCGTTTGCGCTGCCGATAGCAGTTTTATCGGCGGCGAATCCGATCGTTATAATACCGGGCAGCGCGTGTGCGTCGTTTCGGACAAACAATTCGTCGGCATAGATCGACGGAATTCGGGCTTTCAGGCGTTTTTCGAGAATTGCGGTAAAAATCATTGAGGCAGCAAAATCCTTGTCGCTGCGTGCCACGCCGCGCATCGCAAATCTTACGGCGGCGGCCTCCGGTTTTGGCGACGGCAAATTGAGGATTGCCTCAGGTGCTTCGTCGGGGTTGCGGAACGTAGCCGGCACCTTTTTATCCGATTTTAACCAGCCACCGAAATAACGCCGAATCGCGCGAAAGCCGAGCGAAGGGTCAAAATTCCCGGAAACCGCAATCGTTGCATTGTCAGCCGTTAAAAATCGGCTTTTAGCATCGATTAGATCGGCAAAATCGATAGTTTGCAAAGATTTAGTACTGCCGTCTTCGGGCCGGCCGTATGGAAATGTCCCGAGCAGCCTTTTCGCAGCGGCCCGGTCGGCGATGTATGCGGGATCATCTTCCATTTTCGCAACCTTGGCGGAAAGCGTATCTCGCAGCCTGATGGTGGTTTCCCTGTTTATGTCGGGATTTGCGACAGCGGCCGAAAGAGTCTCTAACATCGAAAGAAACCCCTCGGGTTTTGACGAAGCGTTTATCTCAATATAATCGTAATTTGCAATGATCTCGAGACCGCCGCCGAGATCTTCGGTAAAAAAATCACGCGAAGCTGCGTTCGGGAAAATATTATCGGCAAGTATCTGCATGACCCCTTCTTTGCTTTGCGGGTCAAACGCGGAACCGGCGTGAAGGCGGATCCTTACGGCCACCTTATCCGCCCGGGCGTCGCTCCACATCAGAACTTTTAGGCCGTTTAACAGTTTCTCCCGCTTGGGAGCCGCAAGTGTCTGCGAAAAGATCGCGGGAGCGACCAGCGCAGCCAAAACCGCAACGGCAAGGGCGATCAGCACAACTTTTTGGAATAATTTTTTATTTTTCATCGTATATACATCTAAAGGCAGCGTTTTGTTATCAAATTAGTTGCCTGAAAGGCTCAAAATGTTGTCAGCGGCTTTCCAGCAAATGAAATCTGCACGAGGCTTGTGCCAAATGAAAATTTTAGAATGCGATAGGCATCGCGTCAAACGTATGAGGCATCTATAAAATTTGGGATTAACGTACGCGTCGGTTTGCGTGCAAATGGTTAAGAACGGCTTAACGGCTCAGGAAAATCGCGGTATAATTGTTTTATCATTATGTCGTCCGCTTCGCGGGGAGCGTGATATGAGAGGTTGAAGATGGGAAAAGGAAAAATAGTTAAATTTTGCAATACATGTGACGAGGGCTTTGCCCAGAAGTTTGGTTTTTGTCCGAATTGCGGGCAAACGCTTGAGGTTTTTGAGATGAGTCCGGTAGTTGCCGCGGCTCCTGTGATTGAGGAATTCGTTACGGCTCCGGTCGCTGCGGAAGTTACAAAACCTGTCGAGACGCCCGCCGAGGTTTTTCAGGAGACGGCACCTGTCGAGGAATCTTTTATTGAAGAGCCGTTGATTGAAGAGCCGATCATCGCGCAACCGGTCGAAAATCCGGTGGCGGCTACAGCTACAATACCGCCGTTCGTTCAGAAAACTGTGCTTGACGCCGACAGTAAACCGGACGCTGTTGGTGCCGTAAATAGACCCTTTGTCGATGACGGCGGATTTCACGTCACGGTGATTGAAGAAAAGAATGTCGGACAGCGGCGAGGCTTACTCGCCGGAGCTCTGGGTTTGGTTGTGTTCTCTCTGATGGCCGGCCTCGTCTATAACCTTTTTAGTAAAGACCTTAATGTCGGCTCGATCAACGACGACATATTTAATGCCGTAATTGTTGATGACGTTCCGGTGACGGTTGAGGAGGAGCTAAAGAAGAATAATGACGAAGGCGGCGGTGGCGGTGGCGGTGGCCGTGAGGAAAAAGAAGAGGTTACAAAAGGCGATCTCGCCGATCAGACGCCAGACCCGATCAGGCCGCCGGATGCTAAAATTCCCAAATTGGATAATCCGTCACTTGTACTTCCGCCGGCTACTACCGAAGGTGACAGGAAATTTCCAAAAGAAAATGACCGTTTTGGTGATCCGAACGGACGCTTTGCCAGCTTCTCTACTAACGGAACAGGTTCGGGCGGAGGCCAGGGTAGCGGCGTCGGAACGGGTCAGGGCAGCGGCCGCGGTACGGGCGCGGGTTCGGGTATCGGCTCAGGCAGCGGAAGCGGTTTGGGCAACGGAAATGGTTCCGGAACGGGGTCGGGAGACGGCCTTGACCGCCCGCCGCCGCCAAAACCGGTTGGCGTCACACAGGGAATAAAAATTCTCTCAAAACCGCGTCCGGGTTATACCGATTCAGCCAGAACGGCGAATATTCAGGGTACTGTTATTCTGCGCGTTACTTTTTTGGGTTCGGGACAGATCGGCAGTATTTCATCGGTAAAAGGGTTGCCCAACGGCCTTACTGAACAGGCAATTGCAGCCGCCAGACGAATCTCATTCGAACCTGCAAAACGCAACGGGGTTGGCCAATCGGTAACAAAACAGATCGAGTATTCATTCTCTATCTATTAAATTTCAGAAAACCTGCAAATTTCAAAGAGACCGGTTAAACCGGTCTCTTTTTACTTATGCGCATCGCTCTTATATCGCGGTTCCGGCGGCGTGGGCTGATGACCAGGCCCATTGGAAGTTGTATCCGCCGAGCCAGCCTGTGACGTCGACGGCCTCGCCGATAAAATAGAGCCCGCGTATCTTTTTGGCCGTCATCGTTTGCGATGACAGACCGACGGTCGAAACGCCGCCGAGCGTCACCTCGGCGCGGTCGTAGCCTTCGGTGCCGTCAAACGTCACTTCCCAGTCATTTATGCGTCTGATCAACGCCTCGATCTCGCGTTCGTTCATCTGATACAGCGGTTTATTTCCAAATTCATTTTCTGCAAATTCGTCGGCAAAACGCTGTGGAAATATCTGCGCGAGAAAGTTATTCAGATTTTGACGATTCCGGCGGTTTTCGAGGACGAAAGCGGCTGCATCCGTTCCCGGTGTAATATTTATCGAGACCGGCGTCTGTTTTTGCCAGTAATTTGATATTTGCAGGATCGCCGGGCCCGACAGCCCCCGATGCGTAAACAAAATATTTTCGCGAAAGCCGTGTTTGCCCGCCGTCACAATCGAATCGAGTGAAACGCCCGCCAATTGTTTGTAATTTTTGCCCCGCAAAACCAGTGCGACGAGTGACGGCCGGGGTTCGACGATCTTTAATCCAAACTGACGGGCGATGCGAAACCCGAGATCGCTTGCTCCGATTTTTGCAAAAGAAAGCCCGCCGCATGCGACGACGAGATTCTTCGCGTTAAATGTTCCCTGTGTCGTCTTGACTTCGAACTCAGCCGTCGGGTTTTGGCCGTTCGGGACGGCCGGGCCGCCCACGGCCTCGACCTTGCAGCCCGTCCGGATGCCGACCCGCGCCGCCCTGCATTCGGCCAACAGCATCTCAACGATCACACCAGCGCCGTCACGACAGAATAACTGTCCGAGCTTTTTCTCGTAAAACGAGATATTGTGCTTTCTGACGAGTTCGACAAAATCCTGCGGCGTATATCTTGACAAGGCGGATTTACAAAAATGCGGATTTTGCGAGATAAAATTTTCGGGCTGTGTGTGGATGTTTGTAAAATTACAACGGCCGCCGCCTGAGATCATGATCTTGCGCCCGACCTCGGCGTTGTGTTCGATTATGAGGACGCGCTTGCCGCGCTTTCCGGCCTCAATGCCGCAAAATAACCCTGCCGCACCCCCGCCGATGATAATGGCGTCGTAAATCACTTTTGATAAAAGGCCGATTTGAGCGAAAGCAGTCTCTCGATGCGAACGGAAACATCCTCATAAGCATCAAGGCTTTGTATGGTATTTAAAATGTAGTTCCAATCGAGATTCGACTGTTTAATAATTACGGCTTCGATATCCAGCCAGTCCCGAGTGCGGGCAGCGACGGTTTTCATGATTACCAGATCATCCGCAGAACAGATACGCAGGCTTATATCTTCGGTGAACCGCTGATATGACGAGCGTTGCAGAGATTCGCTGACGTCACTCAACCCACCCAAGGTGACGTCTATGCCGATACGGCTCTCTGTGAACATCGGCAGAACCCGGTTTGTCAAAGCGAATTGGCCTGCGTCGGAAAACTTTGGAGAATAGCGGTTAAGCAGAGTATCGATATAGGCCTGCTCGTCCTTTAACTGTGTAAACAACGTAAGGTCAATGTCCCTGGTTAGTCGAACCTGCCCCCATACCTGAACAGCGACGCCTCCGATAAAATAGAAATCCCAACCCTTTTCATCGAGAAACTCTTGCAGCGCATCCGCCTCAGTCAAAAGGTCAATCATGAGTCAACCCCAAATAAAACCCTTTGCAATTTGGTAAGTCCAACTGTTGTGCCTGGCTTTGCCAGAAACAAAGCAGATTTAAAAGCAAGATCGAAGGCCGGCATTGCCTCCATGACATCACTTGCACGTATTTCCTCGATACGCAACGCCTCAAATCGGTCACTCGCTCGTCGATAACCGGCCGAAATCGCAGCCAATGTTTCTATATCGCTATTCATCAGGCCTATTTTACCAAATATCTCTCATTTAGAATATTCAAATGATGTGTTACATGTCCGGCCATAATGTAGGCGAGAGCACGCACGGAGACGGTTTTGCCGCTCGCGGTTCCGATTTTACGCGAGGCTTCGTCAGCGAGATTGGCCAGCAACAGCATATTCGATCGCCGTTGAAGGGAAAACTCTTCGATAAGCTCGGCAAACGGGCGATTATTCGCGTTCGAATTCTCGATATATCCGTCCTGCTCAAAGCCCTCGATCGGCGTATCGTCGCCGCGTGAAATACGCAAAACGCGGTAAGCAAACATCCGCTCGCCGTCGATCAGATGGCTGATAACCTCTTTAACCGTCCATTTACCGTCGGCGTAGGCGAAGCCGCCTTTTTCTTCAGGGACATTCCTGAATAAGGAATATAATTCGCCGTCCTGTGCATCTAATATGTTTAGGACGTCATTTGCCTCGACGAGCAAAATGTATCGGCTGTAGTAAGGATCAAATTCGTGTGTTTCCGGTCGGTTCATATTGGGTTATAATACCAAAGTCGTAAGAAATTATGGAGAGGCACTTATAACTCTCTTTTAACGCTGGTGGTAAAAGTCAGGCTGCCTGCGTCGTAAAGTGGAGAGCAGTAATTTAAGAGGAGACAATTAGATATGAAACAAACTTCTATATTTTTGGGGATCGCGTTTATCGCATTCGTTATTTTTTCGCAGAACGGAACCGAAGCGGTAACTAAGACATTCGCCGAACGATTTTCGCAGGACGCCAGGATCGGTGACACGGGCGTCTATAATTTTGACAAAGCACACAGCTTTATCGGTTTTAAGGTCAAACACAACGGTCTGATCGAGGTTCCCGGTTTTTTTCGTGATTTTACCGGAGCGGTAAATTTTGACTCGAAGGATATGACAAAATCGACCGTCGAATTTACCGCAAAGGCCGCGAGTGTCGATACCGGCGTCAGCGGACGCGATAACCACCTGCGGACGAAAGATTTCTTCGAGGTCGAAGCTCATCCCGATATTACGTTCAAAAGCACAAAGGTCGAAAAAAGGGGTAATGTGTGGATGATGACCGGCGATTTTACCCTGCGGGGCGTGACAAAATCGCTTACTTTCCCGTTCCAGATTCCCGGTTGGCTGCCCGCCGGCGAACGCAGCGGCGGCAAAATGGGCATCACCGCCGAAACAACGATCAACCGGCGTAATTTTGGCGTCAATTACGGTACCAACGCCGTTCTTTCCGACGAGGTCAAGATCGTTCTGCAGATCGAGGCCGAAAAGAAAAAGGACGCTCCAAAGGCTGAATAAAATATAAACGGCCACAGACTAACGCACATTCGCGTTCATCTGTGGCCGGTAAATCAATTACAGCGGTGACCGGTACGGTCTTTTCGTTTATCAGTTCTTCTTTTTTGGCGAGGCCGTTTTTTGCGGCGTTACGTTCTGCTCCTTTTTCAGGGTATCGATCAGTGCAACGGCGTCGTCTTTATATTTATGTGTATCGGGGGCGACGCTGGCGAATTTTTGAAGCAGGTTCGCACCCTCCTGAAGTTTTGTCTTGTCATCGTTTACATAGCCGAGATTAACGAGGCTAAGGCCTGCGCCGGCCAGAGCGTCCTGATTATCGGGTGATGTTTCGAGTATCGCTTTATACGATGCTATTGCATTTTCCGAATCACCGGCTACACGATACAGATCGGCCATGGCGAGGCTTGCACCGGCCTTTTTTGCGGCGTCCGGTTCAACCTTTAGATATTCGGGTATCAGGATTTTTGCGGCTTCGATAGTCGCCGGATCAACCTGTTCGGTTCTGACCGACATTTGAAATGTGTCAACCGAACCGGTGAGCGTTCCAAGTTTTGCAGCGTCGTAATTAGCCTTGTCCGGAATATCCGCCGCGGCTGCATTTTTCAGGACATTCCACGATTTCAGGTAACCGGTCGAGGCGTCGGCAAAATCCTGCCTGACCCTGCCAAAGCCAGCGACCTTTTCGGAAACATCCGTGCTTTTAACAACCTTGTTATAAGCATCAACCCCGCGTAGCCTAAGAGCCGTTCCGCGGTTGTTGTAAAAAATAGGAGCGCTGCCAACGTAGTCCGGGTCCGCGGCTATGCCCTCGTCATACTTTGACACGGCCAGGTCATAATTCTTTGCGGAAAATGCTTCGTTACCGGCTTTTAACGAGGCTGAAATAATCTCATTGGTTTTAGCGGTTTTGGTGTTCTTCTCGTTAATCTTTTTTGTCTCAGCTTCGTATTCGGCCTGGGCCTTTTTTATTGCTTCGGCATCCTGAGGCGTCTGCGTACTGCCGGTTTTTGCCGCTTCAGCGCTCTGTCTAATCTGTTCCTCGGTGGCCTGGCTTCCGTCACCGGGGGTCATTGTGATCAGCAGCCGTTCCTGGCCCGCTTTGACGCCGGGCAAAAACGTCGGCGCAGCCCCCGCAGCGCTTACTGAAAGTATGAACTCGCCGGCAACCGCGAGACCGGCGAAACTAAATTCACCTTTACTGTTGGTCTTAGCCGATGGTGCCCCCGATTTAATGTCGGAACGAAAAACCTCGATAAGCGCACCGGAAACAGGTTCACGTTTGCCGTCTGCCGTTTGCAACTCGACCTTACCCGTCACGGGTGCATTCTGGGCAAATATCGTCACTCCGCCGACAATAATGACGATCCCGAAAAAGAAAAATGAAACTAATGATTTACGAAACATATTGATTCCTCCGATAATTCACAAACAACCTTGCTGGCAATTCTAAGATGCAGAACCTTTTATGAGGGTTTGTTGTTTTACAGTATTCTAAACCATTTTCGATCAAAAGCCGAAGCAAAAACGAGTCTATATCAAAAAAATATCGCAAGGTTTGAAATTCTTTTTTAAAGAGGTCTTATGTTATCTTGTTCCTTTAAACTCGGGAAAAAGCATTATGGCGCGTGAAAGGTGTGGGCGCTTCAATAAGGCCTGAACTTTTACATTTCATTTTTACTTACGGGCATTAACATTAACAGGATGAACAATCGAATCTATAATTTTAGTGCCGGCCCTGCGGTAATGCCGCTCGCGGTCCTGGAGCGGGCGCAGAGCGAAATACTCTCGCTCGAGGGCACCGGAATGAGCGTGATGGAGATAAGCCATCGCTCGGCCAGGTTTGAGAAAATATTGGCCAATGCTACGCAGGGGCTTCGCGGCCTCTTAAATGTACCGGATAATTTCCATATCCTATTTTTGCAGGGCGGGGCGTCGCTCCAATTTTCGATGATACCCATCAATTTTCTTGCGGACGGCAAAACCGCCGATTATATCGTAACCGGTTTTTGGAGCCGAAAGGCTCTGACAGAGGCCCGGCGGTGTGGAAACATAAACGTCGTTTACACGACCGCCGATGACGATTACAGATCTCTGCCGGAACATGACGCTCTTACCTTCTCGCCTGATGCCTCTTACGTCCATTATGTTGCTAATGAGACCATTGAGGGCGTCGAATTCAAATACAACATCGATGCGGGCGATATTCCGGTCGTCTGCGATATGTCGTCAAATATTCTTTCAAAACCGATCGATTTTAGTAAATACACAATTATTTACGCCGGAGCCCAAAAAAATATTGGCCCGAGCGGAGTTGCGGTTGTCATCATCCGCGAGGACATTCTCGAAAGAATACCAAAAAATCTGCACACACTGCTCGATTATCGAGCGATCGCCGAAAACAATTCGATGGCAAATACGCCAAATACGTGGGCGATCTATATGATCGGCCTTGTGTGCGATTGGCTCAAAGGCGAGGGTGGCGTGAGCTTGATCGAGCGTAGGAATATCGAAAAAGCCGCAATTCTTTACAATGCTATCGACGCAAGCGACGGTTTTTATACCGGTCACGCGAGGCCCGCCGTGCGGTCTCTGATGAATGTCACGTTTCGTTTAGCAACGCCGGAACTCGACGCACAGTTTTGCGGTAACGCGGCAAAGGCTGGTCTCGACGGGTTGCAGGGTCACCGCTCGATCGGCGGTCTTCGCGCTTCGATCTACAATGCCTTTCCGCGTGACGGCGTTGTGGCCCTGGTCGATTTTATGCAGGATTTTGCACAAAAGCATGGTTAACTAAATTTCGCATCAGGACAAGGTTTTTAGGATTTCTAACAGCACAGATTCTTCACTTTTTGAAACGGTGCGCAGATCGATCAATACTCGGTTATCTACTATTCGGGTTATCACCGGAGTAGATGCATTTCGCAGCAGTTTTTCCAGGCCGGATGCCGTCATCTGCTCATGCGTCAGGCCGATCAGCGATGTTTCCAGTTCGACAGCCGGTGCGGCACCGCCGCCAACGGCCGACAATCCGTCCAGGATATCAAATCTCAAATTTGGATTTTCGCCAGGCTTTCGGCGTAGGCTTTCAGAAAATGCCGCGGTGCGTTCTGCGATCTCACGTTTACTCATCGAGAGCATTTGCAGTACGGGAATTTCTGTAAGAGCGGCTCCGCGGCGGTAACTTTTGAGCGTGGATTCGAGAGCCGCGTAAGCAAGCTTATCGACCCGCAAGACGCGATAAAGCGGATGTTTTCTTAGGCGTTCGATAATCTCGGCCTTTCCGGCGATTACACCTGACTGCGGCCCGCCAAGCAGCTTATCGCCGCTAAATGTTACGACCGCGGCACCATCCGCGATCGATCCGCTTACAACCGGCTCACCGCCGAGGCCGTTTGCGCTCAGATCGATAAGCGCACCGGAACCGATGTCTTCGTAAAGCAAAATACCGCGGGTGTGAGCCAAACCGGCAAGATCTTTTAACGATGGAGTTGCGGTAAAGCCGACGATACGGTAATTCGATGGGTGTACACGCAAAATCACTCGTGTGTTTTCATTTATCGCGTGCTCGTAATCAGCAAGTTTTGTCCGGTTCGTCGTTCCGACCTCTCTAAGTATCGCCCCCGATTGCGACAAAACGTCTGGTACACGAAAGTCACCGCCGATCTCGACCAATTCGCCTCGTGAAATGATAACCTCGCCGCCAGATGCGAACGCCGTCAAAACAAAGAAGGCCGCGGCCGCACAATTATTGACGATCAAAACGCTTTCGGCTCCGGTTAATTCAGCAAGCAAATTCTCGGCTCTGAGTCCGCGTTTGCCGCGTTTGCCAGTTTCTATGTCATATTCGAGCGTGCAATAACCAGACGCCTCATCGGCAACGGACCGACGTGCATTTTCAGATAACGGTGCCCGTCCCAGATTCGTGTGGATAACGACGCCGGTTGCGTTTATAACCCGTCGAATTCCGCTCGAACGCTCCCGCCGCCATAGGTCGTCAATTTTTTGCTCCGCTGCGGCAAACAAACCTTCTTTTGAGTGATCGTTGTTTCGGCATGAGCTTAGCTCCTGACGCAGACTTTCGACCACATCCCGGATGATCGCAGCCGTTCGAGATTCACCGGCGTCCGGTGCGATTTTCCGTGCCGTGGGCGAACGCAGGAGTTCGTCCACAGACGGCAGATTGCGTAAAACTGAATTTGCAGACGAAGTTTTGACACGCAACATACAAATATCTTAACCGAAAAATAGCAAAAATGTGGAAATTCGATGCTGTTGGCGTTTTTATTTAAAGAGGGTTCCAGCGCCCTTTTCGATCAGGAACTTTATCTCATGGCAATCGGAAATAAACTATACGGAAAGGTACAGACCAAAAAGGAAGAGGCGGCCGAATTCGACCTGAAACTCAGCCGACTCGAGGACGACATTCGCAAACTCAAGATCGAATTTGATATCTATTTCAACGGTGCGACCAAACGTCCGCCGCTCGAAGCCCGAGCGCGGCTCGAATCCAAGATCAAACGCGTTGCCGATAACCGCAGTTTGAGCTTTGCCCAGCGTTACTACTTCAACACGCTCGTTTCACGCTTTACATCGTACCGCGAACTCTGGCGCCGAACTCTAAGAGCAAAAGGCGAAGAGCTTGTTTAAATAAAAAGATGCCGCCTCTTAAGACGGCTTGTTTATATCAAATAATTTTTGTTATCTACGCGACTTTCATCACGTTTTCCGCCTGAGGCCCTTTGGGGCCGTCGGTGACCTCAAATTCGACCTCCTGGCCCTGAAGCAGGGTCTTGTAACCATCGCCGCCGATGGCGCTGTAATGGACGAAAATATCCTGTTCGCCGGGCTGCTCTATAAACCCGTAACCCTTTGCATTGTTAAACCATTTGACCTTCCCGATCGCCTTTAACATCATTTTGTAAATCCTCCTAAAACTTCAAAACTAAAATATTTCCCACTCGCAATTTGACCAGATTTTGACCGAAATTCCAGTTTGTCAAAACCCGATAAAAAAGCTCGCACCGCACCGCCTTAAAAATCTATCCAGCACGCAACACCCGAAAAGCCCGCGGATCTTAAACCGCAAGATCTTCATCACTCTCATTATTTTTGTGTTTATAGACGAAAGGAAATTTAACCAAATATTGCCCGTCTGTCAAGATATATTTTTGTATTTTTTGCAAATTTGCCAAAAATTGACATAAATATGCCAATAATAGAAGATAAAGTCAATATTTACGATAAAATAACATCTGAATTATGTCATCTGAATACGGCAAAAACTCCTTGCTTTCGTACAACGAATATCTGAAAGTCCGTGAGCTGATCGAGCTGCAGAGGACGCTTTCTGAACCGGCCAGCCACGACGAATTGCTTTTTATCGTAATTCACCAAACGTATGAGCTCTGGTTTAAACAGATCCTCCACGAGATCGACGCGACGATCAAATGGCTTGACGAGGGGCGGGTGTTTCGGGCAAATCACAGTTTACGCGGGGTCGTATCGATCGAGCGAATCCTGGTTTCGCAAATCCATTTACTGGAATCAATGGCACCGATCGGCTTTCTCGAGTTTAGGGACAAACTCAATCCGGCGAGCGGTTTTCAGTCGATGCAGTTTCGCGAACTCGAGTTTGTGTCAGGAGCAAAGGACGAGAAACTCCTGGCCACATTCGCGGATGATAAATTTGCTCACGACCGGCTAGTGCGTAGGTTTAATGGGCGTTCGCTCGCCGACGCATTTTGGGGCCTCGCCGGGCGAGACGGCTTTGCGGTCGAAACATCTCAGGAAAGAATAGAAACGACGGTCGAAATATTAACCCACCCCGAAAAATACGCAGAGCTTTACAATATGCAGGACCTGCTGATCGAACACGACGAACTAATTATCTCTTGGCGCTACAACCACATCCTGATGGTCGAACGAATGCTCGGGATGAAACGCGGCACAGGCGGCTCCGAAGGCGTCGGCTATCTCATGACAACGCTGACAAAAAAATTCTTCCCGGAAATTTGGGAAGCAAGAACGCACCTGAAACCAGGAAATGATCGGGCATAGGGTCGATGATGGGTGGTAATAACGCCGCTTGCCGCTCTATTGGGAGGATGTTTTAAAAGTCAGAAGAGGCGGAAAGCAACCACAAAATAACACGATAAAGACAGGAAAATTAAAAATTTATCATCTTTTTCGTAGTATTTCGTGTGATTTTTAGTGGTTCCAAATTCTGTTAAAGCTAATCACATAGAAACCTTGTCACAAATCAAACGCTCACGGTGTTTCTCGTTTGTATGCAAATCCTGCAGACAATTTTTTATAAAAACGGAGGTTTCCCGATGCGGAAAAATATTCACAGTTTTACAGCAAGCTTTTTTAGTATTGTATTTATCGTTATAGTGATCGGTTCGTACGTGATCGTCGCGCAGAGCGTCATCACCGGCGAATGGAGGTCAGACAGCGGGTCGGAAAAGAGAACGGATGACGATAAAATTCATCTGTCATTTGAACGCCGCGCCGAAAAAGGCCATCGCAATCAGCACGGGTCGAACTTTGCATACGACGACCTACAGGGGCTGAGCCGCGAGCAGACGCAGAATGGCAGGGTCAATTTTCGGCTTGTCCGCGAGGCCGGTATTATTGAGTGCGAAGGAACGTTTACAAACGGCAAAGGCGCCGGCACATTTAGGTTTACACCCGATGCAGGATACGTAAACGCGATGAAGTCGCGCGGATTCGATTTTGAAAAGGCCGCCAAGAGTTTCGACGGCGTCGAAGGCAGGCTTCTGTCTGCCGCGCTGCTCAATGTCACTACTGCTCTCGCCGACGATCTAAAATCGGTCGATCTGGGACCGCTCGATGTCGAGGATTTGTTCAAAGCTGCGATCTTTAAGGTCGATTCGCGATTTATGGCCGAAATGAAGGCCTCCGGCTTTCCGGGTCTCAAAATGGAAGACCTGGTAAAGGCCCGGATATTTAAAATAGACGCAGATTTTGTGAGAAAAATTCATGAGATGGGTTTTGCGGAGAAAGATTTTGAAAAGTTGGTAAAGTTCAGCATTTTTAAGGTCACGCCGGAATATTTGGCGGAGCTGAAAAATGCCGGATTTACAAATCTCTCGTCCGAAGAGATTGTGAAGTTCCGCATTTTTAAGGTTACGCCTGAGATGTTGACCGAACTGCAAAACGAAGGTTTTTCTGATTTATCCGCCGAAGAGGTAGTAAAATTTCGCATATTTAACATCGACCGCGATTTTATCCGTCAGGCAAAAACCGATAATCCAAATGTCACGGTCGAGGAATTGGTAAAGATGAAGATCGGCGTCCGGCGCAATGGAACGAAATAAATAGGGTCAGAACGGCCTGTGTAGGCTAACGTTTCAAGGTTCGGCTTACGGACGAAAATGTAAAACAGGCCGTTCCGGCTTAGCGGACATATCCGTGTTTCCGGGAACCCATTTTGCGCACAGCCGCGAGGTCGTTTATGCCGCGTGACTGCATTTTAGCCAGCAAATTTACAAAAATATGTGCGGTTGCGTACGCATCCGCGCTTGCACGGTGGTGGTTTGTCAGATCGATCGAATAATATTCGGCCACCGTTTTTAATTTATGATTGACAATATTTGGCAGCAATTTGCGCGAAAGCTGAACGGTACACAGACACGGATTGGCCATTCGATAGCCGTCAAAAACACGGCTGATCTCAAAATTTAAAAAACGCATATCAAAACCGGAGTTGTGAGCGACAAGGATCGAATCGCCTATAAAAGTCAAAAATTCGTGAGCTATCTCGGCAAAAACCGGAGCATCCCGCACCATCTCATCGCTTATCCCAGTCAATCCGGTTATAAACTGAGGTATCGGTATCTGCGGATTTATAAGTGTTTCAAACTTTTCCGCAACCACTCCGCTGTGGACGCGATACGCACCAATCTCTGTAATACGGCCCGATGGCGTCTGCGTCCCGGTCGTTTCAAGATCAAATACAACAAATCCGGTGTCAGCGAGTTCGCGGTGATCAAATTCGTCAGAGCCAAGCTCAACCATATCACCGTTTAACGTCAACCGACGATCACGTTCTATAAGATCGGCGACCAACAGCCTGGCCATTAAAGGGTCGGGCTTTCTGATCTTCATCACAAAATCCACAACGCTTACAGCCGAAGCCTTACCGCCAAAAGAGCGAAGCAAAGCGACCGTCTCGTTTATTAGTAATGACTCGGAAATTAGGTTAGGATACGGTATCATCGAATATAAGTTTAGCCGTAGTCGAACAAACTGCCAACTGCCCGCCTTATACACATCGCTATTTGTTGGTAATATATTCGGGAATATTTTGCAATTTCCATTATGAACAGGATTTTGAATAATTTTCGTGAAAGCAACGCCCTGCTCGAAGGACATTTTGTACTGTCCAGCGGCCTGCACAGCAGTCAATATTTACAATGCGCGCTTGCGTTGCAGTATCCGAATGATGCAGCGGAATATGGGCATGCGCTCGCGGCGCATTATGCCGAGGAACAGATACATACAGTGGCGTCGCCGGCCATCGGCGGCCTTGTGATCGGTTTTGCCTCGGCGCAGGCATTAGGTAAACGATTTATCTGGACCGAGCGGGAGAACGGGGTTATGACGCTGCGGCGTGGATTTTCGATTAAGGAAGGTGAGCGAATCCTGGTCGTCGAAGATGTTATAACGACCGGCGGTTCGACACGCGAATGTATTGCGGCATTGGAAAGCCACGGAGCACATGTCGTAGCCGCTGCGTCGATCATTGACCGCTCGAACGGCGCGGCAGACGTCGGTGTCCCGCGAATTTCGCTTGTGAATCTCGATGTGCCGAGCTATCAGGCGGACGTATGTCCAATGTGCGCACTGGGTGTCGAGCCGGTAAAACCCGGAAGCAGGATGGTGGCAAAATGAGCCGTCGATGCTCATTTTTGTCGATGGACAACATGGCGGGCTATGTTAGCGATGACGGCCTTGCGATCGGGCCGCTGAATGATCTCGGGTGGCATGTGAAGACCGTCTCGTGGCGTGACAAAACGGTTGACTGGAACGATTTTGAGGTCGTTATCATTCGAACAACTTGGGACTATCAAAGCCGTCCGGCCGAATTTCTCGATGTTCTGCAAACGATCGAAAACTCAAAAGCCTGGCTCGAAAACCCGCTCAATATCGTAAAATGGAATCTTGATAAACGATACTTGCGTGATCTCCACGGAAAAGGCGTTAATATCGTGCCGACGGTCTGGGACGGCGTTTACGATCAGCGATCCTTTTATAAATGGATGGCCGAACTCAATACGGACGAGCTGATCATAAAACCGACGGTGAGCGCGACGGCCGAACACACATATCGATTGACGAAATTTGACGCCGATCTGTCCCGTGTATTTTCGGAGCGTTCGTTTATGGTTCAGCCTTTAATGCGAAGTGTAATTACTGAGGGCGAATTTTCGCTTTTTTATTTGGGCGGCGACTATAGCCACACAATCGTAAAGAGGCCAAAAAAAGAAGATTTTCGTGTGCAGGAAGAACATGGCGGTATAATAACGGCGGTCGCACCCGAGAGATTGCTGCGCGTAACCGGACGGTTTATTTTTGACCTTATCCGGCCTGTACCGCTCTATGCAAGGGTTGATCTTGTTCGTGATGCTGACGGAAAATTCGCACTTATGGAACTTGAATTGATCGAGCCGTCGCTATATCTTCGGATGGATGCCGATTCGCCCGCGAGATTTGCATTTGCGGTTAACACACGTATGAATTGAAATTGCTATACAGCAGAAATCAGAAAAAGAATTTATGTTTGGAGTCAGGGTATTAACGGGACATACATTGTAATTACTTTGTGCATAACGGATCCAAAACGTCTTGATTTTACTTTGACGCAAATTATTTTCTGAAAAAAAGCTCAAAACTTTTTTCTCCAGGATGAACTACAAATTTCTTATACAATACGATGGCACCGACTTTCACGGTTGGCAGGTGCAGGAAAATGACCGCACAATACAAGGCGAGATGGAACGCGTGATCGGGATGATCGCAGACAGCGAGGTTGGCGTGATCGGTTCCGGCCGGACGGACGCGGGTGTTCACGCCGAGGGGCAGGTGGCTAACGTTCATCTAAACAACGGCAGATTTACATCGGAAAAACTCAAACACGCCATCAACGGCAATCTTTGGCGCGATATCCGCATTATGAAAGCCGAAAAGGCCCCCGATGATTTTCACTCGCGATTCTCGGCCAAGCGAAAAACATATATCTACCGCGTCGTTAACGGTCCGGTCATGTCGCCGTTTTGGCGCAGGTTTGCGCATCACGAAGCTCGGCCTCTGGATGTCGGGCGAATGAATGACGTCGCACGCCTGTTTTTAGGCGAGCACGATTGGTCGGCTTTTGCCTCGGCCAAATCCGACGGCGACACGCGCGTTCGCAACGTACTCGATTTTACAGTCGAATCACGCTGGAACGATCAGGGGCACGGCGTTATGATCGAGTTTCGGATAACTGCGACCGGATTTTTGCGATATATGGTTCGCTCGATAGTCGGCACGATGCTCGAGGTCGGACGTGGTGAAAAGGATAGTGATACAATTCAGACGGCAATCATAACAGGGAACAGAGACCTAGCGGGTAAAACGGCTTCGGCACAGGGATTGACATTGTTTCGGGTGGATTATGATTGAGAATTTGGGTGTAAAAGATATAAGAAGCTTTTTGCCCGCAATAATTGCGAAACGCCGCGATCATATTTTTCTGTATTCGCGTTTATTCGCTTGTAAATAAATTCTGATGATTATCTATCACATAGTTCTGCCGGACATTTGGGCAGCTTTTGACAATAACCTTTATAGACACGCCAGCCTTGCGATCGAAGGGTTTATTCATTGCAGCTTTGCCGGCCAGCTTGACGGTGTGATCGGTCGATATTACAGCGACGAGAAATCTATCATGATACTTGAGATCGACACCGATAGGCTGATGTCGCGGGTAATCAGCGAGCCGTCAACCAATAGTGATATCTATCCGCATATCTACGGCCCGATAAATCGCGAGGCAATCGTCAGCGTAAAAGAAAGACGGAAACAAGACCGTTAGGAAGTTGTGTCTGCGGCGGGGAAGCACTTTTAGTTTTAGCGGGTATGATTTGTTTGGCCAGACACGTTTCTCAGCTTTGAGAAGGCACACCCCTCCCGGTCGTGTTTCCGCTTTGGTTGTAATGCACGAGAATTTTGCAGATATAGTCAAGCCGAATTCCGCCGAAGCTGACATTTTGGCGGCGATCGATCCGGCACGTTTGCCGCAGCACATCGCTGTAATAATGGATGGCAACGGGCGTTGGGCAAAAATGCAGGGAAAGCCGCGTATTTTTGGCCATAGTGCCGGGGCTGGGTCGGTGCGTGCGATAATTGACACATGCACCCGGCTTGAAATAAAAGCCGTGACGCTCTATGCTTTTTCGACCGAAAACTGGAAACGCCCGCAATCCGAAATCAAGGGCCTGATGCGGATGTTGATACGATATATTCGCAGCGATCTTAAGGAAGTTCACAAAAACAATATTCGTTTCCAGGCGATCGGCGACGTTGAAGGTCTATTCGATGACGTAAAAAGTGAAATTGCGCGGGCTACCAGATTGACAGCCGCAAATACGGGCATGGTGATGAGCGTCGCACTGAATTACGGTGGACGAGCCGAGATTGCCGAGGCATGCAGGCGTGCTGTTACATCACTGATCGCCGCCGGCAAAGCCCCCGAACATATCACCGAGGCGGACATCGGGCAGCATCTGTTTACGCACGGTTTACCGGAGGTTGACCTGTTGATACGTACTAGCGGCGAATTTAGAATCTCAAATTTTCTGCTTTGGCAGCTCGCATACAGCGAAATTTATGTGACGCCAACTTTTTTTCCGGACTTTCGACGGGCCGAAGTTTTTGAGGCGATCATAGCTTACCAGAAACGCCACCGCCGATTTGGCGGAGTAACAAGTCAGTACCAGCCCGGGTGAGCGGGCGGGTTTTGACTTAATATTATGAAAATACGCCTTATGACAGCCGCGGTCGCGTTGCCGATCCTCGCTGCATCCATCATTTTGCCATGGTATTTTCCGCAAAGCGTTTGGCTGTTTGTCGCCATAGCGATGGCCGCGCTTCTGGCAGGGCTTTTTGAATTTTACTCGCTCACCAAAAAACTTGAGCTCAAGGCCGACGCCTCAATCGCTTATCTCGGAGCGGCCGCGCTGATGGTTTCGTTCATCTTTGACGCTCCGGCAAAGGCGCCGGATTTGCTCATTCTGACACTTGCCCTGTTTATCGCGGCCGTCCTTGTTTCGCAGACGTTTCGTTTTCAAAAGGACTTTTCAAAAATGCTGACCGGCATCGGCGTGACGATTCTTGGCGTTCTCTATATCGTCTTTCTCGGCGGTTTTTTGATCTCGACACGCGTCGGATTTGAAAATGTTCCCGGCCTTTCCACCGATCTGCTGCTCTATTTTTTCATCGTAAATTTTGGCTCCGACGCCGGAGCGTATTTTGTCGGAAGTGCTTTTGGCAAGCATAAGCTCGCGTCAATAATCTCGCCGGGCAAGACGGTCGAGGGCCTCGTAGGCGCAATTCTGGCGGGAGCCGGTTTTGCCGCGCTCTGTACGCTGACGTTTTTTTCGGAACTGCCTTATCAATTCTCAATCCCGCTGGGAGCCTTGATGGCCGCCGCCGGCGTGCTCGGCGACCTCGCCGAAAGCGCCATGAAACGCGCCGCAAAAATAAAAGACATTGCCACCTATCTTCCCGGCCACGGCGGCCTCCTCGACCGTCTCGACAGCCTTTTGTTCAATGCGCCAATTCTTTACTACTTTGCAAGATTCTATTTTTAAGGCCCGAAGTAAATGTCGAAATTTACCAGAAAGTTAGCAGGTGCCGGAGGCTTTTGGAACGTCATGGACGAGCGTACCGATCCGGCCGTCGAGAAACAATTGACACCATTTTCATGCGTCGCCGCCGTCGGCGTCATGCTGCTGCGTGATCGCGGAATTACGATGACACAGGGTGAAGTGATTGGTATAATAGGCGAGACGACAACGGCGAAGGCCTTGGCGCACCTTCTTAACAGGCTTGAGACGATCGTTGACAATCAGGAGTGGCATGGCGTAATAGTTTCAGAGGACGATCTTTTGATTATAGCAGCCTCTCGAAAATTTGCCGCTGTATTCAGAGAAGGCAGGCCTCTCGGCCACATGGTTTACGTTTTAGGTTTCGAAGCCGGTCTGTTGCGAATAGCCGATCCGTGGGAAGGCACGGCTTACCTGATGAGTATTGAGGAGTTTCGACGAGTTTGTGGTGGCGAGGTGGTATTTAGATGGAAATTGTCAATATAAATAAGACTGAGAAAAATAGGGCGACGATGACGCTAAAATTTGCGGAATCGCTCAAAACCTACAATTTTTCATATTCGAATTTGGAGGGCGATATATTTGCTGTCGATCTTCCGGAAGACCTGAGAAGACTATTACGCGTGCTTCCTGTTCCTATTACGCAGTCGCTTGTCAGAAAGCTGGAGGACACACTCAAGCGCGACGACGGTAACTTTCCAGCCGACCTAGAGCTTGAAAGCAGACTGCTTGAAATGGTTTGACTATCAGGAATTGGCCGCAGATTTTCGCAGATGACGCGGATCAGCGATTTGAAATAGTTCGATCTGAGTTTTCTTATCTGCGTCATCAGCGTTTATCTGCGGTAAAAATTTTTATGCTTGATGTCTTGGGAAATTTGGAACGTACGCACACCAACGGCGAGTTGCGGCGGGCAAACGTCGGCCTGCAGGTCGTATTGATGGGCTGGGTGGCGAAGAAGCGCGATTTTGGCGTTTTTACGTTCATTGATCTGCGTGACCGTGAGGGCGTTACGCAGGTTGTGGTCAGCGAAGAAACGGCACACAAAGCACACGCTAAGGCAAAAAATCTTCGCGGTGAGTTCGTTATCGCTGTCAGGGGCGAGGTTGTAAAACGCGATGAAGGCGCTCGGAATGCCAAACTTGCGACGGGCGACATCGAGGTCAAGGTCAGCGAAATTTTAATTTTGAACGACGCAAAAGTGCCGCCGTTTCAACTTGAAGTCGCAGGTACTGAGAATCTTGCGGCCGAGGACACGCGGCTGAAATACCGCTATCTCGATCTGCGTCGGCCACGGATGCAGAAAAATATTCGGATGCGTGCAAAGGCGGTTGCCGCTATCCGCGAATATTTCGACAATCGCGCTTTTATCGAGATCGAGACGCCGATTTTGCTCAAATCCACACCCGAAGGCGCGCGCGATTTTATCGTTCCGTCGCGTATTCATACAGGAAAGTTTTTCGCTTTGCCGCAGTCGCCGCAGATACTAAAACAGCTTACGATGATCTCCGGTTTTGACAAATATTATCAGATCGCCCGATGTTTCCGCGACGAAGACCTCCGCGCCGACCGCCAGCCTGAATTTACGCAGCTCGATATGGAAATGTCGTTTGTAAACCGCGAACAGGTTTACCGCGAAATGGAGGGAATGTTCAACCACGTTCTGAAATTGATCGACGTCGATCTGCCAACCGAATGGCCGCGCCTCACCTACGCAGAGGCGATGCGGCGCTTCGGCAGCGACAAGCCCGACCTGCGTTTCGGAATGGAGATGATCGATCTCAGCGATAATTTGCGCGACAGCGATTTTGCTCCATTCGCCGACACGCTTGCCAAGGGCGGCGAAATAAAGGCTATTGTCGTTAAGGGCAAAGCGGACTATTCCCGCAAACAGCTTGACGAATTGCAGGAATGCGTAAAACGCTACGGCGCCGGCGCTCTTGCGTGGATCAAAGCCGGCGATGCATCCGGCGGCGGAGATAGGAACTCAGTCGCTATCGCTCCCGGTTCTGACACGAGCATCACCTCGTCGCTTATGAAGGTGCTCGGCGAGCCTAAAGTCGAACAACTCGCCTCCGCCGCAGATGCTGAAAAAGGTGATGCCGTTTTGATCGTCGCCGGAAGAAAGTCGGTAGTCGCGGCGGCCCTCGGCGCTCTGCGCGGAGAGATCGCCCGCCGCGAAAACCTGATCGACCGCAGCAAATACGAATGCCTGATCGTTACCGAATTTCCGATGTTCGAACACGATGACGAGACGGATACGTACATCGCCGCCCATCATCCGTTTACCTCGCCGATGGACGAAGACCTTGAAATGTTCAAGACCGCCGTCGAGAATGTCGGCGAACATCATCTTCTTGGAAAGGTGCGTGCAAAGGCCTATGACGCCGTCATCAACGGTTATGAGTGCGCCGGCGGCTCGATTCGTATCCATCAAAAAGACGTGCAGGCCCTGAATTTTAAAGCGCTCGGAATGACGCCCGAATCGGCCCGCACGCAGTTCGGCTTTTTTCTCGACGCGCTTGAATACGGCACACCGCCACACGGCGGATTCGCCGCCGGTATCGAACGCACATGCATGATCCTCTGCGGCACCGAAAACATCCGCGACGTGATGGCCTTCCCAAAAACCGCTTCGGCACAAGACCTGATGATGGATTCGCCAGGCGAGGTGGATAGCTCGCAGCTAAGTGAACTTGGCATAAAAATCGCTGAATGATCTGATCGCTCAAGTGGCAGCGTTTCGCTTTCATCAAGATTGTTCGCGAGACAATTCGCGCGATTGACTAAGAATCGGATAATCGCTAACATTGGAAGTTGCTTTTTGATATGCTCCCGTAGCTCAGCTGGATAGAGCGACGGCCTTCTAAGCCGTAGGTCGCACGTTCGAACCGTGCCGGGGGTATTCCAATTTTGGGTTTGGATTTTGGATTCGCGATTGAGGATTTTCTTGAATCCAAAATCGGTAATCTAAAACCTAAAATCCGCTATGGCGGCTATAGTTCAGTTGGTTAGAACGCCTGATTGTGGTTCAGGAGGTCGTGGGTTCGAGCCCCACTAGCCGCCCCATTTCTCTTCTTTTTTATTAGAAGAGCAATTCTAAAAATTCAATTTTTGGGGCTTATTCAAAACGTCCGGCCGCTGATATGAGACTGGCCGGTGGGCTCATTGAAATTGAATAAAAAATTTTGCTATTCCAACTCTAAAGCTTTTAAATGCGTCTAATTTCATAGTTTTGAGGATATAGTTTTGATTTTAGCGGGTTGCCGCCCGTTTTGTTTCAGATCGCATTTTTGCGGTTTACTTATGACAGATACGTTTTAGGTTTGTCATACAAAACGGACATGGGAATGGCACCTTTCAGGTATCGGAAAATATTAAAATGATAAGTACTTTGGCTTTGGGCGGCAAGATCGCTCTATTTTGTCTAGCAGCGCTGCTCCTGACAATACCCGTTTTTTCTCAGCCTGGCCTGCGTCGGGCGTTGGATACCGACGCCGACGACAGGGCTGATTTCGTTATTTTCCGACCGGCAGACAACGTTTGGTACGTTTTGAAAAGCGGCGGGGGTTTTGCATCTGCCCAGTTTGGCCTGGCTACTTATGATTTTATGACGCCGGGCGATTATGACGGAGATGGACGCGGCGATATTGCGGTATTTCGTGAGATTGACGGCGTCTGGTATATACTCAACAGCTCTGACGGGACGGTTACGGTTCGTCAGTTTGGACTGGCTGGCGATGAGCCGGTCGCCAGAGACTACGACGGAGACGGCAAAACGGACCTGGCCGTCGTAAGACGCGGCGGCGGCCAAATGACCTGGTTTGTCGAGAGCAGCATTACCGGTGGCTTTAGCGGGTTTCAGTTTGGTCTGCCAACGGATTTTACAGCTCCCGGTGATTATGACGGCGACGGTCGATACGATTTTTCGGTTCAGCGTCCCGGATCGACGCCAAACAGCCAGGCATTTTTTTATACTCACCGAAGTAGTGACAACGGTGTGACCGTCACTCCATTTGGCGTTAGTACCGATCTCGTAGTTCCGGGCGACTATGATGGTGACGGCAGGACAGATTACGCAGTGCTAAGAGAAGGCCCGACGCAGCAATCTGCTCTTCAATGGTTTGTCTTAAAAAGTTCGGGCGGCACGATGACCGAGACTTTTGGAATTACAGGATTTGATCTCAATGTTCAAAACGATTACGATGGCGACGGCATAACCGATATAGCAGTTTGGCGTGATCCCACAGGCGTGTTTTTTGTCAGGAACAGTTCAACCGGCATTGTCAGTAATGCGATTTTCGGTCTTTCCGGTGACTTTCCGGTGGCGAGTTACGACACTCACTAATTTTCGGGTATGTAATTTATCTAAATGGTTGATGGCCGGTGCCTTCAACCATTTTTGTTTATTGCTTTAGTTTGTAGTAGTTTTTCACTGATGGTGGATATTAAACACATTATCGGGGAAGTATTTCCTAAAAAGACGGTTGTCATAATTGGCGACCTCGTAGCCGATCAATTTCTAAACGGGACGATTTCGCGGGTTTCCCGTGAGGCTCCGGTTTTTATTCTGCGGCATGATACGACAAATACGATTCCCGGAGCGGCCGCAAATGCCGCCGTCAACGTTGCATCCCTGGGCGGAAAACCGATTCTTATCGGCCTCGCCGGAAAGGATGCGAACGGCAGTTTACTAATTAACGAACTGAAGAGGCTGGGCGTCGAATGCGGGCATGTCGCTGCTGATCCGGAATTTTCAACTACGACAAAAATCCGCGTGCTCGCAGGTTACCACTATGCTGCACGCCAGCAGGTTATCCGAATCGATTATGAAAATTCGACAGAAATATCTGACGACGTAAAAAATACGCTGCGGCAAAGCCTCGCCGATAGATCTGCAAACGCCGACGCCATTATCGTCTCGGACTATAATTACGGAGCGGTCTTTCCAGAGTTGTTTGAAGACGCAAAATCCACCGCCGAAAGGCGCGGCATACCGCTTATCGTCGATTCCCGTTTTCGGCTTTCCGCGTTAACGAACGCGACGACCGCAACCCCCAATCGCGAAGAGGTCGAGCAGATTTTAGGTAAGGATTTTACATCGGCCGATTGTTCCGCCTTGCGCGAACGCCTCGGATTAAAGGCCCTTTTGGTAACAAACGGCAACCAGGGAATGGTGCTTTTTGAAGACGGCCGTGCGCCGCTTCAGATCGATGTGGTCGGTTCGACCGAACCGGTCGACGTCACAGGGGCCGGCGACACGGTCATAGCGGCATACGCCCTCGGATTAGCTTCGGGTTTGAGCTTTGCTGATTCGGCAAATATTGCTAATCACGCCGGTGGCATTGTCGTGATGAAAAAAGGCACGGCTTCGGTAAACACAGTCGAATTACTCGATTCGTTAAGCGGTCTTGACAATTCATTTAAGAAAACACAGTCGCCATAGTACCTGTTATGCCAGATTATTTCGCACCTATCCGGGAACGTTCGGAGCTTATCGGCAAAGTCGCGTCGGCCAGGGCCGACGGATTAAAGATCGTCCTCGCAAACGGCTGTTTCGACCTTTTTCACGTCGGGCATCTGCGTTATCTGGCCGGGGCTAAAGCAATCGGAGATATCCTCGTCGTCGGCGTCAATTCAGATCGTCAGACGCGCCTGTTAAAGGGCGAAGGCCGTCCGTTTATGCCCGAAAATGAACGTGCCGAGATGGTTTCGGCTCTGCGATTTGTTGATTTCGTTACGATCTTTGACGACCCAACGGTTGAGGAATTGATCCGTGCCATCCGTCCTGACTTTCATGCAAAGGGCACCGATTACACCGCCGAGACCGTCCCCGAACGCGAGATTGTCCGTGAGTACGGTGGCCGGATCGCCATAGTCGGCGACCCGAAGGATCATTCGACAACAAATTTGATCAAATCGATCGGCGGTTTCACTCGTTGATGATTTCTGCAAAATAAACGGTCTGCACATGTGGCTATCCAGAACAAAAAACGATCTGATCATTGAGGTCTGGGAAAAGCTCGATTGCGAGAATATCGGTGCCGCTGAGATCGAGGCCATCGAAGCTGTGGTTGCCGATAAATACGGGCGTTCGGCGGCCGGATCGCCTATGGTGATCGCCCGCCTGCTGGCCGATGAGGGAGCCGAACTCAGACATTCCGAAATAATGGGCCTTTATGTCGAACGCGCATCGAACCGGCCTTATGACGCCGCTTTGCGGAATATTCTAAATTTTGAAGATCTCAAAAGAACGGCCGCTTCGATTCGAGATCTGGAAAATCTCAGACGAAAGTACAAGAGCCAAAATGACAAAGAGGGTTTGAGACGTATCCGCGAAGCAGCACTTCGCGGCAAGCAAAATGCAGTGGCTGAAATTAAAAAGAAAAACGCAGACACCGCCGTCAAAGAGCTAAACGAAGAGATCGCCAACTGGCTTCGGATATGGCTTGAGACACCGGAGATATTTGACGGCTGGCTTACCCTGCGACAAAAGGCACCGGATTTTGCAAATAGATTCGGAGATTTTAACGATTTTTAGAGAATCATTCGTTTTTTCCGTTAATGCGAAGATTTTACGCACCAGTTGAGAATTTTTACGAGAAAGCGGTTACGCTCGATGCTGACGAGACGCGGCATCTTCGCGACGTGCTGCGTTTGAATGCGGGCGATGAAATTTCAGTTTTTGATGGCATTGGGCGTGAGTTTAAGTGTCATATCACAGAGATCCGCAAAAAGAGTTGTGATCTGGAGTGTTTAGCCGAGATCGCACCTTCGGCGCCCGAATCGCCTTTCGAAATTACACTTGCCGCAACAGTATTAAATGGAGAGAAATACGATTTGGTTGTCCAAAAGGCCGTCGAACTTGGCGTTGCAGCATTCGTTCCGCTCGAAACCATCCGAGGTGATGTAAAAATACGAGACGCCGCAAGGCGCATCGAACGCTGGCGCCGCATCACACTCGAAGCGACAAAACAATCCGGCCGTGCAAAGCTGATGAACATAGCCGAACCGACAACATTTCGCAGGTTGATATCGGAAGCAGACGCGGACAATGTCGTTGTATTTTCCGAACGAGACGGCTCAGAGATCTCGACCGTCAAAGCCGGCAAAACTTTAACCGCGGTAGTCGGGCCAAAGGGGGGTTGGGATGATTCAGAACTAGCGTCGGCGCGGGCGTCCGGCGTCAATATCGTAACGCTTGGCGGGCGTATCCTGCGGGCCGAAACCGCCGCGATCTCGATCACCGCTATTCTACAGCACAAATATGGCGATCTGCGCTGATGGTGCTGCAAAATAGTCAGATTTTTAACTAGAACCGATAAAGACCGAAGACGGAAAAACCATCCGGTCAGGCGATGCTGGTTTTTTAAAGGTCAAAAAATATTGCGCTTTTTGCCTCTGTAATAGGCGTCGCCACGCTGAACCATTTTTGCTTTTTCGCCGAGAATGTTTATAAAGTTGAGCAGCATTTCCTTCTCGTCAAACTTAAAATTTGCCGTCCCTTTGGCTTCGATTTCTGGATCGTCAAATTGAACGATTAGAAACTTGGTCCGTTTTGACAAGAGACCCGCCAATCCGGCACCTGGTACCGGCAGACGGCTGACAACATTGCCGGTTTTGGAAACGCTTACCTTTGAATCAGGATAGATAACGACCAGAGCTTCGTACGGTATTGCAAACATTTCTTTCTGATCTTTTTTGTGCAAAAAAACCACCCGCTCGTTCGCGTCATCAAATTTGAGTATGCCGTCTTCCCGGTCGCTGGCCCCGAAAAGCCCGCCTTCGTATCGGGCTTCGAACGACCCCTGGGCCTGTGCCGCCGCGGACGGCGCGCCTCTGACAATCGGCCGCGGCTGGGCTTTTGTTATTCCCGCAAAACAAATCATAGCGGTCATAATAAATAAAATTTTTTTCATATATTCATATACTTGCCTATTTTTCCGAAAATTAGAGAGAGAAAATTTCTTTTAACACTCTATAGACGCTTAATCGCCGGTTTGAGTTGTTAATTAGTGGAGAAAGCCGTATCTCGCCCAAAAACACAACCTCTCAGGAGCGGGACGTGAATTTCTGTAAAGCAATTTGCATATAACCTATGCGTCACTTTCGGCCGGCTGCCGACTCTTCTTGACCAGAAACATATCAATAATCAAAAGTAAAGCACCGACACAGATCGCGGCGTCCGCAACGTTAAAGGTTGGATAATGCCAATTACCGATCTGCACGTCGATAAAATCTACGACAAAGCCGAGCCGTATGCGGTCCGTGACGTTGCCGACGATACCGGCAAGCAACAGAGCCAATGCTCCCAATATCCGGTCGTCAGACCGCGGCGTCCGCCAGAAGAAATATAGGACAAGCGTCGCCGCAAGGATTGCTACGGCAGATAACCCCCAACGCCCCGCGCTACCCTGATTGTCGAGAATCGAAAACGCCGCACCGGTATTTTGAGCATACGCAAAATTTAAAAAGCCCGCGATAATAGGCCGGTCGTCATCATTACGTAAAACCCGTATCGCCCAAGCCTTGCTGGCCTGATCGATCAAAAATACGCCCCCCGCGATCGCAAGGTAGGCTAGCTTCCAGATAAAGTCTTTTTTTGTCACTGTGATTTTTTCGGTCTGGCCGCCTGTTTAATGATCGGCGATTTTGGCATTACTCCTCTTTTAAATAGTTTGCGTTTTGAACGGCGTTGTGCAGCTCAAAATACTTTTTCCGCACATATCCGTGCAGTGCTTCGCCAAATTTTTCGTCCAGCTTTTTTAATTTTATCATTTCCTGGACGTCCGCGAGATCTTTCAACCGGTCTCCGGCCGTAATACCCTACGCAAGGTTGTCGCCGTAAAAAAGTTTATTCATAACTCAGAAGACGCAAATCCATAAATATATTTATTTGATTTGCCTAAGCATCTACGCGGATCTCCGTCAAAGCATCATTACATCTTTCACAAACGGTCGGGTAATCGCTGAATTCTCCGATGCGGGTTGAATAGTTCCAGCACCGCTCGCATTTTTGGCCGTCGGCTTTTTCGATGCGGACAAGGGTTTCCGCGTTTCCGGCGCCTTCGTGGACCTCGACCTGCGAGACGATAAAGATGTATCGAAGCTGATCGTAATAATCGAGCAGAAATCGCGTCGTCGCGGCATCGGTTGTCAGGATGGCTTTTGCCTCGAGAGAGGAGCCGATCATTTTGTCAATACGCGCGGTTTCGAGCGATCTTAGCACCTCATCGCGGATGGCGAAGATACGTCCCCAATTTGACCTCAGATTTCCGGCCTGCGTCTCATCTTGATTCGCGGACGGGAGGTCGGCATTCCGCTCTGGGAATTCGGCGATATGAACCGACGGCACCGTCTGACCCGGCAGGTTTTCCCAAGCTTCGTCAGATGTAAAGACGAGTATCGGAGCGAGCAAACGGCAGAGCGAATCGGCGATCTGAAAAAGCGCGGTCTGAGCCGAACGCCGCTCTAATGACTTTGGCGCCAAAATATAAAGCCTGTCTTTTATGATGTCAAAATAACGTGCCGAAAGCGTGACCGTGCATAGATTATAGATGGTGTTGTATGCCGACTGAAAATCGTACGCATCGTATGCTTCAAGCACTTTTGACGTCGCATCATCCATACTCAAGAGCGCCCATCGGTCGATCTCGAGCATTTGATCTGCAGCGACATAATCTGTCTCAGGATCGAAATCAGACAGATTACCCAATGCGTACCGCAGCGTGTTTCGCATTTTGCGGTAAGCGTCAACCACCCGCAACAGTATCTCGTCTGAGCATCGGACGTCTTCGGTATAATCGACCGCGGCCGCCCACAGACGCAGGATTTCGGCTCCGGATTTGTCAATTATTTCCTGCGGAGCCGTTACATTTCCGATAGATTTGCTTTGCTTACGGCCTTCGCCGTCCACGACCCATCCGTGAGTCACGACCCGCTTATACGGCGCCGTGTCGTGAGCCGCAAGGCCGCACATCAGGCTCGAATTAAACCAACCGCGAAACTGATCGCCGCCCTCGAGATAAACGTCCGCCGGAAATCTCAGCGTATCACCGCGCGTTTCCAAAACCGCGACGCAGCTCGAACCTGAATCAAACCAGACGTCGAGAATATCAGTCTCTTTTCTAAATTCGCTGCCGCCGCATTTCACGCATTTATAGCCATCCGGAAGCAGCTCTTTTTCCGTCCGGTTATACCACGCATCCGCCGTTTCTTTGGCAAAAATATCGGCGACATGATTTACTATAAATGGATCGGCAACCGCTTCGTCACAGCCTCGGCAGTAAAAAACCGGTATCGGCACACCCCACGAACGTTGACGCGATACACACCAATCGGGGCGCCCCTTGAACATATTACGCATCCGGTCTTCACCCCAAGACGGGTTCCATTGCACAGTTTTGATCTCATCAAGGGCCATCGAGCGAAGCCCTATTGCCGATTCGTTAGTTTTTTCGAACGAATCATTAGATTTTGTGATCTCATCCATCGAGATAAACCATTGCGGCGTTGCGCGAAAAATCACAGGGTTCTTGCATCGCCAACAATGTGGATATCGATGATTATACTGCTCGACGTTAAGCAAGGCTCCGCTTTCGCGCAAAAATTCAACGATTTTAGGATTCGCTTCAAAAACACTCAACCCCGCAAAATGCTCGACGTCGGCGGTAAATTTGCCCGCCGCATCAACGGGAGCATATATCTCAAGCCCGTATTTTTTTCCTATCGCAAAATCGTCCGCACCGTGTCCGGGAGCCGTGTGAACACATCCTGTACCCGATTTTTTGCTGCTCTTCTTTTCAAACCGGACGTCGAGCTCGACCTCGGCGTCCGCTTCGCCCAAGGTAACGTGGTCGCCATTCATCAGCAGCGATGCCCGGTCGAGCCAGGCGTGTTTTGCTTTGAGCCGGTCGAGCTTTGCCCCTTTGAAACGTGCTATCTCTTCGAACTCGGCAAACCCGCAGGTTTCAGCGAAAGCGTTGCTGAGTTCCGACGCGACAATAAAAACTTCGGCATCTGAAACTTCAATCGCAGAATAATCAAAATCCGGATGAACCGTGACGCCAAGATTGGCGGGAAGCGTCCACGGGGTCGTCGTCCATATAACGACAAACACATTTTTACCTGCTAGTGCCGAATCAATCTCAGCCGGATCGGATATCAATGGAAATTTAACATAAACGGAGGGTGACGTATGTTCTTTGTATTCGACCTCAGCCTCGGCGAGCGCGGTCTGGTCGTGGATGCACCAATAGACCGGTCGCAGGCCTTTGTAGACAAAGCCGCGTTCGAGAAATTTGCCAAAAAGCCGCGCCGTTGATGACTCGTATTCGGGCGACATTGTCAGATAGGGCGTTTTCCATTCGCCCAAAATACCAAGCCGCTGAAAGTCGCGCGTCTGATTGTTCATCGCCGTCGAAGCGTGTTCGCGGCATATCCGCCGAAACGTCGCGACCGGCAGATCGTTTTTATTCTTGCCTTTTTCCGCCAGCTTTTTTTCAACAATAGTCTCGATCGGCAATCCGTGACAGTCGTAACCCGGCACATACGGCGCGTCAAAACCCATCATCGACCGCGTCTTTACGACAAAATCTTTTAGTATTTTATTGAGCGCCGTGCCGATATGAATATCCGCATTAGCATACGGCGGCCCGTCGTGAAGAATAAATTTCTCGCGGCCGCGCCGAGCTTCGCCGATTTTTTCATAGAGCCGCATCTCCGTCCATTTCCTCAGCCGTGCGGGCTCACTCAGCCCAAGATTAGCCTTTTGGGCAAAATCCGTCTTTGGTAGGTTAACTGTCTTCTTTAAATCAATTTGTTCGCACATTAATAAAATCAAAAAGTCCCAAGCCATTTTATTGCTTGGGACTTACATAACATATAGTTTCGCAATCGCTCAATCGATTTTGAACGCAAGTCCCCTTTAAGCAGTTTTTCACCCAACGCTGATGAACCTCCGTTTAAATAGTCCAGGAGATGCCGGCGATGCCCGCACCTTCCGCGTTCATCCAGCAAGTAGATCGGCTCCGGCTAATAGTCCTGCGACGGAGAGATCTTCATCTAATTCCGGCCAATGCAAACCAATTCCTGCCGGACTGATCTCACAGTTTCTAAGCTGCGAGGGCGTAGCGTCGTTCAGGAGCGGAAACCAAATTAGGGGAACGCTGATGATTCGTCCGTCCGCGAGTTGGACGTGCATCAAATGTTCGTCAAATTCAACTGATGTCGCTGTCGCGGATGTAGGAACGTAAGCCCTGACAGCGGCTGATCTATTCAACATCGAAGTAATCATTCCATGCCTCCATAAACAATTCTTGATTTTCGATCACGAGCTTCTCAATTCGGGTGAGCTGATCGATCGCCTCTATATCCATAATTATAAGCTAACCAGACCGGTTCAAGCCAAAACTTTGCTTCGCTACCGTCTGTTTTCACGTGAATATGCGGCGGTTCTCCGTCCTCATTGCTATAGAAAAAGAATCTGTACGGACCAATGCGCAGGACAGTCGGCATATGCATCGAATTTTAGCACAAGTACCGTCCGAATTGCGCTATTCTTCCTCCACCGTACACAACAAAGGATATTCCCTCGCTTTTGCCAGATTTATAGCCTTTTCCGATTTCATATTTGCGATCTCATAAGGGTAAATGCCGGCGACGCCGAGGCCTTCGTTGTGAACTTTCAGCATAATTGAAAATGCTTCGACGTCGTCGCGATTAAAGACGTACTGCAGGACAAATACGACAAATTCCATTGTCGTAAAATCGTCGTTATGCAAGATCACTTTGTAAAGCAGTGGTTTTTTGAGCTTTGTCTCACGCTCGGTCAGAACATCGGCTCCGTCAATCACGTCATAAAATTCGGGCATAAAAAAATTATAGACTTATGGCGTAAAATTTGCTAAATTTCAATAGCGCTGTTTACTTAGTAATCAATAAATCAATTTGTTGAGAGCCGGGAATTGAAAACCGGCCGCGATTAGACATTTTGTCTGGCATCGGCAAATGAAAAAAGATAAAGCTACGACATCAACGTTGTCTCACTCGGGTTCCGCCCGCGGCGGCAATTCGTCCCTGCGGCCAATATCAGCCGACGATCTCGACACCATCTTTCGAAACGTCGGTCAAAAACTGCGCGAGGGTTTGTCGGACAAGGCCGAAAAAATACTCTCAGATACGATCGCGCTTTACAAGCATACGCCTGACAACCGCGCCCATTTGGAGCGTCTTTTGTCGTTTACGCTCGAAACCGCCGGTCGTTACAAAGAGTCTCTCGAAACGATCAGCGCCTATGAGGACGAGACAAATCTCGTTCCCCTGCGAACCGATACACAGATCAGGGTTAGCACCCAATTGGCAATAGCCTTTAACAACATCGGTAACCCGCCAAAGGCGGTTACGCTTTTAAAAGAAACCCGTGCAAAGGCAAAGGCGGCAGAAACACAGCGTCTCTACGGCAGCGTTGATATCGCTCTCGCCCGCGTTTACCGGAAACTGGCTGAGTTACCTATCTGCCGCAATTTTGCGGAAAAGGCCCTCAATCATTTTCGCGAAGACGGCAATTGGCTCGGAATGGCCGAGTCCTACCGCGAGATTGCCAACAGTTATCACCGGCAAGGCGACAGCGAAGCGGCGCTCGAAAATTTTGAGCTTGGTATCAATATAATTGGTGAAAACTCGGCACCTTTTATGCTCGGCAAACTTTATACCGATATGTCCGGCGCATACTGGTTTTTGCGGCGGCCGGCGGACGGTGTAGCCTGTTTAGAGAAATCGATCGAGTTTTTTGGACAGACGGCGCACGCACTAAATTCAATTGTCGCCTATAACAATCTGGGCATCAACCTCATGCTTATCGGTGATTGGTCAAAGGCCGAAGAGATGATAAAAAGGGCCCTCGAAATCGGCGAACGCGAGGAATACGGGCATTTGGCCGGGATTTATGATTCGCTCGGCGAGCTGAAAATATTGCGTGACGAACTTGATGAAGCCGAAACCTGGCTGAGCAAAGGCGTCGCAATTGCCGAAAAACATAATAATCACTGGTACATTATCCAGACTATGCGCAACCTCTCGCGCTGTTATCTGGCCCAAAACAACTTTAAGAAGGCGATAGAGAAAGCCGGCGAAACCATCGAACGGTCTGGCGAAGCAGGCGACAAACTTTATGCAAATATGGCCAGGCTCGTGCTTGCCGAGAGCCATCTGCAGCTTGGCGGTATCGAAGAATGTGAAAATTCTCTGAGCGTGATCGAAGAGAGCGATCCGTCGTCCGATTTTTTTGTGCTTGGCAATATTCAGCGAATACGCGGGCTCGCGGCTCTTGCGGAAGAGGATAATCAGCTTGCCATTCATCATTTTAGCCGCAGCCTGACGATATTTGAGGCGGCCGAGGATCTCTATTACACGGGACTCGTGCATCATCTGCTTGGTTCTAATCTCAGAACGGGCGATACGCTTCGGATCAAGCGGCACCTGACCTCGGCGTACGACATATTTAAGAAACTCGGACTCAATGCCCGCTCTGACGCGGTTTATGAGGAACTCGAACGTTTGGAAGCGGAATCATTATCGGCAGGCACCCGTACGGAAAAGCGCACCAATTCCGTTGTCTCGCAGCTTCTCACCGTTCGCCTGGCGGAAGCCACCGCGTCACGCGAGTTGTTGTTCCGCGAACTCCTCGCGGTGCTTCAGCAGGAAAGCAATGCACAAAAGATAATTATCGCCGAGTACAACGAACATAAACGCCTTTATCCGTTTATAACGCACGGCTATGCCCCACACGAGAGTAACGACCTCGTCGGCAAGCTCAACAAGGCACGGTCTGCCGGCGATGAAAAAACATTTGAGCGTGCAAAGAATATTGCATTATTCGATTTGCGCGGGTCATCGGCTGCCTCGCCCGCAGTTTTGATGATCTATCCGCAAACGGGCGGGGTTTTGAGCGATAACAGTACGTTTGCACCGCTTCTGCGCGTGGTCGAATTAGGTATGGATGTAATCGCCTTACGCAAAAAAGACAAATCGCCGCCGACCGAACTTGAAAGCAGCCCGTACACGTCGAACAGTCTGATGCCCGGTTTTATCCATTCGTCGCAGGGAATGACAGAGCTTGTTGACGAAGTTTACAAGATTCGGTCGTCGGATGTTACGGTTCTCGTTACGGGCGAATCGGGTACGGGAAAAGAGCTCGTCTCAAGGGCGATCCACAAAATCTCAAACCGGAAAGATCGGATATTTGTACCATTCAATTGCACGGCGGTTCCCAAGGAACTTGCCGACGCTCACCTTTTCGGTTATCGGCGCGGAGCTTTTACCGGTGCGATCAACGATTCGCCGGGAACGATCCGCACGGCTGACAAGGGTACGCTTTTTCTCGACGAGATCGGCGATCTGCCGATCGACGTTCAGCCTAAAATCCTTCGTTTTTTACAGGAGGGCGAGATACAGCCGCTTGGCGAAAGGGCGCCGCTAAAGGTGGACGTCCGTATCGTCGCAGCGACAAATATGCCGCTTGAGGACAAGGTTGCGGACGGCACATTTCGCGAAGACCTATATTATCGTCTAAACGTCATCCGGCTTCGCGTGCCGCCCTTGCGCGAGCGGCGCTCCGAGATTCCGCCGATCGTGAATTATTACTTAAATCATTTTGCGACGCGGTTTAGCAAGCGGAATCTCACCATCACGCCGCAGACGATCGATATGCTGATGGTGTGCAATTGGGAAGGCAACGTCCGCCAACTCTGCAATGAGGTTCAGCGGCTTGTGGCCCGAGCCGTCGATAACGAGGTGTTAACCCCCGAACACCTTTCGCCCGAACTAAAACGAAGCGCCAAACCGCTGACGCCATTTGGCGGAAGTTCCAATGTCAAACCGATTGCCTCGTATGACGGCGTGGTTTCGCCATTTACAAACATCCGCGAAGGCGGCACGCTCGAATCGGCAGTCTCCGAACTTGAAATGCAGATCATTAAAAGCGCCCTCGCCCGTCATAGCTGGAATATCTCGCGGGCTTCCACCGAGCTCGGCCTGACCCGCCGCGGGCTGTACCTGAAACTCTCGAGATACGGAATTGAAAAGGCTGCTTAATCGAATCCGTAACCGCTCTAGGGCTGATCAGTTTTTTCGACGATCAGCGCGCTCAAAAAGCTGTCCTGGATAGGCTTTTCCAGAAAAAGTTTGAAGTGCGAACTGCATACGAGAAACGGTGCGGCCAACGGGCGCGACGTTAATTGTGTTCCGCCGACGTCTGGAACGTTGCTTTCGGCCAGCAGAGAGCGTTGCGTTACACGACCGTCACCGATTGCAAACATGGCGGCTTTTACTTCTTCCTTTTTTATTTCTTTACCGCCGGACGTCTTTATATCCTTTGCATCGACGAGTGTCGTCCAGCGATTTTTCTTATCGTCACGGATCAGTACGACGGCGTCGAGCGTCTGCTCACAGTTTCCGCCAAACGCATACTGCTGGATGGGGAGCCTCTTAGCCTTGACGTCAAGTGCCTGATGAAAGCGTCTTGTACGGTCTAGAACAGACGACAAATAGGCCCGCACCTGTGCGTAGGTCGTGCGTGCCAATGTAAGGTCATCGATATTTGCGTCTTTGCCGGGGCTTTCGGGTTTTATATCTTTATTTGTAACGGCCAGAGCCTCTGCATCTTTGAGCTTGCTCAAAAATTTCGGGTCCGACAGCGCTCCCCAACCGTATTTGATCCAGGTCTCGACATTGTAAATATCGACCTCTAATGGCTGTAGGTTCTCATCCAAAAAGCGAGCCGTTGAACGGTGCGGCATCAATTGAAAAATCGAAGGGTTTGTTATCACGTCGCCCGGCCGAAAATCGTCGATAAAAGGTAAATTGCGTCCGGCTATGATGGGATATCCGTTTAGAATCGCGTCAAAAGATCCGAACGACCCCTCATTTGGCGTTCCAAACATCATAAGCTTGTTAATATGTTTGGCTCCAGCCCACGTCAAAACCGGAGCCGAACTGCCGCGCGGCAGATCAGCAGAGCCGTACATAGCAGCATATCGGGCGATCAAGCCGCCCATTGAATGCGCGAGTATATCGAATTTAAGCTTCGGATTTTTGAGAGAGCGTTTGGCCGCCGTCATTTTCCCGATCAGGAGACGTGCGGTTTCGACGTTGTCGCGGCGCCAGTCGTACGGGAAAACGTAAAAAACATCCGACGCCTTCGGATCGCTCCAGTCTCCCTCGGCATAGCCCCGCTGCTTTAGAGCCTCGATCAGCGTTTTATAAACCTCGATATCTGGGAGAACCGGTATTTCGATCTCACGAATAATATCCCTGGCCACGAGAGTATCGGTATTTCTCGACAAAACGGGCGACGTCATCGGCAGCCGCAGATCGTCCCCCTTGTCGCGCGTGACGCTAAACCAAACGGTTTTGCCCGTCTCCGGATTTACAAGCTGTGAGCCTGAGATGCCGGGAATAATGATTACAGGCAATTTTCCGGTTGTTTGAGCGGCAGCACCAAAGCAAAACGCTGCAAGCGATAAAAGAATTATCGATAAAAATCGGATTTTACGCATATATATTTGTACGGATTTTACCTTGTAAAATCGTTGCGGCAACCGGCTCATCGTCGGTTCCCGCCAAAGGTGTGTCAATCATAAGATAGCTTTTTAAGCTCAACCGTTGCTTTTAGGCTTTCGTAAAAACGCTCCCCGACCGCTTTATTCTTTTGCATCATACGGCTAAACTCTTACCGTCACCTATGGAACTTACTTTAGCAATCACGGGTGCCTCAGGCACTATCTATGCTCACCGAACGCTCCGGCTACTTGCGTCGAGCGGGGTCGTCGAGACAATAAATCTAATAATGTCCGCGACGGCAGCGACCGTTGCTCAAGTCGAAACGGGTGCGAATCTCAAGGATGCAACCGCCGCTATGATAAATGAATGGCTTGTTTTGCCGCCGGATTCGAAATTGATCCGTCTGTGGCGGCTTGATAATTTTGCAGCAAAACCGTCCTCGGGGTCAAACAAACAGATCGGAATGATAATCGTTCCGTGTTCGATGGGTACGATCGGCTCGATCGCTTCGGGTGCAGGGACGAATCTTATTCATCGCGCCGCCGACGTCTGTCTTAAAGAAGGCAGAAAACTTTTGCTTGTTCCGCGGGAAACGCCGTATAACGCTGTGCATCTCGAAAATATGTTAAAGCTCACAAATGCCGGTGCCCGCATTTTGCCCGCAAGTCCCGGGTTTTATCACCGGCCAAAAACTATAGATGATCTTGTCGAACATCTCTGTTTTCGCATTTTGGATCAATTTGACATTCCTCATTCGAAAAAATCGCAGTGGACCGGAAACGAGGTGCCATAACCGTCTGAGTAAGTGAGAGTTTGGTGTCCGGTCTGCGGGCATTTTTGCCGCCCGCCGCCAGATCTGCTCCTGAACGGGAGTTTTTATGAAAACATCAGTCGAACGTTTTTCAAACCGCGTCGCAAATTACGTAAAATACCGCCCCGGCTATCCGCACGAGATAATCAGTTATCTCGAAGCCAAATGTGGTTTGACAAACGAATCGATCATAGCGGATATCGGCTGCGGTACGGGAATTTCATCGCACTTGTTTCTGGAAAATGGCAACACGGTGAAGGGCATTGAGCCAAATGCGGCAATGCGGGCGGCGGCGTTAGAGTTTTTGACCGATTTTCCGGATTTTTCGATTGCTAACGGCACGTCCGAGCGTACTTCTTTACCTAATAGATCGGTTGATCTTGTTGTCGCCGCACAGGCGTTTCACTGGTTCGATGTAGCAAAAACACCGGATGAATTTCACCGAATCCTAAAACCGAACGGCCATATCGTATTGATCTGGAACGAGCGCCAGCTAAATGCTACTCCGTTTCTTATCGAATACGAGGCTTTTCTGCTCAAATACGCCAACGACTATCAAAAAGCGCGGCACGAAAATATAAATACCGAGCAGCTTGCCGGATTTTTTCAGGCACAGTTCGATTCGGTGACCTTTCAAAACTTTCAAATATTTGATTTTGACGGTCTCAGGGGCCGAATGTTTTCGTCATCGTATATGCCGGATGAGAATGACGCCATATCCGACGAGATGATAAAAGAGTTACAAAACCTATTTGCCAAACACGCTGAAAACGGTAAAATAAAGGTTTTATACGATACCAATCTTTACACCTGCCGGATTTGACCTATGTCAGTAAACGATAAGAAAACTCCCGAAAATAGAACGATCAGCGTTGCTCATTCTCCGGATTCGGATGACGCCTTTATGTTTTACGGGCTTGCCACCAATAAGCTCGAGACCGACGGCTTAAAATTTGAGCACACGCTCAAGGACATTCAGACTCTAAACGAAGACGCGAGAAACGGTGTTTTTGATGTAACGGCGATCTCCTTTCACGCCTTTGCCTACGTCGCTGACAAATATGCCCTACTGCCGCACGGCGCGAGCATCGGCGATAGATACGGCCCGATTCTCGTTTCAAAAGAGCCGCGAAATGCCGGTGAGATAGGCAGGATGCGGATAGCAATTCCCGGTGAATTGACAAGCGCTTATCTCGCTTTACGGATTTATAATGCGGAATTTGAATATACGGTTGTGCCGTTCGACCAGATTATTGAAAAGGTGCAGAAAGGCGATGTTGATGCCGGGTTGCTGATTCACGAAGGACAATTGTTTTATAACCAATTGGGGCTTTACAAAGTCCTGGACCTCGGCGAATGGTGGTTTGAAAAAACCGGCCTTCCGCTCCCGATGGGCGGCAATGTGATTCGCCGAGATCTGGGCAGTGACCTGATGCAGCGGGTCTCGAAACATCTGCACGCCAGCATTGTATATTCGATGGAAAACCGCGAAGACGCCCTCTCATACGCCATGCAGTTTGCCCGTGACATGCAGCCGGAGCTCGCCGACCGGTTTGTCGCTATGTGGGTCAATGACCTTACCCTCGACTACGGCGACCGCGGCCGCGAAGCCGTCAAACGCCTCCTCGCCGAAGGCCACAAAGCCGGCATTATTCCGCATAAGGTTAAGGTCGATTTTGTCGATTCGAACTAAAATTCAAAATTCTGAAATCTAAAATCTAAAATCCCAAATCTAAAATCTAAAATCCAAAATCTAAAATCTAAATCTAAAATCCAAAATCCAAAATCTAAAATCTAAAATCCAAAATCCAAAATCCAAAATCCAAAATCTAAATCTAAAATCCAAAATCCAAAATCTGAAATCTAAAATCTGAAATCTGAAATCTAAAATCTAAATCTAAAATCCAAAATCCAAAATCTGAAATCTAAAATCTGAAATCTGAAATCTAAAATCTAAAATCTGAAATCTGAAATTCTAAAATCTAAAATCTAAAATCTAAAATCTAAAATCTGGGGCCCGGAGCCATGCGCACATTCCCGTATGCACTTGTAGTCAACTTTCAGGCCGCTTGCCGCATCTATCTGGATGTATGAAAAAATTTCTCGCTTTTCTGTCGGTTACATTTTTGTTTACATCCCTTGCTATCGGTCAGACCGGACGGGTCGTTAAACAGGATCTTGATGCAGCCGACATTGACCGCATATTAAAAAAAGTCACTGAAAATGAACTCAATTTTCGCGATGCTCTCTCGAGCTATGTTTTTAACCGCTATGCAAATATAAATATCATCGGCCTCGGCGGGCAAATCGCGGGAACGTATCGGCGCGATTCGTTCATGAGCATTTTAGAGGACGGCACGCGGTTTGAAAAGATACTTTTTGCACCGGTCGCGACCACGCCGCCGGGTTTTCTCACGCCCGAGGACCTTCAGGATCTTGGCGGCGTCACCCCGTTTGCCATAAATCCGCAGACGGTTTCCCTATATAAATTTTCATACGTCGGCGTACAAAAGATCGACGAACTGAGCCTCTACGTTTTTGACGTGACGCCAAAGGTTATTCCCGACCCGGATAAGTCAAAACAACGTTTGTTTACCGGCCGTTTATGGATAGACGTCGATGACCTGATGATCGTAAAATCGAAAGGCAAAGCCGTACCGGAGACAAAGAAAAATAAATTCCCGGTCGTCGAAACAACCCGTGAGCAGATCGACGGCAAATACTGGTTCCCGTCGGACGCCCGGTCGGATGACGAACTTGTTTTTGACAATGGCTCGGTAATTAAACTCCGGATGAGGATAAAATATACCAACTATGCGATCGGCCGCACCGAAGTGCGTATCCTGGACGACGACGAACCCGTCCCCACCCCGACGCCGACCCCGGATAAGCCGTAGGATAATCAAGCCGCCCCGCGGATTCATAGACTTTCCAGTCTTAACAGGCCGGTAAGTTGCGGAGGCCGTCTCAAAAGCCATTAAGCAGGATTTTAACTCGCTCCGGAGGAGCGAAATGTTTGTAGAACAAAAAAAAGAAGTTAAGCCCCGTTAGGGGCGACATTAAACCCAAGGCGAATTAATAACATGCCGCTCCTACGGAGCTTTAACTTTTTTTTGGACCGGTACTACAAAAATTCCGCTCCTTCGGAGCTAAAACCAAAAATCCTGACTTTTGAGACAGCCTGGATAGTCCTTCACGCTTTTTAGCGGACTGGTGTGGTAATTTTCTGAAAAGTAAACTTTGCACGCGGCTTGCCGCTCTATTTGCGGTGAACTTGCTTCACCGATAGCCCTTCACCCTTTTTTGCGGCTATGCCGCCGGTCAGACGGCGGCATAGCCGCAAGTCAAAAAAAACGGCAATCGGAAAAGCAAGTTTTTCCGCAAATAGACGGGCATAGCCCGAAGAAATATTTTAAATCGTCAGTGTCCCTGCCTCCGCAACGGGTTCTGACTTTGGGGATCAGAACCTTGCTGCGTTAGCGGGCGACAATTTTGGGTCATTCAAGTCCGACGAAATCTACTTCTGAGAGCGAGTCGAAGACCTGGAGGACGCGTGAGGCGAAGCGGTAGCGTTTTGAGGTTACGCCTACCACATACGAGCCGCCTGCTTCAACGTCCTCGAATCGGTAGAATCCGAACGAGCTTGTCCGTGCGGTTCGCACGACGCCCTGGCCGTCGATGATCGAGACCGTCGCATTGCGAAGTCCGCGCCCATCGGGTGTCAAAACCCTGCCCGTGACCTCGACCCCGGCGGCGGTCGAACCGATAGCGATGTTGCCTGGCTCGTATGCCGTCGGGAGGTTGACCGCAAATACATTCGATACGCTCTGGAATACCGGCGAACTGCTAAAGGTTACCGGGAATGTTGAGGTCGGTGTATTCGGTGCAATTGTGAACGTGATCGTCAGTATCTGACGCGGTCCCTGTGCATACGGATTTAGCTGGGTCGAATCGATTATTACTCCG
>JBGTEX010000052.1:0-29440 GCA_041747575.1 Pyrinomonadaceae bacterium
AAGTTTCCCATTCAGGCGAGTACGGATTTGCTTTTGCTCGAACTTTCGTGTGTCTTTTGATTGGCACACTCGCGGCTTTGAAGATGTGCAAGTTTTTAGATTTGCCGTCTTTATCTGTCGCTTGTCCGAAGAATACCCAACGGTCGCCGCCTCTGTCCGTCGCGGGTAAGGGTTTTTTGCTTTGCTATGATAAGGGCGGAGAAAGAAAATTTATGCTTGAAGGTATCATTATTGTTTATTCGCCGCGCTTTTTGTCGTTACCTTAATCGCTGTGATTGTTGTCGCCGGCTCGGAAACATTTCCTCAAAACCATCCGTTGTTGAACGCAGCTTTGACAGGTCTAATGTTTTACGCCTTTTTGTATGCAGTTTACGCTATAGCTCAAATTATATTTCCTACACTTAATTCCTTTGGCTTCGTAGTTGGCTCGTTTATTGGAAGCATCGGTGGTGCGGTTTTCGCTTATCGCGCATTGGTGGCAAGCCAGAACCGAAAATTGCAAAACTTAAAATCAGAGTCGGCTGAAAACAGCCTGAAAACAACACCGAATTAATTTTTAGAGTCTCTGATACAAAAAAGTAAAAGCAAAGATGTGAGAATAGAAACCCAAGGCATACCAAAACAAGAAAAATAATTCATAAAAAAATATTTTCTGGGAATAAATGCACACCGGATGAACATATTTAGTTTGTTCACGGGAAAATTCTCGATTTGTTTAATTCTAATTCTAGTTTGCCAGGAGTATAAAAATGAAATCCAATAAAAAACTGTTTGCCCTGCTTTTCGTCGCGATCTTTACGCTTTTCTCTTTTTCGACGTCGTCCGCACAGGATTCGATGAAGAAGGATGATGCGATGAAGAAAGACGCCATGATGAAAGACGAGGCGATGAAAAAAGACGCGATGATGAAAGATGATGCGATGATGGATGACAAACGTCCGATAGTGGCTATAATCGCGGCTGATTGGTGTCCGTACTGCAAGCGCGTTGACCCGGTCATTAATGACGTCAGGTCGAGCTATTCAGAAAAGCTCAACTTTGTTGTTTTTGACGTTACCGACGATGCGACCAAAGCGGCGTCCAAAGCCAAAGCCGAAAAGCTCGGCTTGAGCGAATTTTATAATGACTTTAATGGCAAAACCTCGACCGTCGCGGTTTTGAAGGATCAGAAAGTTGTTTATAAAACGTCGAACAACGTAAAGAGAGAGGATTATGTAAAGGCTTTTGACAAGGCCTTGAACTAGTCCGTTCAATCAAGGGGGTTTCGTTGTTTCCGAAAGCGTGAAAGTGGTTTGCCACTTTCACGCTTTTTGTCTGCGAGTTGAAATCAGAATGCCTGTTTTATGTTAATCTTGAATTGACTTATGACGATGAAAGCTGACTGGCTGCGGGGATGTGCAACGGCGCTTGTGACGCCTTTTGGAACCGACGGTTCGATAGATGATAGATGTTTTCAGAAACTGGTCGAACGACAGATCAAAAACGGTGTAAAACTGCTGGTGCCGTGCGGCACGACCGGCGAAAGTGTGACGAAGTCTTCGGCGGAGCAGGCTCATGTCATTCGCCTATCCGTCGAGGCTGCGAAAAAACAGGGTGCAAAGGTCATTGCGGGCACGGGTACGAACAGCACCGCAGAGGCGATCGAACACACACGGGCTGCCCGCGAGGCCGGTGCGGACGCCGCCTTGATCGTTGCGCCGTATTATAATAAGCCGACGCAGGACGGGTTGTTTTCCCATTTTTCGGAGATCGCAAAGTCGGTAAAAGGTTTTCCGATCGTGCTTTACAATGTGCCTTCGCGAACAGCGTCAAATATTTCAGCCGAAACGACACTGCGGCTCGCCGATGCACACGAAAATATCGTTGCCACCAAAGAGGCGTCGGGGAATTATTCGCAGATAATGGAGATAATCGCAAAGCGGCCTAAGAATTTTAAGCTTTTTTCGGGCGACGATGCATCAAGCTTGCCGCTGATATCGCTCGGAGCCGACGGTTTGGTCTCGGTTTGTGCCAACGAGATTCCGAAAGAGACGGTGAAAATGGTCGATCATGCGCTCAACGGCTCATTCCATTTCGCACGCAGGATACATTACAAAATTTTGCCTTTGATGGAGGCGAATTTTATCGAATCTTCGCCCGCACCGTGTAAATTTGTTATGGCGCAAATGGGTTTGCTCGAGGAAAATCTGCGGTTGCCGCTCGTTCCGGTCACCAACGAATCACGCGCCGTATTAAGATCCGCGATGGCTGAATCGGGTATAAAGGCGGTGTAAAGTTCGAATTTGGACGGAAGTGTTCAGGCGGTGCAACGGCCGAAAAGCGTGTAGCCATACCGTCTCGGTATGAGACAATAACGAGAAATCGATCATCAGCCCGCGTAGCGGGCGGCAGGGTTCGTTGTTGCTGTCACTATCTACGATAGCTTGGATCATTGTGTCAACTGTTTTCTCATAGCTTTCGCTATGGGCCACATTCTGTCACCCGCTATGCGGGCGGTTCGGAAATGTCGGCACAAACATTTTCGATCGAATACAAAAAGGAGCTGTCAATGACCAAAATAAGCTTAGCGGTATTTTCCGCGATCTTACTCTTTAGTATGAGCCTTGTTTCCCAAACAAATAAACCCCGTGCCCGCGATCTGGGCGTTCCTTTTGACGGAACACCGGGAAAGTTTAACGCGATCACGGATGTTTCGGGCGTCGAGGTCGGTTATACGACACTTATTTCCGGCGATGGAAAAGACGCAATCCGCACCGGCGTTACCGCCATTCTTCCGCAGGGGAAAAATCACGCATCGGCACTGTTCGGCGCTTGGTTTACGTTAAATGGCAACGGCGAAATGACCGGCACAACATGGTTGGAAGAATCCGGCGGATTTGGCGGGCCTGTGATGATTACAAACACGCACAGCGTCGGCATTGTCCGCGATGCCGTGATCGAATGGGGAACAAAGCGAAGCAAACGTGCGGGTTACTCCGGCGATTACAGCCTGTCGGTCGTCGCCGAAACTTGGGATGGTTTTCTGAACGACATAAACGGCTTTCATGTAAAGAAAGAGCACGCCTTTCAGTCTCTGGATTCGGCAAAAGCCGGGCCGATCGCCGAGGGAAACGTCGGCGGCGGCACGGGAATGATCGTCCATCAATTCAAAGGCGGCACGGGAACATCGTCGCGGGTATTAAATGTCGAGCAAGGCGGTTACACGGTCGGAGTTCTGGTTCAGGCGAATTACGGTTCCCGCCGGCTGCTGAAGATCGCCGGCGTTCCGGTCGGCAAGGAGATCACTGATCTAATGCCGGCTGAAGGAAAAAAGGATGACGACAGCGGTTCCATTATTGTTGTTGTTGCAACCGATGCACCGCTTTTGCCGCATCAATTAAAGCGTGTTGTCAAAAGGGCGTCGCTCGGAATCGGCTTAATGGGCGGCTTGGGAGGTAATTCATCGGGAGATATTTTTATCGCCTTTTCAACCGCCAATGCGGCAGGGGCAAGAGAGGAAAAAGGCCTTGCGACGCTTGTTATGCTGCCGAATGAAAGGATAAATCCCATTTTCGAAGCGACCGTTCAGGCTACGGAAGAAGCGATCGTCAATGCTTTAGTTGCCGCCGAAACAATGAAGGGTTACAACGAAAACATGGTTTATGCTCTGCCGCATGACCGTTTGAAATTGATACTAAAAAAGCACGGCCGATTGCAGGAAGGGAAAAAATAAATGAGCCTTAAAGAAGAGATCGAAGCCCTGTCCGCAAAATCAATATTTTCGGCGGAAGACCGCGAAATATTCCAGGAGTTTAAGTCCGCTCTGCGTCTGGGCGAAATTCGATCCGCCGAAAAGGATCCGGACGGAAACTGGCAGGCGAATACCTGGGTGAAACAGGGGATTTTGCTTGGGTTTCGCATGGGTAAAATGGTGGAAATGTCGAAACCGACCGAGACATTTCAATTTTTTGATAAAGATACGTTTCCATTGCGGCCTATGACACTTGATGACGAAGTGCGGATCGTGATGGGCGGAACCGCGATACGCGACGGCAGCTACGTCGCCCCGGGCGTGGTTGTGGTGCCGCCGGCTTATATCAATGTCGGAGCTTATGTGGACGAAGGCACGATGGTTGATTCGCACGCTTTGGTTGGCTCGTGTGCGCAGATCGGTAAGCGGGTGCATATATCCGCGGCCGCCCAGATTGGCGGGGTGCTTGAGCCGGTCGGCGCAGTTCCCGTAATTATCGAGGACGATGTTTTGATTGGCGGAAACACAGGCATTTACGAAGGCACAATCGTTCGCGAACGGGCGGTTTTGGCTTCGGGCGTTATCCTGACGCGCTCGACGCCCGTTTTTGATCTTCCAAACGAAACGATAATAAAATCCGAAGGAGATAAACCATTAGAAATACCCGCCGGCGCCGTCGTCGTTCAAGGTTCACGTACCGTTACGAAAGGATTTGGCAAAGAGAACGGCCTCTCGATCTATTGTCCGATAATCGTCAAATACCGCGACGAAAAGACAGATGCATCGACCCGGCTGGAAGATTATTTACGTTAAGCCGCAGAACGACTGAGGCCGCAGAATTTAGCATTGGCCCTGCTATCCTTGCAAAGCTCTTTGATCCTCGGCTGTGATTGTTAATTGAAGGCTCAAAGCTTGTCGTTGAAATAGATCTGTGCCGTGTTATAATAATCGTTACCCTTTCAGGTGAATATAGCCGATTTTTTCAGGTAGTTTGGCGGATGGTGAGGTAATCAATATGACAAAACTCAGCGTAAACCGTAAACAATATGATGTGGACGCGGACCCGGACACGCCTTTGCTGTGGGTCATTCGGGACAACATCGGGTTAACCGGGACAAAATTTGGGTGTGGGGTCGCGCAGTGCGGGGCGTGTACCATTCATCTTGACGGCGATGCGAGACGGTCGTGTGTGACGCCGATGAAATACGCGGCCGGTAAAGAGATCACGACCATCGAAGGAATTTCGCCGGATGTTTCGCATCCGCTGCAAAAGGCCTGGATAGCCGAGGATGTGCCGCAATGCGGCTACTGCCAATCCGGTCAGATCATGTCCGCTGCGATTTTGCTCAAACAAAACAAAAGGCCAACCGACACCGACATCGACCAGGCAATGTCCGGCATCGTCTGCCGCTGCGGAACCTATAACCGAATCAGAAGCGCGATCAAACTGGCTGCAATAAACAGGGGTAAATGAGATGACAAACGGGATTGATCGACGTTCATTTATTAAGGCAACTTTAATTGCCGGCGGAGCGGTGGTTTTTGGTTTAAATTTACCGACGCGTTCGCGGGCCGAAGAAAGATTTAATATACCGGCGGAACCGGCGGCCGATTTTCAGCCGAATGCCTTTATCAAGATCGCTCCCGACGGCAAGATCACGATAACGGTTGGCCAATCGGAAATGGGACAGGGCGTGCTGACCTCGCTGCCGATGATCGTTGCTGACGAGCTCGAGGTCGAGTGGGAAGACGTCGGTTTTGAACAAGGCCCCGCCGGACAGGCTTTTGCAAATCCGCTGCTTGGCAGCCAGATAACGGGCGGGAGCTCGAGCATCAAGGCATTCTTTGATCCTCTCAGAAAATCGGCTGCTTCAGTCCGCGAAATGCTCGTTATGGCCGCGGCTCAAAAATGGGGTGTTCCGCCGGCAACCTGTCGTGCGTCGGGCGGGAGTGTTTTTCATCCGACGTCGCGGCGTACTGCAAAATACGGAGAATTGCTCGCCGATGCGGCCAGGATCACGCCGCCCGCCAATCCAAAATTAAAAGACCCGAAAGATTTTAAATTTATAGGTAAACCGGTAAAACGGCTCGACACGGCAAGCAAAGTCAACGGAACCGGTATTTTTGGTATAGACGTCGTTGTGCCGGGCATGCTTCATGCGACCATATTTCGCTCGCCGGTCTTTGGCGGCATGGTCAAGAGCGTTGACGACGCCGCGGCTAAAGCGGTCAAGGGCGTCAGGCATATTGTCCCGGTTGGTTATGGCGTCGGTGTTGTGGCCGATAGTTACTGGGCCGCGAAAAAAGGCCGTGACGCACTAAAAGTAGTCTGGAACGAGGGAGCGATGGCCAACGTCTCGAGCGAAAGCATCTATCGCGATTACGCGGCCGCAGCCGACAGCGGCAAACGCATCGAGGCAAAAAAGATTGGCGACGTTGGGGCCGCTAAAGCAAAGGCGGCCAAGACCATGGAAGCGGTCTATTATGCACCTTTTCTCGCACATGCCACGATGGAGCCAATGAATGCAACGGCCGACGTCCGCCCGGAAAGCTGTGAGATATGGTCGGGGATTCAGGGCCAGTTGATCATCCAAAACGTGGTTGCAAAAACACTCGGTATTCCGCAGGAAAAGGTAACGGTAAACACCACCCTGCTTGGTGGCGGGTTTGGCCGGCGTATCGGTATCGACTACGTTATGGATGCCGTTGCACTTTCAAAAGCGGTCGGCAGGCCGGTTAAGGTTGTCTGGACGCGTGAGGACGATATGCAGAACGATTTTTACCGTCCCGCGACCTACAATAAAATGTCAGCCGGTCTGGATGCGGCGGGCAAACCGGTATTTTGGGATCAGCAGATCGTCAATTCATCTATCATCGCACCGCTTGCACCGATTTTTTTCGGGGCGCCTTTCGGAGAAAATCAACTTGACGATTCCTCGGTCGAGGGCGCGAGCAATCTCCCGTACGACGTGCAGAATCTACAGGTCGATTGGATCAGAAAGGAATCGGGTGTTCCGGTCGGTTTTTGGCGTTCCGTCGGCAGCTCGCATACGGCGTTTTCGACCGAGTGTTTTTTAGATGAGATGGCTTTAGCCGCAAAGAAAGATCCGCTTGAATTTCGCCTGTCGCTGCTCGCAAAACACCCGCGTCACGCCGGCGTTCTAAAACTTGCCGCCGAAAAGGCCGGTTGGAGCAAACCGGCGCCAAAGGGCATTTTTCGGGGACTTGCGGTTCACGAGAGTTTTGGCAGCTATGTCGCCCAGGTCGCCGAGATTTCGGTCGGTAAAGACGGCAAGCCGAAAGTTCATCGGGTTGTATGTGCGATAGATTGCGGGCAGGTCGTTAATCCGGACACGGTTGTTGCTCAAATGGAGAGCTCAATAATATACGGCCTCACGGCGGCGCTCTACGGCGAGATCACATTAAAAAACGGCCGCGTCGAGCAAAATAATTTTTACGATTACAAAATGCTTCGGATGAACGAAACGCCAAAAATCGATACCTATATCGTCCCAAGCACCGAAAAACACGGCGGCGTCGGCGAACCGGGCACGCCGCCGATCGCACCGGCACTTGTTAACGCGATCTTTGCCGCGACCGGTAAGCGGCTGAGAAGTCTGCCGATAAATACGGCTGAATTGCGCGGTGTCGCGCCTGTAGGCGGCCTGACTCGCCAAACGTCAAGGAGAAATTAAAATGGAAATCTCTGAAGTTACCCGCAGACTGCGTACATTCGTTCCGACGAATCGCAATCTTGTAAAACTCCTGGTCATTTTCACCGCTTGTCTTACTTTGGCCGGCTTCGCTTTGTCAGAACGCCTTGACCAGGTGAACCGGGTTGAATCGTCAGTAGTAAATGACGCCGACATCCCGCGTGCGCCCGACCCGGAAAAATCAAAAGCTGCTTTTAACGAGGCCGTAAAGGTATTTTTTTCAGCACGATGTGCTAATTGCCATCCGGCCGGTGACATTCCTACGCAAGGTGACGAAATGATCCCGCATGCTCAGGGAGTGACGCGCGGCAAAGAGGGCAAGGGCGTTTACGGCATGACCTGTACAACGTGTCATCAAAACGAAAATCTCGCAGGCGAACATATGCCGCCCGGTACGTCAAAAGATTGGCATATGCCGCCCGCCAATCAGAAGATGGTCTTTCAGGGGCTGACCGCCGGCCAGCTGTGCCGGAATTTCAAAAATCCAGCCCGCAATGGCGGCCACAAAACGCTCCGGGCAGCAATGGAGCACATTCAAAAGAAAGACCCGCTTGTCACATGGGCCTGGAATCCCGGCAACGGCCGTACATTGCCGCCGATGAGTTTTGAAGATTTTTCGGCGAAGATCGAGGAATGGGTGGCGGGCGGCGGTGCGTGCCCGGAATAGCCGCAGCCATATCCGTAACTTACCTTAAGCTGCCTTGAAAGAGATCACCGAAATTTTACGTGCTGCTGACAGGCTTGCCGATAACGAAAAAGCGATACTTGCGACCGTTATCGATGTTCGCGGTTCGGGTTATCGTCTGCCGGGTGCCCGGATGCTGATTCTCAACAACGGTGAAACATTTGGCACCGTATCAGGCGGCTGTCTCGAAGCCGACGTCCTTGAACGTGCAAAAAAAGTTCTGGCGAGCGGAGCCGCTGAGGTTTTCACATACGATACAACCGATAACGAAAATTCCGTTTTCAGCATGAATATGGGTTGCCGCGGTGTGATCCGCATCAGGCTCGAACCTTTGGAAAAAGGCAGCTCCTTGATAGCAAAAATGCGTGCGGCTTATGACGATCGAAAAGCGTCCGGTGATTTTGAGCCGCCAATCGCGATATTGCTTTTTGGTGCCGGGGCCGACGCCGTTCCGCTTGTTCGTATAGCGGCGGAACTTGGCTGGCAGGTGTCGGTCTATGACCATCGCCCGTTGTTTTTGACAAATGAAAGATTTCCGTATGCGCAGAAATTACTGCTCCAAAATGCGGATGAGAGCCCGGTAATCGACACAGACAATCGTACCGCCGCCGTCATAATGACGCACAATTACACCCGCGACCGTCTTGTTTTACCGGCACTCGTCTCCTCCGATCTTTTCTATATCGGTATTCTCGGCCCCAAAACCCGTACCGGACAGCTGCTTGACGAGCTTGCGGCGGATGGCCAACCCTTAAACGCCGATCAACTCGCGCGCCTTTACGCACCCGTCGGCCTCGACATCGGAGCCGACACACCCGAGGGCATTGCCCTATCGATCATCGGCGAGATTCAAAGCGTATATAAGAATAGACACGGCGGCCATCTGCGCAGCCGCGAAGGTTCTATCTATGACCATAAATAACGCCCGAAAAATTGGCGGGTTGCTTTTGGCCGCCGGCGGTTCGAGCCGTCTTGGCCGTCCTAAACAGCTCGTCCGCTTTCGCGGAAAAACGCTGCTCCGCCGCGCCGCGGAAACGCTTATAGATTCTGAATGCGATCCGGTCGTGGTTGTCATCGGAGCGGAGGCCGAAATTTTTGCTGCCGAAATATCAGGCCTTCCGATCCACGTTGTAGAGAACGAGAATTGGCAGACGGGGATGAGCTCGTCGATCAGATCGGGTTTACTAAAACTAATTGAGTTGGAACCAGATCTCGACGCTGTTGTAATTACGCTTTGCGATCAACCGAATGTCAACGCGAAAAACATCGATCACCTTACCGCCGCATTCCGGCAGTCGGATTCGGCCATCATCGCCGCCCAATACGACGGGATCACCGGCGTACCCGCCCTGTTTTCCGGCTGTGTATTCGACGATCTATTGACGCTTACAGGCGACAAAGGCGCCCGCGAACTAATCCGCAGCCGAGAAGACGTCTGTCCGATAAAAATGGAAGAAGCGGCCCTCGACGTCGATTCGCCAAAAGATCTGCGCCTTCTACAGCTTTCAACCCCGCGGGCGCGTGCTTTGTCCGAATTTCCCGCTTAAGCCTTCGGATGCGCCCGGTCGTACACCTCGATCATTTTTTCCATCGAGACGTGAGTGTATATTTGAGTTGTCGAGAGGCGGGCGTGGCCGAGGAGTTCCTGTATATCGCGGAGATCAGCTCCCTGATCGAGCAGGTGCGTGGCAAAGGTGTGCCGAAGCGAATGCGGCGAAATAGCGTGAATATCCGAGCAAAGCCTGATGTATTTATCGATGAGACGCCCGACGGAACGGGTCGTTAGGCGGCCACCGCGACGGTGTAGAAATAACGCCTGCAAATCGCGTCCGGCTTCAGGGCATTCGTTTAGGAAAGTGCCGCGGGTCTGTTCGAGATAAAGCAAAAGGGCCTGCAAAGCCGGTTCGCCAAACGGGACGACACGTTCTTTTTTTCGTTTGCCGGTGACCCGCACCATCTTTTCCCGAAAATCTACGTCAGCGAGATTTATGCCTACGAGTTCGCCAACCCGAATGCCGGTCGCATATAAAAACTCGACGATAGCCCTGTCGCGGCGACCGAGATCGGTGTTAATGTCCGGCATTTCGATAAACCTGACCGCGTCCTCGATCGTCAGATGATTTGGCAATTTACGTTCGATCTTTGGCGTCGCGACCTGTTTGGCCGGATTTGATTCGATTTTACCCTCACGAATCAAAAATTGAAAAAATGTCCGCAGGCTTGCGAGCTTTCTGGCAACCGAGGTCTTCTTGTGGCCGCCGTGAAGCGAGGCCATCCATTCGCGGATCGTAAACCGGTCAATTTCCGCAACCGGCAGATCGTCACGCCCCTCGGCACCGAACAAATATATTCTGAACTGCTCAAGATCGCTCGCATAATTACGCAGCGTATGCGGACTTAAATTACGCTCGTATTTAAGGTGTTGAAAGAATTGTGCGAGGTTTTCCTGGAGCATTTTAGGCGACCATCGGGTTTAATTATCTGAATAAGCTGCCTTGCACGCGCGTGCCGCTCTATTTGGGGTGAGCCTGATTTTCCTGACAGCATTTTGCTTTGCCTTTATCAATCCGCGTCTGGGTAATTCGATTTACTTCCTGCCGACGTAATAACCTTTTCTGGTGCGGACCGTCAGGTTTTGATTTACCTTTACCGCAATCGAGAGCGAGCGAAATTCGCCGCGTTTATCGGTATCATCTTCGGGGTAATAGCTGAGAATATATTGCTGCGAAAGTTCGGCTGAGATGCGGTCAAATGCTTCTTTCATTTCGTCTTCGTCGATCGGCGAATAGACGGCTCCGCCGGTTTGCCGGGCTATCTCGATCATACGGCGCTCGGCCGTGAGGGCCCGGATGTTGGCGTTCCCGCCGCGAACACCGGTTCGTTTATAATTCTCAAAGTCTTTTGTTTTAACGACATAGACCTGACAATCGTTATTTTGAAGGGATTTGATAACGACGTCGAGCGTGTTTTTCAGATCGCTGTATGTGTCTTCTCCGTCAGACATAATTACGACGACCCGGCGGCCATTCGCGGCTTTTAAGTATTCAGCCACTTCGATGATACCGTCAAAAAGGGCAGTCGCCCCCTTTGGTGTGGGAAACATCTCGATCGCCTGTGTCAATTGCAAAATATCGGTCGTAAACGGCTGTTCGAGCCGCGTGTAGTCGGCGACCGAGAACAGAGCAGCCTTATCTTTGTCAGGCCTGACCACCCGTTGGAAAAACCTTATGGCCGCATCCTTTTCGAACTCGCGGGCGAGCAAAACGCTTGATGAATTATCAAAGAGCATCGCAAGCCGAATCGGCGTCTCGGATCTTGCAATTTCACCGATCTCGACCAGCTTGCCATCGACCTTTAATTCGAAATCCGTTAGCTGCAGATTTGTGACCGCGCGGCCGTTCGCGTCTAATATCGAGACAGGTATCGGTATCAAGACAGAGCTGATCTTAATCGTATCATCGGGTGTCGTTGGCGTCAGAATTCCGTTTTTCGGATCGGACTTGTCGGATTTTGGAGTAAAAATCACCGACGGCCCCTCGATCCGTTTTGGCGTTGGCGTCTCACCAGGCTTAACGCGCGCCGACTGAGCGTAGGCCGTGAGAGAAAACGCAAAAACAATAATCAAAAACGAACCCGGTTTTATAAAACGCCGCATATTTAATCCACTCGTTTGATTAACAAACCCCACCGCCCGTTGCCCCGCCGGAAATCGGGCATCCTCTGCCTGCCTCATTAAAAATAGACGAAAATCGTAGCGATGATAGCAATTTTTCAGGCCAAAACTATGGACGACTCCATGGCAAATTCGTTTGCCCACTTTCTTTGCTCGTCGGTTTCGGGAACTTCAACACCCCGAACGACGCTCAATGTTTGAAAGGCTTCGGTTGGATCGACGCCGAAAGATATCATCAAAACCGCCGCCATCAACGGTGCTCGTCCAACGCTTTGACGGCAATGAATTCCTATGTTTTTGCCATTTAAAAGTAAATTTTTTAATCGTTCGTTCATCTGCAAAAACGATTCATCCACTTTGGGAACGCTGCGGTCCTTGACCGGAATTGAAATAAATTCGATTCCGGATGAAGCGCAAAATTCGGCTTCGCGGCCTAGCTCAAACCAGTCGTTCTCTTCTGATTCAAGCATCGAAACAATGACGTCAAGACCGGCCTTAGACCACGCAGCCGCCTCGTCTTCGAGCCATTCGCCGCCACGCGGACGCGGAATGAGGGCGATGCGTCCGGGATAACTTTCTCCCATCCAAAAAACTTCGGCTTTCATTTTATTCTTTCCCAAATCTCACGCGGTAGCTTTTCGACGTCAACACCCCGTTCGCGCAGCGTTTTAATGCGATGATGTCCGTCCATTATCGTTCCGTCCTCTGTCGTTTTCAATGCTCCCTCTTTTTCCGGCTTTAACGATGCTATCAAATCGTCCGTCGAAATTCGCCTGAAATATGTGAGTTTTAGTTCGATCAACGAACCGTCGGAATGCAAAAATTTTAACGGAGGCTGCTTCATACGATAAATTTCATTTTACATCTTTTCAGTTTTTCAGTTCTGATTAAAAAACGTGATCTCTACATCTCTACGCATTTATTTATAAATTCATCCCAGTCAGCCAACGCCCTTTCGACCTGGACCGTGTGCCGTTCGCGTTTGTTTCGGTATTTTTTGCGCAGATCAACGGGAAGCGGCTCCAGCAAACCAAAGGTAATATTCACCGGTTGAAAATTCTTTGTATCGACGTTTGAGACATAGCGGCAGAGAGCGCCTATGGCGGATGTCTGCGGTGCGTTCATCATCGGCAGATCACGGGAAATGCGGACGGCGTTTATGCCCGCGAGCCAACCGGTGGCGACCGATTCGACATAGCCTTCGACGCCGGTTATCTGGCCTGCAAAAAAGATAAACGGATTTGCACGCATTTCGAGCGACTCATTCAAAATTTTCGGTGAATTGATAAATGTATTACGGTGTATCTGTCCGAATTGCAAAAACTCTGCATTTTCGAGACCGGGAATCAACTTTAGAACACGTTCCTGTTCGCCGTACCGCAGGTGGTTCTGAAAACCGACCATGCCATAAGCGTCGGCCATCAAATTCTCTTGTCTTAGCTGTACGCACGCCCAGGGCTCGCGGCCCGTCCGCGGGTCAGGAAGCCCACGTGGCTTCATCGGGCCGTAACGCAGGGTATCGACGCCACGCCGCGCGGCCTCTTCGATAGGCAGACAGCTTTCAAACCAATGCGTCTCCTCAAACCGCTTTAGCGGCACCTCTTTTGCGGCCATCAATTCATTATAAAAAACTTCGTACTGCTCGGGCGACATCGGGCAATTTATATAATCGTCGCCGCCCTTGCCATAGCGTGCCGCCTTAAAAGCAACCGTCATATCGATCGAATCCGCGGCCACGATAGGTGCGATCGCGTCATAAAAATAAAGCTGGTCGTCACCCGTCAGCCGCATTATCTCCGCCGTCAAAGCCTCGCTCGTAAGCGGTCCGCTCGCAATTATCGTAGGAGCGCAGGCGTCCGGCTTGCCCGTCGGGATCTCCGTCACCTCTTCCCTGACGATCTCAATATTCGGATGCGCCTCGATACGGCCGGTTATCATTTCAGCAAACTTAATCCTGTCAACTGATAATGCCGCACCGGCGGGAACGCGTGTTTTGGCTGCGACGTCCAAAACCATCGATCCTCCGCGTCTCAACTCCTCTTTTAACAAATACGGAGCCGAACCCGGCTCGTCCGTCTTTAGCGAATTAGAACAGACGATCTCCGCCAGTTTGTCCGTCCGATGCGCGGGCGTCTGCCGCACGGGGCGCATCTCAAACAGCCGCACAGACGCCCCCATCTCCGCCGCCTGCCAAGCCGCTTCGACCCCGGCCAGCCCGCCGCCGATAATGCTTATTTTCTCATCCATTAGAATATTTTTACGGAACGGAATATGCCTAGAAGCCTTTCGGATCCAATGAAAGCAGCCTCATCAATTTCGGGTGAACAAACAACTTTTCTCGGGTTGACGTTCGATGCTCGAGGATAAATCGACCAAGGTAGAGTACCGGCAGGGTGAAGAGGTCACGTTCTGTCAGGAAAAGGCTGTTTATTATTCTGCCCGTTCTGCCGTTTCCATCGATCAGTGGGTCGATTTGGCATATTCCGCAGATATGTCGATCGGATAAACATATACAGGATTATGTGTCGATGTTTTGCGGTTTTATCGACACGTTCAGAGAATATGTCGATTGCATCGACATGTCAATATTACTGAAACAAACTTTCTTGCCCTGCGTATCTCATATCGGTTAAATTACCCTGTACGTTGGAATGTGGCGTTGGCTCTTGCCGATTTTGCTCTATACGCCGTCCAAAAAAATGTTGAGGAAAAATATATGCGTTTTGCTGATCCGTTGAAAAAAATCTTTGCTTTATTTACGATCCTTTTTATCACAATGCCTCTGCCCATGACAGCTCAGGACGAAAATAAAGAGGATGAAAAAAAGGACGAAAAGAAAGACGAAAAAAAGCCCGAAGTGCTGCCAATGAAACCGGCGGAAACGATCAGGTTTACCACAAACGAAGGAACCTGGATGTCGCTCGATGTATCGCCGGACGGCCGTTGGATAGTGTTTGATATGCTTGGTGATATTTACACGCTGCCGGTCGATGGCGGCGTCGCAAAACGCATCCACGGCGCGATGTCATTTGAAAGCCAGCCAAAATTTTCTCCCGACGGCCAGACTATCGTTTTTCTCAGCGACCGAAACGGCAGCGAGAATGTTTGGGTCAGCAAGCCCGACGGCACAGAGGCAAAAGCAATAACGACCGGCAAAAAAGCGATGTATGTTTCGCCGTCGTGGTCTGAGGACGGTAATTATATCGCGGTTTCAAAATCTGATCAGTCGATCGGCCCGTTTCATCCGTTTATGTACCATAAGGACGGCGGTTCGGGTGTGAGCATCGGCCCGCCACCGCCGCCGCTGCCGGCCCCGGGACAGGGCGGCCCGCCGCCACCGCCGCGTATGAATCGTATGGGCGTTATCACCTCGCCGGATGGCCGTTTTATCTATTACGCCCAGCGAACAGGGGCCTTTGACTATAATGCACGCTTCCCGCTCTGGCAGATTTTCCGGTTTGACCGCGATACCGGTGAAACATCACGGATAACCAACACACAGGGCAGCGCGATGCGTCCCGTTTTATCCCCGGACGGCAAGAATCTGGTTTACGCAACACGCTACGAAACCAGGACGGCCTTGCGCATACGCAATCTCGAAACCAACCGCGAACGCTGGCTGATAAACGACGTGACGCGCGACGATCAGGAGTCACGAGCAACCCGCGACACCTTTCCGGGATATGATTTTATGCCTGACGGCAAATCATTGATCGTCCCCGTAAACGGCAAGATCGCCCGCGTCGATTTTGAAACCGGTAAAGCGGCCGATGTGCCTTTTACGGTAAATGTCGAAGCAGAGATCGGCCCCCGTGTGCATTTTAAATACCGCGTGGATGACAGCGCAAATGTCAACGCACGCCTGATCCGTTATCCTGCCGTTTCGCCGGACGGTAAACGGGCAGCTTTTACCGCTTTTAGCAAACTTTATGTGATGGATCTGCCATCGGGACAACCAAAGCGTGTTACCGACGGCAAAGAGGGCGAATTTATGCCCGCATGGTCTCCCGATGGCCGTTCGTTAGCATATGTTACATGGTCGCAGCAGGGCGGAAATATCTATTCCGTCCCGATCGGCGGCGGAGTGCCGAGCCGTCTGACCGATTCCGCGGCCTTTTACTCTTATCCGGCATATTCGCCCGATGGTTCGAAAATCGTATTTATTACCGGAGCGGTTGACGATCAATTGTTTGCCGATCTGCGCGAAGAACATCAGTTTTCATCGCCCGAGGAAGAGATACTGCATACCGGTTCAAAAGCGGGCGAGGTCACGGGATCTGGCGGTTCGACGGGTACAGATCTTCGGTACATCCCCGCCACGGGCGGTGCGGCGGTGCATATCGCTCCGACACAGGGTGGACGTTTTCCGCATTTTTCCAACGATCCGGATCGCGTTTACGTAACCACAAATCAGGGTCTTGCGTCGATTCGGCTTGACGGTTACGACCGTCAGGTTCATATAAATATCACAGGAAAAGGAACGCCGCCACAGCTGCCTACGGCCGGCATTATGAAAATTTCGCCCGACCGCAGCCGGGTTTTTGTCGAGCTGCAGGGTAAACATTATATTGTCACGGTTCCGCGTTCGGGGCGAAACACAGTTTCGGTGAGCCTTGCTTCGCCAACCTCAAATCTGCCTGTTAAGAAAATGTCGGCCTTCGGCGGTGATTATCTCAATTGGACGGCAGACGGCAAAAGCGTAACCTGGTCGTGGGGAACAAAACTTTACCGTCAGCCGATCACGGCCGAAAAACCTGAGTCTTTTGACATTAACGTCTCAGCCGCACGTCATAAACCAGCCGGCACCATCGTCCTGACGGGTGCCCGCATCGTCACGATGAACGGCACCGAGATCATCGAGAAAGGCGATATCGTCGTTACCGATAACCGCATCACGTCCGTTGGAGCCAAGGGCAAGGTCGTGATTCCAGCCGGAGCAAAGGTGGTTGACGTTACCGGCAAGACGATCATTCCGGGATTTGTAGATGTTCACGCCCATATGTGGCCGCCGCGCGACCTGCACCAATCACAGGTTTGGCAATATCTCGCCAACCTGGCCTATGGCGTAACCACTACGCGTGACCCGCAAAGCGCAACAACCGATGTTTACGCTTATGCCGATCTGGTCGAAACTGGCGATATTCTTGGGCCGCGTGTTTTTACGACCGGGCCGGGTGTTTTTTCGAGTCTTGGGCTTGACGACAAGGAATCAGTAAATAACTACATAAAACGCTACCGTGACGCTTATAAAACCGATACGCTTAAGCAATACGTAGTCGGTGATCGAAACGTGCGCCAGCTCGTGGCGATGGCCTGTACCGATAACAAAATCACGCCGACGACCGAGGGGGCACTGGATATGAAACTCGACCTCTCGCAGATGATCGACGGTTATTCGGGACACGAACATTCCTTGCCGCTCCAGCCGATCTATAATGACGTCATTCAGTTCGTGGCAAAAACCAAAACATTTTACACGCCGACGATTTTGGTTGCGTACGGCGGCCCTTGGGCCGAGAATTATTATTTTCAGACAACGGACGTCCTCAGCAATCAGCGTCTCGCGCGGTTTATCCCGCGTGAATTGATGAATTCGATGATGCGTCGGCGGCCGCAGTGGTTTAGGCCTGAGGAGTACAGCTTTCAATCGATTGCAAAAGGCGCGGCGGATATCGTAAAAGCAGGCGGGCGGGTCGGTATCGGCGGCCACGGCCAGATGCAGGGTCTCGGCGTTCACTGGGAAATCTGGTCAATGCAGTCGGGCGGAATGTCCACCCACGACACGCTGCGGACGGCGACCATATTCGGAGCCGAGGCAATCGGCCTCGCCGAAGATCTCGGTTCTATCGAAAACGGCAAACTGGCCGACCTCATCATAATGGACAAAAACCCGCTAAACGATATTCGTAATACCGACTCGATCAAGATGGTGATGAAAAACGGTGAACTGTTTGATGCCGACACCCTAAATCAGATGTGGCCGGTGCAAAAACCGCTGGGCAAGCAATATTGGTGGGATCTTGAACCAAAGTAACTCTGTAAATACCGAAAGCGGCTCCCGCGCAAAATAATTGTAACGAATCCCTTCCCGCGGCCGTCTTTATAAATAATTGTCACAAAGAGCCGCACCGCGGTGTTATTTGTATAAGATGACATTCTGAACAGCTTTTTTCAGAATTAAAGGGAGGATCAAAACCTATGTACAGGGTTTTTATTTTAGTAGTACTTGTTTTTCTCTTAAGTCTTTTCGTACACGGTCAGGAACCCGCTCCGCCGCCGGAGTTAAAGGGCGGTGCATCTGTAAAGCCAAAATCGACGCCATCCGCCGATGACGAGATCATCAAGGTCACGACCGACCTTGTCACGACGCCCGTCTCTGTTCTCGACCGCAACGGCCGCTTTATACCGGGTCTCAAGAAAAAAGATTTTAAGGTTTATGAGAACGGCATTCTGCAAAAAGTGACGTATTTTCAGTCTGAGGAACAGCCCTTTACGGTGATCCTGATGATCGACATCAGCCCTTCGACCAGGTACAAGATAGATGAGATACATTTTGCGGCGGTCACTTTTGTCAATCAATTGCGACCGAGTGATAAGGTGATGGTCGTCGCCTTTGACCAGCGTCTCAAGCTGTTAACCGTTGAGCCGACCGCCGAGAAGCAAAAAATTTACGCGGCTATTTACAAAGCAACTTTTGGCAGCGGTACGAGCCTGTACGACGCCGTAGCCTTTGTCGCCGATCTCGATCTGATAAAAATATCGGGCCGCAAAGCCATTGTGCTGTTTACCGACGGCGTCGATACGACGTCGCGGCAGGCGTCGTTTGAAAGCACATTGGAAGCGGTGCAGGAGGTTGATGCGCTTATTTATCCTATCAGGTACAACACTCAGCAGGAGTCCGGCGTCGTTTCCGCCACCTCAGGCGCGTCGGTTCAGATACCGGCTGACATTGCGGCTCTCATGGCTGCGAGAGGAATTATGATCGATCCGCGAATATTTCGAGGCGGCCCGCGCGGCGCAAGCCCGGCCGAACACGCAAAAGGCAAACTCTATCTCGAAAAACTGGCCGAAAACAGCGGCGGACGCATCTTCGAGGCCACCGATCTAAAAAACATCGAAGCCTCATTTGCCGGCGTCGCCGAGGAACTCAGACGTCAATACTCTATCGGGTATTATCCTGAGATCGAAGGCGAACCGGGTGAGCGCCGCGCGGTCAGGATCAAGATCGCCCGTCCGAATGTCGTCGTTCGCGCAAAATCGGGCTATGTAATTCGCGGCCTGCGAAGCGAGAAACCCAAAACCTCGGCGGACGGTCTTTTGTCCATACGGTAATTTAAGGCAGGTGTCTGAAAAGGCGTTTTTGCCTCAGTTTTTGAAAAACGCTCTGCGGAAACGGGCGGAACCTAAGTCGGTGGACATCGTTCCCTATCTCTAAGTCCGGCTGATCGTGAGCCAATTGGCCGCCCGCTTACGCTCCCGTTTCAGGCCGGATCATTCGTGTTACCTCAAGCTTACGCTTAACATTCGCTTGGCCGCATATATCATGGCCATTGCACGGCAGTTGTCAAAGACTTTTGACGTCGCGATCCCCGATTCCGGCGGATCGATTTCGACCAACGCACTTGCACGTCCGGCTTTGATTATCCAGGCTTGCGCTGCGCAGGCATTGAGATCATAGGTCGGCATCCATTCCTCGTGCAGCGGCGTGAGGCCGTTAACATCTTCGAGGGCGGCGATGGCCAGAAGTTCGTTGAGGTCGTTTTCAGAAAGCATAGGTTCAGTGTCCCATGCGGTCATTCGTTTTAATTTTTCCAGTGGTGTTTCCATATGTATTATTTAGCCGGTGGATAGCGGCGGCCCGGCGGCCCGGTTTATAACTACAGGCCGCCGGTCACCAAACGCCTTTTAAGCCTTATTCGCGATCAACATCGCCAACGCGGTCGGCCTGACCACCTTGGCTCCATAGACATGCAGACCCTTTACCGCGTCGCCGAAACGCTTTTCCGGCTTGTACGTTTGGAGATCAACGACCTGTTCGACGTAGGCGGTTGCGATCGAATGGCCTGCGATTATCTTGTATTTTGTCCCGGCGCTGTTTGGAACATTGTTGGATTTGAGAATCGCAAAGCCCGCCGCCTCGCCGACCTCACCGTTGGCAAGCGCCGTGTCTGAACGCCGCGTTCCGGCCTTTACAAACCGTTCGTCCTTAAGCAAAAGTCCGTGGAACCAAGCGGGTACGACCACAAATCTTCTGTCGATAGGCACATCGGCCTCGTCGAGAAGGACGCCGAGATCGACGAGATATTCGTATGCGTTGTCTTTTGTCGGGACGATCGGCGTTGTCGTCGTGCCGATCCTGCTGCCTGTCGGGACGGCCCCCTCGATGGTCGCAGCCAAAAACGCATCGGCAACCTCGCGGAGCGACCATGCCGAACGACGCATTGCTTCGTCCAGTACATTTACATTTTGCTGAGCACGGTCAACGCTATCGACATAAAAGTTAAAATACTTTGCATTGTCGATGAGCAGCGTTTGCTCGTCGTCGGTCAGCACCTATCTTCGTCATATGCGACCGTTACGTTAGCGGCGCGGTTTGGATAGAGCACAGCCTGGCCCTTTGCATTCCGCCATACGATCATATATGCGTCGCCGCATTTGAGAGCTTCTTTATGCACCTCGCCGGCTCGCGTTCCCATTCTGTTTCGGCTCCAAATGCTTCTTGTTTTCGAAACCGTATCGGGGACGCGGCTCCCTTTGTCCGCCGGTGACGGGGTGATTGCCGCCGCTGGCATAGACGTCCGAGCGCCGTCGTCGTCCCCGCTAAATCCGGTCACCCGTAGCTTATCCCGCACCGCGTCGCAGATAACAGGGCACAAATTCAATGCGAATTCACGAAATAGGTTGCCAAATGTATTCTCAAACTTCTCGGTGGCAAAGGCGAGATCATGATCGCCGTTATAGTAACGCTCGTATTTTTCATAGCGTATAGAGCGTGTTTTTAAGTCATATATGGCTTGATGTATATGTTTATTCATAATTTACTCCCGTAATCATTTAAATACGGCAAAAATGGCGGCACCTATCAAAAGATCGCCCAGACGCCGCCATGGCGAGGGCTTTTTATTTTTCAATGCATCGTTTAAGCTGTCTTGCGATCGGATGACATTGTCCTTCGCGGCAATCGTTTCATTTTTAGCCTCGATCGCAGAGCGCAGAGCCTCGGCTTCGTTTTTTCGTGTTTCATTTAATTCGGTAAAAACAGCCGTTGTCCGTTTCTCGGTCTGTAAGCGCTCGATCAAAAATTTGTTTTCCGTTTCCAGTACGGATACAAGGACGCGGGTTTGTTCGAGTTCGACGGCGGCGGCCATGCAAGCCGATATGTGACCGGGAGCGCCCGCTGGCGTCAATTTGTTTTCCATGGGTTGATTTGTTTTCGCAGCCCGTTCCGCTTCCGACGCTCCACGCACAGCTTCTTTAGCATCCGTGTCCGAGCTCTTCGAGTTTTGCACAGAGTTCGTCGGTGGTTGCGTTGATTGTCCGTGTGCGTCGTGCACGCTCGACGTCGCCGCGAGCACGAGCACTGTAATTAGTAAGTTTTTTATATTCTTCATCTTGTTTCCTTGCTATTTTTTGAATTTCGCCGAGTTCCTGTTCAAGCAGAGCGATCTTCTGTATATTTTCGGCTGCCTCAATCTCCGCCTTTACGGCCGTTTGCTGAATTCTGTCTGCCTCACGCCTCGCCTTCGCGACCGCACTTTCCAGCTTTGCAATTTTGTAGTTTGACCAAAATGCCCCGCCCAAAATGCCGATCGCCAAGACAGCTACGACAGCAGCTCCTAAATATATCTTTGTGTTACCAGTCATCTTTTGATCGTTCCTTTTTAAAATGTCGGTTCAGCCTTTCCAGACGTTCGCGTCTCAGTTCCTCTGTGCGTCGCCGAAAATAGATTTGCAGATAGACGTCGATAGCTTTTCCGATCGTAAAAAACACTATCGGGAGGATGACGGCCGAGATCATTGTTATCCACGTTCGCGTCTCTAACGCAGCAATGACGGATGTGAGCGAGCTTACCCACGCGATCAGGATGTTTTTTGTATCGTTCATATTTTTAATTTGCCAATCGTAAATTTTCCCTTATTTTTCCGAGAGCTATTTGCCGGTATAGGTAAGCCAGCATGAGCGTTGCCGCGATGATCGCGACAACTATCCAGACGATTCGCGGGAGGCCGATAATAAATCCGACGACGCCCCAGAGGGCCTGCCAGAATGTGCCGAGAACCGTGGTCCACAGAGATTTTGCCGCATCTTTGCGTGTTGAAACGGCTGCAAAAACTCCGTCCACGCGGTCAAAATTTTCGGCAGCGGATGATATTATCTGGCCGGTCGATTCGAACACGTTTTTTGCCAGATCGGCGCTCGTCTGCGAGGCCGGTGCGCTGGGAAATTCGTGTATATTTTTTTCAGAGGAAGGCTCGACAGGCATGCCGTTGTCATTATTTTCAGACAGCACCGAGCTCAGGTCTGCATTGTCTCCGGCGTTGATATTCGGTTCCGCGCCGGTGTTTTCGTTGCTGATCCTCGTATCCGGACCGAAATGCTCGTCGGTCAATCTGACGCCGTGTACCGTCATCGGCAGTTTCAGATCCCAATTTCCGATCGCGATCTGATCGAGAAAAAATTTTGTCCGGTAACTCGTGGGACGCAGCCGCCGCAGGTCGGTGAGCCATCGGTGACGTTTGCGGACATAATCGGTAATCCACTCCTGCTCGCTTCGCAGACCGCCCTCGACCGCTGTTTTCATTCGCAGGCGCGTAACGCGGGCCGAGATCCACTCCCAAGAGCCGTGCGTGACCGAGTCGTAAACGACCGCGAGCGAGAGCGGCGTTACAAATCCGTGTGCCGCGCATATCTTTAAGGCCGGCTGCAGATATTGCCGAAACGCGATCTTTCTTTGTGCCGACCTCATCTCTTCGGTGACGGCGGCCGAGCGGAGCGCCTTTCTAAAACGCCTGTCCGCGGCAAGCTGCGTAATTGCGGCAATCGATTTTTTCTTTAGTGTCGGAAGCAAATCTTCAAAAACCTCTTTCCCTGTCTGCCCGCCGCCGTTCAGATACGCCTCGACGACACGGGCGAGAGAACCTGAGCGGTGTGTAAATTGATTTATGCCATACGAAACACCGGCTCCGTCATTGAGCACACCGCACGCTGCATAATCGCCGTACACCCGCGACGTCTCAAAAATATTTACAATCGCGAGCGCCTTTAACTTATCGTTTTCAGTAAATGTCATATAATTAGTCATCCTGTTTGTTGGATACTTTGTAATAGTCGGACGATATTGGGCGAAGCCGATTATCGAGATTTCATTCGCCGCTTACATATCGCCCGACAAATAACAAACTAACCCGAACCGCCGCAAATTGATATGCCAGATTTCCCAATATGTCGTATTTTTCGCACAATACACTACTTTTCTTAATAAAATAGCGACCTTGATGATAGTGTCGGATCAACCGCATTTTGGGAAAGGTTTTTGAATCACAAATAGAAAAGCCCGAGTAAAAACATAATTATTACACAACGTTTATTATATTTTTAGAGAATCGTCAGCAACCTGTCAGCTATACGGCTAAATCCGATTCGCCGCTGCAAGGCGATTATCCGCTCAACAACTAATAAAACTATGGAAATTGTCGCGGCAAATGAGTTATCCTATTATTCATAGCCTTCTTCCGCACGGCCTTACTAAACTTATATGAAGGATTCAGGGATAGTCCGTCGCGACCTCAAACCTGCGCTCGTATTTCTGAGCGGAGATTTGATCGCCGTGCCGATACCGCTTGAGCGTGAGGACGTGATAGTTGGGCGTGCCCTCGAGGCCGATGTTCGTGTCAACGACACACAGGTTTCGCGGCAGCATGCAAAAGTGACGGCGGTGAGCGGCAAAACCGGGCTTTCGACCGACTATGTCCTGACCGATCTCGACTCTCGAAACGGGACGTTTTTAAACGGACGCCGTGTAAAAAGCGAAACACTCGAAAACGGGGACAAGATCACGATCGGCGAGACCATTCTGCGTTTTGATCTTCTGGACGAAATCGACCGCGAATACCAGCGCCAGATACATCGCCTAATCTCGCACGACGATCTGACCGGCCTGCTGTCGAGCCGTTCTTTTTTTTCCGAACTTCGCCGTGAAGCAAGCCGCTCGACGACTGAAAATGTCCCTTTTTGCGTGATAATGATGGATGGAGACAACTTCAAAAGTGTAAATGACACGTACGGCCATCTCACCGGAAGCAAAACGATCGAGGAGATCGGATATTCGATAATGTCTAACCTTCGCACGGGCGACGCCGCAGCTCGTTTTGGCGGTGACGAATTTGCGGCGTTTTTGCTGGACGCCGATCTGCCGCAGGGCTTGATTGCAGCCGAACGTATGCGCGCCAGTATAGAAAATTATCGTTTTAGTATTCTGCGTCAGGGTAAAAGCGATCAGACGCATCACATTACCGTAAGTATCGGCGTCGCGTCATTTCCGGACGATTCTTCCGATCCGATCGAGCTGGTCGAAATGGCCGATTCGGCTCTTTACCGCGCAAAGCGACAGGGCCGCAACCGTGTAGCCGCCTACCGAGATATGAGCCAGGACGAGTTTGACCGGCACCTCCCCCCGCGCCGCCAGTAAGCACCGGATTGGCTGACCCGCACTCCATATCAAAATCGAAAAAAATCTTGACAAATTAATTTTTAATATCGTAACTTCTAACATAACGTAGCAAAAGTAATTCATGACAGAATTACTGCCAGTTAATTTTTTACAATCTAATTAGGCTGGTTCGCTGGCCGAGGAGAAACCCCCAATGTCTCTAATATCGTCCGCTTTGTTGACGAATGGCCGTAAAATATTTTACGGTGTGGTCGCCATTTGTCCATTGTCGCTTGTGTGCATCGGCGCGATGGCGGGTGTGGATTCGTTTACCAATGCAAGATTGCCCGATGCCGCGACTGAGGAATTATCCAAACCACCCTTGCCCGCGACTACCGCTATCCCATCGCTGACCCCAGTCATTGGGCCAATGCCCGTTGGAACTCCGCCGGTAATCGTCCGGGCCCTTTCTCAGTATGAGAACGCAGGCACGATTTCCATTGGAGCAACGGAACCGGCCCGACAAGCAGCCCTCATTCTCGTCCGTACCTTTCTATTGCGCAAATGGAACCAGCGGCAGCTCGGCCGTCTCGCCCTCGCCTCAACCTCTCCTACCGGCCAACCGATGATGCGTAATTTTTACGTCGAACGAAACGCTGACGGAGAATGGCGAGTAATGCTCGAAGCCGATAGGGAGGCACCAGAGGAATTTCTCTTCGTCGAAGAAATCGGCGTAACCGCCGACGGCCGCCCAATCCTCGACCCCCAACCCGGCGACCCGCCAGCCGTCTCACGTGCCCTCCACCTAAAACACAAGGCCGAAGTGAATAACGGAGTGGTTTTTTAGTTGCGATATCAAAATAGGGGAAATATGAAAAGAATCACAGTTATAAGGGCTCTGCGGCCGCATAACTTATAAAGGGCCGGGAAACGGCTGAAAACATAAACAAACCTCCAACAGCCAAACCCGAACCGAACAATGGGCTACACCGGAGATATCCCCGTCCCGGCTTATTGTAAAAGGCAATATTCGTGAGTGGATTTCAAAATTACGTTTCACATTATCGCGGCAAACTTTGCGGATAGGGTTTAGGTTGAAATTAAGGGATAGTTATGAATAAAGTCATTATTTTCGTACTGATGGTTTTGGGTGCCGGCGACAGCGGGTTCGGGCAGCAGCATACCGAAAACAAAGCCGACCAAACTTTGCGCGGATCGGGACGCATCAACCTTTCGACGCTCGGGATGGAGATTGATATTCCTTTGGGAAGTTATCCGGGGCGCAGTATTAACGTGCCGATAAATTTGAGCTATTCTTCAAAAGTCTGGCGTATGGATTACACAGGTTCTTCCCCCCTAATCAATAATCCTCAGAATTGCAATAGCGATCACAATGCTATTTATAGCGAGAATTCGGCAGCGGGCTGGACGAATAGTTTGTCCGTTCCGTATATTGAATATCTAGGAGCGACCAATTTATACAACTCGCGGGGGCATTCTTGGTCGCCGGACGAATGCGGCAGTTCGTCTGATCAGGGGCAATATTTTATTAAAAAGTTAGTCGTTCATCTGCCAAGCGGTGAAACCCACGAATTAAGAACGGACGATCAAGTTTACTCGCGCACGGTCGGAGCCAATTTGCTCAATTTTTTTGAGGGTGTTTTTTATGCGGTGGACAGTTCGAATATTAAATACATTCAAAACTCTCCTTCTGGGGTGTACATGCTGCAGATGCCTGACGGATCAAAGTATGATTTTGCGGGAAGCATTCAGGGAGATCGAAGAAAAGCCGTCAAATTTACTGACCGTCACGGCAATTTCACGGGTTACGATGATTCTACGGGAACCTGGACTGATACTCTCGGCAGAACTTTCACCGCTCCGTTTGGGCTGAACGAGCCCGCGGCTCCGACCACTCAAACCTATCAACTACCTGGAATGACCGGAAGTTATAAATTTTATTGGAAGAATCTCAAAGGCCAGACACCGGAAGAAAGCGGGTTAACCAACTTTAACCTTTCGTTAAAGTACCCGGCGGACAATGCTCTCTTCAGTCCCAGAGCGGCTGGTAGTTATCTTTTCGGCTCTCTTCCAAGTCCAATCGGGGGCAAGTATGTTTCCGACAATTTGCAGGTGTTCAATCCGGTGTTACTAACGGAAATCGAAATGCCGAACGGACAAAAATATAAATTCAAATACAATATTTACGGAGTAATCGAAGAAATACATTACCCGACCGGCGGCAAAGAGACCTTTCAGTATTTTTGGGGGATGGAGTCGTTGGCGGGACGGGAAACGGACGGATTCTCGAGTCAGTTGAACGCGGGAGTAATAAGCCGAAAAGTTTATGAAAATTCGGCCCAAACTAATCCTTATACCTGGAGCTATTCAGCGGCCAGTCTTATCACGCCGGAGCGTTATCGAGTGATCATCAACAACCCGGACGGCACTAAAAATGAAAGACTGACGCATCGCGGCAAAGACCCTTGCAACGGAATCTGCGAAGGAAGGTTCGGATTCGAGAACGGATTGGCGGGAATGCCGTTTGAAGAGAATACTTATAATTCCGCCGGGCAGATGTTGGCTAAGAAACTGACAAACTGGATAAAAACCGCTTATCCGCACGCCTACCCTGAATATACGAAAGACCGGCATCCGCGGATTTTGGACGAAACTTCGATTATTTATGACGACGGGGGCATCGGTATTTCGACAACCTTTACTTACGAGTATGAAGGCGATATGAACTTGCGGGAAACGCCCGTCCTGATGAAAAAGAGTTCGCAATTCGCCTTTGTAACCCTCGGCAGCCCGCTCCCATCGAACCCGGTCAGAGTTTCCGAAAACACTTTTTTGATAAACGACCCGAACTATTCGGGCGTAAAGAGTTATTACACCACACAGAACATGGTCGGACTTGTAACGGTATCAAAGATCAAGGACGGAACGGGGAATATCGTTTCACAAAGCGAGATGGTTTACGACGAAAGCGTATATTCGCCGAATATAGGCCGGGGAAATCCGACTACTGTGAAGACATGGGACAGCACGAAAGGAACCTTATCAAATCCGGCGGCCTATAGCCAAACCAGAGCTAAATTCGATGACGACGGCAACCTTATCGAATCAACTGATGCAAAAGGCACTGTCAGTCGGATCGAATACACCGATAATTTCTCGGATGGGATAAATCGCGGCACAAATGCGTTTCCGACCAAAACCATTTCGGCGGTTCCCGGCGGCAATGGCTCGACGACGCCATTTGAGACCACCGTCAAATATGATTACACCACTGGCCTTCCGACATCGGCGACCGACGCTAACGGTCAGACGTCGTATATGGAATACAACGACCCGCTGCTTCGCCCGACAAAGGTGACGGCGCCGAATGGTCATCAGACGATAACCGAGTATGGAGCAGGCACCAGCGAATGGACGCGTTGGGTAAAGGTCCGGTCGCAGATCACGGCGGCCACATGGAATGAAGGCTATGCGTATTTTGACGGGTTGGGCCGGACGGTGAGAACGCAATCGATTGATCCGCAAGGCGATGTTTATACGCTGACCTGCTATGACGACATCGGCCGGGTCTCAAAGGTGACAAACCCGTTTCGCTGGTATGCGGGCCAGAGCTGCTCGTCCGCTCTTGAATGGACCACAACCACCTACGACACGGCAGGCCGTCCGTGGAAAATCACAACACCCGACAACGCCATTGTCACGACAACTTACGACGTAGCCACATCCGGCTCGCAGATCGGCACGGTCGTAACCGTTACAGACCAGGCCGGAAAACAGAGACGCTCAATAACAAACGGGATCGGCCAATTGACCCGCGTAGATGAGCCGACCGCAAGCGGGCTTGGGCCGGTGACGGGTCCTTACCAGCCGACGAGTTACAGTTATGACACGCTGAATAATCTGAAGACGGTAAATCAGGGTGTGCAAACGCGGTCATTTGATTACGACAGCCTTTCGCGTTTGACATCGGCCTATAACCCGGAATCGGGTGCGGTTGCTTATCAATATGACAATAACGGCAATCTCGCGGTCAAGACGGATGCACGCGGGGTATCGACGCATTATGGTTATGATGCGCTGAACCGGATAAACCGGCGATGGTATAACGGTTCGAGTGCGGTTTCGGCGACGACGCACAATTCACCCGCGCTTCCTTCGACCATCGGGGCGACAAATGAGGCGCAGTATTTGTACGATACGGGTGCGTATGGCAAAGGGCATCTGGCAAGCTCGGCCACGGGTTACCGGCTTAACGGCGGCACCGGGAAATGGATTAACATCACGCTGAGTGAATATATGAACCGCGATGTAATGGGGCGGCCTCAGCGGCTGCAGCAATGGGTCGATTCGTTTGGCAGCAGAAATTATTACAATGTTTACTATCAGTACAATCTGGCGGGCGGGGTGACGGGGATGACGTATCCGTCGGGGAATACGGTTAGCTACAGTTACGATTCGGCGGGGCGGCTGAGTAGTTTTCAGGGGAATTTGGGTGACGGCACGTTGCGGACGTATTCAGATGGTTTGCAGTATAATGCGTTTGGGGCGGTTGAGCGCGAGCGGTTTTCGGGTATGACGAGCCCGGTATATCGCAGGACAAATTTTAACAGCCTCGGACAGATGACGGAGACGGGTTTGAGTCTCGACGGGGTTAATTTTAATGGCGGCGGGCGGATCGCGAATAATTATGGCACGACCGGCAATAATGGCAATCTTCTGAGCCAGCAGATTTATATGGCGGACGGCAGTTCGTTTAATCAGACTTATGCCTATGACCCGCTCAACCGTTTGAAATCGGTGACCGAGAAGCGGAATGGCAGCGGTGCGGACAGTTTTAATCAAACTTTTAATTACGACCGTTGGGGGAATCGGACGTTTGACACGGCGGCGACGTTTAATGCACCGGAGCCGCAGTTTGATACAAATCAGATGGCGACGGCAAACAGGCTGTATTCGCCGGGTGAGAAT
>JBGTEX010000053.1:0-14301 GCA_041747575.1 Pyrinomonadaceae bacterium
ACCCTCCGGTCAAAGCCTGGATATTCAATAATTTCTCTGGTACAATCTGTCATAGCGAAGCCTCCGATTCTTCTTTGTAACTAACTGCATTATATCGGGTTAAAGGCTTCGCCGCCACTATTGATGCAATATTCAGGCTAAAGGCCCGCCGTATTGGTGAAACGCTTCCCAACCAGCAATCCCAAACGCTGACAGGCTAAATAAGGTACCAATCAATAAAAATACATTGCGATTTGACGCAGCAAATGACCCAACCGATTTTTTCATAATATTTTACTGTGCTTTTTGCACACCCTTATCACATAAAATAAATCTCCTATTTTGTAAAACGAGATTTCGCGCGGAAAAGGGGCTTAACATTAAAAAAATTTTTATGTATTAGAACCGCCTGAATGGCGGTTGGTGAACAGTTTTCTTGGCACAGCGATTATGTTGACCAATGATTACTGGTAAATGAATCAAATCGTATCTAAAACTTGCACGCAAAATAGATCGGCAGAGGCGCGGGCAAGGTTACATTTTTCGGATGTACAGATAATTAACTCACCAAAGCATATTTACAGCCTGCTACTTACATTTTGAGTAGCCGCAGTCGCGGCATGCGTCGCAGCCGGAGGCGTGTTCCAGTTGGCCGCGGCATTCGGGACATTCGCCGATGAGGTTTGCCATCGATGTTTCTTCCGCAAACGTTTTTCCCGCGGCCCGCGTAGTTTCGGGTAAACCGTTGAGACGGCGGTCGATCAATAAAAGACATTCGGCGACGGCCTGTTCGGGTGAGGTAAGGAGGCGTTCGTTAAACCAGACGGCGTGTGTGGCCGTCACTTTGTTGAGGCTGCGGGCGACATCCTTTGCTTCAAAACCGCCGCGCAGCATCTTCGAGGCAAGCAGGCCGACACCCGCGCTGATCGGCCCTGCGACAAATATTTCGAGTATGCGTGAGCCGTCGTGATTAACGGTCACATAAAGATTTTGCCCCTCGAACGGTATTCGCCAGGTTGATCCCTGCAGTTCGCGTGGACGCTCTACTTCCGAAGCCTGCCCAAAGTCCAAAGTTCCACCATATCCAAAGTCAACGACCGGCGATATCGGCTCCTTTTCGATTTCGGGCATCGGATTTTGGGTTATGGATTTTGGGCCATTTACGTCAGCCTTCATGGAATTGAGTACCTGCCCCTCACGGCTGCCGTCGCGATAGTAACTGACGGCCTTGCAGCCGAGTTTACGGGCGAGATGATATAGTTCGTCGACGGATTCGACGGTGTCGTCCGTTGCACCGTTACAGGTTTTTGAGATTGCGTTATCGACGTGCTTTTGGGCTGCGGCAAGCACCTTTACATGCTCGATCGACTTGATCGACATTGCGGAGATGAAATGTGCGGGCAGCTCGCTTTCATGACGGACGACGTATTCGGCGGCCTCTTTGATCGACGCTTCGTCCGTCTGATCGACCTCGATTCCGAGAGACTCCGCGGCCGGTGAATGAACGTACGTCCGCGTTCCGAGCGTGTCCTGACGAACGTATGCCCACGAGAAATTTGGTTCGATACCGGACGAAGTTTCAGCCACAAGCGAGATCGTGCCGGTCGGAGCAATGGTCGTCACCTCATAATTCCTCGGCGTCAGAGCGATATCGCGCGGAATGCCGATCTCATCATAAATAAAGCGCGAATAAGCATCGCGATTTGCCTCGAATTCAGGAAAAACACCTTTTTCCTTACCAAGCCTGAGCGAAGCAAGCCACGATTCGCGGCGGACAAAGCCCATTACTTTCTCGATCAGAGAGATCGATTTATCGCTTCCGTAGGTGACGCCCATTTTTAGACAGAGGTCTGCAAAACCCATAACGCCGAGGCCGACGGGCCGGGTGCGTTTGACAACATCCTCGATCGCCGGCAGCGGAAAATATCCGGCGTCGACCACATTATCAAGAAACTGCGTGCAAAGCTGTGTAACGTTTGAGAGCCTTTCCCAATCTATCGCACCTTCGCCGTCAGCGTTATTTATAAAAAATTTGGCGAGATCTATCGACCCGAGATTGCAGGAATTGTTAAAGTGCAGCTGCTGCTCACCGCACGGGTTACAGGCATATATCGGACCCATCGACGCCATCATATGATTGTGGCGGTTTACTTCGTCGATAAAGATGATGCCAGGTTCGGCGTATTTGTGGGCAGAGGCGATGATTCTGTTCCATATGTCCGGTGCAAAAACCATACCGGGAACGGGCGGCTCCTCGATAATGCAATTGCTCAGATCCGCTGTATCGAAGGCAAGTTTGTCGGCAAATGTCGCCGTCGAACCATCGGCACGGCGATATACCACATAATCCATACCGGTCGCTGCGTCATAGACCGGCTGTGTCCACGGTTTATCTTTGAACTCGGTTTCGAACCATTTGCCGCCATCCACCGCTTCCATAAAACGGTCGGTCACGGTAACGGAAATATTAAAATTTGTAAGGGTCGTCTGATCATTTTTGGCGTGGATAAAACGCAGAATATCGGGGTGCGTGACAGTTAAAATCCCCATATTTGCACCGCGTCTTACACCGCCCTGCTTTACGACCTCGGTTGTCTGATTGACGATGTTCATAAAGCTGACCGGACCCGACGCGACGCCGCGGGTCGAATTTACCATCGAACCGGCGGGCCGAAGAAATTCGTATGTCATTCCGGTTCCGCCACCGGTTTGATGAATGATCGCCACATTCTGTGCGTGTTCCATAATGCCCTCGATCGAGTCGGGTACATCGAGCACAAAACAGGCCGCGAGCTGGCCTTTTGGTTTACCGGCATTTACCAGACAGGGCGTATTTGGTATGAATTCGCGGGCGAGCATGACGCTCGTCATATCGTTGTAAAATAACTTTTGTTTAAATGCTTCCGTCTCTGCCTGCGAGACATGGCCGACCACGCGGCGGACGATATCCTCCCAGGTTTCTATGGCTTCGCCGCGTTCGTCCTTGAGCGAATATCGAAGGCTTACGACCTTTTGAGCGTTTAGGCCGAGAGGTACAAATTCACGTGCCTTCGCTGTCCCGGCACCGTTTCCAACACCGTTTTTTTCCAGAAAACTGCTGATTGCCGACTCAAGTGCTATGCTCATATAAACTTACTGCTCCCGTATTCCGAAGGTGAGGACAACTCTATCCGTGTAATACCAGTTTAACATCCAAAACAGTATTATGTAAGGCAAAAATCCGTTGGGTTTGTAAAATTGAGCCTGAGAGTTTTAAACTGCAAATCCATCTCAAGTTGTTTGAAAGTTTAATCAAGATTTTTGCGGATGTCAATATCTTTTTCCACAACATATAGTATCAAAAGTTTTGTGTGCAACAAGCAACGGCGTAAGCTTTTGTATTAGTTCAGATAAGCCGCTTGCCGCACCGACCGTATCGGGGTAAAATGTTTACCGTATTCAGGAGGTATTTATGAAACACTTTTTTCTTGTCGGTGCTGTTGTCGTATTTGGGCTTGTCGCACAGGTTGCCGCTCAGGTTGACGAAGTAAGTGAGGCTACCGGGCTGCCGATACCGATCGGTGCTCCGGTGATATATGGCCAGGTGGCAATCGAGGGATTGCCAAAAGGCGAACGACGGCCTAATATTTTTGTTTCTCTTCTGCTCAGCGGAAGCCAGGTCGATCGACGGCAAACGGACAGCCGCGGATATTTCTTTTTCCTGCAGCGGCCGAGCCACGGACACTCGCTGTTGTTTGAAATGGACGCCGGTGAGGTCGGGCGCTCCAATTTGATAATCGGTAACAGCAATCGCCTTCGTCAGGATGTGACACTTGACTGGCGGGCGTTAAAAGGGGCCGTACAGGGAACAAAAACCGGTGTTGTATCCGCAGCCGCTTACTCGCGCTCGAGCGGTGCTGAAAAGTCATTTGACAGTGCAATGGCGGCGGTGCGTGCTGGTAAGAACGGCGAGGCGACAGAAATTTTCAAGAAAATGGTTGTCGATGATCCGAAGGATTATCTAGTTTGGACGATGCTCGGGACGCTCCATGACAGCGAGAAAAAATACCCTGAAGCGGTTTCCGCATTTGAAAAAGCGCTCGAACAGAAAGCGGATTTCAGCCTTGCTCGAGTAAATCTCGGCCGGGCCGAGCTCGGCCGGACAAACACCGAAAAAGCGATCGAGATACTTTCGAAGGCGGTCGAAATCGAACCGACGTCGGCCGACGCCAACCATTTCCTCGGCGAAGCCTATCTTCAGGCAAAAAAAGGTTCTCTCGCCGTCGGTTTTCTAAACAAGGCGATCGAACTTGCTCCGGTCGCAAAGGCCGATATTCATTTGCGGCTCGCGGCTCTTTATAACGGCGCCAAACTTAAAGACCGCGCCGCCGCCGAATACAAGATCTTTCTTGAAAAAGTGCCAAATCATCCTGATAAGAAAAAACTTGAGCAGTATATCAAAGACAATACGCTCCGCTAAACTATATCCGGGGCGGGCGGGACAACCGGCAAAACGACGATGTATTGCATAAATTGCGGAGCGGATAATTTAGAGACGGCGAAGTTTTGCCGGAAGTGCGGTGCGGCGGTAAGCGGCCGGCAGACGGCGGATAGTGGTCAGCATGCTGCGGTTGAAGAGGAGACGCAGATCGCGGTTCGGCGTGGTAATGACCTTAACAGGGAAAAGAATTACCGCGATCAGGATACTCGGTCACGATCTACGGAGAGAGGCCGTGATCGGGCTGATATTAACGAAGAAGCGGCGGAGACGGAGATTTTTACGATCAACCCGACGCTTTTGTTTGTAAAAGTTGGTTACGCTTTAGCGGCATTTGGGGCGGTGCTTTTAGCCGCTCTGACAAGCATTTTCCTTTCAGAGTATGTATCGGTCTGGTTTTCCGTGCTGATCGGGTTTCTGCTGTTTTTGATCCCGGCTTTTTACCATTTCCGGCAAAAGATAGTGCGTTATACATTGACGGATTCAAAACTGGAGATCGATGAGGGATTTATCTCACGCACAACGCGGAGCATACCCGTCCGCCGGATACAGGATGTGACCGTTTCGGCGGGCGTCACGCAACGGATGCTCGGCGTTGGCGATCTGTCGATCGACAACGCAAGCGACGACGAAGGTAAGATCGTACTCAAAAACATCAATAGGCCGAGGCATTTTGCCGATGTTTTGCTGCGTCAGATGCGGCGTTTGGATCAGTAGCCGATGTTAGCTTTTCCCGGAAGCGCGCGGTTTTTCTTCCATCAACGGCGTCGATTCGTCGTCGTCGGGGCGTGAGTAGTAATTGTAATATCCTGAACCGTAATAATAGTATTCTTCCGAATTGGATTTGATGCCGTTTAAGACTACGCCGTAGATACGTGCGCCGATGGCGCTGACGCGTTGTTTGAATTGGCGCATCAGATGAATCGAACTTTTATTTGCCATCGCGACCAGCACGACTCCATCGACCAGGGTCGAGAGAATAGAGGCGTCGGTGAACGAGATCGCCGGCGGCGAATCGATAATTACGTGCTTGAATTTGCCTGAGAGAAACTGTAGCAGATTGCGCATCTCGTTCGAACTGAGAAGTTCTGCCGGATTTGGCGGGATCGGGCCGCTGGTTATAATTTTGAGGCGCGGCAAATCGGCATAGGTGCGTATGAGTCCTTCGGTGTCCTTGTCACCCGACAGATAATTTGTCAGCCCGCGTTTATTTTCAAGTCCAAAATGGCTGTGCAAACGCGGCCGCCGGAGATCGCAATCGATGATTACAACATCGACGTCGCTCTGCGCAAGCGTGATTGCCGTATTGATCGCCGTCGTCGTTTTGCCTTCGGATGGCTGTGATGACGTAACAAGTATGGTTTGCGGCGGTTTACCCGCGCTCGAGAACAACAGAGACGTCCGCAGATGCCTGTATGCCTCGGCAATCGGCGACGTTCCCTCGTCCATAGTCACCAACGCCGCCGTGCCGGCATTGCCCGAACCATTCTTGCCTGGCAGCAGTTTGCGCTTTTCGTTATTGAGATGGTGCGGAATGAGGGCGAGCGTAGGCAGGCCCAAATGACGGCTGATATCATCCGAAGTTCTGACCGAGTCGTCAAGAAAGTCGAGCAGAAATGCAAGACCGATACCGGCCGCAAATGATAATAAAAGAGCCACTAGAATATTACGTCCGCGTGCCGGCCCAGTCAAATAAGCGGGCGGTGCCGGATTTTGAATCTTGATGTTGTTTGGTCGTTCGCTCGACAATGCCAGTTCCTGCTCTTTTTGACGTTCGATATATGCGTCGTAAAGTGTTCGGTTCGATTCTATCTCACGTCGGAGGCTGGTCAGCTTTGTTTCGTTCTGGCCTTCGATGTTGGCTTTGGCGGCCGCCTGCTCATAGGCGGAACGCTGACGTGCCTCGCGCTGACGGGCCGCGGCCAGCTGCGAACGCAGGCTGGTCAGAGCTTCGGTTTCAGCGTCGCTTATCAGCTTTTCTCCTTCTTCTTTGATCTTATCGGCGACGTCATTCTCTATACGAGTCTTTTGATCTCTCAGCTCCGTGATACGCGCGTTTATCGAAACAACTTCCTTGTACTTAGAGGTATATTTAGCGAGCAGCCCTTGCTTTGTTTCCTCGGCTTCGTTGATCTTTTGATCGTTTTCCTCGATTTGCTTTTGCAGGTCGGCCTGGCGTTTCAGATTATTGCTCCTCGCGTCCTGAATCGCCTTGTTATCGGGTATAACAGCCAGAATATCACCCGATCCCTTGGCGTTTTCGGCGGCTTTGTAATCGGCCTCGATCTTGCCGGTCATAAACTGTGCCTCACGCCATTGGGTAAGCAGGCCTTCGAGGTTGCCGGCCCTGATCTGCCCGCCGCGATCCTGCATCGGCAGGTCGTATAAACGCATCTCGGCAATAAATTCGTTATCCTGTTTGGCGATATTTGCCTTAAGGTCCTCGATCGATGCATTGAGCTCGTCGTATGCCTGCTTGGCACCGCGGGTCTCACGTTCGCGGTCTTCGCTTATAAACAGCTCGGCGATCTTGTCGGCAACGCGGGGGACAACGGCTTGCTGCGAACTCGATACGCTGACCTCTACAATATTGGTCTGATTTTTTTGATTTACATTGACAATAAAGTTGCCTGCGTAAGCGGCCGCTCTTGCGTTTTCCTCAGCGGTAAGCTCGACCGTCGCCTTGCCCTCCGGCCCGTTTGACGTATCAGAGATCACAGGCAAGGTATTTGGCGTTTCGGCCTCTGTTTGCCCGCCCGAAAATAACGAACGAATACCCGCAAATATCCCTCTGTTTTGCTCGCCGAAAAGGTTTGGTTCGCGGTGCAGCCCGAGGGCGATAACGACGCGCTTCATCAAATCAGGGCTTTTTAGCAGTTCGAGCTGCGTCCTGTAATATTTTTCGTCGTCACCCAGGTTATTGATGGTTATAGAATCCTTTCTGGCTTGCGGCGGTTTACGCGGTTCGATGATCAGCGCGGCCGTCGAAAGATATTGTGAAGGCTGACGATAAGAGTAAACGGCCGCCGCCGCCGTGACCAAAATAGTGATCGCTAAAATTATCGGCAGACGCTTGTAAACAATATTAAAATACTGTCTGAGCGAACGCCTGCTGTCGAGCGCATTGTCATACGACGAGGCATATCCGGCAGGATAGTCGATAGCTGCGGCCGGTTGTAAATCTTTTATTGTCGGTAGAGGCGTTAACCGCTGATCATTTTGCATACTTCTGAAAATCCTGAATTCCCGCTTTTCGTTTACTCAAACCTGTTTTATAACATATTTGACTAAAATTTTCACGTAAAACGAGCCTGTTAGATAGATTTTACCACGTCGGACGCAGAACGCGGGAATTGCCATAGACTTCAAATCGCGCGTGAGGTTTCACACCGTTGTCACCGCTATGATACGGGTGTTATATTATTCATTTGCCCCTTTAGACGGGAAACTCAGGCAACAGTACATTGAATGACGGTAATTTCTGACAACGGCAGCAACGGTAATAATTTTGATCTTGGGATTGAAGGGTTTACCTTCGCCGATCTGTTTGACGCAGAAAAGCTGAGGGATCTTGCCGAGACTTTTTATGCCGAGATCGCTGCGAAAGACGGCGTGGTCCATTCGGCTCTGACCAAATATATTGCCTCGCGCGGGGCCGGTTATGAACGCAAGGTAGAATCAAAGATTTTGACCGATTCGGCACCGTATCTTTCTGATTTCATTGCCCGATTATTCAATATACAACGGGAACGCAACAATCTCGAGCAAAGTATCCTCATCCAAAATCCGGTCTGGAGATACAAATTCTTTGTCCAACGCCGCGCCGCCAAAAAGTACAAGCCCGGGCAGCTCTTCGAATTAAACGAAAACGATCTGTGGCGAGCTCTCACCGACCTGCAAAACGCAGCTTTTGATGACGCCCTCGTATTTGATGACGAACTGTCGATCGCTGTGATGACCTGCCGGCTGCTCGACGCCGAAGACTCTCTCGCAAAAAGCGCGGGCGATGACGCGCGGATTTCAGAACCGGCAGATCTCGTAAATGAAACGGCCGCAAAGATCAACGTCGCATACGAAAAGCTCAAGGACAAAGCATTTGGCAAGCTGTTTTCACAGTATGTTACCGAGATAGACGCGACTGGCGATATGCTGACGGTCAAAGCCGCCCTGCAGATCGTCGAGGCGTGGTCAGCCGCGGCTTTTGCAAACAAATCGAGAAAGTGGCACAGCTTCAAAACTCCGCATCCGCTCGATTATCAAAATTTGGTTCATCTCATACATCCCGAACCGGAACTCGCAAACGTGATGCGCGGAGCCGACGATGCAATGCGCCGTCGTGACGGTTTTAAACTGACGGATGACCGCGGCACGCTGCGCGACGCTCTGTATGAGATCGATTATTGCCTGATCTGTCATGAGCGGGAAAAGGATTCGTGCTCGACCGGCCTGCACGAACCCGGCGGTGAAGTTAGGCGCAATCCTCTCGGTATTAAAACCGACGGCTGCCCGCTGGATGAAAAGATCTCGGAGATGCATTTGCTAAAAAAGCAGGGCGATCCGATCGGTTCCCTGGCTCTGGTGGCTATCGACAATCCGATGTGTGCCGGCACCGGCCACCGCATCTGCAACGATTGTATGAAAGGGTGCATTTTTCAGAAGCAGGAACCGGTAAATATACCGCTTGCCGAAACGGCGACGCTCACCGACGTACTCGATTTGCCATACGGTTTTGAGATATACAGCCTGCTTGCCCGGTGGAATCCGCTCAATGCAAAACGCCCATACCCGCTGCCCTATAACGGAAAAAATATTCTCGTGGTCGGACTCGGGCCCGCCGGTTATACGCTCGCCCATTATCTTTTGAACGAAGGTTTCGGAGTAATCGGCATCGACGGCCTCAAGATCGAACCGCTTCCGGCCGAATGGACGGGCAATCACGGCAAAAGGTGTCCGATGCCGATCAAACATATCGCCGAGATAACCGAATCTCTGGACGAGCGTATTTTATCTGGCTTTGGCGGCGTTTCCGAGTACGGCATTACGGTTCGGTGGGATAAAAATTTTTTGACGATGATTCAGCTTATGCTGACCCGGCGCAAAGTTTTTAGGCCCTACGGCGGTATTCGTTTTGGCGGGACGCTGACGATCGAGGACGCGTGGGATTTTGGATTTGACCACATCGCGATCGCAACCGGTGCTGGGCGGCCGACTATCGTGCCGATGAAAAACAATTTGATCCGCGGCATTCGTCAGGCGTCCGATTTTTTGATGGCGCTGCAGCTGACCGGTGCGTTTAAAAAAGATACGCTTTCAAATTTGCAGGTGCGTCTGCCCGCCGTTGTGATCGGCGGCGGTTTAACCGGGATCGATACGGCCACCGAACTTTTTGCATATTATCCCGTGCAGGTCGAAAAAATGCTTGCCAAATACGAGCAGGTGACCGCCGAATTTGGCGAGGAAAAGATCGTTGAGTATTTTGACGAAGAAGAGATCCGTGTCTTGCAGGAATTTCTCGAACACGGCAAAGAGATCAGGGCCGAGCGCATCCGCGCGGCCGCCGCCGGGAAAAAGCCGGATTTTGTCCCGCTGGTGCGCGGCTGGGGCGGCGTTTCGCTCATCTACCGCAAGCGTTTACAGGATTCGCCCGCTTATCGCCTCAATCACGAAGAGGTCCAAAAAGCACTGGAAGAAGGAATTGATTTTGTCGAATGCATGAACCCCCTCGAAGCTGTGCCCGACGAATATAACGCCGTCAAAGCGTTGATCTTCGAACGTCTTAACTACGTCGCCGAAACCGGTAAATTTGAGAACACAGGCGACATGCACGAGTTTCCGGCCCGCACCGTCTGCGTCGCCGCCGGAACGTCGCCAAATGTCATTTACGAAAAGGAAAAGCCGGGCACATTTAAAATGGACGAGTGGCGGCAATTTTTCCAGCCATTCAGGGTTGAACGAAACGGCGACGGCAAACTGCACACCATCGCGGCGGAGAAGGGCGAGACCGGATTCTTCACCTCGTACTCATCTGAAGGCAAGTTCATCTCGTATTACGGCGATAACCACCCGCAATATGCCGGCAACGTCGTCAAAGCGATGGCCTCGGCAAAGCACGGCTATGAACGGGTCGTCGAGTTGTTTTACGGAGAGCGGACACTCCTGTCCGCATCGCCGTTTCCTCCGGCGAACGGCGCCCTAGACGGCGAACCAACATCCACGGACAGATTCGAAGATCTCGTCGTCAAGCTTGATGAGCAATTGCGAGCCTACGTAGTCAGGGTCGAACGCCTCACACCTACGATCGTCGATGTCATCGTAAAAGCTCCGCTGCAGGCGAAAAAATTTGAACCCGGACAATTTTACCGGCTGCAGAATTTTGAGACGTCGGCCCCGATCATTGACGGCAAACGCCTGATGATGGAGGGGCTGGCCTTAACCGGTGCGTGGGTCGATGAAGAAAAAGGTCTGCTCTCAATGATCGTGCTCGAGATGGGAACGTCCTCGCGGCTGTGTTCTCTCTTACAAGAGGGCGAGGAAGTATTGGTCATGGGGCCGACCGGCACGCCGACCGAGATCACCGAAAGCGAAACGGTTCTGCTGGCCGGCGGCGGCCTCGGAAACGCGGTTCTTTTTTCGATCGCAAGGGCTCTTAGAGAAAAGAATAACCGCGTGATCTATTTCGCCGGATACAAAAATGGCTCCGATTTATTCAAACGCGAAGAGATCGAAAACGCCACCGATCAAATCGTCTGGGCGACCGACTTCGGCGACGACATCGTGCCGTCCCGCAAAAATGATGTGCATTTTCGCGGCAATATTGTACAGGCTATGATCGCCTATGCCGAAGGCCGCCTGGGAACGCAAACTATTGATCTAAAAGATGTTGACCGCATCATCGCGATCGGCTCCGACCGAATGATGAACGGCGTCCGCGAAGCCCGGCATACGACCCTAAAAGATTATTTAAACGAAAATCACACCGCCATCGGCTCCATCAACAGCCCGATGCAGTGCATGATGAAAGAGGTCTGCGCCCAATGCCTCCAGCGTCACGTCAACCCGCACACTGGCGAAGAATTCTTTGTATTCTCGTGCTTTAACCAGGACCAGCATCTGGATTTTGTAGATTTTAAAAACCTAAACGAACGCCTGCGGGCCAACAGTATTCAGGAAAAGCTCACAAACCTATGGCTGGACCGGGCGTTAACCGTCCGATTGAAGAATACACGGTCACATTAATGTCGGGGTAATTCGAACGGAAAAAGTGTGTACATCCCCAATGATAGACGAAAGTGTTTGCAGCATCTTACGAAGAACAGGCAGTAACTTGACCTATGTGAGATTTGTGGATATAGAAGAAGTTGCTTATCAACAAAAATCGCTACGCCAGGCCGAAATCTATTCTATGCAATGCAGATAGCACGTTTCGAGTGGCAAAAGTTATTTAGAGTAACACCGTAAAACCTTCTTGTTCAACATGATGATCGTGAGTGAGAATTTCGTCGATTGCGAGACCTCGACAGATATTCATCGAAATACAATCGGTCAAGCTGTAGCCCTTGTCGAGGCGTGAGACATAGAGACTCATTCCGTCCAAAAAAACATCGTGTTTCGCTTCGACGACATTTATCTGCTGATCGCTTAAGACATCCTCAACTAAATTAACCGTTTTGCTCACGAGATTCGGCACCGTAACGCTAGAAGTGATTTAACACTTCCCACAATACGAAATCTGACGTTACAAATCGGCATTGAATAATTTCAGATTCGAGTTGGATCGCTTTTTTGTGCCACGCACCGGCAGCGTGGAAGATTGCAATAAAATAATGCGTATCAACGAAAAGAACTCTCATTGTTTCGGCGTTCCGTAAAGGTAATGGTCATGATTATCGGCACTGTCGGTCGGGACCTTATCCCAAACTTCGGTCGGCACTCTTTTAGCCCTTCCACGAATGTTTGCCAAATAGTCTGCGTCCCCGTGGCGTCAGCCAGACTTTCAGCCTGCCGCAAAACGATCCTTTGTTTGTCTTCCGGCAATACTTTTACGATCTCAAAGATTTCTTGTGGCACGTCGAGTTGCATTTTTGGGTAACCCTCCGTCATATTCCAACAAAAAAGTTCTTCCAAGAAAAAGAAATTCACGAAATGGGCGTAATGGACAAAATAGTTGGTAAAATCCTTTTAAAGCTATGATGGAAATAGGGTTATGGCGATGAAAGGTTATGAATAAAAAAAGTACTTTTACTGTGGGGGGAAGACCGTATCGAAATACGGTATTCAGGAGGGAGTTCAGCGGTATAAATGTGCTGTTTGCGGGAAAGTTTTTTCGGGGAGGAGACGGCTCAATCCGCAAAAAATATGGCAAGAATATACGACGGGCAAGCAGACTTATTCTCAGCTTGCGGTGAAATATAAATGTTCCGCAAAAACGATCCAGAGAAAAATCGATGCGGTAAAAGTCGGAACAGAAAACACGTTTCCAAGGGTCGCAAATGTGTTGATGGACACGACATATTTTGGAAGAGCATTTGGAGTGATGGTTTTAAGGACAGCCTTACGGGACAGATATTATGCAAGCAATATGTGGATCAGGAAACCAATAAATTATACCTTTCGGGAATCGAAGAAATAGGACGCAGAGGCATCGAAATACACGCGATAATTTGTGATGGCCGGAAGGGATTATTTCAATTATTTGGCAGTGACTTACCTGTTCAAATGTGCCAGTTTCATCAGGTGGCCATTGTCAGAAGATATTTGACCAAGAATCCTAAAATGCAGGCCAGTATTGAGTTATGGGAGCATACGTGTGCTTCTGACACAAACCGATAAGGAGAGTTTCGCGGGCTATAAGACGACCGATGTTCGGCGGCGGCTCTTCCGGAACCGACCTGATCCTTGCCGCGAAAGCCCTATGGCCAAATATTTTTTTTATTTCATGAGCCTTTTTGGCTCGTTTTTTCGCTTTACTGAGATAAGAAAACAAATTTTTTTAAAGGAGACTTTGGCAAATCGGGAGATCATAACGTCAGCCTTTTCTGAAAGCAAAAGCCGGACAAGAAACAGCGATCGTTGACTGGAAATAAGATTTCGACGACAATTTGCAAATCCCAGCGAACGAATTTTTTGTGATGCCGTCGATGCGAAATAAAATACTCGTCTTATTTGCCAGAAAATCGCTGCTCCATGATCTTGTCTGGCACTTACGCGGTCAAATTTGACGCTGGAAATCACGATGTATAGATCGAAACAGGAGGAAAAAATTATGAACACACAAACAGCCGCCGCGGTACAGATGGACATTCCGCCGCTGGCACAGTTGATGAGCCTTATCGGCGGAAGTTTTATTTCGCAGGCGGTTTATGTCGCCGCAAAACTTGGCGTCGCGGATATGCTGGCAAACGAAGCAAAATCAGCGACCGACCTGGCACGGCAAACCGGAATGCATGAGCGTTCGCTTTACAGGCTGTTGCGAACGCTGGCGAGTGTCGGCGTCTTTCGGGAAACCGAATCGAAAATTTTTGAAAACACACCCGTTTCCGAAATGCTGCTTTCGGATGCACCGGGAAATTTACGTGACACGGCGATTTGGATGGGCGAAGAACCGCATTGGCGCGTTTATGGAAATTTACTGCACAGCGTTAAAACCGGAAAAGCCGCGTGGAGCAAAGTGCATGGCGAAGACGTTTTTCCCTATCTTTTTCAGACTAACCTGCATATTGCATGAGTGAGTGCAATTCGGGGGGGGTTGGGGAGATTTTTGTGTTTTCTGAAGGTGTGTGGCAATGATTGGGGATTGGAGGGTTTTTTTGCATTGATTTTCGGGCTTTTGAAATAGGTTTTGTCAT
>JBGTEX010000054.1:0-183458 GCA_041747575.1 Pyrinomonadaceae bacterium
AGGTGCCGTCATTCGGGTTGAGACGGATGTTGAGATCCTGGTTGTTGACCACACGGATGCGATCCACCACCGGATTAAAGTCAAACCCGTAGAAGGCCGCCGCGCTCAGCAGAGGCGTAAATCCAGAACCGACCTGTGTCAAAGCACCGGTCGCAAGATTAATCGTCACCATCCGCGTTGTCGTCAGGCTGATCGCCGTTGCAAAAAGCTGTCCCGTCGCAGGCCGGAAATCAAAACCGATCAAAAATTCGCCCGTATTCAGCCCCGTTATCGGAACATTTGACAATATGGTCCCCGGTGCCGATGCGTTAAAGCTGATCAACCGGTCACCTGACAAATTATACGCATAAAGAAGCGGCCCGCCACCAGGTGCCGGAGTCGGCGAAACCGTCGGCGAAGGCGTTACCCCCGGAGTCGGACTCGCAGTCGGCGTTGCCGTAGGAGTCGCAGTCGGTGTAGCCGTCGGCGTAACCACCGGAGTCGGACTCGCAGTAGGCGTCGGAGTAGGCGTTGCAGTCGGAGTCGGCGTCGGCGTTCCCGCCGGAGCCACCGGAATTGCTAATCCGTCAATTCTATCATCGCCACTACCGACTGTACCGAGAACGGAGCCGGCACCGGTTGTCAGGTTAATTCTGACAAGCGTCGGTGTGTTCGAAATGTTCAATATCGCGTATGCGATGTTGGTTCCTTGTTGAATGTCGAATCCACCAAAACCCGTGGGAGCGATGCCCAGCGGCCCGATCGTGGTCAACTGTCCGTTATTCGGGGTCGGATTGCCATCGACGCCGCCGATTCGAACAAGTGTGTCGGTATCGGTGTCAATACCGAAAAGTGTGGTAACCGTAGCTCCCACCATATTGTTGTTATAAGCCGTGTGAGCCACATTCGGGTCGGCCCCGAAATTCGTATCGCCAGCGGCATAAGCAAGATTTGTGTCAGTCCCTGATAAGGTGCCGTCAATCGGATTTGCCCGTATGTTTAGGTCTGTACTCGCCACTATGTTACGGATTCGATCTACAACCGGATTAAAATCGAGGCCCTGGAAAGTAAACTGTATGCCGGGAAGCATATTAGCCGGATTAACTGTGGTGACAACTCCGGTCACGATGTTGATCGTTACAACACGTCTGGGAATTCCCTGAATGTTCGCTATTGCGTAAAGTAAGCCGTTTACAGGGCGAAAATCTATTGCGGCCAATGTCTCAAAATTTTCTCCGTCAATTCCTGAAAGGAAGACGTCGGTGAGAAGTGTACCGGGAGCAGCCGAGTTAAAACTAACAAGGCGGTCAACCGGGTCTTCGACGATATACGCATACATAATTACGCCGGCGCCCTCAGGAGCTTCCGGCGTACTGGTAAATTGTTCAGTAGGCGGAAGTGCGGCGTCTCGCAAAACATCCGCGTCAAAACGCGCCATTTTGCCTTGTGCGGCGGGTGCACTTGTTTCCGCCGACTGCTTTTCACTATCCTGGCTCGATACTCGTTGAGCATCGATCTGCCAGGCCACAAAACCTACGGTTAAGCTCAGCAGTGTGCTGAGAATCAGAAGGGATCTACGCTTTAGGGCAATAAGTGATCCAATATTTTTTTTCATGATGGTTTTCAAAACTCCTCAAAATAATACAGACATAGAGGGAAAGGGGATAGCACCCCAAAAGTAAGCCTAATATTCAATTTCCACTTTTCCGGCGTTTCGCGTCGGTTTCAATGGTATTTCAAACTGCGGCCAAAAAAAACTTATATCAAGACTAAGGCAAATATCGCCTAGAGATTGGAAAATTATAGCGTTAAAGCACTTGCGTGTCAACGATTTTATAAATCCTGACGGAAATGTTTTTGCTTAGAAGGGAAATCACAGTGTTTTTTACTAACTCATTTTTGATTTTATTAATTGCCGTCTGCTTTAGCTGACGGGAAAAGGATGAAAAACAGATAGGCTTTAGCCGCATAAAAGAAAAAATTCCTGACAGTTTCAGCCAAAGCTAATCGGAAGACTGATTTTTTTCAGATATTTGGCTAAAGCCTAAATTTATCTCTCAATTCTTTCCGTCAGCCAAAGCAGACGGCAATTTATTGAAACAAAAAAATTCTATGTTTTCACTTAATTCGCAGTAGAATCACTTATTTTTTTAAATCTTTATCCAAACGCTGAAAACTTTCGCCGCTCGAATTTAAACAGACCGCGAATTTTAAGCAGACAAACCCTGGTGAAATGTTGTGGTAATGATCGATGTCCCGTTCGTTTCAACAAAATCGTATTCTTGTAAGAATTCATCTATCAACATCAGTTCAATATTCCGGCCACAACTTCCTCAACCGTTAAGATATCTTTTATGACCCTCGGGGCGATCTCAATCAAAAATCCCCGTTTCCCGCCGTTAATGTAAATCTTTTCCAAATCAAAAATCGATCTTTCCGCATAGACCGGCATCGGCGTCCGCGTGCCAAACGGAGAGGTTCCGCCTGCAGCGTAGCCCGTCAATTTAGTCAATCTTTCGGGCGAAACCGGCTGCAGCGATCTAACATTCAAATGCCGGGCCAGATTTTTTGCCGAAACCTGGCGGTCGCCGTGCATAAGAATTATCAACGGCACCTTCTCGTTCGTTTCAAAGATCAGCGTTTTTACGACCGCGTGTTCATCCACACCCAACTGCCTTGCCGATTCGCGCGTCCCGCCTTTTTCTAAGTAATCGTAAAGGTGCGGAATAAAGTAGACCTTTTTCTCTCGCAAAAAGCGGACAGCCGGTGTAACAGGAAAATCGACAGACATCAAATCTCCATAAGAAACCACCCGCTAATCGCAGGCAGGTTCTGAAAAATACCGAACCCACCTGCTAACGCAGGTCGTTCTGACATTCTTTATACCGAAAACAGGTTGTCAAATGATCGTTCACTATTCCGGTAGCCTGCATAAATGCATACATTATGGTCGAGCCGACAAAGTTGAATCCGCGTTTTTTCAGGCCTTTGCTGATCGCGTCCGAAATCTCCGTTTTTGCCGGCACCTGTTTGGTGTCCGTCCATTTGTTGACAAAAGGCTTTCCACCTACGTAAGACCAGATGTATTTATCAAACGAGCCGAACTCCTTCTGGATCGTAAGAAACGCTTTAGCATTTGAAACAGCCGATGCGATCTTCAGACGGTTTCGAATAATTCCTTCGTTTAGCAAGAGTTTTGCACATTTGGCGTCCGTGTATCTCGCAACTTTCGCTGCATCAAAATTATCAAACGCCGCGCGGTAATTCTCGCGTTTCCGCAATATGGTATCCCAGCTCAATCCAGCCTGCGCTCCTTCCAAAATCAAAAATTCAAACAGAGCTCGATCATCATGCAGCGGCACGCCCCATTCGGCATCGTGATACGCAATATTCAAATCGTTTGTTGCCCATGTGCAGCGTTTCATAATCGGAACGCGGACATTCCTGTCCGCAATTTTAACGCAGGAACCCAGTCGTTATCGCTTCCGGTTCTGACCTATGTTGAGCCGGGTCAGAACCAAAAGCGACAGCGACCGGGTTGTTACGCCTTAACAACGACAGACTCAAACTTCATTTAATTCCGCAGCGGCTTGCCGGTTTTTAGCATTGCGGCGATGCGTTCCTGTGTTTTTCGCTCACCGCACAGGCTGACAAAAGCCTCGCGTTCTAGATCAAGCAGATATTGCTCGCTGACAGTCGCTTTGTGATTCATATCGCCACCGCTCATCACCTTCGCGAGCTTTTTACCGATCAGCTCATCGTGCTCCGAAATAAATCCGCCCTGCTTCATCAAATGAAGCGCAAGGTTCATCGCGGCTAGCGCCGATTCGCCGAGGACCAAAATGTCTTTGCGTTCAACCGGCTGAACATAGCCGGACGCGGCAAGATTCAAAACTTCCTGTTTTGCGTCGGCAATCAAGCGGTCGCCGTTCATCGAGATCGAATCGGAATCTCGCAAAAATCCCCACGCTTTCGCTTCTTGGGCCGAGGTTGCGACCTTGCCCATGCCGAGCAATTCAAACGTTTTCTTCAAAAAAGCAAGCGGATCGGCATCCGGCGCCTTTGCCGCCGCGTCCATCGCCCGCATCGTCATCTCTTTTGTGCCGCAGCCCGCGGGTATCAACCCGACACCAACCTCGACCTGCCCCATATAAGTTTCACCCGCCGCTCGAACGCGGTTGCCGTGCATCGCTATCTCGCAGCCCCCGCCGAGCGTCAAACCGTAAGGCGCGGTCACCACAGGTTTTGCCGAATATCGCAGCCGCATCACCGCCTGCTGAAGCGAGTGAACCATCATATTGATGTCGTCCCATTCGTCTTCCTGCGCCGCGAGCAGGAGCATCATAATATTCGCACCGGCCGAAAAATTCCCGCCCTGATTGCCGACGACGAGGCCTTTGAAATTCTTTTCAACCTCGTCGATCGCAAAATTCATCATCTGAACCGTATCGCCGCCGATCGAGTTCATTTTTGAATGAAATTCGAGACACGCAACGCCGTCGCCGATGTCGATCAGCGACGCGCCGGGATTCGACTTGATAACCCCGACGCGCTCTTTGACGTTTTTCAGTATCATCACGCCCGGACGCTCCGGCATCGGTTTATACTCACCCGCGACAATATCGTAAAACGAATGATCGCCGTTTGCTCTTCTGTAAAACGTTTCCGCACCAGAGGCCAGCATTTTTTGAATGCTTGCCGGAATTCCCCGACCGTCTTTTTTCATCCGCTCGACCGATTCACGCAGACCGATCGCATCCCACGCCTCAAAAACGCCTATTTCCCAGCCAAAGCCCCACTTGATCGCGTTATCTATCTCAACAATAGTATCGGCAATTTCCGGAATGCGGTTTGCGGCGTAAATCGAAATGCGCGACGCCGTTTTCCACAAAAATTCGCCGACGCGGTTATCTCCCCAAACCAACGTTTTAACCCGTTTTGGAATATCCTCGATACCTTTCGCCGCGTCGATAGATCCAAATTTAGTCTTTGACTGCGGCTTGTATTCAAATGTTTCAAGATCGAGTTCGAGGATCACACGCTTGCCTTCCGCGTCCTTTGATTTCTTAAAAAATCCGCCCTTTGTCTTATCACCGAGCAGGTTTTTATCAAGCAGCGTTTTGATCAGTTCCGGCAACTGAAAAACCTCCCGGTCTTCGTCATCGGGGATCGCCGGATAGAGATTTTTTGTAACATGCGCCGTGACGTCAAGCCCGACGAGATCAGACGTCCGAAATGTCGCGGATGACGCATGACCGATAGCTTTGCCCGTCATTTGATCGACCTCGGTCGGTGTAAAACCGCCGGCGATCATCTCGTGAATCGTCGCCATCATCGAAAATACACCGATTCGATTCGCAATAAAATTCGGCCGGTCCTTTGCCGGAACGACGCCCTTGCCAAGGCGTTGATCGAGAAATCCGGCGATATTGCAGGCAACTTCGCCACTCGTCTCACTACCTGAGATGATCTCTACCAGCTTCATATACCGCGGCGGATTGAAAAAATGGATGCCAATAAAATGTGATTTGAAATCATCGGAAAACGGCTCAGCAATCGAATCGATGGGAATGCCGCTCGTGTTCGAGGCGATAACCGCTCCGGGTTTACGATTCTTTTCCACCTCCGCAAACAGCTTATGTTTTATTTCAAGATTCTCGACAACCGCCTCGATCACAAAGTCACATTCGCTTAGCTTGCCGATGTCATCGGTAAAATTACCGGTCGTGATCAACCTGGCGTTGTCAGCGAGCATGAACGGCGCGGGTTTTAGCTTTTTTGCCGCGTCAAAAAGCGAGTTCACGATGCGGTTCCGAACGGCGGGCGATTCGGTGGCCAAGCCTTTTTTCGCCTCATCCGCCGTCAACTCGGTCGGTGCGATATCGAGCAATAATGTCGGAATACCGGCATTTGAAAGATGTGCGGCAATTCCCGCACCCATTGTCCCCGCCCCCAAAACAGCGGCTTTTTTGATATTCATAGAGCTTTGTTTTTGTAATTTTTTACTGATCTAAAATTAAGCAAATTATAACTGAATGACCATTCATTCAGCAAGACGGACGCGCCAAGTACAACGCCTCACGCATCTTGTCCTACATTGCCAAGCCGCCGTCGGCCTGGATCACATGGCCAGTAATGTAAGCCGCCGAAGCGGAGAGCAGGAAGCAGGCAATTTCGGCCACTTCCTGCACATTGCCAAGCCGTCCGAGCGGTATTTGCGACTTGATTTTGTCTCGGTATTCGTCGTTCATCTCGCCGGCCATATCTGTTTCAATTAAGCCTAGCGCCAAGGCGTTGACAGTTATCTTACGGCTTGCAACTTCCTTTGCAAGAGATTTTGTAAGCCCGATCATACCTGCCTTCGACGCCGAATAATTTGACTGTCCGAGCATCCCTACGACACCGGATATCGATGAAATATTTAGGATCGATCCGCCATTTTCGTTTCGCATCATGGGGCGGACGGCGGCTTTCGAAAAGTTCCAAGCGCCTTTCAAGTTTGTGTCTATAACCGAGTCCCAATCTTCCTCTTTCATCCGCAAAATCAGCTGGTCGCGTGTGATCCCGGCGTTATTTACCAGAAAATCGACCGTTCCAAACATCTCTTTTACCCGGCCGACAAACTCCGCCGCCGCCGCCGTATCCGCGACGTCACACGGTGCCGCATAAACGTCCGCGCCCAAACCCTCAACCTCTGCCTTTAATTTTTCTGCCTCATCAGAACTTTTCGAATAGTTAAAACCGACAGTAGCCCCGCGTCGCGCCAATTCCAGCACGATCGCCCTACCGATCCCCCGCGTCCCGCCCGTAACGATCGCCACGCGCCCCTCAAATTGTTTGCTGCTCAATGTAATCAATCTCCAATAAAAATCAATAAATTTCCGGGAAGTTTCAAGAATTAGTTTTGATTTTAGTTTTACAACCCGCACCACGTCAAAGCGACCGTTGAAAACTCGTTCCCCTGTTGGGGTTTTCGGAGACTTTCGTTTCCTTGGCAACTCGCCTGAGCGAACCAAAAAAAAGGGCGTTGCCGCTCTGACAACGCCCAGGATAAACAGGTTATTTTCACTTTAGAAAATAACTCGAAGTGTGATATCGATCAACCGGCCGCCCGGATCATTCGTAGTCGAAATGTCCTGATATGCCGAACCGTTGCCAAGCTGTCCGAACGTCGCCGTGCCAACCCCAACGGCGATGACGTCTGCATTGAATCCGCCGACACGGAAATTGGGGTGATTCAAAGCGTCAAGGAAAGTTGCTTTAAGCTGAACGCTTCGGGTTTCGCCGATCTTGAAGTTTTTCGCAACAGTTGCATCAAACTTAAAAAATCCGGGCCCATAGAGGATCAGATTGTTAAACCCGCAATCACCGGCAGAGCGGGAAATGCAGTTGCCAAAACCCGCTGGAGCGATAAATTGGCCGGTCGGGCCGCCCGCTCCGTATGTCGTACCGTAGCCGTCGTTTGAGTCTGTATTCGGTACGCTAATGTTAAATGCCCGTCGCGTATTGTTAATGATATCCGTCGGCAGGTACGTAACCACGTTTTCACCATCGATCACGCTGTCCTTATATACACCTACCAACTTTTGAAGTTCCCTGGCCGTAATACCGACGAGCTGGACATTACCGAGACTAAACGGCGAACCGCTCTGCCATCGCAAGGTAGGCAAGATTGACCAACCTCCAATGAGGCTGTCAACGAGTCGGTTTACGCCCGAACCGAACCTTCGGCCACGGCCAAAAGGTATGTCGTAGGTCGCATCAAATTTGAACTGATGCCGCAGGTCAAACGCCTGGACATTTTTTGCCAAATCGAGACCGTTCGGCCGCTGCGTAAAGTTTGCGAATACAACGCTACTTGAAGCATAAGCATTAGACTGCGCCTTCGAAAATACATAGTTGGCCTGGACACGCAATCCGCCCGACAGGCGTCGCCGAACCTCGATCACGCCGGAGTTGTACCATGTTTTCGAACTGTTATCGACTGTAAAAGAACCGCTGACGCCAGTCGTCGGATTGACATAAAAAAAGTTTGCCGGCAAGCCGTTGGCTATTGCGTTCAGACGCCGCGTCGCATTATTTTCAAAGCTCGTACCACCAAAGCCTCCGATATTCGGGGCGTTACGGGACAAAGCATTGACCAGAGTGGAATTTGTAAAATTCGAAGCGACGTATCGAGCCGCATTATTTGGATCGTACGTTGCCGCCGAATTGAAATAGGCCAGTATCAACGGCAGCGGCGTGGTGCCTGTTCCCGGTCCAGAATACGCAAACGAATTACCCCGTCCATTTGCGATATTTGCATAGAGATTGTTTTGTGCTCTCACAAATTCATCAGCAAAACCATTTTCTATCGCATTGAACTCGTTGATATTGTACTGACGCTGCAGGCCGACGCCCTGATTGCCAACGTAGCGAAATTCAACTACAGTATTTTTATCCAGCTCTCGCTGATAGCCAAAACTATACGAGCGAACCTCGCCCGTCCTCAGATTCGGATCAAATACATTTGTCGAATCAGAGGTCGTTAACGTGATCGGGTATGTAGGCCTGTCCGGAAATGAAGGAGCCGTCAAATTCGGATTGTTTGGATCGCGCAGGTTCGAGCCGACGGTCAAATTCCCGTTTGCCAAACTTCGGGTCAGTGTCAGGCTGCCACCGGGATTGCCTCCGTATATGCTTTCAAGCAGATTTAGCCCTTCGCGAACAAATGACACCGAATAGCCGCCGCGAAAAACGCTTTTGCCGGTTCCACCTAAAATAAATCTTGTAAAACCATTGCCACCGCCATCAGGGCTCCAAACTACGCCGAAAGACGGGCCAAAGTTTCTCAAATCATCCGGATAGGCTTTTTCTCCTTCTACGGTCGCTACTACTGTTGGAACGCGGCCGGTAAGGGTTCCGGGCCTAAAAATATTGCCGAGACCCGATACGCCAAAAAGATCCTCAAAACCCGGCGTTCTTGAATAAGCTGCCGGATTGATAACCTCAAAGGCACTTTGCGGCTGCCATCTGAGACCGTAATTTATCGTCAGATTCGGCCTGATCCGCCAACTGTCCTGAGCGAAAAGACCATACGTTTTTTCGCGGGCAAGCCTGGCAGTTAAACCGTTCTCTACATAGGTTCCGTCCGCTGAAACAAAAGCATTGGTAAAATAGGTAGATACTCTTCCAACCAGGACAGCGTATAGGTTTCTTGCCTCTGTAAGCTGGCCGTTTGACGCTCCCGGAAGGCTTGAGGCAGTCGTATTGAAAATGCCAAAAGCCGAGTCGGTGGAATCAAGACCAAAGCTAACCGACGGCACAATTCGTCCGATCGATGACCCCTCTGACCTGATAATTTTGTATTGGCCGCCAAAAGTTATGCTGTGCGATCCTTTGACCCAGGTTAAGCTGTCCGTAAAATCAAAGGTCGGTGTGTTACGGGCGCTAAACGAGTTTCTCGATGTCGCTGTGGTAATGGCGATACCACCAAAACTTGCGGCATTAATATTTAGGTTATAGCCGCCCTGAAATGCATAGTCGGCCGGCGAAATGCCTTCGCTAAATGCCGATCCGCCGGTAGAAACCGCGTAGCGGGCCTCGTTAATAACGGTCTGCGATAGTGTCGATCGAACGGCCGCTGTATATGAATCACGAACGGAACCCTGAGTATAGAACGGGAATCCCGGAAATCTTTCATCCTGACTGTTTAGGAAATCTTTTGACGGAACAAATTCCTGTTGATTCGTGACAAATTCGAGCGAGTGATTTTTGGTTAAATTAAAGTCCAAACGCAAGGCCAAAAATTTTCTGACATTGCCGCCCGACGGCGTAAAATTAAAACGCTCATTATTAAACTGTCCACTAATCGGTGTGATCGAGCCTGCGCCGGAAAGTGAACCTCTAATACGGGTCAATAGGGAACCGACGGTCGGGTCCGGCGTCGCAAGCTGTCCGTTAGCAGTAGCGATGTCAAAAAGATTTGCCGTACGCGTCTGGCCGCCCACCACGTACTGATAAACGCCGGACTGGGCTTCGGGTGTTAGAACGACGCGCGTCCTGGAAAGCGATTGCGGCTGGCGAAATTCTTCGTAATTAAAAAAGAAATATCTTTTATCCTTACCCGAATCAAATGCCCCGACGCCTTCGCCAAACCCTAAGAACGGAATAGGACCGCCATAGTTAAACCCAAACTGGTTTAGAATAACTTTGCTTCGCGGTGCTTTCCCATTCTCGTCAAGCAGTTCAGGACTCGATAGGTCGCGATTGTTATACCAGTAATTGGCATTCAGCGCGGTATTGCGGTGCTGAAAAAAGGCACCTCCGTTATAGCGGTTGGATCCGCGTTTGGTCACAAATTTGATCTGGACGGCTCCGTCGCCGCCGCTTTCTGCACCCGGATTTGCGGTCGAAACCGTAACCTCCTCAATAGCGTCTATACGAGGGCGAACGTATGTAAAAAATCCATCGCTCGACCGAAGCAGGTTGTCCTGGACATCAACCCCGTCAATGGAAATTGAGAGAGATCCCTTAGGAAGACCATTGATTGACGATCGGCGCGGAGCACCGACGCTCGCCGTACCGGGCAAAAGCAGCACAAGATCGAGAGCATCACGCGAGGCTATAGGCGTTTCCGTAATCTGCCTGCCGGTTACGGTTGTGCCGATGGTGGCCGTCTGCGTCTGCAGCACCTCGCCACCGCTCGAAATCTCGACGACCTCGCCGACATTACCAACCTCGAGTCTGGCATCGACGGTTATCGGCGTGCCGATATCGACTTTTACATTTGTCACTGTCGATGTCTTAAACCCAGTTGCCGCAACGGTGACAACCCATATCCCGTTTTGAACCGAAGGGATACGGTACACCCCATTGTCATTCGTAACTGATGTAAACTCCTGGCCTCCAACGCCTTTTACGGTTACATTGGCTCCCGGCACAATAGCTCCGTTTGGATCGGTGACAGTTCCGGCGATTGAGCCGGTCGTCTGCGCTTGCATTACAGTTTGCCCCATAATCAGCGTCAAAACTGTAATGAATATCAAGGTAAATCTTTTCATTTTTTCTCCTCATTTACTGGTGCATATTTTGAAATTTCGGGAACGCGCGTCGTTCCATATGTTTGTTATTTTTGTCTGAAAAGCCAGAATTCCGGCTTCCCGCGCCGGAAAAGTTTGTTTTTTCACGTGTCAGGTCTTTTAAAACGAGATTCAGGCACTAAATCGTTACAGTAGGCTTAAGGGTAGATACATCATCCTTTCGCGACACCGTTTTATCTTTACAAGATAAATTCCAGACACCTTTACAGAACTTAATTTAAATCCCATCCGATATTCAAAATCGGCGATAGCTTTAAATCTCTTGGGAAAGGCGAATCACGAAGATTCCCCAGCCGCTTGTCTATAATTGTGCTTATTTAAAAGACATCTAAAAATAAACCTGTTTAAGTTTTTTTACAATTGCTTGACGTCCTAAAATTTTGTCAGATTTAAGAGTGTTAGTATGTAGGATTATTCTTATGAATAAACAACGCAAATCAATCGTGGAGCAGCGGCCTTATAGGAAGGGGGTTATTGGGTTAGGTTAGATTGTTTTCGATCGCATAACGGGTTATGTCTGAATTGGAAATGAGGCCGGTTTTTTCGGTGATACGCGATTTGTAGGTGCTGACGGTTTTTATACTCAGACTGAGTTCGTTTGCGATCTGCGTGATTCCCTTGCCGGACGCAATGAGCTTCATTACTTCGAATTCGCGGTCGGATAATAATTTGTGCGGCTCACCGGCAGATCCGTGTTCGACATAGTCGGCCAGAAGTTCGGCCACATCAGTGCTTATGTAACGCTCGCCGCGATGAGCTTTTCGGATGGCGGTCACGAGTTCTTCGGGGGCACTTTCCTTTGTGATATAGCCGACTGCGCCGGCTTTGAGAACCCTTACGGCATACTGATCTTTCGGGTGCATACTCAGCACGATCACGGCAATTGCCGGATATTGCCGCCTTAACTCTTTTAATGTCTCCAGTCCGTTTCTACCGGGCATTGTGATGTCGAGGACGACTACATTGACGTCCGTTTTACTAACGATTGCGAGAACTTCGTTGCCGTTTTGAGCTTCTCCCGCAATTGTAATGTCCGGCTCGACAGTTAATATTTGCCGCAGTCCGTGGCGGACAATTGTATGGTCGTCTGCGATCAGAGTTTTGATCATAAGAATTACATTTTATACTGATACGTTGTTTTCTCTAACCGGAGCGAACAGCTCGACACGTGTCCCGCCTTGCTTGCGTTGACTTATCGTAATCTCGGCTCCGATCAAACGGGCGCGTTCGCGCATACCCAGAATGCCCAGCGATTTGAGTTTTTTCAGTTTTTTCACATCGATTCCGCTACCGTTATCCTCAACACACAAGTGAATGCTATCATTCAGGTGATCGATGGTCACGGTGACGCCTGTGGCCTTTGCGTGACGGGCAATATTCGTTAAAGCTTCCTGAAAAATCCGGAATATTGCCGTACTCGCATCCGAACCGATCGAAATCGATTCGGCGTTCGATCTAAATGCGCATTTAACACCTGATTTTCGTCCAAATTCTGCGGCCTGCCATTCGATCGCTGCGACCAATCCGAAATCATCCAGCACCGATGGTCTGAGTTCGGTCGAAATTCGGCGCACCGTGCCGATCGTGGCATCTACTTGTTTTGACAAGCTGTCGAGACCGGAAAGAACGACCGATGCGTTTACATCAATCTCAGGAACCTTGATCTGACGCCGTAAAACATGTATTTCAAGCTTCAGGCCCGTAAGAGCTTGCCCGAGTTCATCGTGAATCTCGCGGGCTATCCTTTTTTGTTCGTCATCTCGAACCGATCGCTGCTGCCCGGCCAATTCCTGTAATTCTTCTCTTGAACCGGCAATTTCGTCGCCTGACAGACGCAGCCTGTCAATAAGCCAGGCTACAAAAGAGCCTTCAACAACAAAGAGTCCAAACCGCAGAATATGATAAAGCGTCTCCAAAATACCGACCGCGGGCTGAATAAAAAAATAGGTGAGTATGACGCCGGCAAGCATCGATGTATAGACGCCCAAACGCAGGCCGCCGAGCCATGTGCTAAAGACGATAGCAGCGAGAAAAAGAGGAGCGCTTATAGGCCGATTTACAAAAGCCGCGAGCAAGAAACGGAACAGAGCCGCCGCTGCGACAAGAAGCGACGACGTCCCGTATCGAATAAACGGAGATCTGTCAACAAATTTTGATCTGCCAAATGACAATTTACCTCTCAGTTTCTGAAAAGATGCCGTACAGCCTTCGGTTCAGGACATATACGAAAAGTAGGTTCGACGATTTTTAACTAAAAAAACACAAAATACCTAATTTCAACCCGTCTCGCGGCTGTGCGGCGGGAATAAGGCTTCCAAATTTTCTTTGGATAATCTATATGGTAAATATCTGAAAAGTAAACTTTACAGGCGGCTTGCCGCCTGTTTGCGTGGCTGTATCAAAAGTCAGGATTTCGGTTTTAGCTCCGGAGGAGCGAAATGTTTGTAGTACCGATTCAAAAAAAAGTTAAAGCTCCGTAGGAGCGGCATTTATTATTCGGCCGGCTCCTGGCCGTCCGCGAATTCGACACGGTCGTAGATCTCCGATAGAGGAATGTCGCAGTTTATAGACGGAATACGAAACGTATCGTCGAGGCCGTCGAATGCGTTATGTACCCAGCGTCCATCGGCCTGCTTTTCGTGATGCTCAATAAACGGAGCGTCCTGATAGATCAAAATATAATCGGTCAGGCTCGGAATTTCCTTGCGATATCGAAAGAATTTTTTGGTTTGATCGTAACGCTGGGTCGATGGCGAAAGAACTTCGACGATCACCTTAGGATTGAGCAGGACGTCTTTCTGCAGATCATGAAAAACAGGCTCACCGCAAACAATTGAAAGGTCGGGGTAAGCAAACATCCCGCGCGTCTCGGCACGAACCTTCATGTTCGGCGAGAGTGCCTGACATTTTGACCCCTTCAAAATCGAACTTATTTCCCGCGCAATATTTATGCAAACCTGGCTGTGAGCTAGGCTTTCGCCAGCCATTTCGTAGATTTCACCGTCAAAATATTCGTGTCGTGTTGCGGCGGAGCGCTCAAACCGAAGATACTCATCCGGCGATAATGCGAAAGTTTTTTGTTGGGCCAATCCCATACTTCCTAATTTAACACAATTCTGCCGATGTTTTAGAGATTTAGCACATTTCTTTGTATCTCAAAAAGCTTATTAACACCGATTTCGGCGAGTGCGAGCATCTCATCCATCTGTTCGCGCGAAAACGGTTCGCGTTCGGCGGTACCCTGAATTTCGATAAATTTGCCGGAGCCGGTGCAGACGATATTCATATCGACGTCGGCGTTTGAGTCTTCTTCGTACGCGAGATCGAGAATTGTCGTGCCTTCGATAATGCCCACGCTTACCGCCGCGACTTCGCTTAGTATCGGATTCGTTTTGACCGTTCCGTGTTTCACCAGTTTTCTGCAGGCCAAAGCGAGCGCGACATAGGCACCGGTTATCGACGCACAGCGGGTTCCGCCGTCCGCCTGAATTACATCGCAGTCAAGATAGATTTGACGTTCACCAAGCAATTTGGGATCGACAATGGCCCGCAAACTGCGTCCGATCAGACGTTGAATTTCCTGCGTACGCCCCGACGGGCCGCGCTGCGTTTCACGCTGTGTCCGCGTATTTGTAGCACGGGGAAGCATCGCGTATTCAGCCGTAACCCAGCCGAGCCCTTTGTTCCGCATAAATATCGGCACGCGATCCTCGATCGAGGCCGTGCAAATGACCTTAGTTCCGCCAACCTCGATCAAAGCCGAGCCTTCGGCATAAGGTGATATGTTTGGCGTGATCTTGGTATTGCGTATCTGGTCGTGATTCCTATTGTCGAGTCGTACATACATAAAAAATTATTTTGCCGCGGGTTTGCACAGCTATCGCGGATCAGCAAGCCTCTTCTATTGTTCTTGTCCGCGTCATCTGCGTTGATCCGCGGCAAATATTTCTTTTAGAGGTTAGGCATACTCGCTACCGCTCGTGCTTCTGCCTCAGTTCGTAAACTTCGATCGCTTCGAGTTTTGAGGGTTTTGTCCCTAAAAATCGTTCCGCGACGCGGGCAAACCTGTCAGCTGCGTCGGTCACGTAAAAATGGTCGAGGTCGTCACACAGCTTTCGTTTACCTGCAACGGTGTTCGGATTAGCCAGACTTTTTTTTATCAAAAGGCTCTCGACCTCTTCCGCCGTTGCCTCGCCTGAATCGATAAGTTTAACATTTTCCCCAATTGTCTGCTTAATGACGTCCTTTAAGATCGGGTAATGGGTACAGCCCAATACGAGTGCGTCCGGGGCGAATATTTTCATATCCGTAAGATATTTGGCGGCTATAGAGGTAGTTTCCGGTTCGCGTGTCCAACCCTCTTCGGCGAGCGGCACGAACAGCGGACATCCGGCCTGAAAAACCCTTACCTGTCCGTCTGACGCACGCTTTATCGCTTCCAGATACGCTCTGCTCTCGACCGTAGCATCGGTCGCTATCACACCGATCTTCGCATTCTGTTTTTCTTTTGTTATTTCAACCGCCTTTCGCCCGCCCGGCCCGATCACGCCGACGACATCGACACCGATGTTAGCGCGTATCGCCGGTAGAGCAAGCGCCGAAGCCGTATTGCAGGCGACGACCAGCATTTTGATCCCAAGTGACGCCAAAAACAGTGAATTCTCGATCGCATACCGCTCAACCGTCGCCAATGATTTTGTCCCGTACGGCACACGCGCCGTATCGCCCAAATAAACAAAATGCTCATTTGGCAAACGATTACGCAAGGCGCGGTAAACTGTCAAGCCGCCGACGCCGCTGTCAAAAATTCCAATTGGTAATTGGTTGAACGAATCACTCATTGCCGAAACAATGAGGATACAATTTGATGTATCGGAAATCCAAAATCAGAAATCAGAAATCCACTGAAGCGGTGAAAACGACATCTGTCATACGCCGAAAAATTCCGTACCGGAAACAACGCGGACTTTGCAGAATGAGCTGATCTTTTCAAAATCCGCGATGTTGTCGGTTACAAGCAGAGCATTTTCGCGTCTCGCAGTTCTGGCGATCAGCACGTCACGCATAATACGTCTGGATTCTTGTGCGGAAATTTTCGGGGTTTTGCCCTTATTTGCAGCTTTCCGGCCGCGTTGTAGTGAATTTAGAACTTTTCCGGCGAGAAACCAGTCTTCGCCGTTTGGGACGAGTAATTTATTGGCTTTCTCGAATTCTTTTCTTATCGTATCCCAATATCGGACCCCGCCAATATCGCCCGATCCTACTGTGAGTTCGTGCAGCACGACAGCCGACAAGCGAAAGCCTTTTGCATGAAGCGGCGGCTTAAACTTAATCCAAATACAGGTGTCGAAGATAAGGGTCGGCATCCGCTAGTCGGTTGTCTTTTTGTTATGATTGTCAAAGGTTCTGTGCCACGCCCGCAATAGCATCTTACCCTCTTTTGAATCGTCGATACCATATTTCTCGATCCATTTTTCATACATCGATTTTTTTGGTTTTCCAGATTTCGTTGCGACGGCGTTTGCGGACTTGCCGTTACCGGCAACAACAACGTTCAAAGAAACGGTTTTAGGTTTTGAGGTTTTCGTACTCATCGTCATCAAGCAGTTTATCACAATCTAAGTCTGGATCAGCCCTGACTTCTCATAATCTTTCAATCCAAAATCCAAAATCCAAAATCCAAAATCCAAAATCCAAAATCCAAAATCCAAAATCGAGATGGTGGAGGCGGCGGGAATCGAACCCGCATCCAAAGGTTGCGACCAGTAAAATCTACACGTTTAGTCAATTCACTTTAGTTTCGCTCGCGAAAAGCAGATGAATCGACAAGACCTTTCCGCAAACTAACCTGACTAACTTTAAGCCGCATCCGCAGGTGGTGGACGCGCCCTAGCCTGAACTGTGTTATGCCTTGACGGGTCGCATCAGGCGAACTTCCCGCAAGACATTGCTGAGCACTAAAGTTAATTAGGCAGCAAGAGCTAATTCTTGATTAGCATTTGTGTTTTGCAAGTTTTGTTAACGGGCTCACCTACAAAAAGCCCGACGTGCATTCAAAGATCTATACAAGCCCCTGTCGAAGCCTGTCGCCCCCATAAAAGTCCGACAAAAAAACGTATTTTGCCAGGCTCTATGTTACGCAAATTTGATGCGGATTGAAAGATCCGAGTTTGAATATATTTCGTTTCTCAAATCCGCTTTCGGTCCCTCGCTCTTTTCTGAAACGAATGAATGCATAAACGCGTAATCCTTCCTAAACATAAAGTGCATCGGCTCAATGGTTGTGATCCGGCAATTCTTTTCTTTTTTTGTACTGCAGGAAAACGCCCAATGCGGCAGATTGACGGCGTAGCCGGATCAGATAAATCAAACAATTTTTATCGGTCAACGAGCCAAGGAAGAAGATCCAAACTTGATGATGCCGGTACCGAAAAAAAAGGCGGTGCTTATAACAGCACCACCTAAATCGTAATGATAATTTTCTAAAACAGCAATTAGCTGCAGACAATGTCAGAAATTAAATCTGAGCAGCAGATCAATAACCCGCCCGCCCGGATCATTGGTCGTGTTATTGTCGCGATAGGCCGAACCGAAAAGTAACTCGCCAAAAGTTGATCCGCAACAACCCGAACCGGTAGTATTAACTCCAAATCCGCCGACCCTGAAGGACGCCGTATTTGTGGCATTAAGAATATTCGCTCTTAGCTCGAAGCTTCGTGTTTCACCAACTGCGAATCTTTTCGAAATGCCAACGTCCAGCTTGAAAAATCCCGGGCCGTGGATAACAAGGTTATTAAACCCGCACCGACCTACATATTCCGCCTGGCAGTTATCAAATCCCGAGGGAGCGATAAATCTACCTGTAGGAGCTCCGCTGACAAATGAATCAGCATATCCCGTGGGTGACGTGAGAGAAGTATTAAAAGCCCTTTGCGAATTCAATATTATGTCCTCCGGCAGCCAAAAGACACCGCTATCGGTTTTCCTGATTCTTACCGCGTCCTCCAGTTCCTTGACGGTCAGCCCGACAAGGTTGACATTACCTATCGAGATCGGTGAACCGCTCTGCCAACTAATAACCGGGCTGATAGTAAATCCGCCTAACAAAGAATTTACCAACCCGCCGGCATTTGATAACAACCATCTGCCCCGTCCGATCGGTAGGTCATACGTCGAATCAAGCTTAAAATTATGCGTCAGATCAAACGGCTGTACTGTTCTTGCCAGTTGCAGGCCGTCATCCCTAAGCGATGTGCTTGAGTTTACGATCGAACTTACACCAAAAAAGTCGGACAGAGCCTTAGAAAAGACATAGCTCGCCTGCACACGAAGACCTGCTGACAAACGGCGGCGTACTTCGATAACCAGCGAATCGTATGAGCTATTATTCGAATTTCCCAAAATAAAGGCTCCGCTGTTAAGCTCGCCATTTACAAACTGGAAGTTTATCGGCAGGCCAGCGTTTGTCGAATTTGCTCGACGTCCGGCGGTACCGGCAAGTCCGGCGGCATAACCAAGCGGACTGGCGCTCACCTGATTTAGCCCGGCAAAAGTAGCTGTGTTTCTAAACAAGGCATTTGTATAGTTTGACACTGTCAAGGCTCCGGTTGATGTCACGCTTCCGTTCGACCCTATTGCTCCCGGGGTAAATGTCACTCTATTCCCACCGGCATTGCCGATGATATAAGCAAGGGCGATAGGCAGTGGATTAGTACCGCTTCCCGCTCCAAAGTAGGCAAAATTGTACCGGCAATCTGCCAGAAAATTCGCACCCAGTGGGTTCGTATCTTGAAAGGTTCCCTGGCAACGCCGGGCAGCAACATTGGAATACAAATTCGCCTGAGCAAGAGCAAATTCAGCAGCGAGACCGTTTTCGATCGTGTTTCGCTCATTGATGCCGAATAGACGCCATCCGTTGACACCACGGTTACCGACATATCGAACTTCGACCACCGTATTTTTATCAAGCTCACGCTGGACGCCAAAGCTAAATGAGCGAACAAGACCCGTAGTAAGATTCGGATCGACGCCAAATGCCTGATCCGTTCCTCCTAGTGTAATCGGAAAACTCGGCTCCTCGATAAAATTAAACGGCGTCAGATTAGGATTGTTCGGCGTGCGGAAAAGTGTTCCCGTCGTCAGGCTGCCCGTGATCGCCGTGCTTCTGCTGAGATTTCGTGTTCCCCCGGGACCGGCCACAACCTGACTTGAAACATTAAGGCCTTCGCGGACGAATGAGTCTGAATATCCGCCGCGGATAACGGATTTTCCATTTGCCCCAAAAATCGTTCCAAAAAATGATCTGTCACTAAAATTCGGGCTCCAGACCAACCCGACAGACGGTGCAAAATTGTTCCAGTCGTCAGGCAATATCCTTTCTCCGACCTCAAGAAGACGGTTTTGAGCAACGGAACCGGTCAGCGTACCGGGACGGAATAGATTCCCTTCGCCGGACGTTCCAAATATCGTAGCGTAGTCAACAAGCCTTGATTGGTTTCTCGAAAGATTTACTACACCAAGCTGCGGCTGCCATCTGAGGCCGTAATTTATTGTCAGGTTTGGACGTATTCGCCAGGTATCCTGTGCAAAAAGTCCATATTGGGTCTGCTCGACACTAGTCAGCCGACTCGTACCGGACCGTCCAAAGGTTCCATCGCCTTGGAGGACTGCCGTTTCACCATATGAAAGTACACGGCCCGTAAGACCGGCGTAAAATGCCCGCGCCTCGGCAAGCTGTGTCGGTGTCGCCCCAGGGATGTTTGTCGCGGTGAACAAAGCAAAAGCCGCCGTATCGGTGGTGTCGATGCCAAAACCAACCGTTGGAGCAAATTGCCCCACAGATGTATTCTCGGTCTTAACATATTTATACTGGCCGCCAAAATTTATGGTATGGTTTCCGCGAATCCAGGTTATGTTATCAGTAAAATCACTGGTTGGTGTTGTTCGAAAAGATGTATTGTTCGACGCAGCTGCACGCAGTGATGTTATCCCCGGCAGGAACGCACCGAGAGAAAATCCGCGTTGGCTGGTAAAATCGCTGCCGTCCGCACCCTGATTAAATTCCGTTCCTCCACCGCTCTGAGCAAAGCGCCCTTCATTTATAACACTTTGGGTCAATGTTGAGCGAACGGCTCCCGTCCATGTTTTACGTATGCCGCCCTGACCATAAGATCTGCCGCCCGGAAAAGGTTGATCCGCGCCGTTTATAGTGTCTATCGACGGATGAAAGTTTTGACGGTTCTGCACATATTCCACGCTGTGATTTTTATGAATATTAAAATCCAAACGTACAGCCAAAAACTCGCGAAAGCCGTTTGTTGCATTTTGGAAATTAAAATTTTGGAGATTTACATTACCGTCGATCGGGGTGAAAGTCCCGGTTGTAGCCGTCGCTGCTCTGATCTCGTTCAGAACCGCGTTGACGGTTGGATCGATAGTTGACGGAAGACCCGCCGCCGCCGCAATATTAAACAAATTTACCGTTCGCGTTACCCCGCCAACCAGATAGTTGTAAATACCATTTTGCACTTCCGCGTTTGCGACATTGCGAACACGGGTTATCGAACCGGGAATACGAAACTGCTCGTAATTGACAAAAAAGAAGGCTTTGTTTTTGCCCGAATCAAAATACGGACCGCCACCGTCACCAAAACGTGGAAAAGGAATCGGGCCACCGACCGCACCGCCCGGCTGGTTTAACTGGATAACGTCACGCGGAGCCTTATCAGAACCCGGCAAGGGGTCTAAATCCCGGTTGTTATAATAGTAAGCGGAATTTAGCCACGTGTTTCGAACCTGAGAATAGAGGCTGCCGGTATATCTGTTATTACCGCGTTTGGTCACAAACCGTACCTGGACCGCGCCATCGCCCGAACTCTCAGCTCCGGGATTGGCGGTCGAAACCGTAACCTCTTCGATCGCGTCAACTCGCGGACGAACAAAAGTAAAAAATCCGTCGCTTGACCTCAGGACATTGTCCTGATCGTCAACGCCATCGAGTGAAATCTGAATCGCACCCTTTGGCAATCCGTTGATCGACGATTGACGTGGAGCACCAACAGAGGCGACTCCGGGAAGTCTCAAAATCAAATCGAGAGCGTCTCGCGACGAAATGGGGGTTTCAGATATTTGACGCCCCGTTATAGTCGTGCCAACCGTCGCGGTCGCCGTCTGCAAAACCTCGCCGCCGCTTGTCACCACGACCGTTTCTTCGATCTTTCCGGCCGTCAGGTCGGTGTTTGCAGTGGATGGTAAGCCAATATCGACCTTAACGTTTCTAATAATTGACGTTTTGAAATTTGCCGCACTAACGGTCACCGTATATAGTCCGGCGGAAACGCTCGGCACCGCGTAAAACCCGTCGTCATTCGTGGTTGCCGTAAATTCCTGCCCCGCTTCGCCTTTTACAACGACGGTCGCGCCCGGAACAACGGCCCCGGCTTGATCGACAACCGTTCCGGAAATCGAGCCGGTGGTTTGTGCCTGGATTGCTGTCTGTGACAAGAGCAAAGTCAGGCAAAACACTAAAATTTTACTAAAATTTTTCATTTTTCCTCCTCAAGGATTTTGTTTTAGGATTTCACTTAATATAAGTGCCTGTTTTACTACTTCCAAACCTGGCCAGGATAGGGACATAAAATGCTGTTTTAACAGAAAAAGCAAATTTGTTTTCCGACTATCGGACGGTTTCACTTCGACTCAAAAATCTGCCGAGGGAAGTACATGGTATAAATAAGTTTTAAAATGAATTAAAATCGAAAAAATTTATGGCAAATTTGGTGCCATTGGTAGTGCTGATTTATATCGAAACGGTAACCGTAAGATTATTCTTATAGTTAGGCGGTTCGGGCTTTGTTTTGGACTTGTTCTATTTTCTTTGCACAGGTGTGATTTAGACAATATTTTGGAGATAATTCCAATATTTTGGATTTTTCTCGTTGTCGGCGGGTAAAATACTGAGACAAAAAATGTTTGTTTTCCTCTCTAAAACTTTCTCCGCCTGATTGATTCAGTTTGGGTTTCAGGCTTATTGAGGCAGACCCTTGAGGCGATTACGCAACAGCGAGGCGACCTACTACAGTCGCAAAGCGTGCCCGCGGACGTATTGATAAACCGCAAGCGTGTCCAAGAAACGCGGGCTTTCAGAAAATGATACGCCTTTATAAATCAGCTATTTGTAAAGTGCTGCTTGAGAGAGGGCTTAACCACAGATCAAAGAAATCCCAATCTTTTATTGACAATAATGTATCATCTATGATATATTATCTCGCAGACCGTACAAGCTGAGGGCGTTTGCCGTCGCAAAAATTGAAAGATGTTTCACTAAAATACCTATATTTCGCCGAAATGGAACACGAAACCACAACCGCAATGTTTACAATGCTTTACAAGGCTTTTTCGTGTTCCGTCTTGGAACAGATCCGTTTTTATGTTCCAAAAAAACACTCTATATTCACCGAAATGAAACACGAAACCATAACCACAATGTTTACAATACTTTACAAGGCTTTTTCGTGTTCCAAAGTGAAACACCGAAATGGAACACGAAACCACAACCACAATGTTTACAATGCTTTACAAGGTTTTTTCTTTTTCCAAAGTGAAACAGGTTTACCTTTTGTTCGGAAGAAAACTTTTGGAGGTGGTAGTTGATCTAAAATGGCTTGTCATTTTGCCAAAAACCGTGTTTTTTCGGCACGCTTTTACGGCAGAAAGCTCGTTCGCAGCGCTAATGCGTGATCGCGGTTGAAATGTTTTATTATGTGAACATTTCGAACCTACGGAGCTCAAGCGGGCCAGCGATAGTTCGCGGGAATTGAGTGGGAATGCCGAATTTATTGTTGCTCACGTCTGTAAGTTGTTGAAAACATTGGTGCCGACTAGAAGATTTGAACTTCTGGCCTATCGCGTGTGAGGCGAGTGCTCTACCACTGAGCTAAGTCGGCGCGGCCATTTTAAATAGACGGGTCGTCGGCTTGTGCGGGGCGATTTTCATCAGTTGCTTTTATTGTGCTAAGCGAGGTGTCGGTATAGAAATGGCGGGTTCCGCTAGCCATCACACCCTCACCGACCTGCGGATCGGCGGCTATCGAATACGAAGCCGGTGTGCTTCCAGAGGACTGGACTATGGTCATCGTAAAAATATATCCGTTGATCACCGGACGTTCGCCGGCAAATTTCTCATCGAGGCCCGCTTTTGCGATCAGGTCATCAAAAGTTCCGAAATTTCCGCGATTACGCGAGGCATACTGGACCTGAAACTTTCGAATCTGGTCAATGCTCTGGGCAGCCGTCGCCTCGTTTCCGGCCCGGTTGGCCGCCTGCCAACCAATCGTGCCGACGCCTATAAGCAACCCGATGATCGCGATAACGATCATTAGCTCAAGCAGGTTAAAACCGCGTTGATCCTTAAAATGTGCATTAAAATTCTTCATAATATTACTTCGATCACCCGTTTTTTTCACGAAAACGCTTGTACTTTGTTTCAAAAGTTTATTATGTTTTACGGCGAATTTCAATCTTTGTTTTGAGCCGCTGCTTCGACAGGCCTCTTTACCGCCGGTTGGGGCAACTAAAAAAGGGAAACGGCGAACCTTGATTATTTAGAAAGTTTTTGATGCCGACATTGTTTCCAATCAGGTAGAATATAATAGGAGCGGAAAAATTCGCTTATTTGCAAATGAGAGATTGGATAGTTAGTGAAACGACAGCGACGGGTGAGGGTGTCGCCATGGCTTTTGAGCCGGCGGCAAAGGTTGCAAAACTTCAGGCCGCGATCGAATATGTTATTCGGGGCAAGTCCGAAACGGTGAAGTTTGCCCTCATCGCCCTGCTTGCCAGGGGACATCTACTGATCGAAGACGTGCCGGGGATCGGAAAGACGACCCTGGCCAATGCCCTGGCCCGCGCACTCGAATTATCATTTCAGCGAATTCAGTTCACATCAGACCTGTTGCCCTCTGACGTTTTAGGCCTCTCGGTTTTTAATCAGCGAAGCGGCGATTTTGAATGGAAGGCCGGGCCGATCTTTTCGAATATAGTCCTGGCCGACGAAATAAATCGGGCGACGCCAAAAACACAGTCGGCTCTACTTGAGGCAATGGCTGAGGAGCAGGTGACGGTCGAGGGCTTTACACGTATGCTTCCGTCGCCGTTTATAGTGGTTGCGACGCAAAATCCGTCGGAGCATCACGGCACATACCCGTTACCCGAATCTCAACTAGACCGATTTATGCTGCGGCTTCATTTAGGGTACCCAAGCCTCTCTGACGAGCGTCAAATACTTCGCGACCGTAAAAATAGCAACCCGCTGGATCGGATCGAACCGGTTATGTCTCACACGGACGTGCTGGAACTGCAGACGCTAGTGTCTGCTGTCCGGTTTGACGATTCTCTGCTCGATTATCTTCTAAACATAGTCGATCTCACACGTAAATCCGATGCACTTGAGCTTGGCATCAGTCCCCGCGGAACCTTAGCCCTTTTTCGTTCGGCACAGGCATTGGCATTGATCGAAGACCGCAATTACTGCATCGCCGACGATATTAAACGCCTCGTGCTGCCATGCTTTGCACACAGAGTTATTGTAAATTCAAGAGTCACGGCTGTCAGAAACCGAACCCGCGAAGCCGAGCTTATTTTGCGGGATATTTTACAGAAAGTTAGTGTTCCGATTTAGGCCCGTCAGTCAAAAAACCTTTTAAGTAATGATGCCGCGATGAATCTTAAGTCGATCAGCCAACTGTTTTCGTTACACGACGTACGAAATATGGCGTTGGGTGCGGTGGTGATCTTTGGCGGGTTGGCACTTTCCGGCCTTACGCTATACGCCCATCAGACTGGTAAGATCAGGTTAGCGGGTTTTTCGGCAGGAGCGTCGCTTCTTTTCGTTCTGCTGATTTTGATCTTTATCGTGCCGCCTCTGGCAAGGAATGCGGGGCGTGAGGCCTCGCAAATGAATCTGCCGTTTGAATTTACAACCGGCGGGGCGGTTATGTTGGTTTTGGTTTTGATCGTCGGTTTTTCAGCGTGGAACACAGGTAATAATCTTTTGTTTTTGGTGCTTTCGTTTATGATCGCGGCCTTAGTCGTCGGTTTTTTTGCGGGGAGTATTTGCCTAAAAAAGCTCGACGTTACAATGCGTTTTCCCGAGACGATATACGCCGGGCAGCGGACGCCGATACTCGTCAGCATTAATAATCGAAAACGTTTTTTTCCCGCCTTTTCGGTCGTCGTCGAGGTTCGCGGCAAAGAGCGGGAAAGATCGATCGCGGCTGTCGAACTCGATGCGATACTGCCAAAATGGGCGGCGAAACGACTCGGCCGGGCTCCCGTCGTCCGACGGACGCTAAACCATTTTGTTCATATCGGAGCAAAACAAAGGCTCGAGGCAAAAACGGAACATATTTTCCCAAATCGCGGACGCCTTTCGATCCAGGATTTTGAGCTTTCGACTAAATTCCCTCTCGGTTTTTTTCGGCATAGACGGCGTTTGCCGGCCCGCGAGGCGGAATTGATAGTTTTCCCAAAGATAATCGATGTAGCAGCCGAGATGGAAAACTCTCCGCTCGAACTGGGCAAAATAACGTCAAGCAAACGCGGCATCGGCCAGGATCTGTTATCTCTCCGCAACTATCAGCCGCAGGACGATCTGCGACGGATCGACTGGAAGGCGACCGCCCGTACGCGCCAGCTGACCGTGCGCGAATTTGCCGCTGAGGATGAAAAGCGTGCGACGATCATTTTTGACACGCGAATAATAAAAAACCGTGGAAACGAGTTGCCTTTGCGAGAAAAGATCGAGGCCGAACAGGCTGGTAAACCGATCGTTGTTTCCGAAAAATTTGAGTCCGGAGCGAGCATTACGGCGTCGATTCTAACAAATTTCGTAGACGAAAATGCGGAAGTCAGATTGGCGATCAATGGCGAGACCGGCGAATACGGCGTCGGACGATCACATCTCAACGCAGAATTAAAGCGTCTCGCCAACACCGAACCGTATCTCCTGGCGGAAAATAATTCGTCAGAACTTGAATCTGACCTTGAGCGTATCTTTAACGAATCAAACGACAATCACCGGTTTCTTGTCACCGCAAGCGAAACCGGCGATTTATCAACCGAGTTTGCTCAAAGATTGAAAATTATCAGGTATTAAGGTTAAATTCTTGTCATAAACCAGCTTGTTGCGGTGTATTTAATGCGTAAGAGCATTTTTCGATGCTGAAATGAACGAGAGTACGAACATTTTTGTGGACATGATGTCCGAACAAGCAGCGACGGCCGCAACGAGAGAGTTTATTGAGTTTGAGGAAGCTTTCACGCTTCATCACCGGACTGTCTTTCGCGCGGCTTGTTCGATCGTCCACGACGCGGCGCTTGCCGAGGACGTTACGCAGGAAACCTTCCTGAAATTGTACAAAAATAAAGACTCGATCAAAGACCGCGAAATGCTCCGCCCGTGGCTCATTCGGGTTGCGATAAATGTTGCAAAGAATACAATTCGCACTAAAGTTAGAGCAAACACACGGGATGAAAATTACGTCAAAGATATAGTAGAAACATCGGTTAGGTCGGTCGAGGCCGATTATGAAGAATACTCCGGTGTAAATGAAATTTATGCGGCCCTGGACAAGATCAAGGAGCCGCTCAGAAGCTGTCTGATATTAAAACAGCAGGGCCTCTCGTACAAAGAGATAGCCGGCAGCCTCGAGTTAAATGAATCAAGTATTGGCACATTTGTCGCACGCGCCAGACAAGAATTTGCCCGATTTTACGGAACAACGGGGAAGGAAACCTTATGAAGCAGGAATGTTTAGAAATAGGAATTATACAAGCTTTTTTAGACCTTGAATTGAGTCATATTCAAACGGATATGGTATCGGGCCACATTGCCGTGTGCGACGCATGTGCGTTGATGCTGGCGGATGCGGACGACGAATCGGCAATAGTTTTCCCGGCTCTTGAACGTGAATTTAACACTCTTGTCCCGACTCAGCGTTTATGGAATAAAATCAGCGATTCGATAGCGACCGAACGCGAAAGCCGCACGTTTTGGCATAAGGCATGGGCTTATGCCGCAATTGCGTTTGCAAATCCGTCGATGGCGGCGGCGGCGGGTTTGTTGATCGTTAGCGGTATGTTTGCAGCATTCTGGGTGAATTTTACCGATGCTCCGACGGCTGTTCCGATTGATTTATCGGCAAAAGCAACCCAATCACCCGCAAGGGCCGACATTCAATCTTTGGAAACGGAATTTGTCGAAACACCCGTTACCAAAATACCGGGACAGCCGACCGTTAAGATAGAACGTGACGCTTACCGGCCGGAAATGCGGCGGGCTGCGTCTTCCCCGATGATTATCAATGCGTCAGCGCCGGCAGCCTATCTGCCGGGCGAGGAAAGCTATGTGAAAACAATATCGAGCTTAAACAAAACCGCCGAAGACCAGAAGGAGGGCGTTCTGCGGCCATCCGAACGGATCGCTTTCGAGCGCGACATGGCGATCGTCAATGACACGATCGCGAAGATGAAAACCGAAGTAAAACGAAACCCAAGGAACGAATCCGCAAAACAGATTTTGTACTCGTCATATCAAAATAAGATCGACCTTCTAAATTCGGTCGCCCAGAAAGAGGATTTGGTGGCAAGCCTTAACTAGGCTCAAAATAACATATTTGATGAATAAGATCATTGAAAATTTAATTTTATGCATCGCGATAATTACGGTTTTCGCGGGCCTGCCGTCTCTCGCATTTGCTCAAAATGTGCCGCCTCGGCCAGAAGCGCCAATCCGGCCCGCATCTCGGATCAGATCTGCCACGCACCTGTTTAAAACGTCGGAAAAGTTTGTAAAGGTTGACGGTTCTGTGAACGTCTCATTTGGCTGCATTAGCGAAGGCCGTGTTAAGGTCAACGGCTGGAACAGAAATGAGGTACGGGTATTTGTCGAGGGTGGAAATCCGTTTAGCTTTAAGGTTTTACAGAAAAGTATAAAAACGGGCGAACCGGTGTGGATACAGGTCATCGGAGTAAACGAAAATAATAAATTCCGGTCATCGGGCGAATGCATCACAGGTGGTGAGATCGAAATTGACGTACCGCGAAATGCAACCGTAAACATAAAGGGAAGGGAAATTACAACGATTATTGATTCGATAAAAAAAGCCGTTGTCGAGACAATCGGCGGCGATATTGCGCTTAGAAAAGTGGCCGATGGCGTAATCGCGTCTGCCGGCCGGGGCGACATTACGGTCGAGGAATCAGGTGGAGCGATCATGCTTGACAGCACGACGGGCAACATTCTGGTTTTTGATGTGGGGCCAAGTGACATAGGTGATACGTTTAAGGCGACAACCCAAAGCGGGACAATCACACTCCAAACGCTCAAGCATCGTCAGATTGATATAAAATCGATCTCTGGTTCGGTCGCGTTTAGCAGCGAGATTTTAACCGGCGCCTCGTATAGATTAGGCACTTCAAAGGGTTCGATACGGCTGACGCTCCCTGCGGATTCATCGTCGCGAATTTCAGCTATTTACGGATATGGCAGTTTTAGCTCAGAAATTCCGTTCAAAATAGAAACCGAAAATATCTCGGAAGGCCCTATAAAAAGTGTCTTCGGAACCATCGGAAAAGGCGGTGACGCCATCCTAAAGCTGACCTCCAGCAACGGCAGCATCAGCATCAAAAAACAGTAGCCGGCTGGTGGCAGAGTCAACCGTTTATTGGTCGGCCAGCCGTCTGCCCGTCCGCGTCTCAAACTGGCCTGACATCGACGGAACGTCATCAGAACCTTCGTCGCGCGTAATCCGTTCGACCCGCCACATCGGAAAGAAATTGTCGCTCATCTGCAGATGGATTTCCCCGGCCGCGATCGAGCGGCACCAATCATCAAAATATCCGAGATCAATTGACCGTATCGCAATTCCCGCCGGACTGATCTCCTTCAAAACACCGAGCAGCTTTTCACGCGGGCTGTGCAAAATGGCAACGACAATGTCTTCGGTCTGGAGTTTCATATTTCAAATTGTCGCCGAAAGGCCGCCGGTACGCAAAACCGTAACATGGACGTCCGTGGCAGCGGCAGATGCTTTATTATCCCCCATTACGCATTAGCGTTATGATCGGGCCCATACCGCAAAGCTTGCGGAAGAAACACGATTTTTTGCAAAGTGACAGGCCCGATATAAATCAAACTACCTCCAAAAGCGTTTTCTTGCGAGAAAACAGCAGATCTGTTCCATGATGGAACACGAAAAAACCTTGTAAAATATTGTAAACATTGTGTTTGTGGTTTCGTGTTCCATTTCGGTGTTTCACTTTGGAACACGAAAAAGTCTTGTAAAGCGTTGTAAACATTGTGTTTGTAGTTTTGTGTTCCATTTCGGTGAATATAGAGTGTTTTTTTGGAACATAAAAACATAGCTGTTCCATGCTGGAACACGAAAAAGTTTTGTAAAGCGTTGTAAACATTGTGGTTGTGGATTCTTATTTCATTTCGTTGTTCCACTTTGGAACACGAAAAAGCCTTGTAAAGCGTTGTAAACATTGCGGTTCTGGTTTCGTGTTCCATTTCGGTGAATATAGAGTGTTTTTTCGGAACAAAAAAACAGATCTGTTCCACTTTGGAACACGAAAAAGCCTTGTAAAGTATTGTAAACATTGCGGTTCTGGTTTCGTGTTCCATTTCGGTGAATATAGTGTGTCGGTGAAACATTTTTTTAATTTTTGCGACAGCAAACGCCTTTCGCGTGTACAGCTCGCAACATAATGTATCATAGATGATACATCATTGTCAATGGCAATTCGGGATTTTCTTTGATCTGGCGTTAATGCCATTCACGGGCAAAATCTTTAATAGAGTCGAAGACCGGCGGACACCGCGATTCCGCGTTTTCCCTTAGTGCGACCTCTCGGTGAGAGCCAGCCTCGGACTCTACTTATCACGATACCCTCAGGCCAGGACACCGTTTTTCGGCTCGCGTTTCGCGTTTAGCAAAGTTATTCTAAGTTATGGGAAATTTTATTTTCTAACCTGGTTTTTTCATAACGTAGCTAAAGGTACGATAGTTGCAGAAGTTCTTTGACTGTGAATTTTTAGAGGTTTCCCTAAAATAAAATTTGAAACGCGAAATCGCTCATGCATATCTCAAAGATCGAGCTTGAAAATATTAAGTCTCACAAATCCTCAGTATTCGAATTTTCACGCGGAACGACGGCCATAACCGGCAAGAACGGTGCCGGTAAGACCTCGATTATTGAGGCGATTGCGTGGGTGCTTTTTGATCTGCTCGAATACAAAAAAGATGATTTTGTCACACGCGGTGCGAAGAAAGGCTCGGTTCGCATTACGTTCGAGAGCGGCCTCGACGAGCGCGAATATGTTGTGTATCGTGATTCCGGTGCGGGTTATCACGTTACGGATCCCCGCCTTCAGACACGCATCGCCGACAAAAAAGAAGAGGTTTTCAGGTTTCTTTGGCAGCACCTCGGCCTCGAACCCGGTACCGATCTCAAGTCACTTTTTCGTCAGGCGATCGGCGTCCCGCAGGGAACATTTACAGCAATATTTTTAGATGGAGCGACGGAACGCAAGGCCGCATTCGACAGATTGCTAAAGGTTGAGGAATATCGGCAGGCGGCCGAAAAACTTAGAGAGACATCGCGTTTTCTGGATACCGGCATCGCAGCGATCCGCGAGGAAATCGCGAGGGCCGAAGGGGAACTAAGCCGAGCCGATTCGGTTGGCATCGAACACAAAACTACTTCAGAACAAGCCACGCTCCTAACCGCAGAGATCGATTCCATCGCTTCGGATTTAGCCGCGCGGCAAACGGCGATAAAAAAACTGGACGAACAGGAACGCGGCATATCCGTTTTAAATGCTGCGCTCGAACGCTTTCGCTCTGACAAGGAAAGGGCCGCGCTCGTTTTTGATCAATCTCAAAAGGCCCTCGAACGTGCTACGGACGCCGCCGAAAAGATTGACACTACACGATCCGATCACGAAAAGCATCTCGCCGCCCTTTCCCGCTTCAAAATGCTCGAACGCGAGCGCGATGAACGCGACCGTTTACGCAGCGAATTGGGAAAAACCGAAACAGCGATCGTTAATATCAATGCAGAGAAGAAACGTCTCGACCGCGAACTCGAATCGGTTGGAAAAGCACATGGTGACATCGAAATTCTGCGTCCAAAAGCCCACGAACAGATGGTGCTGGAAAAAGAGATCTCCGATCTTCGAGACCGGATAACGCCGCCACGCACAATAACCGACCGAATAAAAAGCATAGATTCCAGCCTCGACCGCCTGCGTGAATCTTTTCGTGAAAATCAAAACAATATGCGCGAGGCTGAGGCGAAAGCGGCCAATGCCGTTAATGTCGCCGACCTCGAACGCAGCGACGCTTTGATGGTAAATCAGATCGCCAATCTGCGGGCAAATCTCGAACGCGACGAAAAATTTCAGAGCGAAATAAAAAACGGCCTCTGTCCGATACTGTCGCAAAAATGCCTGAATCTAAAAGAGGGCGAAACGCTTGAGAGCTTTGTTTCGAGCCAATTTGCAAATTTCAAATCTCAAATTTCAAGTTTGGAAATCGAACGAAAATCTGTCATCGCAGATTTAAGGACTGCCCGTGAGGCCGAGAAATATTTGACGGCCCTCGATGGGTATCGAAAACGCGAAGCGGAATTAACAGAAGACGGCAAGGGGCTAAATGCTAAGAAAGCGTCGCTCGAAAGCCAGTTGGGCGAGGCGGCGCTCAACGAAGCACGTTTAAAGGACGCAAGTGCACAGCTCAAAACTCTCGAAGACCCGGCCGCACGCATCCGGTTTCTGGAAAAAGAGATTTTGCTAGAAACCGAGATTCGGGCGTCACACGTTAAGGTCGGCAGCGATCTGGAACTATTGGAAAACGAGCGCAAATTATCTATCGGGCAATTGGACAAATTCAAAGATCTGGATGAGATCTGGACAAGCCTCGCGGCTGAACGTGACGCGACGACGGAGGCGCACCGCATTTTTTTGACGAACGAATCCGATGCAAAATCGTTGGGAGTCAGACAGACCGAAATCGAGACGGCGCGGGCCGGCTTTGCCGAATCGGCCTCTCGGACGAATCTGGCGGAGCAGGAATTTGCGGCCGCCGCCGCCGAATACGATTCTGAAACGCACAATCACGGCCGGGCCGAACTGCTGGCTGCCGAAAGGCGAAATGCTGAAACGAGGGCGACGCTCGAAGCGTTAAAGCGTCGGGAGAAGCAGCTGGCCGCCGAGATCGAGCGGTTTGTCGAAGTGCGAAAATCGCTCGGGGCTGAATTGCAGCAGAAAGAGCGCCTCGAAAAGGTGGCTGAGGCGACGGCGTTTATCCGTGATACGCTCAAAGAAGCCGCACCGCGTGTAGCACGCAATTATGTACATCATGTCTCGCTCGAAGCCAATCAGATGTTTCGAGAAATTACCGGAATTGCCGAGCGGACTCTAAAATGGGCTGATGACTATTCGGTAATTCTCGAGGAAGACGGATTTGAACGGCCATTTGTAAGCCTTTCGGGCGGCGAACAGATGTCTGCGGCATTGTCCGTCCGATTAGCACTTTTGAAACAAATAAGCGACGTCCGAGTGGCATTTTTTGACGAGCCGACGTCAAATATGGACGCCGAGCGTCGTGAGAATTTTGCAATGCAGATCAGCCGCATTACTCATTTTGATCAGCTGTTTGTTATTTCGCATGACGATACGTTTGACAGCTATGTTGACAACGTACTGGCAATGTGACCGGCGGAGCGATGCTTACTGATAAGCCGTCGAGCGGTCACATGCGAGTAATTTAACGATCGTTATTTGGGCATTTTATTGAGCCTGTCACACTGCCCGCCGCTTTATGAAACAAGTTACAATAGTCTGCGACGGATCGAGCCTCGGTAACGGGAAAGCCGTCACGCGTGCCGCCGCGGTCGCGGTCCTTGGTTTTAAAGGCTATTGGCGGGCGGTCGGTGAATACCTGGGCAATGCGACCAATCAGCAAGCGGAGATAGCCGCGGCCGCGGTTGGTTTGGAAAATCTCAAGGAAGCCTGCGTGGTCACGATAATGTCCGATTCGCGTTACGTCGTAGAGACGATGGGCGGCACCTGGAAAAGAAAAACTAACCACGATTGGTGGAAAAGACTCGATAATGCTGCAAAAAGGCATCAAATAAAATGGATGTGGGTAAAAGGACACAGCGGACATGTAATTCAGGAGGTTGCGGATTCGATGGCGAGAAAGATGGCCGAGCTTGGATATGTGGACGAAAAGCTTTTAGACGAAGCCGCCGCTATGATCGGTGTGGAGGAGATTTGAGCTTCGAGGCGCAGCGATTTCTAAAATGGATATCGACAATCTAACAGGATGCCAAATGCCAGGGGGAAAAAATCGTTTATTGATTGCGGTTTGTCTCTTTCGGCATCTCTGCGTCCTTGCGGTGATAACCGTATTTCTGACTTACGCTGCGTCGGCTCAATTTAGAAGCGGGCCCGGATGGGTCTGGCAAAATCCGCTGCCGCAAGGGAATCCTTTATATTCGATCCATTTTGCGGCCGACAAAGAGACAGGTTATGCCGTTGGTTCGGACAACACTATACTTCGCTCGACCGACGGAGGTTTTACATGGCTTCGACAGGATGCTCCGACGGGTGTTTCGTTTTCGGACGTTTTTGTACTGGATAAGAAAAATGCTTTTATCGTCGGGGCCCGCGGTACCGTTCTTACAACGGATGACGGTGGAAAAGAATGGAAGCCGGTCGCCGTTGACACGCGCGATCATCTGTCGGGGATCAAATTTACAGGCCCCGATAAGAAAACCGGTTGGATCAGCGGCACCTACGGCCGCATTCTTAAAACAACGGATGGAGGCCAGACCTGGAAATCACAGGTTTCGGGCGTTTCGACGCAGCTTCTTGCTATCGACGCGCTAAATGAGGCCAATGCGATCGCCGTTGGCCTTGGCGGGATAGTGGTAACAACAAACGACGGCGGCGACAACTGGAAATCATCTGACCCTTGCTCGGGAAAGGTCGTTTCGGACGCCGCTTATTTTTCACCCGGAGGCATCGTCGTCGTGGGATATACCGGATGCGTTGCACATAGCGGTGATTCGGGTGCGACGTGGGAACGAGTCGATATTTTTAGCCGCGCAGACCTGCTTTCCGTTTCGTTCTCCGATGCCGAGAACGGTTCGATAACTGATGCAAACGGTGCAGCCTGGCTAACCGGTGACGGCGGGCGGACGTGGCTTCCGTTCAATGTTCGGACAAATCCAAAACTTGTTTCCGTTTTCTTCGCAGACACTTTTACCGGCTGGGCCGTTGGTGAGAACGGTTTGATCGTCCGAACTGACGACGGCGGTTTTAGCTGGCAGCGTCTAAGTGAAGGCGGACGCGAAGACGTCAACGATCTGATATTTTTGAACGATGAGATCGGTGTAGCGGTCGGCTCGCGTGGTAAAATATGGCTCACGAATGACGCCGGCCGCGAGTGGATTCCCGTATTTTCCAGCACTCAGTCAAATCTTAATTCGGTATTCTTTTTTGACGGTCAGAGAGGTTGGGCGGTCGGCGGCGGCGGCACTATTTTGCGGACGATAAACGGCGGTGCCAGCTGGGGCAAAGGCGTTTCGGGCGTGACGGAAGATCTATTGGCCGTAAATTTCGTTTCGGAGAAAATAGGTTTTGCGGTCGGTGCAAACGGGATTATCCTTCGAACCGATGCAGCCGGTGCGTACTGGCAGCGCTTCGATTCGGGTACTCGGTTTTGGCTCGAAGACGTAAAATTTTTTAACGACAAAACCGGCGTCGTTGTCGGCGATAAAGGAACGATCCTGCGAACCGTCGATGGGGCTGTCAGCTGGACGGCGATCAAAACCAATGTTAACGAAAATCTGTATTCGCTAAGTTTTTATGATGACAAACACGGATTTGTCGTCGGTGCGAACGGCATTACGCTTCGCACGGTTGACGGCGGAGCGACATGGCAGGATCAGGAATCGGAATCCAGGTTTAATCTCTTCGCCGTGCAGGCGTTTGGCCCGTCGGCGGCAATAGCAGTCGGCGAATTGGGAACGATTCTGATAACCGAAGACGGGGGTAAAACCTGGTCGATGCAGCCAAGCATCACAAGCAAAGTGTTGCAGACAATCGTTTATCGGGGCGGCAGCCGCGTATGGGTCGCCGGACGGGGCGGCACCATGCTTAAGAGAACCGAATCGCTGTCGCCGCGTACACAAACCGTGCCAAAGGGCCCGCCGATCCTAAAAACCGCCGCTCCCCGCCTAAAACCAAAGCCGCGCACCCCGCTCGTCACAATAACCGATGACGGCGATATTCCGACAGCCGTCCCGCAAAAAACACCAGGAGGCGTCTAGCAGCGCTTCCCGTTGCCTCCGTAAGCATTACAAGCGTTTTTATAACCAGGCGGCCTCGAACTAATCGAAATTAACGAGAATGGAAATCCATTCGCCCAAACGTCCGGTTTGAAAATCTGAAATCCCACATTTACGAAGTTCGTTGACGACAAGATGTTCCTGCTGCTCCAAAATTCCGGAAAGCAAAAGAGCCGAGCCAGATTTAGCGAGCAGCAGAGGCAAAATCGGTACGATCACATCAATTGTCAGATTGGCACAGACGAAATCGAAGTTTTGTGTCGAATAATCTATGGAACCATTTAAAAATTCGACGTATGCTTCGACGCCATTTGCGGCCGCATTCTCTCTTGCGATCCTGACCGAATCTGTATCCGTATCGCATGCCAGGATTTTTGCGGGCGGGAACGTCGAGTCTTTCTCGGCGGCTAATTTTGCGGCCGCAATAGCCAGAATTCCAGTTCCTGTCCCTACGTCGAGCAGCGTTTGCCCGGCTCTGTAATGATCGCCTATCGCCCGCAGGCAAAGTTGCGTGGTTTCGTGCGTTCCCGTTCCAAACGCCATATTCGGCTCTATGCTGATAACAACCTTGTCAGGAGCGTCAACATTTTCCCACGGCGGGGCGATGATAAATCTTCCGGTTTCCGTCGGCTTCCAATGTTTTTTCCATTCGGCAAGCCAATCCCGGTTTTCTACTTCTCGCCAGTCAAGCGATTTTAACGAGCTTTGGCCAAACCCGTAAATTCGCAATGCGTCCGCAATTTCAAATCTCAACATTGCAGCGTCCGGCTTTTTGTTAAAATAACCGATCACGACGGTTTCCGACGGGCTTTCGCCGATTCCAAACAGATTTATTTCCGTACCAAGGGCACCGGTTTGGTCGAGAGCAAATTCGATCGCCTCGGCCGATCGAGGGTCAACCGTGATCTCAACCGCCAGCCATTTTTCGTTTGTCTCCGCCATGCTTGCAATAAAACCAACACCATAAATTTCCTGCAAATTCGAACTAAACTAGTCAAAAAGCCAAAGCATTTTGGGCTCGCAAATAAAGATCTAAGAATTAGTGTATAATTTTACTTCCTGATAAAACGAATTAAGGGGTGAAAATATGCAAGGACCGTTAAGAGGAATTATAGCCGGAATTGCCGCGTGGAAGTTGGGCGGCGGATGTCTTTCAACAATCGTAATCTTTCTGATCATTTTTTACGCGCTCGGTTTTGTAAATTGTTGATCTAAAAAACAATTTTTTATGTCCGAGGCAGATAGAAATCGGATTTAACGGCGAAAGCGGGAATTTTGGTCTTGCTTTACCCTTGTTCGATGATTTTTTGCGTTTATCGATTTTATTTTTGTCGATACACTGGGGCGTCACGCCCACTTTTCAGAATTTTTTACATCAGAGATTTTTTAATTTACGATGCCGATCTCATCCAGATCACGTTCACGATTTCGCCAGTCTTCGACTACTTTTACAAACAGTTTTAGAAATACTTTTTTACCGATCAGATTTTCGATATCGATTCTGGCTTTTGTGCCGACGTCTTTTAAACGAGAGCCTTGTTTGCCGATGACGATCTTTTTTTGCGAGGCTCTTTCGACATAGATGACACAAAAAATGGTTGTCAGCGCCGGGTCGGTTTCATCAAAAAGCTCGGTGACGACGGCCGTGACATATGGTATTTCTTCGCCGGTGGACATCAGTATTTTTTCGCGGACCATCTCAGCGACGATACTGCGTACGGGCTGGTCGGTCAATTCGTCGTCGGTGAAAAGGGATTCGCCTGCGGGCAGATGTTTGATGATTTGATTGAGCATATTGTCAATCGCGTCGCCCTTTAGGGCTGAGACGGGCACAATTTCGTCGAAGTCAAATTCGGCCGCGTATGATTCTATCAACGGCAGCAGATCGCTCTTTTCCCTTATCTTGTCGATCTTGTTCAGAATAAGTATTGTCTTTTTTCCAGATTGTTTTACCAGATCGAGTACAAACCGGTCGCCATTGCCTGTCGAGGTGCTGGCGTCGCGCATCAACACGATCAGATCGACCGACATGATCGCGTCGTGTACTGCCGACATCATTCGTCGGTTCAGGAGATGGCCGGGTTTATGCACACCGGGCGTGTCAACAAATACGATCTGCCCGTCGTCACGTGTCACGATTCCCTGGATTCGATGCCGCGTGGTTTGCGGCTTGTTTGAAACGGCCGCGATCTTTTCGCCAACAAGCCGGTTGAGCAAGGTCGATTTTCCCGCGTTTGGCCGTCCGATGAGCGCGACATAGCCGCTTCTGAAGTCGTTGTTTGGCATTTACTTAGAAGTTATCAGACTTTGAACCCTGAGTCCCGTCCATTGGCGGCCAAAAAAGGGTCGCCGTCCGGAGTTGCCGCTTTCAAACGGGATTTAAAAACGGTACAAACTATGGCTTGAGCAGACGCTGTTTTGCGGCTATCGCTTCGTTAAAACCGCCGCCGCGAACGTCGCTTAGTTTTATCGCTTCGTCGTAGAGCTTTATCGCGTATTGATCGTTATTGTCGAATTCGTAGATTCGGGCGAGCGCAACGTATGTAAGCGAAAGCAGGGCTCTATCGGTATTCGAGGTGGCGTTTAGCAGCACTTTATCATAGGCTGCCTTAGCCTCCAATATCTTCTTTGCCTGAGCCGCAGGATCCTCAATACTGACGGCGATCAGACCCGCAACGCGGCCGATATTATAATAGATCCGAGGCTCCGACGGATTTGACTCCGAAAGCCGTTTTAAATCCGTATCAGCCTTGGCATAATCTTTTGCGGCAATAGTTTTCTGGATGTCGATCAGCCTTATCGTCACCGGATTTTCCGCGATGACCTCGTTTGCGGCGGGGTTCTTTTTCCGCTCTTCACGGGCCGCGACCGCACGTTTTCTGGCATCGGCCGATTCGACAATGCGGGCTGTTTCTTTTTCGGGTACGAACGACGCGATCATCTCCCGCAGCGACGACGCGACATCGAACCCTGAGGCCTCGATACCTTTTAATTGCTCGGCAAAATAAAACGAGAGTACCGCACCCTTACTGTAATCTTCGTAAAGCTGCAGGGCAGATTCGTCAGCAAGAGATTGCAGGTATTTTTCCAGGTCAGATGAAAGTGCAAGTTTTTCTTTATCTGATTTGAGAGTCTGGATATTGGCACGTGCCCGTTCGGTTGCGATTCGCGCCCGCGTGTACTCGGCCTGTCGGACGTCAACTGCGGCGACAAGAGACCGCGAAGCCGTGATATGAACATCCGGTGTGATATCCGGATTGGCTTTTCTTAGTTCGTCGAGCCGGGCCTTAACCCAGTCACGAACTGTCGCGATCTCCCTGGAATTGCTCAAAATCAGCGGGTCAATAACGAATTGGAGATAGGCCCTGCGTGCCTCAGAAAAACTCAGATCCGTATCCGGCGGAACGACGACATAGTAATCGTCACGGATGTTCAGGAATTGAATATTACCCTTTGCCGCAAGTTTTTCTGGAACTAAGAAGAATCGGCGTTCATTTTCCCGAGTTTCCACCTGCCGCAGAGTGGTGTTCTTGCTTTTGCCCTTTTGGGTTTCGGTCGTTATCCGCTCTTTGAAAAAAAGGCGCGGGCGTGTGTGCAGATAGCCGAGCAGATCGCTTACCATCTCGCGGGCCGATCTATTAAGTTCGCCGTCTGCTTCGGTGCGATAATCTTTTACGTATTCGTCCAGTTTCGAGCTGATTACAGTTTTGCGATAAAATTCACGAACCAATGGTGCAAAATCGAGTACATCCAAAAGGCTGCCGGGCAGATCGTTTGTAATTACGGGGTCGGCGAGTTCCGGGACGGGCGTCAACGTATAGGCCATCGAGATAAAAGGTGCGACAATCTCAGCGTCCGTCGCTTTCGGACGCAGCTTTTTATGTTGGGCAACAAATATCGAGATGCGGCGGCGAAGGTCATCGGGCATTCCGGCATAGTCCCGAAGGAGTTGCTCGCGAAACTTTGTTCCGCTCGCTGAAAGCGGCGTGTTTATTAACTTCTCGTCTACACCCGCGCCCGTTTTAGCAGAGGCCATTTCGAGCGCCGCGAGTACAACCATCAAACGCTTGTCCGGCTCGACGCGAACACCGTAATTCAAGAGGTCAAAGCCCGCCGGAATGTCCTGTCCGCTTACGCCGACGGCAAAAATTGAAAATATAATAAGTACAAAAATTCGACGCATTATTACTGAAATCTCCGTAAATTCTGTATCAAAAGATGAATTTCACCAGCGTAAGGATGTATTCTAACGACAATAAAAATAAGAAAGGATAAAGGAAACAACAATCATTCCTTTATCCCGCGTCTCTTTTGTTTGGCTTCGAAATCCAGGCGGCGTTTAATTATAGCTGCTCAGGGCTGAGGCCTCGTCGTCGAAAGTATCAAAAACGGTCAAAAGTTTTGTAATGGCAAGAAGGTCCTGAATCTTCTGAGTCAAATTCAAAAGCTTCAAGGTGCCGCCCTCTTTCTTAACCGCCGTAAAGCTCGAAACGAGCTCTCCGATGCCGCTCGAATCAATGTACCCGACACTGCCTAAGTTGAGCAGAATTTTGTTTTTGCCTTCGCCAAGCAGACGGCGAATCGTCGTTCTTAATGCAACACTGCCTTCGCCGATCGTCACCTTGCCATTCAGGTCAAGTATCGTAACATCACCGGCTTGGCGTTCAGTTATTGTAATATCAGCCATTTTTTCTCTCCTCGTTTTACGTTAAATTAACTTGTGAAAGCAAATTTTAGTCTAATGTCGCCACTAATGTCCAAGTGGGCAGCGAGACATTATCGTTTTTTCAACATTTTTACAATCAATCCGCCGTCTTCTGGATTTTCCCATTCGACCTGATCCATAAATGAACGCATGAACAGAATGCCCCGGCCGTTTGTCTTTAACAGATTTTCCGGATCTGTCGGATCGGGGATATCCTCGACCGCAAACCCGGAACCGTAATCCCGCACCGTGATCTCAAATCCTTCGGGCTTATTATCAAACGTCAGATCAACATTTTTCTCCGCGTCAAATTTATTTCCATGCTTAACCGCATTGGCGACCGATTCACGTATGGCCAGATCGACGGCAAACGTGATCTCGTCGCCATAACCACAGCTTTTTGCGTATTCATCGGCCATCATTGCGGCCTCTTCGACCGATTCGATCCGGCTTGGCAATTGTATTTCACGCATAAGGAAAAAATATTATGTTTTGTAAGGTATAGTTTTATCTAGGCCGCTGTCAAGACAAATATCGCACTTTCGGTCTAAAATGCTAAATATGAGGATCGGTCGGGCAAAATCTGTTAACGGCGAAATCAAATTGCCGGGTGATAAATCAGTTTCTCACAGGGCAGCCATGATCGCGGCGATGGCGGTCGGCAAAACGACGATTGGCAATTTTGCGGCAAGCGCCGATTGCTCTTCGACGCTCGCCTGTCTCGAGAATCTCGGTGTCGAAATTCAACGTGACGCCGATGTTGTCATCATAAACGGCGTCGGAAAATCGGGTTTTTTACAGCCTGCAAATAGGCTCGATTGCGGTAACAGCGGGACGACAATGCGACTGCTTTCCGGCATTTTGGCGGGGCAAAATTTTGATTCCGTAATGATCGGAGACGAATCGCTCCGGTCGCGGCCGATGAAACGGGTCATCGAACCGCTTGGAAAAATGGGAGCGGTCATTTTTTCGGACGAAGGGAAAGCTCCTTTGACGATAAATGGCAAACAGCCGCTCGACGCCGTCGAATATCAACCGCCGGTCGCCTCGGCTCAGATAAAATCCTGCGTATTACTCGCCGGTCTAAATTCGAGCGGCGTGACAACCGTTATCGAACCGGTCCAAACGCGTGATCATACAGAACGAATGCTAAGATGGTTTGGCGCCGAGGTGGATATTTTAAAAAACACATCCGGCACAAGAATTTCGGTTTCGGGTAATGCGACGCTGACGGCGCGTGATCTTACCGTTCCCGCGGACATTTCGTCAGCAGCCTTTTTTATGGCCGCCGCCGCATGTTTGCCAGGGTCCGACGTCACTATGTCAAATGTCGGGTTAAATCCGTCGCGCCGGGCCGTGTATGACGTGCTAAATAACCTAGGGGCCGATATCGAGCTTTTAGATGAGCGCAAAGAATGCAACGAACCGGTCGCGTCGATTCGCGTGCGGGGCGGTCTTCGGCTAAGCGAAGGAAGCGAAACTCCGGTTCTACGCGGCCATGTCATCGCCAATTTGATAGATGAAATTCCGATCCTGGCAATATTCGGCACCCAATTGACCAACGGCATCGAGATTCGCGACGCAGCCGAACTGCGCGTAAAAGAATCGGACCGCATATCGGCCATCGTCGTAAATCTCAGGCGGATGGGAGCAAACGTGATCGAATTTCCCGATGGTTTCAAGATAGAATATTCTAATTTACACGGCTCGATGATTGAATCTTTTGGCGATCACAGGATAGCGATGGCCTTTGCAATTGCCGGCGTGTTGGCCGACGGCACAACCGAAATAGCCGGAGCCGAATGCTCCGATATTTCCTTTCCCGGCTTTTTTGAAACGCTGGAGCGGTCGGTTGTCACAATATGAATAAAGAGATACGCATCGCGTTAACGGGATTTATGGGCGTTGGCAAATCAAGCGTTGCCCGGCACCTCTCTCAAAAGTTGAAATGCCGACGAATAGATCTCGATCATATAATTGAAAAAAACGAAAATCGCCTCGTCGCCCAGATCATAGATTCCGACGGAATCGACCATTATCGCTCTCTCGAAACAATGTATCTCCGTAAGGTCCTTGACGAATCATCGTCACGCATTCTATCGTTAGGCGGCGGTACTTGGACGATGCCCGAAAATCGTAAACTACTTAATTCACACGGGTTTACAACCGTCTGGCTCGAATCGACATTTGAGCATTGCTGGCTAAACATATCTTTCTCGCGAAAAGAGCGGCCGTTGGCCCGTGACAAGCAAGCCGCTTTGAAATTGTTTGAGGAGCGGCAAAAAGTATATTGTTTGGCCGACTGGCACTTTATCGTTCGGCCCGGTTTTTCGTCCTACGACGTCGCATTGAATATCGCCGACCAAATTTTTTATTAAATTTGTGCATCGCCCCTCTTGCGTAAAAGTCAGATATCGGACAAGATGTTGTTTACTAAGTATTAACGTATGCCATTTAATTGGGTAATATACAATGTTTTGTTGCGTCGCAGAACGAAATAGGCGTCTGTGATTGGAGATTAACGAAAAAAAACTCATATTCGGGAGAAAATAATGAAAGTTAAAATTTTTACAGCTCTGACTCTGGCCGCGGTCTTATTTACGATGGCGTGCGGCAAGAGCGATGCTGATCTGCAAAAGGCAGCGGCTGAGAAACTAGCCGCGGATAAGGTCACAGGCGTGACCGTCGCCGTAAATGACGGCGTTGCAACACTTAGCGGTGAGGTCGATAATATCACCGTCAAGAGCAAAGCCGCCGCATCGGTCAAAACCGTCGAAGGCATCAAGTCGGTAACCGACACCGCCGTCACGACCAAACCTCTGCCGACACCCCCACCGCCGTCACCTGATAAAATGCTCGAAGGAACGATCAGTCAGGCTCTGACGCAAAAAGGCATTACCGGTGTAAACGTTTCGGTTGCAAACGGAGAAGTAACCCTTAGCGGCACCGTGGACAGAGCAAAGGTGCCTGAAATAATGATGGTTGCTAACGAAGCCAAACCGTCCAAAGTTATCAATAACCTCAACAAATAGGAGTAAATATGTCATCACAAGAAAAATATCAATCACTTCTTGAACTTGCCAACACAAACGGTACAACCTATGAGTTGAGCGAAGGCAGCGGCGTGCTGCACATCGACGGAACCGCGCCGAGCGATGAAGCAAAGGCCGAGCTTTGGGCGGAATACGAACGCATCGATCCTGATTTTCAGTCGAGCGATCTAATCCTGAATATAACAACCGGTTCGCCCGGCTCCGGCGGCGGTAACACCTACACCGTGGAATCGGGAGACACCCTAAGCAAGATAGCCGGCAAATACGGCATCCAGTGGAAAGCCATCTGGGACGCCAACCGCGACGTCCTGAGCCACCCCGATAAAATCTATCCGGGACAGGAACTTAAGATTCCTTAAATTGCCGGAATTTTCTTGATTTTTAAAAAGCACTTTGGTATGTTTACGTTTGTAAACTCTCCAATGTGCTTTTTTCTTTCCCCAAGGAGTAATAGAAATGAAACGATTGCTAGTGGCCGTATTCTTATTGATGGTCATGAATACCCTGCTTTTTCCTCAGGAGGCCTTGCGTGAGCAGAAGCTTCGTCAGATAGCCGACCTCAATGACCAAATAAACAAAATCGTAGAAGAGCTTCTTCAACCTTCGCCGGCCGATGTCAAAGCGGCGGAATCAGAAGGCGTCAAGGTATTCAGAATCATGCCGCGCGAAATCTATGCGCGCCGGATTATCATGCCTCAAGAGGGTGGAGCCTTCTATTCATTCACGACCGGATCTCACGATTACCAAAAGACGTCCCAGATCCTGCTGGAGGGCAATAGCCTCCAAACCGGATTCGCAGGGGCAGATTATGGGCTGATGGCCGATTTAGGGAATCTAATTCTTTTGGGCGTCGGCCCGGAAATCCCCGAAGTTAATTTTTTGCTCAAGTACAAAGCTCCGACAAATATTCTTGACGCAAGGGTCGAGCAGCAAAAACGAGGAAATTATCCGGTCGATAACTTCGTCCTAAGGGCGCGACTTCCCGTATCGGTCGGGCATTCGTATGTGTTGCGGGCAATCAGTTTTGGTCGGGCCGATGTGCTGGTCGCACTAAAGGTAATGCGAAAAGATACGGATGGCAGCCTGATAATCTTCTGGAAACCGCTTGCGGAGTTTGAAAAACCCGAATTGGACCCAAACATCCGAGAGAAGTAATCGATATACATTCTAATAGTTTCTTCCCAAGTCAGATTTAGACTTTTGCCTTGCCGCTTTGCTAAAGTCTGTACCAATGTCTTTGGAAACTGATTTTATTGTTATCGGGAGCGGTGTCGCGGGGTTGCGGGCCTCCATTTCGTTAGCGGAATCCGGGGCTCGTGTCACGGTTCTCACAAAAGACAAGGCCAGCGAATCTAATACGGAATATGCACAGGGCGGTGTCGCCGTTGTGCTTTCGGATGATGATAATGCCGAGCTGCATGAGGGTGATACGCTTGCCGCAGGTGCCGGTTTGTGCGATCCGTTGGCTGTCGAAACACTTGTAAATGAAGGCACAAAATACATAAGACAGCTTATCGAATGGGGAACCGAATTTGACCGCGAGGGCGGCAAGCTCGTTTTTACACAAGAGGCGGCTCATTCGCGCCGGCGCATCTTGCATGCAAACGGCGATTCGACCGGGGCCGAATTTGTCAGGGCTTTGATCGCCCGTGCGGGTCAGGAAAAAACGATAAATCTGACGCCGTTTGCTAATACCGAGAGTTTGATCGTCCGCGACGGTCGGTGCTTCGGAGTGCGGTTTTTGGATCCGGTTCTGCGCGCCCCGCGTGAGATATTTGCAAAAGCGGTGATCATGTGCACGGGCGGGGCCGGGCAGCTTTATCTGCACACGACAAATCCTCCGGTTGCGACGGGCGATGGCATGGCGATGGCGTATTTTGCGGGTGCTGAGCTTGCGGATATGGAATTTGTTCAGTTTCATCCGACGGCATTGAGTGTTGAAAACGCTCCGCGGTTTCTGCTTTCCGAGGCAATGCGCGGCGAAGGCGGAATCCTGAAAAATAAATACGGCGAACGCTTTATGCCGCGATACGATGAGCGATCCGAACTCGCGCCGCGCGATATCGTTTCACGCTCGATCGTCGCCGAAATGCGCCGAACCGGAACGCGAAGCGTCTATCTCGATATGACGGCTTTTGACGAAGATTTTCTCAAACGCCGGTTCCCCAAAATATACGAAACCTGTAAGATGTACGGCCTCAACATCGCCCGCGATATGCTTCCCGTCTCGCCGGCCTCGCATTACTGCATGGGCGGCGTCCGCACAGACCTGTGGGGACGATCATCGATTCGGGGCCTTTACGCGGCCGGCGAGGTTACCTGTACCGGCGTTCACGGAGCAAATCGTCTCGCTTCAAATTCGCTGCTCGAAGGCCTGGTCTTCGGAGCGAGAGCGGGCGAAGCGGCGGTCAAAGATAATTCAAAATTTCAAATTTCAAATTTCAGATCTGAAAACGAAAAATCCGGGATGAGGAATCCGGCGTCTGAAATCTCGACCGCAGTTAAAAAACGCGTCAAGCGCGTAATGTGGGAAAGGGTCGGTATTTTACGCGATAAGGATTCGCTTGTGCGTGCGATCACAGAATTTAACCAGATCGCCGCCGGTGATTTGACTACATCGTCACGCAATTTTGTGACGCTGGCAAATCTTGTCGCGACCGCAGCCCTATGGCGCGAAGAGTCACGCGGGGGACATTTCCGCACGGATTTTCCGGAGCAGCGTGACAAATGGCGGATTCATTCGATCCAGCGTATAAATACGGATACGTTTTCGGCCGCGAGCATAAATTTTTAGAGCAAAGTGTTGTATACTTTTGAGCGATCGAAGCAAAATTTCAATTTTTTAATTTCTGGTTGGAGAGTAACCAATTCAAAAATAACCTAAACAAAGTGGCCTTCGGGTCACCCTGACACCAAAACTAAAATTTATGGACAGCACCGCCACAACGCTAAACCTTGCATCTATCATTTCGCATCACGCACGGCTCGCGCCGCAAAAAGAGGCAATTGTTTGGGATAATGTCCGGCTGACATTTGGCGAACTTGATAAGCTGTCTAACCGCGTCGCAAATGCTCTTGTCGCAATGGGTATCGGCCACGGCGATAAGGTCGCACTCAATTGTGTCAACGTGCCGTATTTTCCGGTTGTCTATTACGGAATTATGAAAGCGGGGGCAGCGGTTGTGCCGATTTGCGTTCTGTTTAAGGCTGCGGAGATCGAGTATCATCTTCGTGATTCCGAGGCCAAAGCCGTGTTTGTCTTTGAGGGCACGACCGAGCTTCCGATGTTGGAATCGACAAAACAGGCATTCGACCGTGTCGAATCTTGCGAACATCTTGTCGTTATGACTGCCGACCGCTTTGGCGCTTCGCCCTTGCCAGGACATAAAACGCTGACCGAGATCACGTCGGACAGGAGTGAGCATTTTGAAATTTACCCGACGCATCCGGACGACACCTGTGCGATTCTTTATACATCCGGCACGACCGGTCAGCCTAAGGGGGCCGAGCTTACGCATCTCAATCTGTGGTCAAACGTCGTCACGACATACAGCATTCATATGCCGATGCTCGATTTTACTGACGGCATACAGAAAACATGTCTGATCACGCTGCCCCTCTTTCACACAACGGGCCAGACCGTTCAGATGAATACAAATCTTTATGGGGGAAATCGTGTCGTGCTGCTCCCGCGTTTTGATCCGAAACAGACCCTCGATATGATGGTCGCCGAGAAGGTCAATTTCTGGGTCGGCGTCCCGACTATGTATTGGGCGCTGCTCAAATATGCGGGTGAAACCGGTTACGATATTAGCAAAATAGCTGAGAATATGAAGGTTTGCACCTCCGGCGGTGCCCCGATGCCGGTTGAGGTGATGCTTGAGTTTCAAGATAAATTTAAGGTGCGGGTGATGGAGGGCTACGGCCTTTCGGAAACGTCCCCGCTCGCGACATTTAATCATTTTGAAAAGCCGTCTAAACCCGGAACGGTCGGCCAGGCGATCTTTGGCGTTGACGTGAGGTGTTTTGACGACGACGACAACGAAGTTCCGAACGGCACCCGCGGCGAGGTCGTCATACGCGGTACAAATGTAATGAAGGGATATTACAAACGCCCCGAAGCGACCGCCGAAGCCTTTCGCAACGGCTGGTTTCACACAGGCGATATTGGCGTCATGGATGACGACGGCTATCTCGCGATCGTTGACCGAAAAAAAGATATGATCCTGCGCGGCGGCTACAACGTCTATCCGCGCCAGCTCGAAGAGGTCATTATCACGCATCCCGCCGTTTCGCTCTGCGCCGTCATCGGCGTCCCCGACGACCGGCTCGGCGAAGAGGTGAAAGCGTTTGTCGTGCTAAAATCGGGCCAAGAACTAACACCGGATGAATTTATCACCTGGTGCAAATCACAGATCGCTGCCAATAAATATCCGCGCCACGTCGAATTTCGCACAGAACTTCCGATCGGTAATACGGGTAAGATTTTCAAACGCGCCCTAAAGGAAGAAATAGCCCAAACGTAAACTTCTCGGGCCGGCCGCTTAAAATGTCCCGAACCCGGGCGAATAGACATATGCTGATACACATTGTTTGTTGGAAATACAAACCCGAAATAAATAACCAGAAACGCGACGAGCACAGGGCAATGCTCCGCGTTCTGCCCTCATTGATACCGAATATCGAGAGTTTTGACGTCGGGGCGGATGTTTTGCATCTTGAACGCTCATTCGACACCGGCCTTGTCGCCAAATTCGCCGATCGCGCTGCCCTCGAACACTATACTGACCACCCGGAACATCAGACGGTCGCCGCATTTGGAAAGCAGGTTGCGGAAAAGGTTATTTCGGTCGATTTCCTGCAAACAGATTAGTTTTAGTATGCGTTCGTCGCAAAATAGCAAACGATTTCAGAATTGCAAACATCATACGAGAGCATATTAACAGGGACTTTTTGCGACAATGAGAATGATAAAATATTTGACAAGCGGATTTAAGATTGCTTTTTTTGCGACGATTCTGATGGTGCCGGTTTTGGCCCAGGCAGTAAACCGGACGCCTTTTGATGTTACGAATTATGTAATGGATGTGACGCTGGTGCCGACCGAGCGTCGTCTGGATGCCACGGTCGATGTGGCATTTACACCGCTCGAGGATACGCGTTCTGTATCCTTTGAACTTAACGGATCTTTAAAGATCGACACGATCACCCGTCAGGACCGGGTCGCTTCGGTGTCTGCGGGCCCGCCGACAGCGGGCAAGGCTCCGGCAAAAGCGTTGTCGGGAAACGCCGTAACTTTTGTACAGGATCAATCGAACAGCAGCGATCTCGGCCCGCATGTGCGAATTGATCTCGGCGACAATGTTATTAAGGGAACACCGGTTGTTCTGAGATTTAAATACAGCGGAGTTCTGGACGGCCCGGCCGGCGGCCCGCTGCTGACAAAACGGCTGGCGGCCGTCACCGAAAACAGCGGCTATCTTTTATATGCGGCACGGTGGTTTCCGTTTCACGATTATGCGGCTGATCCGGCGACGTCCGACATAAGCATCTCGCTTCCGGCGGGTTTTCAGGTTGTAGGATACAGCGATTCGCCGATCTCTAATAGCGGCGGTAAATACCGTTTTGTAAATGCGACGCCGGCGTTGCCGGGAAATTTTGCGTACGGACGATACACGCCTAAAACGCTGCGGATAAACGACCAGGAACTCAATTTTTTTACAAAACCGGGCAGCGACAATCTGATCGTTTCTTACGGCGAAACGGTTGGCAAGGCCCTTGATTATTACACAAAACGTTTTGGGCCGGCCGACTATGGAAAAAAACTGAACATCGTCCAGATCGATGATGAAAGCCTCGATTTTTACTCGTCACGCGGAATGCTTTTTATCGCAAGCCGCCCGTTCGAAGAGGGACGCGAGGTGACGACAAACCGTCTTCAACGCGAGGCCGCCTACCAATGGTGGGGACTGACTGTGGGACTAAAATCCTTTGACGATGCGTGGCTCTCGCAGGGGCTCGCTGAATACAGCGCTTTTAGTTTACGCGAAACCGAAACAGACGGAGCAAAGCTCGACTCTCTACGCCGCGAGTTGCTCGAAAGATCGCTCACTTTCGAGCAGACTGCCTCGCTCTTGCGTGCACCGTCAAATCTCGATGATCAGAGCAGCGCGTATCAGTACATTATGTATTCCAAAGGCGCTTTTGTGTTTAAGCTTTTGCGCGACACGCTGGGCGAGCAGAAATTTGGCCAGTTGATGCGGACGTTTCTACAGGAATTTCGCGGGAAACGGGCGTCGATAGACGATTTTGAAAAGCTGACGTCGCGCATTGCCGGCGAGAATATGCGATATTTCTTTGCCCGTTGGGTTGAGGGAACCGGAGTTCCCGAATTTACAAGTGATTATCTGATTATCAGGACACGCGGTGGTAAATTTGTCACCCGCGGGACAGTAAAGCAAAATTACGACAACCTCAGGCTGCCGGTGGATATACAGCTTCGCTCTGAAGGCGATCAGGGGATTACGACCGAAAAGCTTCAGATAGAAGAAGCGAGCGCCGATTTTAATATAGAATCAACCGGCAAACCCATCACGGTTGTCATTGATCCGGGTTACAAACTCCTCCGCATTTCACCAGAGTTGCGGGTTTCGTCGATCGCCCGCCGCGGTATCGAGCAGTTTAAAGAGGGCAATTATGTCGAGGCGCAAACTCAATTTGAGGCGGCGCTAAAGCTCGACCGTTCAAATTCGTGGATCTACTATCACCTCGGCCTGCTTTTTCTCGAGCAGCGTAATTATGATCTCGCAATCGACAATTTCAAAGCCTCGCTCGCCGGCAGCCTCAATCCGCCATGGCTCTCCGTCTGGTCCAACATAAAAATGGGCAACGCCTACGACGGCAAAGGCGACCGAACGCGAGCCGTCGCGGCATATAAACGAGCGGAAGACCTCGGTGACAACTATGACAACGCTCAGGAAGCCGTCAAAAAATACCAGGCTTCACCGTACGACCCGAAAGAAAAGCAAACGACTGCAACAAGGTAGTTTACCAACTGCGGGGAATAATTATTGAGCCAGAATAAAAGATTTTGGCACAAATTCGATCGAAATCATATCACCTGCGGTTTTAGCTTTCTTATCGGGTTTGTCGCTGTAAACAAAGACGGCTGGAAACTCGATTGCTTTTGTGCCGCATCCGAATCGGACGCCGCCGAGATCGGGAGCGTAAACCACGATGTTCGGCGGTTTAACGGCTGGATTTAATAATTTTATGATCCCGTTAGGCGTTCGAATGTAAAAATACGAGTTTTTATCCGTACATTCGATTTTCTCCAGGAATCCCATGTCGCGTTTCTCACCGTCGGCGGGCTTTCTGATCGCGTCGCTTATTGACTTCATTATCATTTCGCTGCGTCTCTTTTCGATATCGGCCTGCGTCGGGGGAGTTGGTGGCCGGGTCGTCGGCGTTTGAGAGACAGGTTTGGGTTCGTCGTAGATAACCAGAACTCCGCCATTCATTTCACTTTCGGACATCAACCTGAAATCCGCGGGAACGAATTCGATGGCGACCAATTCGCCGCGAATGTCGAGCTTTGGCACCGCTAGCGGCCTGTATGTTATGACAGCATTGAAACGAGTTATGTTAGATCCACAGCCGATTTCGTAATTCGTTGCCAGAGGGTCGAGGGCGTTTAGCTCCAGTGAGTTAAAATCACTACTCGAAACGGTAAAGGTTTCGTCTGCATTTTTGACGGTAAATAGGATCGGGCGCTTTTTACAATCAATTTTTTCGATAAAACCGATGAGCCGTTGTTCCGTTTCCTTTGGTTTTCGCAGTACATCATTGATCGACCGCAGATTTTCAAGAGCGTTGATCCTAAAGAGCTCTGGTTCGGGGGGTTTTTCGACGCCCTCGATGCGTTTCAAGACCCGCGCGCTGCCGCCGGCAGCAACGATCGCCTCGTCAAAGCGTTTCCGGTCGGCCGCTTGTCGTTTATAGAAATCTTTTTGATCGGAGATTTGCCGCAGAAGAAAATCGGCACGATTCTTAAGTTCCGAATCTTCGGCGCCGGCCAAAACCTTGTCGGCGATCGGTTGTGCCTCGTCAAACTTTAGCTGACGTGCCAGGATCTCTGCAATACGGATCGAATAACGGCCGTTTGCCGGGTGATATTTGAGAGCCGTTTTAAGCTGTGCCAATGCGTCTTCGAGATCATCATTATTTACGAGAGCAATAAATGCGAGCAGCTCGTAGCTTTCGCCAAAAGCCGGATTTATCGCGATAGCCTTTTTTAGCGATTCCCTTATTTGCCTTGCGGTTTCGGGTTCAAATTTCTGCACAAAACCAAATTCGTCGCGGCCTTCGCGGCTGAGCAAATAGCCGTATTGGTAATAGGCAATATGATTTTTGGGGCCGGTTTCAATCGCTTTTTCGAGCAGCTTGCGGGCCTCGTCAAATTTTCTTTGTTTGAGCTTTATCATCCCAAGCGTCGTATTTGCCATGCCGTGATCGGGGCGAGAGGCAAGGGCATTTACGAGGAAAGGTTCGGCGTCATCAAGGCGATCGGTATGATAGAGCAGATCGCCAAGAAATACGTTGCTTTCAGCCTCATCAAGCAGCGAAACCTGCATTTCCTGGTCGAAGACAAGTTTTGTCTTAAACGTGATTTGATTGTAATTATACCGAGATCCTCCTACATATTTACGAAGATCAGCCTCCATCTTTTCATAAGTTGTCTGAAAAGCATTTTCAAACGCCGTCTGCGGCTTGTCACCTCGAATGATCAGCGACAAAAATTTATTTAGAGCATCAGATTTTCCGGCCTGCGTCAGATAATGTACCAATGCCCACGACTGTGCATAAAAAATGCTCCGCGAATGCCCGCCGGTTTGCAGAAGCTGATAATTGCTGACGCCAAAAAGAGTTTCGAGCGGCATCAGCTTGCTTTGCTGCAGCAACAGCAGATGGCCGCTCTGCGGCAAACCAAGTTTTACCTTTATATCATCGGCTATTTCAAATGTCTGATAATATTCGGCTAATCCCTCATTGAACCATTGCGGCACTTCCGATTTACCAAAATTCGCGTTAATAATAAAGTGGACATATTCGTGAAAAATAGTTCCGAAGGTCTCTTTGTCATCGCCTTCTGTGGAGAGCACAATGTAGTTTACATCTTCGCCGGCCTGGAAATAGCCGGCGATACCGGTGTCTATTTTTCCGTCCGAACGTTTTGGCTTAAAATTCTTAAATGAGGACGAACTTTTAAAAACGACAACATTTGTCGGTGTCGCCGATGTAAGATTTGCCGAACGAAATAACAAGCGAAACGTTTCGCGAAACTGTTCGAGCTTTGTCCCGACTTTTCGTATGTCTTTTTCAGAAGCGTTGCCGATCAGCGTGAAATTCTTTGTAGTGACCTTGATCCAAGTGTCTTTAGCCTTTGCCTCACCCGGTGTCACGACCGAAAGAACGCCAAAAAATAAGATAGGTATAAATAAACGCGATAACTTCATATAAATGGGTTTTAGATGTGATTTCTGCTAGTCGAGAATATTTTATCACAGCTAAGCTTTATAGCAATTAAATTATATGATCGTCGTCACGATCTCGCGGATGCTTCGCTGGAGGTCGCGGTCGTCGGTGATGGGCGAGCATATAGCGACTTCGGCGGCATCGATCGGTGAGATGCCGCCCGCGATCATTTGGGCGGCGTAGATGAGGAGGCGGGTCGAGACGCCTTCTTCGAGGCCGTGGCCACGCAGGTTGCGTACCTTTTGTCCGATTTTTACAAGATCGGCTGCGGTTTCCGCGTCAATGCCGCCCTCTTTGGCGACAATTTCCGTTTCGGCGTCGGCGGTTGGATAATCGAACTCCATCGCCACAAAACGTTGGCGGGTCGATTGTTTTAAATCTTTTAGAATCGACTGGTATCCGGGATTATAGGAAACAACGAGCATAAATTCCGGCGGAGCTTCGATAACCGTGCCGCGCTTTTCGATCGGAAGACGGCGTCGGTCGTCGGTCAGCGGATGAATGATGACAACCGTATCCTTGCGTGCCTCGACCACTTCGTCCAAATAACATATCGCCCCGGCCCGGACGGCGGTCGTTAAAGGCCCGTCGTGCCAGACCGTCTCTTCGCCCTCTAACAGAAAGCGTCCGACAAGATCGGTAGATGATAGATCCTCGTGACAGGCGACGGTGATCAGCGGCCGATTTAACCGGTGGGCCATATACTCGACGAACCGTGTCTTGCCGCAACCGGTCGGCCCCTTAAGCATTGCCGGCAGCTTCGCCGCAAACGCCGCCTCAAAAAGCTCGACCTCATTCCTGATCGGCAGATAGTACGGCTCGCGTTCAACCCTATATTTTTCGACAGCCAGTTCCATAGGGTTTAGATTTTATAATAAATTTTGAGGGTCTGCATCAGGAAGCGAAAAACCGCAAAGCGAACCGATCGGATACCCATGGATTTGGGATGTCACCGATTGGCCCCTGACGACTTTACTCAAATTTTGATTAGAATATACTTTTGTAAGTTTTACAGAATTCAAATACAAGGGGAAAAGTCTAAAATGGTTAAACGAATAAACCTTAAAAATGCAAACGTAGCCCGGTCCAGTACGATTCGTGACATCAACCGGCAGATTATTCTTAATCACATCCGCGAAAAAAACCTGATTTCACGGGCGGATATCGCGCGTTTTACAGCCTTGCAAAGATCGACCGTGTCGTTAATTGTCGAGGAATTAAAAAATATCGGTTTGGTCGATGAGATCGAGGGTGAATCTTCCGGGGGGCGCCCGCCGCAATTGTTGTCGTTGAAAACCTCGCACGCCGTCGCCATCGGCGTTGACTGCGGAAAAAAACGAACAATCATCGGCATAAGCGATCTGGGAGGGCGAATTATCGAACAAGAGGAATTTCCGACCGATAGAGACTTTGAAAAAACTATTTCCCGCATAATCAAATCCTTAAAATACTTTATTAATAAAAACGGCGGATCTATTGAGGGCATCGGAGTCAGCGTCCCTGCATTGGTCGAGCCGAAAAGCGGCACAGTATTGTTAGTTCCATATTTGAACTGGCAAAATCCGGCTTTTGCAGAAATGATCAGGGTTGCCACGGGTTTGCCTGTAAAAATTGACAATGACGCCAACGCCGCCGCCCTTGCCGAACTTTGGTTCGGCCGTCCCGAAGTCAGCACCGTGCGGGATTTTGTTTTAGTTTTGATCGAGAACGGTATCGGAACGGGTATCGTTTTTGACGGACAGATCTATCACGGAAAACAGGGATTTGCGGGAGAATTCGGACATATGACAATCGGCAGCGACGCACCGACAGCATGTGCGGCGGGCCAGTATAATTGCTGGGAAGCTTTTGCCTCTGAGCGTTCGGCGGTTGCGCGGTACATGAATTTGCTGCAAAACCACAACGGAAAAAGCAAAAAAACTTTCTCAGAGATTGTCGAGCTTGCTTTGGAGGGCGACGAAAAAGCATTGACCGCGTTAAAAGAAACGGCATATTATGTCGGCATTGGCATCGCCAATTTATTTCAAGGGTTATCGCCTGAAGTCGCCATCGTGTCGGGAACGCTCGTCCGTGTCTGGCCGCTGATCGCCGACGAGATAAAAAAGGGTGCCGAAGCCGGCTCTTGCCAGGGTTATCCGGTGGCGAACGTCATTCCTTCGACTCTTGGAAATTATCCCAGCTTGATGGGAGCTTTCAGTTTGATCTTAGTGGACAAATTTGCCTCAGCTTCTATTACGTAGGCAGAAAGACTTTGATAATGCTAAACGAAAGAAATACTCCGATATTGGAGATGAAACATATAATCAAGGAATTTCCAGGTGTGAAGGCTCTGGACGGCGTCACATTTGATCTCCATGCCGGAGAGTTTCATTCGCTCGTCGGCGAAAACGGCGCGGGAAAATCTACTTTGATGAAGGTTTTGTCCGGCGTTTATCCGGCGGGAAGTTACGAAGGCGATATCATTGTCGAAGGCGACGTCAAGCAATTTAAAACTATCCGCGACGCGGAAAATGCCGGAATCGCCATTATCTTTCAGGAGCTTTCGTTGGTTAAAGAACTGACCGTCGCCGAAAATATTTTTCTCGGGCGCGAACCGTCAAAGTTTGGCGTGATAAATTGGACGCAGCTTTATCACAGGGCGGCAAAACTTTTGCGGGATTTGAATCTTCCGATCAATCCAAAAACACCGGTCGGAAATCTCGGTATCGGTTCGCAACAACTGGTCGAAATCGCCAAAGCCCTATCGCAAAAGGCGAAGATTTTAGTGTTGGATGAGCCGACCGCCGCCCTGACCGAATCGGAAGTCGAAACCCTTTTTGGAATTTTACGAAGTTTGAAAGAGCGCGGTGTCGGAATGATTTATATTTCGCACAAACTCGGCGAAGTTTTCGAGATGTCGGATCGCATCACGGTTTTGCGCGACGGGAAAACCGTCGGAACAGATGACGCGAAAGATTCGACAATTGCAAAAATAATCGCCCAGATGGTCGGGCGTCAGGTCGGCGATGTTTTCCCGACGAGCGAACACCAATTCGGCGAAATCGCTCTGGAAGTAAAAAATCTGACGGCGTATGAGTCTGAAACCGGCAAACTGCTTGTTGACGACATTTCGTTCAACGTCAGAAAAGGCGAGGTTTTAGGCGTTTCCGGTTTAATGGGCGCCGGACGCAGCGAACTTTTGATGTCAATTTTCGGTGCGCATTTCGGGAAAAATTCGGGCCGGGTTTATATCGGGGGCAACGAAGTTTTTATCGATTCTCCGGCGGAAGCTATTAAAAAAGGCATCGGTTTCGTTACCGAAGACCGCAAGCGTTACGGGCTGATTTTAGGCCAGACAATTCTCGACAACATGACGCTTGCCGGACTCAAACAGATCGGCGGCCCGTTTCTGATTCATCGCTCCCGCGAGCGATTGGCAGCCGGGAAGTCAATGACCGATCTGCGCGTCAAAGCAAATTCGCCGATGACGGTTGCCGGAACGCTTTCGGGCGGCAACCAGCAAAAAGTCGTATTGGGTAAGTGGTTGTTGACCAATCCTAAAGTTCTTTTTCTGGACGAACCTACGCGCGGAATCGACGTCGGTGCGAAACAGGAAATCTACGCTTACATCAACGCGCTGGCAAAACAAGGTTTGGCAATCGTGATGGTTTCATCGGAACTGCCCGAAATTATTGGACTTTCAGATCGAATTTTAGTTTTGCACGAGGGAAAGCTTACTGGGCAATTTACGCGCAGCCAGGCCACGCCGGAAAAGGTAATGGGCGCCGCGACCGGAAATCATTAAAATTTGTAACTATTTCGGTCTTAAAAATTGCAGTCTGCTTATGTTCTTTGCAAATAGCTTCGCAATTCCGCACATCGGGCGGCAAAGCCGCACTAATTCGATCATTTAGGTATTGCGAAGCTATTTTCAAAGAACATAAGCAGACTGCAATTCATAAAACAAGACCTAAAAAAACAAAATTTTATAAAATAAAATCAAAAGGAAATTTAAAAATGGCGGAACAAATAACGAAATCAAAATTCAAGATACAGACTTCGGCGCTGCGGGCATACACGATGATCGCGGCGCTTGCCTTGATCTGGATTTATTTTCACTGGGCGACCGGCTCAATATTTTTAACCCCGCGCAATCTGTCTAATCTAATGCTGCAGACTTCCGTTACGGGAATTATCGCCGTCGGGATGTTGATGATTATCGTCGCCGGACAGATTGATCTGTCGGTTGGCTCGATTTTAGGTTTTGCCGGAGCGGTTGCCGCTATCGCGTTGACGCAGTGGGGATTCGGCCTGCCGGCGGCACTGATATTGGCGGTCGCCGTTGGCGCTTTGATCGGTTTGGTTCAGGGCACGTTGACCGCTTATGCAAATATTCCGGCGTTTATCGTAACTTTAGGGGGGCTCTTAGCGTGGCGTGGCGCGGTAAAAGCGATAACGCAGTCGGAGACAATACCCGTTGCCGATCCGGTTTTTAAATCAATCGGACAAAGTTATATCGCTCCGCAACTCGGCTGGGTCCTGGCGGCGGCCGCGATTTTATTCGTTGTGGCAATCGCATTCAGACGTGCTCAAACTCAGAAAACTTACGAAATGGGCGAGGCCAATTATGCGGCAGAAATGCTCAAAACACTTCCGGCGATCGCGGCCATCATCATTTTTATTTACGTGATGAATTCTTACGCGGGAATCCCGATCCCTGTCTTGATTTTGCTGGCCGTCGCTCTGTTGGGTGTTTTTATTACAAATTTTACGACCTTCGGGCGATATCTATACGCCATCGGCGGCAATGCCGACGCGGCGCGGCTTTCGGGAATAAACAATAAAATGAACATTCTCAAAGTTTTCGTACTTCTCGGTGCTTTGACGGGTGTGGCGGCGTTGATTTTTACGGCGCGTGTCGGTTCGGCGTCGCCGGACGCGGGCACTTTGAAAGAGCTCGACGCGATCGCGGCGTGCGTCATCGGCGGCGCGAGTTTGATGGGCGGACGCGGAACGATCTTCGGAGCGTGTCTGGGAGCCTTGATTATGTCGAGCCTCGATAATGGTATGTCGCTTTTGAATGTCAAAGATTTTATGCAGGACATCATAAAAGGCTCGATTTTAGTGGCCGCCGTCGGCCTCGATATGCTCGGTAAAAAATCTTGATAATTTTTGAACCTTAGGAGAAAATCAGATGAAATTAAAATTTTTATATTTACTAATTTACGCTTGTGTTTTGCTCTCGGGCGCGTGTGTGCAAGGGCCGCCGGCGGACGGAACTTCGACGGACGGCAAACCGAGCGACCCGAACGCAAAAGTTCGCATCGGTTTTTCGATGGCGACGCTGCAGGAAGAGCGTTGGCAGCGGGATCGCACGGCTTTTGAAGAGCATTGCAAAAAGATGAATGTCGAATGTGTCGTAACGGTTGCCGACAACAAAGCGGACAAACAGGCAAACGACGTGGACAATCTTTTGACGCAGGGAATTGATGTGCTGGTCATCGCTCCGCAAGACGCGACACAGGCGGCTTCGATGGTCGAAAAAGCCAAAGCGCAGAATGTTCCGGTCGTCAGTTATGACCGCCTGATCAACTCCGATAAAATTGATGTTTATGTATCGCATCAGGTTCCGGTAATTGGGCAAAAAATCGCCGAATACGCAATGCAAAAAGTTCCGAAAGGAAATTACATAATGGTCTATGGTTCATCAACCGACAATAACGCCGTTATTATGAAAAAATCGCAACTCGCCGTTTTGCAGCCTGCGATTGACAGCGGCGATATAAAAATTGTTGCCGATCAATTCATCACCGACTGGAAACCCGTCGAAGCGTTAAATTTCGTGGAAAACGCGCTGACGCAAAATAATGACAACATCCAGGCCGTCGTGGTTTCAAACGACGGGATGGCGGGCGGCGTGGTTTCGGCTTTGACCAAGCGCAATTTAACCGGAAAAGTGATCGTTACCGGGCAGGACGCGCAACTGGACGCGCTCCAGCGAATAGCCGAAGGCAAGCAATCAATGACCGTCTATAAGCCGATCATTCCGCTTGCCGCCGCCGCCGTCGAAGCCGCGATAAAACTTGCAAAAAAAGAACCTTTGAGCGACGCCAAGCCATTTAAGAACGACACGCTCGGCAAAGATATTCCGGCGATTCTTCTGGAAGTCATCGTCGTTGACAAAGATAATCTGATGACGACGGTTGTCAAAGACGGCTACGCCAAATTTGAAGATGTTTATAAAAATGTTGCGGAAGACAAACGCCCGGCGAAACAGCGGGCATAGCCCGAAAGAAGTTCTTTTGTTGGATTTAATTATCAAAGACCATCAGTTGGAACTCCAAACGCGCCCGTCATTACAAAAAAATCAAATTACAAAGTGCCGCCTTTGTTGTTGTAGCCGACAAAAGTTTTATGATAAAATTCTTAGAAGTTTTGCGCGGCATTAAAAAGAGTTAACCGGACGGTAAACGTTGGAAAATTGTTATTATAAATTCCATTTACTTGCCGTTTGATTCAAAGCACGAAAATGAATTATTCAGTTTTTTACCGATTTTATATAAAGCCGATTTTTACGACAACGTGGGTAGCAGTTTTGTTATTTGTTCTGATTGGCAGCACTGATTCAATTTTCGGGCAAAAAGAAATGGGCGAAGGAGCGGCAACCGCAGACCGTAATCGCCTTGAAGTCATCGAAGAACTTTCCGAATCGCTCGCCAACGATTTGTTGCAGCTTTCAGTAGCGACGCGCGACCGCGATTTTTCGCTGACAACGAACTATTTTCCACCTCGACTTTCCGCTAAAACTTTTCCTTCGCGTCCTTCAGCGACTCAAAATCAGGTAAAATGGGTTGGAATTCACGGTTGGGAAACCCCTTATAAAAGCAATTCGCTGATGCCAAAAACTTCTGCGATTTCCCCTGATAATAGTATTGGGAAAATAACCGGAAAAGTTTTTTTAAACGGTTGGTCGGAATTTTTAGAACATTTTTCCGAAATTGAAGACGCACGTTTCAAAGTCAAAGAAGCGAATTTTGACGATACTGCAAAAGCCGTTATGGGATCGGAACAACCGACGGCGGAAGTCGGCGCAAGTGGACGCGCACGAATCGCTTTTTACGTCATCGGGCGCGATATTAACGGTAAACGCGAATGGGCGCGTGGAACTTTTTGGGCGAATGTCCGCGCCGATAAAAATACACACTGGCAGTTCGATTCGTTTGAACTGGTGAGTTTCGATTCGATGGTCGCCGACACCGATTTGTTTTCCGAGGTCGGAATTCCCGCCGGAGTCGGCGCGATGACAGCCGCCTTTGGAACGCCGGAAAACAGCGGTTTTGTCTGGCACGGCGCGGCGGCGGGCGATTTTAATAACGACGGTTGGATTGATCTTTTTGTCGTCGGCGCAAATCGCAATTATCTTTATTTGAACGACAAAAACGGCGGTTTCAAAGAAGTTTCGATTGCGGCGGGCGTGGAAATTCTGGCTTCGGGCAGTGCGCCGCTCGTTTTTGATTATGACAACGACGGCGATTCGGATATTTTTATTTCCGCCGTCGGTCAGCAGATTTTGCTCGAAAATACTTTCAAGCAAACCGGCAAACTCGCTTTTAACGACGTTTCTTTAGAATCGGGCGTGGCAAAAAACGCCATCGGATTTTCGGCGGTTGCTGGCGATGTCAACGGCGACGGGCGTTTGGACGTTTATGTAACTTCGTATAATCGCTACGGGCAGATCACGCCCGATTCGTGGTTCAAAGCGACGAACGGCACGGCGAATTTGCTTTTTGTCAGTCAGCCGGATAACACATTCCGCGAAGAAGCGGCAAAATGGGGTGTTGACGACAAGCGCTGGAGCTATGCGGCGGAATTTGCCGACGTTAACGGAGACGGGAAAATTGACCTTTACGTCGCTAACGATTTTGGCGAAAAGGCTCTGTATATCAACAAGGGCGGCAAATTTGTTGACGAAGCAGATGAGCGCGGCGTTCTCGATCCGGGCAACGGAATGGGCGTTTCGTTTGGCGATTATAACAACGACGGACGGCTCGATCTGCACGTTTCGAATATGAGTTCGACGGCCGGAAACCGCATTTTAGCGCGGCTTTTTCCAAATTCGAGCGTTCAAGACAATGTGCTGAAAAAACTCGCGGCGGGAAATAATCTGTTTGAAAACACGGGCGACGGAAAGTTCAAAGATGTAACGGCGCAAGTCGGCGGTTTCGGCGGCGGCTGGGCTTGGGGCGGCGGTTTTATTGATTTTGACAACGACGGTTGGGAAGACATCTACACGCCGAACGGGTTTATTTCCGGCAAGTCAATGAAGGACACCTGATCGCAGTTTTGGCGGCAAGTTGTGTCGCAGGATAATGACGGAAAAAATGACAAAGGTGCGCTGCGTTCCGACCAAAACCAACTGATGTTCGGTCAGGGATTTTCCTTTAGCGGTTACGAACGCGATCCTTTGTACTTGAATTTGGGCGGCAAGAAATTCATCGATATTTCGGGCGTTTCGGGCATTGATTCGATCACCGACGGACGCGCCGGAGTTTTTGCCGATTTTGACAACGACGGCGATCTGGACGTTTTTTCGACGACAATTCAACATCAGACGCATCTGCTTTTCAGAAACAACGTCGGGCAAGACAATAATTATCTGCGCGTCATTTTACAAGGCGGAAAAGCCATCGGGCGCGACGCTTTCGGTTCGGTGGTTCGCGTGAAAACTTCCAGCGGAACGGAAACGAAAATTAAATCGGGCGGTTCGGGTTTTATTTCGCAACACGATCCGCGTCTGCTTTTCGGTTTGGGCAAAGACGCTCGCGCCGAATCGGTGGAAGTAACCTGGTCAAATGGCACGGTTGAAAAATTTGAAGGCGAAGCGTCGGCAAACTCGACGCTTGTTTTAAAACAGGGAAACGGCAAAATCGAAACGCTAAAATTAGCCAAAACAACTCTGCCCGATCCGCTTACAAAAGCCGAGATTTTTGCGCAAACTCTGCACATCAAAATCGGCAAACCGCTGCCGGATTTCGCTCTGAAAACTCTGGCGGGTGCGCCCGGTTCGATGAAAAAGCAATTGAAAACCGGACGGCAGACTTTGATAAATATTTGGGCGACTTGGTGCGTTCCGTGCGCCGTCGAAATGCCGGAACTCGAAAAAATGCGCGGCAAATTTGCGGCTCGCGGAATTGATGTCATCGGGCTGAATGTTGATGCGGAAAAAAATGTCAATATCAAAGGCTATGTTGCAAAAAAAGGCATAACTTATCCCATTTTGGTCGGCGGTTTGGCGGCGATCGAAAGAATTTACGCGAGCGACGAATTAACCGTGCCGCTGACGATTTTGGTTGATGAAAAAGGCATCGTTACGGATTTAATTCCCGGTTGGTCGGCGGAAACACAGCGAAAATTCGCCGCGCTTGCCGGTGAAACGAAAACTGCCGGAAAGACTTCGGGAAATACAAATGACAAGAAGAAATAAATGCGCCGTAAAATTTCGGCGATCAAAATAATTATGAGAATTTTTAAAAATGCGATTATTTTGTTATTTGTTTTGGCACTGTTTAGTTCGGGACTAAAAGCTCAAACAATTGAAGATTCCAAAACAAGTAAAACACTACCGGTAAAATCCGCAGCTTACGATTGGCTCGACGTCGCCCTGGAAGCAACGGCCCGCGAACACGACCGCAACGCGCCGCGCCCGACTGTCGGTTCCAGAATGCTGATGATTATTACGACGTCAATGTATGACGCCTGGGCGGCTTATGATGACAAAGCGGTAGGCACGCGGCTTGGCGGCACGCTGCGCCGTCCGAAATCTGAGCGCACCGAAGGAAATAAACGCACTGCGATCGCTTACGCGACCTATCGGGCAATGCTCGATCTTTTTGCCGAAGACAAAGTGTGGCTCGATGAGCAAATGCGTAAAAATGGTTATGATCCGAATAATAATACGAACGATATTTCAAAACCGGAGGGCGTCGGAAATGTTGCGGCGGCGGCGGTTATCAAATATCGCCACACAGACGGCGCAAATCAACTTGGCGATGAAGAAGGCTCGAACGGCAAGCCATATTCGGATTACACTTTTTATCGCCCCATAAATTCGCAAGCTAAAATCACCGACCCGGATTGCTGGCAGCCGATTGAATTCACGCTGGGCGAAGACAGAAAAGCGACGCCCGGATTTTTAACGCCGCATTGGTATCGCGTCAAATCGTTCGGTTTGGAACGCAGCGATATGTTTCGCCCCGGTCCGCCGCCTAAAGTAGGCTCGGAAGAATTAAAACGCGAAGTTGACGAGGTGATTCAGTATAATTCGAGCCTTACGCTTGAACAAAAAGCGATTGTCGAATTCATGCGTGACGGACCGCGTTCGACCGGACAAACGGGACATTGGCTGAGACTTGCGCAAGCCGTTTCATTGCGCGATAAAAACGATACAGACACCGATGTAAAAATGTACTTTGCGGTCGGCGTGGCGACATTTGACGCTTTTATCGCCTCGTGGGAAGCCAAACGCTTTTACGATTCTTCGCGCCCCTGGACGTTGATTCGTCACTATTATAAAGGCAAAAACATTCGCGGTTGGGGCGGAATCGGCAAAGGCGTTTTGACGATTCCCGCTGAACAGTGGCATCCGTATTCGCCGCTTTCATTCATCACACCGCCGTTTCCCGGCTACGTTTCCGGTCACAGCACGGTCAGCGCTGCGGGCGCGAAAATACTTGAGCTATATACCAAAAGCGATTTTTTCGGCGCGACCGAACAGCGTCATCCCGGAGAATTGACCGAAGAAGGAATTTCCTGTGAATTAAAACAAAGTTTCGATGGCAAACCAGGAGCGACCGTTGAAGGCGACGGAGTCATTACGCTTAAAATGCCAACTTTTTCCTCAACGGCCGAAATGGCAGGGATTTCGCGCGTGATGGGCGGCTATCACATCCAAGCCGATAACATCGCCGGTTTGGAACTCGGACGCAAAGTTTCAAAACATATTTTTCCGAAGATCGAACGCTATTTTAACGGAATGGCTGGAAAATCGGAGCAGATGAAAATGACGGCACAGCGATAAATCATCGGGTTTTGGAAGAAATTTCTTAGCCACAGATTTGCAGGCATAAACACAGATATTTTTAAAGGTTTCGATCTTTATCTTATCGCGTCTTCATCCGTGCAATCTGTGGCTAAAATTCATTTGTGAGATGATTATGCCTTAACGTAAATTACAAGAATGAACAAAGGGGAAAATAAAAGGCGAAAAATCGCCGTCGTTACAACCTCACGCGCCGATTACGGACATCTGTATTGGACGCTCAAAGAACTCGCAAAACGTCCCGAAATTGATTTAAAACTCATCGCGCTCGGTGCACATTTTTCGCCCGCATTCGGTAATACTTTCGCGGAAATCGAAGCCGATAATTTTACGATCGACGAGCGCGTCGAGTGTCTTATCAGTTCGGATTCGGATGTCGGTATGGCGAAAACAATCGGCGTGGCGACGCTCGGTTTGGCGGATGTTTTTGGGAAAATGCGTCCAGATATTTTATTGTTGATCGCCGACCGATACGAAATGCTCGCTCCGGCGGCGGTTGCTCTTGCGCTGCGGATTCCGATAGCGCACATCGAAGGCGGCGACGTCAGCGAAGGCGCGATTGATGATGCCGTCAGAAACGCGCTGACGAAGATGAGTCATCTGCATTTTACGACGAGCGAAAATTCCAAGAAAAGAGTTTTGGCGATGGGCGAAGAAGCGTGGCGCGTAACCCGCGTCGGTTCGCCGTCGCTCGATAATCTGCGCCTGCGAAAACTGTTTTCGCGTGAAGAAATCGAAACGGATTTGAGTTTGGATTTTGAACAAAAAACCGTCGTCGTCGCCTATCATCCGGTAACGATCCAGCGCGATACGATAGCGGAAGCCGACACGGTTTTTGCCGCGCTCGAGAAAATTCCGCATCAAATCGTTTTTTGTTATCCGAATTCCGATGCCGGAAGCCATCAGCTAATCGAACGCACGAAAAAGTTTTGTACAACGCGACCGAACGGCCATCTTTTTGTCAATCTAAATCATATAAAATACTGGAGTCTGCTCAAATATTCGGATCTGCTTTTGGGAAATTCGAGCAGCGGAATTATGGAAACCGCATCGCTTGCGCTTCCGACGGTAAATATTGGAATGAGGCAAAAAGGACGCGAAAAACCGCAGAATATTATTGATGCCGCACCGGAAATAAATGAAATTTTGCAGGCGATTGAAAAAGGTTTGAGTGAAGATTTTAGAAAATCGTTGGAAGGAATGTCGAATCCCTACGGCGACGGACACGCTTCGGAAAGAATTGTTGATATTCTGGCGAATGTTAAATTAGGCAACGAACTTTTAAATAAACGCGCCGTGCCGATTGAAACGACGGGAAAGCAAAATGATTGAAAAGCCGGAGAAAAGAAAATTATTTTTTAGCCACAGATTTGCACAGATAAACACTGATAAATAAAAGATACATCTAGATAGTTTAACTGCATTTCTCAACCTTTCTTTTAATCTGAGTCTTTCGGTGTAAATCTGCGGCAAAAAATTTTGTAAAAAACCTCGGCCAATTAAATAATTATGAAAATTCCGCTTTCCGCGCCCGACATTACCGAAAAGGAAATCGCTGCCGTAACGGAAGTTCTGCGTTCTCCGCGTCTGAGTTTGGGGCCTAAACTTGCGGAATTCGAGCGTGATTTTGCAGAATATATCGGCGCAAAATTCGCCGTTGCGGTCAATTCCGGCACGAGCGGTTTGCACCTTTGCGTCCGCACTCTGGATTTAAAAGCGGGTGATGAAGTTATCACCACGCCGTTTAGTTTTATTGCGTCCGCCAATGTTTTGCTGTTTGAAAACTGTGTTCCGGTTTTTGTTGATATTGATCCAAAAACTTTGAATATTGACGTGGGCAAAATCGAAGCGGCGATCACTTCAAAAACAAAAGCGATAATGGTCGTCCACGTTTTTGGTCGCCCGTCGCCGATGCGCGAAATCTGCGAAATTGCCGAAAAATACGACTTGAAAATTATCGAGGATGCGTGCGAAGCAATCGGCGCGGAATATAAAAATGAGCGCGTCGGAAATCTTGGCGATTGCGGTGTTTTCGCGTTTTATCCAAACAAACAAATCACGACGGGCGAAGGCGGAATCATCGTTACGGATGATGAATTAATTGCCAAAAAATGCCGGATGCTGCGTAATCAAGGGCGCGACGGCGAACTCGATTGGTTTGACCACGTTGAACTTGGCTACAACTATCGTCTGTCCGACATAAATTGCGCTCTCGGCATCGCGCAGCTTGGGCGCGTCGGGGAAATTTTGGACAAAAGAGAAACGGTCGCGCGAAAATATCACGAACGATTAAATAGCAACCCGCATCTGATTTTACCTGACGTCGAATTTTCAGACGGGCGGAACAGTTGGTTTGTCTATGTGATTCGATTGAGTGAAAATTTTACCCGCAAAGAGCGCGATTTTATTGTTAAAGAGTTGCAAAAAAGCGGAATCGGCTGCGGACGATATTTTGCGCCGATTCATCTGCAGCCGCTTTATGTGAAAAAATTCGGTTATAAAGCGGGCGATTTTCCGGTTGCCGAACGAGCCGCCGAACGGGTTATCGCGCTGCCGTTTTTTAATCGGATTTCCGGCGCCCAGATCGATGAAGTTTGCGAAACGCTGGAGAAATTGATTGATGATGTTATCAAAGATAAAGATATGTGAACCAAGGGTTGAAAATGGTTTTTTTTTCAGCCTGTTTCAACAGGCTTTCCGCGCTTCGCGGTTGTGACGCGTCATTTATGACGCGGAACGATTTTTTAAACCGGCAGGGCGTTTTATAACGTCCCCTGTTCCAATGCTTGAGCATTTAATCGCTATGGCTCACGCTGCGTGCAAGGATGTCAAAACGCCCTTTTCTCGAGCAGGCATTTCTAACCGCACCATAACATGACGCTGCTGAGACCTGCGAAGCGCGGAAAGCCTGTTAAAACCTCGTATTCATAAGGACAATATTCTTAATTTCGTAACAAATTGTTACTATAAAAGCATGAAAGTAAATTTGCGATTTTCAATTTTTGCCTTATTGACGCTAGCCTTTTTGTCTGCAATTTGGATTGTTGTGCCGTCAAATGATTTTTCTGGGGTTTCAGCCCAAACCGAAAAAGAGATTACGCCTGCGATACGAGAAAACGCCTATCGCACCAATAATATCGGCGTCGCATATTTGGAACAATTCGATTACGCTAAAGCATCGGAATCTTTTCGTGAGGCGTTGAAAATTGACCCGAAACTGAAAATCGCCAACATCAATCTGGCAATTGCTCTGTTTAACGCTGGGGACGTCGAAGGCTCACTGCAAGCCGCCGAAAACGCAGCAAAACTGGCGCCGGAACAGCCGCAGCCCTGGTATATGCTCGGACTGATCGCCCGAAATCAAAACCGCACGGAAGATGCCATATCTTTACTTAAGAAGGTGTTGGAATTCGATCCAAGTGACGTCGGGGCTAACGTCAATCTCGGACAGATTTACATCCAACAGCGAAATTATACCGATGCGGAAAGGGTTCTTCGTAAAGCGATTGCCGCCGAACCTTATAATTCGACGGCGATGTATAATCTGGCGACGGTGCTTTTGCGAAACGATGCCCGCGTTGAAGGCAAGCAGTTGATGACAGGTTTTCAGGCGCTGAGACAGAGCGGCGCGGCGACCAATATCGGGCAAAACTATCTCGAACAAGGACGTTACGCCGAAGCCGTTGCTTCAACGGGCGCGGAAAGCGAATTTGTCAATAAGATTGCCCCGAAGATTTCGTTTCAGGAAACGAATTTCGGGCTTGAAAATGTAAAACCCGCGAAATCGCCCGCGCTTCACGACGCGGCGTTTTTCGATTTTGACGCGGATGGCGATTCCGATATTGTTTTAACAAATCCGGCTAAACTCTTTCGCAACGACGCCGGCAAATTTGTTGATGTAACCGACAATTCAGGCGATTTTGCGAAAACGCTGGCGGACATCGGTTATCGAGTTATCACGGGCGATTTTGATAATGATGATCTAAACGACATCTTTGTTTTGCGGCAGAAACAAAACGCGCTTTATAAAAATCTCGGCAGCGGCAAATTCACTGACGTCACCGCAAAAGCCAAAATTCCCGCCAACATAACTGGCATAAACGCGCTTTCGGCGGCTTTTGCAGACGTTGACCACGACGGCGATCTGGATATTGTCATCGGCGGAGCGGGGAAAACTGCCAATAAACTTTTCCGCAATGACGGCGACGGCACTTTTACAGATTTTTCGGCGGAAGCGAAAATCAACCGTGCGATGTCGGCGACGAGCATCGTGCCGACCGATTACGACAATCGGCGCGATATTGATCTGCTCGTTTTGTCGGCGGGCGAAAATCCTGTTTTGTATCGAAACTTGCGCGACTCGACTTTCCGCGATGTTGCCGCAGAAGTTGGCTTGAACACAAAGGGAATGTGGACTTGCGCCGCCGTCGGTGATTTTAATAAAGACAGTTACGTTGATTTCTTTTTCGGTCAAACCGGAAAAGCGGGCGTTTTGGCAGTTTCGGACGGGCGAGGGAAATTCGTATTGAAAGATGCTCCGCCGGAAACGACCGATGCGACAGCGGCGCAGTTTGTTGATTACGACAACGACGGGTTGCTCGATTTAATCGTCAACGCGCTGAAAGGATTGACGGCGATTAGAAACTTGGGTGACGGTTGGGCGAACGCCGATAGATCAGTTTTTAAAACTTCCGACAATATTTCCGGTTCACAACAAATGATTGCGTCAGACGTCGACAACGACGGCGACCTCGATTTTTTGACTTTTGACAAAAGCGGAACACCGAGATTTTTGCGAAACGACGGCGGAAACGCGAATAATTCCGAGATCGTATTTCTGCAAGGAAGAGTCAGCAACCGCACGGGAATCGGAGCGAAAATTGATATGCGTGCGGGCAGCTTGACGCAGAAATTGGAAAGTTATTCGGCAAGCCCGATGCCTGCGCCGTCGGAAATTCATTTCGGTTTGGGCAGGCGCGAAAATCCCGATGCGGTTCGTGTTATCTGGACTTCGGGCGTGGTTCAGGCGGAAATTTCATTTCCAAATGCGAAAACGACAACGGCAAAAAATTTCGAAATAACTAAAATCGAAGAGCTCGACCGCAAACCGTCTTCGTGTCCGTATCTTTACACTTGGAACGGCGAAAAATTCGAGTTTATCACCGATTTTCTCGGCGGCGGCGAGATGGGAAATTGGCAGGGGAAAGGCGTTTATAACAATTCGGATTCCGACGAATTTGTGCGGGTAACTTCCGATCAATTAAAGCCGAAAAACGGGAAATATGAAATTCGCGTAACCAACGAACTCGAAGAAGTTTTGTTTTTGGACAACGTAAAACTCGTCGCCGTCGAACACGATGCCGATACGGAAGTCTTTCCGAATGAAGGTTTGGGAATTCCGACTGCCGGACAGAAAATTTTATATTCGACCCGCAAGGCCCACGCGCCACTTTCGGCAATTGATAGAAACGGCGAAAATGTTTCGCCAAAAATCGAAAAACGCGACCGCGTTTTTTACGATAATTTCAAATCTTTGAACATTCGCGGTTACGCCGAAACTCACGAATTGACATTGAATTTAGACGAGAAGAAAAATTACAGAGGCAGAACGCTTCTGCTCTTGACGGGTTGGACGGATTACGCTTTTTCGTCGGACAATCTTGCCGCTTCGCAAAGCGGAAAATCACAATTTCTGCCGTATTTGCAGGTTAAAAACAAACGCGGTGAATGGCAAACCGTGATTGACAGCATCGGAATTTCAATCGGCAGACCGCAGACTTTGGTCGTGGATTTGACCGGAAAATTTCTTTCAGATTCGCGCAAAGTCCGCATCGTTACGAACTTTAAAACTTATTGGGATTCAATCGCCGTTGACACGAGCGGGCAAATTTCCGCTTTGAAAACAACCGAAATAAAACCGTCGCAAGCGAACTTGCGGACGCGCGGATTTTCAGATGAAACGAAAATTAACGAAATGATCGCGCCCGATTATGAAAAAGTTTTGAACGACGGACGCTGGAAATATTTCGCCGGAAAATTTACGCGAACGGGCGACGTAAAACCTTTGTTAAATCAAATTGACGATATTTTTGTGATTTCAAAAACCGGCGACGAACTCGTTTTGAGTTTTGATGCTCTGCCGGAACTGCCGAAAAATAAAAAATACACATTTCTGCTCTACGCCGACGGTTACAGCAAGGAGATGGACATCAATTCCGGCTCGCCCGACGCGGTTTTTCCGATGCCGTTTAAAGCGATGTCGAAATATCCTTACGGCGAACGCGAGCGTTTTCCGATGACCGAAGAAAAGCGGAAAATTTATGACGAATATACGACGCGCTCGGTAAATAATCTTTTCCCGCGCATCGAAACATCGCTTTTGAAATGATATGGGATTAAGGGTAACTTTTAAGCGGAGTATCACCTCACCTGACAAGCATTTCACGTCGTTTGTCAGTTACTTTGTTATGGTTTTTACAAATTCCTCGTGTTTTTTCGACGCTAAACCTTCTTGCAAATCCGTCAAAACCTGAGCCAAATCATCATTTAAAATCGCTTTGGCATTCAACCGCAAACCGCCGAACAGACGGCTTTCAATGACACCGTTTTGGTCGGCTTCGAGCCGCACATATTCGCCGTTTTCCCAAACAAACCAATCAATTTCGCCGTTATCAACGCGCCAGATAATATATTCCTTAACACCGTTTCGGCGATAAATTTTCTTTTTCTCGCTCGTGTCGTAAGAAACCGTGCTGGACGCGATTTCGACCACCAATTCGGGCGAACCTTCCAGATAATCGTCCTCGGAAATATAAGAATTTCCGCCGAATTCTTCCTTGATATACAAAACCGCGTCCGGTTGAGGTTCGTTGTCAAAATCGAGCCGGACGGTTGCATTATCGGCGAAATCAACCGATTTTGTCGAAACTACATAATTAAATAACCAACCCATAATCCGTGAATGCGGTTTGGCGTGATGCGTAATTCTAACCGGTGATGCCATATACACGACTCCTTCGATCAATTCGGCTTTAACCTTTTCCGGCATCGCCAGATAACGCCGTTCAAATTCATCGCGTGTCAGACGGTCTCCGTTTTCAAGCGGCGGAATTCGATTATTGCCGTTATTGTTTTTCGTAACTTTTCTTTCCGAAACGATTTGCGTATTCATAAAACTACCCCCGCTGATTTTCGATTTTATCATAAATTGCAAGATGTTTCGCCAAGCGTTCTATGCCCGTGTTAGTAAAAATTATTCTGATGGAACAGTTCGCCGAAAGAGTCAAACTTTTAACATAAAACGGAAAATAAAGGGGCTAAATATTTGATGTATTGGATGCAGATGTTCAAAGCCTGACAAATTAGGCCTAAACAATTAAAATTTTTGGGCGAAATATGTGATGTATTGGATGCCGACGTTCAAAGCCTGACAAATTAGGCCTAAACAATTACAATTTTTCTATGGAACACATCAGATATTCCGCCGCCGCTTGTCAGACGGATTTGCCGAATCCGGTCAAGCGAAGCGATATGCGAAAAAATACGGACAGAATTCTCTCGATAATTGATTCGGCGGTGGCGGGAAATGCTCCGTTCTTGCCCGTCAGACTCGTTACGTTTCCCGAATTTTCGCATTGTGCGCCGGTATTTGCCACGGCGGAAGAATTAATAGAAAAACTCGCCGTTGAAATACCGAACGAACACACCGAACGGCTGGTTGAAAAGGCAAAAGAATATAACATTTATATTCAAAGCGGATCGATGCTCGAACGCGATGCAAAATACAAAGACGCGCTTTTTAATACGACTTGTCTGATCGCGCCGGAAGGGATTTTGTATAAATATCGCAAGGTCAATACCTGGATTCCGTATGAAGTTCACACGAGTCCGCACGATATTGAGGGTTATGAAGAAGAACTTTTTCCGGTTGCCGACACGCCGATCGGGAAACTCGGCGCGGCGATTTGTTACGATTGGCTTTTCCCCGAAGTTTTGCGGCAGCTGGCGGCGAACGGCGCGGAAGTTTTGATTCGCGTTTCAGCTTATATGGATCCGTGGAACGGAGTCGCTCCGATGGATTGGTGGACGGTTATAAATCGTGCGCGGGCGATTGAAAACACTGCGTTTGTGGTTGCGTCAAATCAAGCGGCGAGTTTGAAAAATTTTCCGCCGTATTCGTGGTCGGGCGGCAGTCAAATTATTGATTTTGACGGCAGATTATTGGCCGATGCTTCGCCGGGCGTGGGTGAAAGAATTGTCGTTGCACCGATTGATATTTCTGCCTTAAGGCAGGAGCGCGAAATTCGCAGCGGGCATTCCTTTCTCGCGCATTTGCGTACGGAGGCTTATCCGGTGTACGGAAAACATTTTTATCCACCGGAAAACAGCAGACATAGAATGTTGACTTATGAAGAAAATATCGATCTGATCAAAAAATCGAAAGATAATCTGTTCCCGAGCAAAAATCGAAGATCTTAAAGCTACTTTTTTAACAATTGTCCGGCTTTTTCTTTGACCGCCGAACTTATTTCGATTATTAAGGTTAAATCTTTTTGAGCTTTCTGCGACTCCTGGAAATTTACCACATTTAAGTTTCGAAAAATCGGGCTGTGAACAAAATCGGTAATCGAAGTATCCAATAAATTCAAAAGTGTCTTTAAATCTTCAGTTTCAGACGTTTTCACCTTATCAGCAGATTTATTGTCTTTTTCCTGCGGAAATAAATTCGAGTGCAGACGTTCGGCTCGGCGATTTATCTCAGACACATATTTTATAACAAACTTGTAATTTATATTTTTTGTATCGGTCCAAAGTTTGGTGATGTAGTCTTCGAGAATCGCCGGAACATTTTCCGCGACGTAATTCATTGCCAGCGGCCCCGAATTTATTAAGAAAACGACGGTCGGTTTTCTGGTCTCTAAAATTGCTCTGCCAAGGTCGTTTTGTCTGCCGAAAAGGTCGAGAGAATCACGGTCGCCGAGATGCTTTGCCGCCCACGCTTCTTTGTTCGTATCTTCGTTTCCGCCGATAACGAGAATTACCGTGGCTGACATTTTCGCGGTTTTGTAAAGCGATTTTAGTACTAGAATTCTAGCACAAGATTGAAACGTGAAGGCGTGTGAATACGTGCAAAACGTCATTTACGACTTTTTTTAAGCGGAACCGCTGGTTTTAATCGAAAAAAACAATAAACAATAAGCAGAGCGTATATCCGCCGAGCGGCGAGCAGCACGGTCATAGAAGTCAGTTTCGGAATTGACGGCCTGTTCCGGCGAAGCCAGACGGGCTGCGTTATAGAAAGTAGGACGGCCTTTAACTCAAAAAGATTACGGGATATCCGAAATAAAACCTTAGGGCCCGAAAACTCTTTCTTGCGCCTTTATCGCTGCGTGAGCTATAATTATTATCGGTATCTAACAATTAGTTATGCTTATAATAACTAATCCTCCCTAACCACAACCTGGAAATTTTGACTATAAGCTGACTCAGGACAGTAAGAAACACTATGGCTGGAAAAGATGTAAACACAATGAAGATCGCTCCGAAAGTCTGGAAAAACGGCAAATTTATTAATTGGGAAGACGCTACGATTCATGTAATGTCGCATGTCGTAAACTACGGTTCGAGCGTATTCGAGGGCATTCGCTGTTACGAAACAAGCAAGGGGTCGGCGATTTTTCGTCTTCCGGAACACATGCAGCGGCTTGTAAATTCCGCAAAAGTTTACCGCATGGATGCAACGTTTACAAAAAATCAATTTTGCGATGCGGCGGTCGAAATTGTCAGGCTTAGCGGCCTCGACTCATGTTATCTGCGCCCGATAATTTTTCGCAGCCTTGACCACGACAAACCGGCTTTTGGTGTAAATCCGTTAAACAGCCCGATCGATTCGTATGTAGCGGCATGGCAATGGGGCAAATATCTCGGCGAGGAGGCTCTTGAGGCCGGGATCGACGTTTGTGTTTCAAGCTGGACGCGTATTTCGTCCAATTCGATGCCGTCGATGGCAAAGGCGGGAGCGAATTATATGAATTCGCAGCTTATCAAGATGGAAGCTCTGCTGGGCGGCTTTACCGAGGGTATCGCGCTGGATGACCGCGGCTATGTATCTGAAGGATCAGGCGAAAATATCTTTCTGGTCAATGGCGGCAGGCTCATCACGCCACCGCTCGGTGCGTCAATTCTGCCCGGGATAACGCGCGATTCCGTCATTCAGATAGCCCGCGAACTCGGTATAGAGGTTGTCGAAACCACGATTCAACGAGCCGCTCTTTACCTGGCCGACGAGGTTTTCTTTACCGGAACCGCCGCCGAGATCACACCGATCCGTTCGGTAGATCGAATCACCGTCGGAGCCGGACGTTGCGGCGAGATCACAAAAAAATTACAGGACGAATTCTTTGCTATTATCGACGCCAAGCGGCCTGCTCCGTTTGGGGCTGAGTGGCTGACGTTTATAAATGCAGAGAGTGAAAAAAGTGTTCCTAAAACGGCGTCCTAATCGACTATAATCACCCCGGAAGACCCGAGGCCGCTGCACGCAAGCCTACAATTGGAGCCTTCAGAAGGCGATGAAATTAAAATCCTGCTAAAAGTTCAATTCGACTAAAAGAATCAAAACAAAAAAGGCTCCGTCCATTGCTGGACGAAGCCTTTTATGTCACTTGACTTGTGGAGGGATTGTGTCGGAATCACGCCGCTATCGCTCCCGTTTCTGACAAGATGCGGGAAGGGACGCCGGCGCACCGGTTACATTCCCATACCCATGCCGCCCATGCCGCCGCCGCCCATGCCGGCCATATCCATGCCGCCCTTTTCGTCGGGGGCGTCAGCGATCATGGCTTCGGTTGTGAGCATCAATCCGGCGATCGAGGCTGCGTTTTGCAGAGCGGTGCGGGTGACCTTTGCGGGGTCGATCACACCGGCTGCGACGAGGTCTTCGTACTTTTCGGTCGCGGCGTTAAAGCCAAAGCTGTCGTCACCTTCGCGAACCTTGCCGACAACCACCGCGCCTTCCATACCGGCATTAGCGGCTATCTGGCGAAGCGGCTCTTCGTGAGCGCGTTTGACGATCTTGACGCCGATCTGCTCGTCCGTGTCTTCGGATTCGGTATCGAAATCGTCGAGGACCTTACCCGCACGGACCAGAGCGACGCCGCCGCCGGCCACGATGCCTTCTTCGACAGCCGCACGCGTTGCGTTCATCGCGTCTTCGACACGCGCTTTTTTCTCTTTCATCTCGATCTCGGTTGCGGCACCGACTTTGATAACAGCGACACCGCCGACGAGTTTTGCGAGACGTTCCTGTAGTTTCTCACGATCGTAGTCACTGGTTGTGTCTTCGATCTGATTGCGGATCGTCTTGATGCGTCCGTCGATGGCTTCGCCGGAGCCTGAACCTTCGACGACCGTCGTGTTTTCTTTGTCGATCGTGACTTTTTTGGCCTTGCCAAGGTCTTCAAGCGTAATGGTCTCGAGCTTGATGCCGAGATCTTCGCTGATGACCTTGCCGCCGGTGAGTACGGCAATGTCTTCGAGCATTGCCTTGCGGCGGTCGCCAAAACCAGGTGCTTTGACGGCAGCGACATTCAACGTGCCTCTCAGCTTGTTAACGACAAGCGTTGCAAGCGCTTCGCCATCGACGTCTTCTGCGATGATGAGCATCGGACGGCCCATTTTAGCAACCTGCTCGAGTATTGGCAGGAGGTCGCGCATGTTCGAGATTTTCTTTTCGTTTATCAGGATGTAAGGGTCTTCGAGGACGGCTTCCATACGGTCTGCGTCCGTGACAAAATAAGGCGAAAGGTAACCGCGGTCAAACTGCATACCTTCCACGACCTCAAGAAGCGTATCCATTGTTTTCGATTCTTCGACGGTGATTACGCCGTCTTTTCCAACCTTGTCCATTGCCTCGGCGATGATAGTGCCGATCGTTTTGTCACCGTTTGCCGACACCGTACCGACCTGTGCGATCATTTCGCCGCTGACCGGTTTTGCAAGACGTGCAACTTCCGTGACAACCGCGCCGACTGCTTTTTCGATACCGCGTTTGAGCGCCATCGGATTTGCACCGGCGGCGACCGTGCGGACGCCTTCTTTGAAGATAGCCTGTGCGAGGACCGTCGCGGTCGTCGTGCCGTCACCGGCAACGTCGCTCGTTTTGCTCGCTACTTCGCGAACCATTTGTGCTCCCATATTTTCGAGCGTATCTTTTAATTCGATCTCTTTTGCTACCGTCACACCGTCTTTGGTGATGGTCGGCGAACCGAATTTCTTGTCAATAACAACGTTGCGGCCCTTTGGTCCCAACGTAACTTTTACCGCGTCTGCAAGCTGATTAACCCCTCTCAGGATCGCCGCGCGCGAATCTTCTCCGTGAACTACTTGTTTTGCCATGATATTTTATTTCTCCTTCGTTGAAAAAGTGGTCGGTGGTCGGTTATTAGCGGACAGAACGAGAGCAAAAATATTGCCGACTGCCCACTGACTACTCTCCACTGCTTATGCTGCTGCTCCGGCTCTTGAAATGATACCGAGAATCTCGTCTTCGCGCATGATGATGAATTCATCGCCGTCAAGCTTGATCTCGCTGCCGCTGTATTTGCCAAAAAGTACCCGGTCACCCGCTTTGACGTCCAAAGCCTGACGCGAACCGTCTTCTTTATATTTACCGTCACCGGCGGCGATAACTTCGCCCTCTTGCGGTTTTTCCTTTGCCGTGTCGGGAATATAAAGCCCGCCAGCGGTCTGATTAACGTTGTCCTCGATCCGCTTGATAATAACGCGGTCGTGAAGTGGTGTGATGTTTGTAGCCATAATGATTTACTCCCTTTAGAAATATCTTATACAATAAGAAATTGAATAGATTACGTGCTGCAAATAGTTTTTTAGCACTCTGTATCTATGAGTGCCAGTATATGAAACTTTTGATTGAATTGTCAATGATGTAACAAAAAATTTAGAAAAGTTGATGGTGATGCTGTCAAGTTCGCGAACAATTCTGCGATTCATCGCGAATTGTTCTCCAATGCGGAATTTGATTCAATCTGACCATTGACCACTGATATGCACATTTCAGAGATAAACATCTACCCGATCAAATCGCTTAAGGGTATCAGTGTCGATTCGGCGCTTGTCGAAGAGCGCGGCCTGCAATCTGACAGGCGTTGGATGTTGACGACGCCGGATGGTATGTTTTTTACGCAGCGTGAAATGCCGGGGATGGCTCTGATCTCTGTTTGGGTCGAAGACGGCGGGCTCGGTGCCGCGGCGGACAGGTTTGGCGACGTTTTTATCCCGTTTGAGCCGGACAAGGGCGATAAACAGCAGGTTACGATATGGCAGAGCGTTTGCGAGGGCGTGGTCTATGGCGCGGCATTGAACGAATGGTTTAGCGACGTGATCGGGATAAAATGCCAGCTTGCCCGTATGCCCGATGGCTCGCGGCGAAACGTGAATCCGCTGTTTAATATGAATGACAATATTGTGAGTTTTGCCGATGGGTACCCATTAATGTTGTTAGGCGAGGCTTCTCTTGACGACCTCAATTTGCGGATCGCCGAAAAAGAAGCAGGCACGTCCGCGGCGTTCCGGCACCTGCCCATGAATCGGTTTCGACCGAATCTGGTGGTTTCCGGGTCGGATGCATACGCCGAAGACGATTGGCAGAGAATCCGTATCGGCGAAGCGGAATTTCGAGGGACCAAACCCTGCGAGCGCTGCGTTATTACAACGGTCGAACAGTCAAAAGGCGAATTTGCCGGCAAGGAGCCGCTTAAAACGCTTGCTGCTTACCGCCGTGCGGAAATGGTCATGCCCGAACGTTTTAATGCACTCGGCGTTACGAAAAACGCGGTCATTTTTGGCCAAAATCTCATCGCAGAAAGCGTCGGCGCAACCGTAAGAGTAGGCGACGTAGTTGAGGTTTTGGAATAAATCCGGATTCCGCAACAGCTTAGCGAACGGCATTCCGGCGCAAAGCATTCCGAAGCAACACGATAATCTAAATGATTTCGTCCTTTTGCCTTTGCTGCTTTTTGTCATTGTTTGTGACATAACCTGACTGGCAATAGTCGAGGTAGCCATATCCGGTCAGGCAACTTCTTCTCCGGTTATGAGTTGATAGGCTTTTTTGTAGCGTTCGGCGGTCGCGGTGGCGATTTCCGTTGGCAGTTCGGGGGCCGGAGGCGTTTTGTCCCAATCGAGAGTTTCGAGGTATTCGCGGACAAACTGCTTATCGAATGAAAGTTGCGGGCCGCCGGGTTCGTAAGACTTTGCATCCCAGAATCTCGACGAATCGGGTGTCAGCACTTCGTCGATCAGCAAAATATTTCCGCTGCCGTCCACGCCGAATTCAAATTTTGTGTCGGCGATAATAATTCCGCGTGTCAGAGCGTAATCGCGGGCGTTGTTATAGGCAGCAAGAGTCAGCGATTTGAGGAGTGCGGCTGTGTCGCGGCCGACAATTTTTGCAAATTCGAGTTGCGTAATGTTTTCATCGTGACCGGTCACGGCTTTTGTGGCCGGCGTAAAAATGGGCGTTAAAAGCCGGTCGCACTGTTTCAAACCCGGCGGCAGATTGTGTCCGCAAACCGAGCCGGTATTCTGATAGTCCTTCCAAGCAGAGCCTTCCAGATAACCGCGAACCACACATTCGACAGGAAATACCTCTGTACGCCGCACAAGGCTCGACCGTCCGCGCAGATTTTTGTTCGCCCTTATCGCTTCGGGCATTTCATCCGTATTTGTTGAGATCAGGTGATTGTCGGCGATCTGAGCTAAGCGGCCGAACCAAAACGCGGAAAGCTGCGTCAGCACCTTTCCTTTGGCAGGTATCAAAGTTGGCAAAACGCAGTCGAAAGCCGAAATACGATCGGTTGCGACGAGCAGCAATCTCGTTTCGTCAACTTCGTAAACATCACGCACCTTACCGCGATGCAACAGCCGGTGGCCGGGAATTTCGAATTCAGAAACAGTGCCGGAAGCAAACATACAGGATAGAAAATACAATCTTATAACGAAAAAGCCGGCTGGTAAAGCCACCGAAAAACCCCTGCATCTGCGGCCTGTAGCACCGATAAAAACGGAACTGCCGTATCACCATTTACAAAAACGATCCTTTGATTTAGATGCGGCGTAGTGCAAACTTAGATTTTGCAATGACAGAATTGCCCGCCAAAATAATCGATCTTGCCAGGGCTGTCGAGCGCTCCGGTGGCCGTGCGATGCTTGTCGGCGGATGCGTCAGGGATGAGCTGATGGGAATCCGGCCAAAGGACTGGGATGTCGAGGTTTTTGGTCTTGAGCCGGAAAAGCTCAAGGCGTTGCTTGAGCGGAGCGCGGACACTCCTGTCCGCATGAGTGCGAAGCACGAAAACGATCTCCATCCCGTCGCAAGCGGCGGTGCGGAAAAGAGTGTTCGCTCTCCGTCCGGAGCAGACAGGAGTGTCCGCGTTCCTGTCAACAGCGTTGGTGAAGCCTTCGCAATCTACAAACTCGGCAACGATCTGGATGTTTCCATTCCGCGACGGGAACGCAAGGTCGGGCGTGGGCATCGGGGGTTTGTTGTCGAGGGCGACCCGGCGATGTCGTTTGAAGAGGCATGTTCGCGGCGTGATTTTACGATTAATACAATCTTGAAAGACCCTCTGACCGGCGAGATCATCGATCCGTTCAACGGAAGGGAAGATATAAAAAAGAAAATTCTGCGGCATGTTTCGAGCGAGACGTTTACCGAAGATTCGCTGCGAGTTCTGCGTGCGGCGCAGTTTGCCGCTAGGTTTGAATTTGATATTGCGCTGGATACGGTTGAGCTTTGCAAAACCATCGATGTGACCGATCTGCCGAAGGAACGCATCTGGGGCGAGCTTGAAAAACTGCTGTTGAAGGCAAGGTGTCCGTCCGTAGGGTTGAAATGGCTTTACGATCTTGGAGTTGTCGATCAGATTTTTCCCGAATTGAAATCGCTCGTCGGCGTGCCGCAGGAGCCGGAATGGCATCCGGAAGGCGATGTCGATGTACATACGCTGATGGTCGTCGATGAAGCCCGGAAGCTGATCGACGAATTGGACTATCCGCGTCAGGTTGCCGTGATGCTAGGCGCCCTCGCACACGATTTCGGCAAGCCGCCGACTACTGAATTTCGCGATGGCCGCTGGCGTTCGCATTCGCATGATGAGGCCGGCGTCGAGCCGACGCTTTCGTTTTTGGACACGCTCGGTATTTTCACATTGAACGGTTTTGATGTGCGGAATCAGGCTGTTCAGCTTGTCCGTTATCATTTAAAGCCGGGCGAATATTATAAATCAAAATCGCCCGTTGGCGACGGCGCGTTTCGGCGGCTGGCAAGAAAGGTCGAGCCCGATCTGTTATATCGGGTGGCAAAAGCCGACAGCCTCGGCCGCAATCCGGATTGGCTTCCGAAAGAAAAATGGTTCGGCTCGGACGCACAGGAATGGTTTATCGAAAAAGTTCGTGAACTGCAGATCGAAAAAAAAGCTCCGAAGCCGATCCTGATGGGCAGACATCTGATCGAAATGGGTCTCGAACCGTCACCGCAATTTAAGAAAATTCTGGATTCGGTTTACGAAATGCAGTTGGATGGAAAGGTTAACGATCTGGATCACGCGATCGCCGAGGCGAAGCGGTTAAACGCAAAACTGAAAAGGACCGAACCGCAGTATCCAGATTCTAACGACTGAGTTGAAATGGGACAAACCGATTACATGCAGATTTAGGATTAACGGACAACGACAAGTCGGACTCTTGTCTGCCATGATAAAAGTCAGCAAAACTTGTTTAAATTTCGATGTGTTAAATTGCAGAGGAGCGGCCGAACGAATGAATTATATGCTTGATTACTTCTTTTCAAAGCTGAATTACTGGGCAGCATGTTATTTTTTAAGACCGCCTTTGCAAAGGCAATATTCGAACTCGCGCTTTACTTTCGTCTACGACAACCAACGCGCCTTTTTCTAAAGAGTCTTGATTTGAGCGCAGAACTGCAATGACAGTCGTTGCCAAATGCGAAGGCAAAATATTTTGAGTGCGAACCTGCACGACACTCGGATTTTCGGCTTGCGTCAATGCCAGTAGCGTTCCAAAATCCAAGTCATGCGTGAAAACAATGTAACCGCCTGTCCGCGCATACTCCATTATTTCCGTGTCTTCGGCTCGCGGGTCACAAACCGTTGACCAATGTACCGACTCGATATTTTGGGCCGCGAAAGCCGCCTTCCAATCTGGCGACAAGTTCATGTCAATTAAAATCTTCATGCGGCGGCAAGCGGAACTTCAATTTCTTCCACCCGCCAAGCGGCATATGCGAGAGCTTCGCGCAAATCTTCTTCCTCAAGATACGGATAGGCTTTCAGAATATCGGTAAACGAATGTCCGGCGGCGACGAGTCCGACGATTGCGCCAACGGTAACGCGCAAACCGCGAATACAAGGCTTGCCGCCCATAACTTTCTGATTGAAATTAATTCGTTTTAGCTGGTTCATCGTTCAATCATTAACTCCTGTTTTGTGCGGCATAAACTTTTACGGCTTTCCTTCGAGAAAAGCTTTTAACCGGCGCGAACGCGACGGGTGCCGAAGCTTTCTGAGCGCTTTGGCTTCGATCTGGCGGATGCGTTCGCGCGTGACGGCAAAATGCTGCCCGACCTCTTCGAGCGTGTGCTCGGAGCCGGTATTGCCGAGGCCAAAACGCATCTTGATGACTTTTTCCTCACGCGGCGTCAGCGTTGCCAGAACCTCGTCGGTGATCTCGCGCAGGTTAGAAAATGTCACGGACTCAGCCGGATTGAGGATGGATTTGTCCTCGATAAAATCGCCGAGATGAGAGTCTTCCTCTTCGCCGATCGGCGTTTCGAGCGAGATTGGCTCCTGTGCAATTTTTAGTACTTTTCGCACTTTTGAGACCGGAATGTCCATACGTTTCGCGATCTCCTCAGACGTAGGTTCGCGGCCAAGTTCCTGGACGAGCAGACGCGAGGTGCGGATCAGTTTATTGATCGTCTCGATCATGTGAACCGGAATTCGGATCGTTCGTGCCTGATCGGCGATGGCCCGTGTGATCGCCTGGCGGATCCACCAGGTTGCATAGGTCGAGAATTTATAGCCGCGCCTCCATTCGAATTTATCAACCGCTTTCATCAAACCGATATTGCCTTCCTGTATAAGGTCTAAAAACTGCAGGCCGCGGTTTGTATATTTTTTTGCGATCGAAACAACGAGCCGAAGATTGGCTTCGACCAATTCGCGTTTTGCTTTGTTGGTGTCAAATTCGCCGACACTGATCGTCTGATATGACCGTTTTATTTCGACCGCCTGGAGGTGATATTTTTCCTCGATCGCGGAAATGGCCGTCTTGGCGTCGGCGATCTTTTCATTTAGCTCTTTCTTTTCAGCGGCGGCCGGTTTCTTGTCAAGTTTTTCCTTTGCTTTATTTATTGTGCGCTCGGCTTTTCTAATGTCATCGACAACCTTTCGGATCGCTGCTATCAGAATCTGTCGCGAACGCTCGGTCAGATTCAGATGCTTTATCTCCTGAGCAATATCGAGCCGCAGCCGGGCGGTTTTTCGGCGAAGGGTCAGAAGTTTTTTGGTTTTTTTACCGCCGCTTTTATTTTGTTCGGCAATCAGAGCGATCCACGCCTTGAGCACCGGCTGAAAGTTCTGCCGGATGCTGTCCAGCCCTTCGAGCGTCCAACGCAAATACTCTTCGGCCTTGTCTTCCTCAACCGAAATCTCGGCTTGTTCAGAAAAAATAACGGTCTCGCGAATACTTGCTTTGCCGGCCGCCAGATCATCTCCGATTTTTAGTAAACGCTCGACCGCGATCGGCGAACGTGAAATTGCTTTGTGCGTTTTGATCTGTCCGCGTTCGATGCGTTTCGCAATAACCACTTCACCTTCGCGGTTAAGGAGCGGCACGATGCCCATTTCGCGTAAGTAAAGCCGCACCGGGTCATTCGATTTGTCGAGCACGCCGGCAGACAGATCCAGATCCAGATCTTCGTCGTCGCCCGAATCTTCGTCCTCATCGTCGAGGGCCATATTTGACGCGCGTTCCAGTAGCTGAGCGTCTGTTTCGGCGACCGTGATGTTTGCACCCTCAAGGCGCTCCAAAACGTTCTCAATGTCATCGGCAGACATCATATTTTCCGGAAGTTCGCGGTGGAGCCGGTCCAGGGTCAAACCCTTTTTTCGTTTACCTAATGCAACCAAGCGGTCCATAAGGTCTTCTTTTTCGTCGTAATCGGGCATATTTAATAAAAGCGTTTGATAGAAACTCAGCTTAAATCGTTGTACGTAATATATTTATAACGCCATAAGCACCGGATTTGTTTCAATCCGAGCGGTACAAATTTAAAAGCCTAAGTATATCATAATATAAAAAACGACCGCAATTTTGTCTTGAATTTCCGGCCATTTTCTCGGACTTTCTTTCTGCTGTGATCGGGACTATGATCTGCCCCGTACGAAAACAATGAAGGGCGACGCATTTTATGCAGTCAGAGGCCACCTTTTGCGAAGAGCGATTTAGGTTTTCTTCTAAAATACTGTATCTTTTGTTTTTATTCGGTTTCCGTTAAGACATTGTGCAGATACGGGTCTGGTGTTCAATGGCCGCAAAGTTCGCTTTGGAAATAAAAGGCCGTAAAACAGAGATACTTAAGGATAACGATCGCGTGATCGGGAACAAGCGGTTTGCGAAAATACATAAAATTTATTCTTCTCTTTTTGTTCGCTGTCGTGATTCTTTGGTTTTTTGGCCGGAATTTAGATTGGAGCGCCGTTTCGGCCAGTCTGAAACAGGCCGACCCTTGGTATCTGGCCGTCGCGGTCTCGATAATTTGTCTCGGTTATTTGCTGCGCGCGATACGTTGGAAGTTTCTCCTTGCACCCATTACCGAAGCAAGCCTGAAAGAACTGTTTGCCACTACGACGGTCGGATTTACAGCGATTTTTCTGTTTGGGCGGATGGGCGAAATCGTCCGGCCGATGTGGCTTCCGATGCGTGACAGACGGGTCCGGCCTTCAGCGGCCCTTGTGACGCTTGGGCTCGAAAGAGTATTTGACATGGCGGCACTTGCATGTTTTTTTTCCTTCAATCTGTTGTGGTTTACGCCTCAGCCCGGACGCGAAGGCGAGTTTGCATTTGTTGAATGGATCGGCTGGCTTATGCTTCTGGTCGTGGCTCTCGGATTTGTCGCTTTGGCAGTTTTTCAACGAATTTCGTCGCGCATTATCGACTGGACCGAGCGTTTTATTGATAGAACATGGATTCCGGGACGGCTGCAGGAAATTGTAATCAGCGTTTTGAAACAGCTTTCGTCGGCACTTGAGATATTACGGGATTGGCGTCAAACCTTTTGGGTTAGTTTCTGGACATTTTTTTTGTGGCTGGCTATCGCCGTTCCAACCTGGCTTATTTTACAGGCATTTAATTTGCCGCTGACGTTTAGCGATTCAATTTTTATCATGGGTTTTGCCACGGTTAGCTCGGTCGTGCCGACGCCCGGCGGAGCCGCCGGGGCGTTTCATGCGACGACTGCATCTATACTTTTGTTTCTCAGAAACGACATCCGCCCCGAGGATGCGGCCGCCGTGTCGATCGCAATGCATCTGATCTATTTTGCACCGGCGGTGTTTTTCGGTTTATATTATTTCTTTCATGGTGATATAAGTATTGAACGGTTTAGGAGCCTGCTTTCAAGCGAGAACGCCGAGCGGGAGATCAAATCAGATTCGCCGGATTTTAATCGTTCGTAATCCGTCAAAAGCTCAGTTAAACGGGCTGGATATATGCGTTGTCCATTTTGTTCACATATTGAGGATAAAGTCGTCGATTCGCGCGAATCCAAGGCCGGCGATTCGATTCGCCGCCGGCGCGAGTGTTTTGGCTGCGGACGCCGGTTCACCTCTTACGAACGCATAGACGAAATTCCGTATATGGTCGTAAAAAAGGACGGCAAACGAGAGGCTTGGGATCGTAACAAGGTTTTGTCGGGTTTGTTCCGCGCCTCTGAAAAACGTCCGATATCGACCGGGCAGCTCGAAGATATTGTCGATGAGGTGGAAAAAAACGTTCAGGATTCGCTCGACCGTGAGCTCGCAACGAGCGAAATCGGCAAGATCATCATGCGCCGTTTAAAGACTCTTGATAAGGTAGCCTACGTCAGATTTGCCTCTGTCTATCTGGAATTTGCAGACGTCTCCGAATTTATGACCGAGCTAAAAGTTTTGGTCGGTACGCAGCGAAGGACTTCCGCTGCCGCGAAGAAGAAAAAAAAGAAGTGATTCCGCAAATAGTTAGAATGTTGATTTTAGCCGGTTGATCAACCGGCGTCTATTCACCTTCCAGGACTTGCCGTACATTGGCCAACCGCCATTTCTTTATCTTATCCGCGGACTGTCCGGCGCAAATGCCGTCTTTGCCCTTTCCCCTCAATTTTCCTAACATAGAACCATGGTTGATATTGAAGAATTTCCGGTTGCGTTGGCTGAAACTGATGCGATAGAGCCGATGATACAGATTCCGGCTGATCTTCCGGTACTTCCGCTGCGCGATATTGTTATTTATCCGTTTATGATTGTTCCGCTTTTTGTGTCGCGTGACCGCTCGATCCGAGCAGTCGAACAGGCTCTGAGTCAGGATCGGATGATACTTTTGGTATCGCAAAAGGATGTAAATAAAGAGGAACCCGAACAAGACGATCTCTATACGGTCGGGACGGTTGCGATCATTATGCGGATGCTCAAGCTGCCGGATGGCCGGATACGCATTTTGATTCAGGGACTTTCGCGGTGCCGTCTGGATTCGGTAACGGGGCGCGGTGAATATGTAAAAGCGAACGTCACGCCGATCGTCGAGCCGCTTGCGCCGGAAAATTCCCTTGAGGTCGAAGCCCTTGTACGTAATGTTCGCGGTTCGATGGAACGGGCAGCTTCGCTTGGCAAAAATATTTCGCCCGAGGTGCTTGCGATCATCGCAAATTTAGACGACGCCGGACGGCTGGCTGACCTTGCCGCATCAAATCTGGAGCTTAAGGTCGAGGACGCGCAAAGCGTTCTGGACGTCGAGGACCCGTCGCCGCGCCTGCGTCGCGTTAACGATCTGTTGAGTAAGGAAATAGACGTTTTAACGGTGCAGGCCGAGATAAATACGCAGGCAAGGGCGGATATTGACCGTTCGCAGCGGGAGTATTTTTTGCGCCAGCAATTAAAGGCGATTCAGATGGAGCTCGGCGAAGGCAATGAGCTTTTCGAGGAGATTGAAGTTTACCGCGACAAAATCCTGCAGGCAAAGATGCCGGAAAATGCTGAGGAAGAAGCACTTCGTCAACTAAAAAAGCTCGAACGCATGCATCCCGACGCCGCAGAAACGGCGACATTGCGGAATTGGCTGGATATAATGACCGAACTGCCTTGGGGTAAGTCTTCGAGGGATAATCTCAATCTCAAAAAGGCGGAAAAAATTCTCGATGAGGATCATTACGGGTTGGAACGCGTAAAGGAACGGATCGTCGAAGCACTTGCCGTACGGAAACTGCGTGAGAAGCCAAAGGGTTCGATCCTTTGTCTCGTCGGCCCTCCGGGCGTCGGCAAGACGTCGCTTGGGCGTTCGGTGGCACGGGCTCTGAACCGCAAATTTGTCCGTCTATCGCTTGGTGGTTTGCATGATGAGGCTGAGATCCGCGGCCATCGCCGCACATACGTCGGTTCGATGCCCGGTCGCATTATTCAGGCGATTCAGCAGTGTCAGACCAATAATCCCCTGATAATGCTGGACGAAATCGATAAGGTCGGTGCTGATTTTCGGGGCGATCCGAGCTCAGCCCTTTTAGAGGTGCTTGATCCTGAGCAGAACGCGAGTTTTCGTGATAATTATCTTGGTATTACTTTCGACCTTTCAAATGTGATGTTTATGACGACGGCGAATGTGCTCGACACGGTGCAGCCTGCTTTGCGCGACCGGATGGAGATCATTTCGCTATCCGGTTATACGGAGGAAGAAAAGCTCGAGATCGCAAAGCGCCACCTGATACCGAAACAGATAGAAGAAAATGGGCTGGCGAAACATGACGTCAAGTTTGAGCGCCGTGCGATAACAAAAATTGTTTCAGAATATACACAAGAGGCCGGTCTGCGACAGCTCGAACGCGAGATCGGCAAAGTTTGCCGCAAGGTTGCACGGAGCAAGGCCGAATTCGAGGCAGAATTTGTTCGTATAAAGGTCACAACCGATAACCTCAAAACCTTTCTCCGCATATCCAGAATATTTAACGAGGGGGCCCTCAAACAAGACGAGATCGGAACCGTCACGGGTCTTGCGTGGACGGCCGTCGGCGGAGACATTCTCTTTATCGAAGCACTGAAAACCAAGGGCAAGGGCAAACTGCTTCTGACCGGACAACTTGGCGAAGTGATGCAGGAATCGGCGCAGGCCGCGTTCTCGTACGCAAAGGCAAGGTCGAATGAGCTCGGTATTGATGAGACGGTGCTTGATAATTTTGACATCCATATTCATTTGCCCGAAGGTGCGATACCAAAGGACGGGCCGAGCGCCGGTATCACGATGGCGACGGCTCTTGTTTCCGTTCTGTCGCAGCGGCCGGTAAAAAAAGATATAGCTATGACGGGCGAAATAACTTTGCGCGGCAACGTCCTGCCGGTCGGCGGCGTCAAAGAAAAATTGCTGGCTGCTCGACGGGCAAAAATTAAGACGGTCATACTGCCCGCGCCAAATGAACGCGATCTCGAGGATATTCCTCAGGAAATTCGGGATGATTTGACGTTTATATTTGTCGAGAACGTGAGGCAGGTTTTTGACGTCGCCCTTCGCGAGAGCAAAATACCGGCCGAAAAGCCAAAAGCAAAGGCGTCAAAGGCTCGGTAAAAGCCGATCAATTATGCGTTTCTCCCTATTCGGTCAGGAGTTTGCACTCTTTTTGCGAAAGTGCTATATTTATCAAATTAGTGTTCTGCATTCATAGCACGAAAATAAACGCAAAACACTAACAGGAACTTTTACCGGTCCGCAGCGTTAAAGTTATTTGCGGCCAACCGTTTCGTTCTTTTTATCTACAGAATTACAAAGTATTTTTTAATGAAAAGCATTTATAAATTTTTAAGTTTTACAGCATTTATTTTTTTGGTATTTAGCTCGGCGGCGCTTGCGCAGGTTACCAGCACCAGATCGAGCAATGAAACCCGCACGCCGGATGTAATTAAGGCTCAGGAGGCAGTAAATATCGTACTCGGCGAGTCGCGAAAGGCTTTCAACGAAGGCCTGATCGCCTACGAAGACAACAACCGGACCGAGGCCGGTTCGAAATTTAACAGATCGGTCGAAGTTTTTTTATATTCCACGCTCAATATCCAGAGCGAGGCGCGTCTTCAGAATTGCTATAACCAATTGATCGAAACCATCTATCTGATCGAGTTTCCGACCGATACAAAATTGCCGCAGATCAAAAATCTTTCGCTCACCTGCTCGTGGAATATCGATACCGCCTTGGCGGACAAGATCACATCTTTAGCAAAAGCATCGACAACCAACTTGATCGGCCCGCCGTCGCCGGGTACTGTGGCGGCCGGCAGCGCATCCGTAAACCAGGTATTGATAGGGTTTAACAACCAGGAATTTGAGCCGTCACCGCTCGATGAGCTCTCGAAACTTGAACTCACGCTGGACGAGCAGGAGGTTGACACCAATCCGATCGCCCAGCAGCAATACCGTTACATTCAGACGGCGGTAGCTAATAAATCTCTCGGATTTGCCTTTCAGGTTCATCCGATGATTCAGCAATACATAAATTATTATCGCGGCCGGGGGCAGAGAACGATGGAAGTCGGCCTTTACCGTTCAGGAATGTTTATGCTGATGGCCCGGCGTATATTTAAAGAAGAGGGAATTCCCGAGAATGTCGCGTGGCTCGGACAGGTTGAGAGTGCTTGGAAGCCAAGCGCGATGTCGCATATGGCCGCTTCCGGATTGTGGCAGTTTATCCCCGGCACCGGCTCCAGATATGGCCTTCGGCGCACGGCATACGTTGACGAACGCAACAGCTTTGATGAAGCGACGCGGGCGTCTGCCCGTTATTTGAAATTTCTTTATAACCGTTATGGCAACTGGGAACTTGCGATAGCCGGTTACAACTGTGGCGAGGGAAATGTTGATAAAGCGATCCGCCGTGCAGGCGTATCGAATTTTTGGGCGGCGTACCCGTACCTTCCGCGCGAAACCCGCAATTACGTCCCAAACATTCTGGCTACTATCCTGATCGCAAACAATCCGAATCAATACGGATTTGGACACATCCGACCGGCGGCTCCGCTTAGATATGACCGGATCAGAGTTCCGGCTTCGACAAATCTCAGCATTCTCGCTCAGGCCGCTGACACAACGGTCCAGTATTTGCGTTACCTAAATCCTCATCTCAGAAGCAACTCGACCCCGCCCGAACCCTATGTCGTCAACGTCCCGTCTGGCAAGGCGAACGAGGTCGTAGCTTTATTCAGGCGAATCCCGGCTGCGAAGATCAACAATACCAATCTGGCAAACTCGTCATCGGGCGAGACCTGGCAGAATATTTCAAACCGCACGGGCGTGAGCGTAAGTGATCTGATGGCTGCAAATCCGGGAATGGCGATCCCGAAAGGCAAAGTTTTCGTGCCCGTTCGCGGAAATAACGTTCAGGCCACAAGCTACTCGAGGCCGACAAACGCGGGCGGCCCGTCACCCGCGAACAATATCAAGGTTGTAAAGGCCCGCGCCGGTGACACGGTTCAGAAAGTAGCCGAGCGTAATAATGCCAATCCGACCGACGTTGCCAAGTTTAACGGGCTGCTCCCGAATTCCGTTCTCGGTGCCGGACGCGAGATCAAGATTCCTTCTAAATAACAGCGTCGCGCGACGGGAAAAAGCCTGCAAAAATCTTTTTGCGTAATTCCGGTTTAAACCGTTGGGTCTGACAGTTCGTCTTTTTCATCGGCTTTTCGAATGCGGATCAGATGGAGCTTTTTTTCGTCGGCTTTTAGTATTTCGACTGAGAGCCCGCGTAAATTCAGTATCTCGCCAATTCTCGGCACATAACCTGCTTCGCTTGTCACCAGACCGGCTATGGTCGTATAGTCTTCGTCCTCGAGATCGGTGGCAAAAAGCCGCTCGATCTTGTCGATCTCGGTCGAGCCGAGCACATCCCAATATCCGCCGTCACCCTCGACAATTTCAACGATCTCTTCCTGTTCGGTATCTTCGTCCTCGATCTCGCCAAAAATTTCCTCGATAATATCTTCGGCGGTTACGAGCCCGGCGACGCCGCCGTATTCGTCGATGACGATGGCGACCTGCATGTGATTAAGCTGCATGCTTTTCAGCAATTCGGACGCAGTTTTTGTTTCGGGAACAAAGAATGGGTCACGAAGCACGCAGCTGACCGGATTGTTTTCTTTGCCGTCCGCCCAGGCGTGCAGCAGATCGCGGACATAAACCATACCCTCGATATTGTCGATGCTCTCACGATAGACCGGAAGACGCGAGTATTTTTCAGCAACGATCAGGTCGCGTGCGTCTTTGATCGTCGAATCAATCGGGATGGCACAGATTTCGGTTCGCGGCGTCATTATTTCACCCACTCGCGTATCGCTAAATTCGACAAAGGTTTCGATCATTTCACGCTCACTCTCCTCGATTATCCCTTCGGCCTCACCAACCTCCATGAGTGCCTGAAAATCCTCTGAGTTGTCTTCATATTTTTCGTCGGAGGCGTCGGGCATAATGGTGGATTCGAGTTTATGACGAAGTTTAGAGCGGTTACGGGCGGTGACCGGTTCGACAAAGAACGAGACAAGTGAGAATAGAGGCCGGATCGCGGGAAGCAGAAACAGGAGTTTTCGCTCGGTCTCGTTTTTGACCAGCAGCCGCGGGATGATTTGCCGCAGCAGAACGGTAGCGATCAGCCCTGTGAGCATCGCAAAAAATAGCAGGGATGCATTATTTTCGGTAAATTGACTGAGAATAATGGTGAGCAGAACCGTAAAGCAAATCAAAAGGACCTGAATGGCTGAGGATATTGCAAAACGAAATCGAGGCCTGTTTTCGAGTATTTCGCGCAAAAACAAAACTGCCTTTTTTTTATCTGCGAAATCTTCCTCAGACGAAATACGCCGCAGGCTGACATCGGAAAGATGATAAAATGCCATGTCAACGGTCGCGAGAAAAACCAATGCCGACAGAATAATCACCGCCACGATTATTTCAATTTCCATATTGTTCAACCAGATTCTTCCACGACCGTCCGTCGTTCTCCAGAAGCTGCTCAGATTCGACAGGCCCCCATGTGCCGGAGTCGTAATTTGGGAAGTTTCTAGCCGGCAGAGCCTTCCAGACGTCCTGGATCGGGGCCACTATCCGCCAGCTCGCCTCGACCATATCCGCTCTCTGAAATAGGGTCGCATCGCCGATCATACAGTCAAACAAGAGCCTTTCATAGCCGGTGCTGATCTGTTCGCCAAAATGCTCGAGATAGTTAAAATCCATATCGACCGAACCCATATTTACTATCGGCCCCGGCACCTTCGCACCGAAATGAAGCGTGATCCCTTCGTCCGGCTGGATGTGGATGACGATGCGGTTGGTCGTCAAACGCTCGATCGGCGTATCGCGAAAAAGCATGAACGGAGCACGTTTAAATTGGATAACGATGGTTGAGTTTCGTGCCGCCATCCGCTTTCCGGTTCTGATGTAAAAGGGAACGTCCGCCCAGCGCCAGTTATCGATCTCGAGTTTCAGAGCGGCAAATGTTTCGGTGTTCGAAGACGGCAGGATATCTTTTTCGCTACGATAGGCCGGAACTTTTTTACCGTCGATCTCGCCTTCGCCATATTGGCCGCGAATGGCGTTGGTCAATACATCTTCGGGCGAATACGGCTGGATCGCCTCGAGTATTTTTGCCTGTTCGTCCCTTACCGAGTCCGCCTCAAATGAAACCGGCGGCTCCATAGCAGTCAGGGTCACAAGCTGCAAAATATGATTTGGGATCATATCGCGGAGCGCACCCGCCGAATCATAATACCCGCCGCGAAGCTCTACGCCGAGCTTTTCGGCAACCGTTATCTGGACGTGGTCTATGTAGTTCCGGTTCCAGATCGGCTCAAAAATGCTGTTGCCAAACCGAAAGACCAGGATGTTCTGAACCGTCTCTTTGCCCAGATAATGATCGATGCGATAGATCTGCTTTTCTTTAATAATTTTAAGCAGATCGGTATTTAATTTTTGAGATGAAGCAAGATCGTGGCCAAACGGTTTTTCGTAAATAAAACGCCGCCAGTTTCCGTTCTCCTCTTTTCCGAGTCCGTTTTTTACGATCTTTTGCGTAACGCTCGCAAACAGCGAGGGCGGCGTGGCAAAATAATAGAAATAGTTTTTGGGTATTTCGTTCAGGGACGTTGCCTCATCCAAAACATCCTTGAGATCAGAAAAAAGTTTTTTATCTTCATCAAAATCGCCACCCGTATAAAAGGTGCGTTCCTCAAACCATTTTATCAGCTTTTTATCGGGGCCGTTCGGGACAAATTCGCGCAAGTGTCCAATCATCTGCTTTCGAAATTCCTCAGTGGTCAATTCCTGACGCCCGACGCCGATGACCGCAAATCTGTCCGGCAAAAAATTCTCCTTTGCGAGATTGTACAACGAAGGCAGCAGCATACGCTTTGTAAGATCGCCAGTCGCTCCAAAGATCACCATCACACACGGTTCGGCCACTTTTTTATTTTGTGTCATTTGAATATTTAACCATAAGGTTTTACCACACACAACAATCTTATCAGAACTACTCACCCGATCTCAGGCCGATTTTTTCTTACCGCGCTTCGCATTTTAAAAAGGCCTTCGACACGGGCGGTTCGGACATTTGCACGAGTCTGATATAATCTTTTAAACCACAAGATTTTTTTAAGGAGATTTTTTTATGTCAATTAGATTAGGCGACACCGCCCCCGATTTTAGTGCAGAAACAACACACGGAACTATAAACTTTCACGAATGGCTCGGCGACAGCTGGGGCGTTCTGTTTTCGCATCCTAAAGATTATACACCGGTTTGCACAACCGAGCTTGGCATGGCCGCACGGCTCAAACCCGAATTCGACCGCCGGGATGTAAAGATCATCGGCCTGAGCGTAGATGCGCTCGATTCGCATGTTGGGTGGGAAAAGGACATCGAAGAAACGCAGGGTACGGCCGTAAATTTCCCGATGATAGCCGACAGCGACCGAAAAGTGTCGGACCTCTATGAGATGATCCACCCGAATGCAAACGATACGTTCACCGTCCGCTCTGTATTTGTTATTGGTCCCGACAAAAAGGTCAAATTGAGCCTCACCTATCCGGCAAGTACTGGCCGCAATTTTGACGAGGTGCTGCGTGTCATCGATTCGCTTCAGTTAACCGCAAATTACAGCGTTGCGACGCCTGTCAACTGGAAGGACGGCGACGATTGCATTATCGTGCCCGCTATCTCGGACGAAGACGCAAAGGCAAAATTTCCCGCGGGCTGGAACGCGGTAAAACCATACCTCCGCATCACTCCGCAGCCGAACAAGGCCGACAAGGGCGATTCGCAGAGCGCATAGACGCCGGCAAAAAAGCTGTCGCTATTTTTCATTACGGGGCGACAAAGGCGCCCCGCGATAGGGAACTGCCGCATCGCATCAACTTAATTTTTGTGAAACTTCAAGCCGACATTACCGATACAAGATATCAGATCGACTTCAAACAAGAAGACGGCAGAATCTTCGCTGACATCGACGGCCGAAAATACGAGGCCGAAGTGTCAGAGCCCGAGCCAAACGTATTTCTGTTAAAAAACTGCGGCAAGGTCTATGAGATTTTTATCTCGCCCCGTTCAGATCCCGGTGATCTCTTTCAGGTTAGCGTCGGAAACAGCGACCTCGAGATCAGGTTAACCGATCCCAAACGGCTGCGCGGCTCTGAGGCGGCAAATGAGACGCTCGATGGCTCGGCCGAGATCAAAACCGCAATGCCCGGAAAAATTGTGCGGATCCTTGCTGCGGTCGGCGACGAAATAAAAAAAGGTGACGGCGTCATCGTCGTCGAGGCGATGAAGATGCAGAACGAAATAAAAGCCCAAAAAGACGGCGTGGTCACCGAGATCAGGGTTGCCGAAGGCAAAACCGTCGGTGCGGGAGACGTTTTGATCGTTATCGCCTAGATCTCGTTTGTGTTTTGGTAAACAAATTTGCAGGATGCGTGCGGCTTCGGCCTTCTTCATATTTTGGCAAACTCAGCAGATTGGCAAACAGACGATACGCCCCGCTCACACCCGCGGGTAACTGTCTAAAAAACGAATAGCTGCAATAAATAAACTTTCCTTTCCCGACGTCCGCGATCACGAGCCCGCCCTTATTTTCCGGTTCGCCCGCGTCGTGCGACTCGAGCAGGCCGAGATATTTTTCGTCCACCGCCGCAAAATTGTATAAATTCCGTTCCTGTACCCAATTCAAAAAATCCGCTTCGGTTATCTTATTTGGAAAATTGAACACCGGATGCCCTGGCTCTAAAATGCGGACGGGTGCGTTCTCATCCGCGACCCTTGGCCCCACGCGGGCCGGGTACGGCGTCAACGCCTGCTGAGTGTAAACCGGACGCTGATATTGCACGATCAGGGTTCCTCCATTTTTCGCAAATTCGAGCAGCCGTTTATTGTTCGCGGCAAAATCAGGGCGAACCTCAGACGCCCTGATACCGACAACGATAACGTCAAAAGCCGAAAGGTCGCCGGATGCGAGCTGGTTTGCATCAAGCAGCTCGACACTAAGCCCCATCTGACGGATCGCTTCGGGAACGCGGTCGCCGCTCCCGGGAACGTAGCCGATCCCGACTGGTGCGGCCTTGAGGTCAAATATTTTTACGTCAACCAAAGCCGGCCGGTAAATTCTGTGTGTTTGAATATGTTCGTAGGCGACGGCCTGCATAGTGGACGATGCGGTTTCACCGTCGATCACCGCCTGCGCGGTGATTTCAAAATTTCCCTTTTCTCCCGCCGGTATCGTTATCTCAAAGATCAGTGTTGCTCTCTCACCGGTTTTTTTTAGATCAAACTTTCGTTCAGATGCCGTGACCGGCCATTCACTGCCCGTCGGTGCGATCAAACCCGCTCCGCCGGTAACGGGATTATTCGAACGGTTTGTAACGGTCATCACCAGCTTTCGCTTCTGCTCATTTTTACTGAAAGGAACGATCAAAAGCGGCTGGTCTATTTCGACCGAAACGCGCGGCACAACATTTACCAAACGCCTGATCTCACCGCGTGTGTCGTCGGCGTATCGATATTCGACCGGTTGCCTTAGAACTACTTCGGTACCGAGAATGTCCAATACGACCTCGGCAAACGGCAGCGGCTGATGAAACGGCAGCGTGCGCTGATCGTCATCCGCGCTCCAACGAAACAGGTCGCCGTCACGCGGCTTGGCCAGCCAATACGGCTGAGTGGGCACAGCGTCCGCCGCAACTCCGATGGTGAAATAGGCCGCAAAATCACCGGTTTCGCGCCGGAAAAATCCCTGATTTGTCTCCGGCGGAGCCTCGGCTTTTTTTACCTGCCATCCCGTTGGGGCAATGATCTTTGCCGATATTACTTTAGCCGCGCCCGTTTGCCCGATAAAAGCCTTTACCGCCGCCGCAAAAAATTCGTTGGGAGCGGCAGTTTCGCGGTCGGACAATGCATCTATCTGTATCCCTGCCGCGAGTTTTACAGCCTCGGCAAATTCGCGTTCTTTGCGTTCAAAAAAAGCCTTTGCTCCCGCCGCGGATTCTGAGTTTCCGGCCTTTACGGCAGCTCTGTATCCGTCCGTTAGCGGGCTCAGGATATTGTCCGGCTTTCTCACTTCAAATTCGCGCAAAGCTTTTTCGGCTTTTTCTGCAAGTTCTTTCAGAGATCTTTTTACCGTTTCATCAGAGACGTCGTAGTAAGCCGATGCACCGCTGATCGAGGTGTCGAGACCGTCAAAAATGCCGGATTCCCGCGCTTCGCTCGCGGCCAGGTTCAAACTCGACGATTGATCGCCCTTTAGTTCTAAAACGCCTTGTTCCTGAGATTTATGCTGGCTCCGGGCTTCCATTGCTATCTCAAAATAGGAACGGCCAAGCGTAAAATCGTATTTTCCCGTGTTTATTCTCAACTTCGGCTCACCGGCACCGCGATGACGAACATAAAATTTGCGTACCTGCCACGCCGGCCCCGCCGATTTACAACGGCCGGCGTCATTTGCGGCCGTGACGGCCAGCGGCGAAATGTATCCGGAATACTGATGCTGGCCGTGACCGTCGGCGGGCGTTCCGGAAAATTGGGAAATTACAACCATCGGGCGAAATTGACGGATGACACGGACAACGTCGCAAAGCACAATCTTTTCATCCCATTTTTGCTTTGCTTCGGCGAGCGTCTTGGAAAAACCGTAGTCGTATGCCCGTGCAAAATATTGCTCCGCTCCGTCGAGGCGTCTCGCTTGTATCAATTCTTCGGTACGGATCAGGCCGAGAGCTTCACCCAATTCGGTTCCGAGTATATTCTGCCCACCGTCGCCGCGCGTCAGCGAAAGATAGGCGGTTCGCGCACTCTCGCCACGAGCCAGATACGACAGCAGGGCCGTGTCTTCGTCGTCCGGGTGTGCGCCTATCATCAAAACGCTGGAGGACGTATTTAGCCTCTTCAGCGTCTGGCCAAGCCCGGAAATACCGCGGTCGTAAACCGGTTTTACCTGTGCGGTTGACGAAACCGTAAACACGACCAGCAGAAAAAGAGAAACGCTGAGGCCCAAAACCATCCAAATGCGAACCGCAGCAAAATATCTCTTGCTTAACTCAATTTTTTTCATAAACTCTGTTTCTCCGCGTCGCGACGGTCAATATCTTCGTCAACCGTCAAACTTATAAGATAACCCGCAAAAACGGTCACCAGACATCCGATTACGTTAAACCATAAAAACTCGATTTCGGTATATAGGCTCGCGATCCAGACCGAGACTATACCAAACAACAGGCCAAAAAATGCACCCCGCGAACGTGCCCGTTTTACAACAAAAGCCAGGACAAAAACGCCCAACAGCGATCCGTAAAAAAAAGAGCCAAATTTGTTTACGACCTCGATCAGCGATCCGAGATTAGCCGCAAATATCGCAACGATACAAGCAAAGACGCCCCAGAGAAATGTGGTGATCCGGCCGACCCATATATAATGGGCGTCCGTCGCTTCCGGCTTGTAAAGCCGGCGGTAAAAATCGATCGTGCTCGCCGTCGCCAGAGCGTTCAGCTCGGCCGCGATTGACGACATCGCTGCCGCAAATATCGCCGCGATCAGCAACCCGATCACGCCCATCGGCATATTTTCTAAAATAAAGGTCGGGAAAACATAATTGACGTCATTAAACGTCGGATCGCTTGTTGACCGGACGAATTCGACCGCCTCTTTTCGGCTTGCGTTAAATTCTTTGTCCGCGTCAAAATAGCTCTGTCTGAGCCGTTCGTCGTTTGCATCAAAGGATATCGCAGCTTCACGACGCTGAGCGTGCGCGGCTGCGTATCTGCGTTCTATATCTCTAAATGTTCCGGTTTGCCCGGCCTTTGCGACTTCGTTAGGACTAAAGACGATCGGCGGCGCCGAAAATTGATAAAAGATAAAAACCATTATCCCGATCAGTAGAATGCCAAACTGAATCGGTATTTTAAGAAAGGCACTCATCAACAGCGACGTTCGCCCTTCGTCAACCGATCTAGCGGTCAAAAATCTCTGAACCTGGCTCTGATCGCACCCAAAATATCCCAGCATCAGAAACAGCCCGCCGATCAACCCCGACCAAATCGTATATTTTTCCTTAAGGTCAAACGACGTATCGATCATATTCAGCTTGCCAAGGCTGCCCGCAAGATGCAGCCCGTCGGTAAAAGATACTCCTGGCGGAAAACTCCAAAGTATTACTACAAAGCAGACACTGAGGCCAAAAAAGATAATGAACATCTGTTTGACGTCCGTCCACGTCACCGCCTGAACCCCGCCAAAAACAGTATAAATGGTCGTCGAAAGCCCGATCGCAAAGATCGTTACGATCAAATTCCAGCCAAAAACTATCGAAAGCACAATCGACGGAGCCGAGATGATCGTGCCGACCCCTAAACCGCGTGAGATCAAAAAAAAGAAACTCGTCAGCGTGCGAACCTTTACATCAAACCGCTTTTCGAGATATTCGTAAGCCGTAAAAACATTTGCCCGGTGAAAAAACGGCACAACGGTCACACAAAGGATTATCATCGCAAACGGCAGTCCGTAATAAAACTGGATAAATCGCATCCCGTCGCTGTAAGCTTGTCCGGTTGTACCGACAAGCGTTATCGCAGAAAGCTGTGTCGCCATGACGGAAAGCCCGACCGCCCACCACGGCAGGCCGCGATTTGCGAGAAAATAGCCTTCCTTGCTGTTGCTGTGTTTGGTCATACGGATGCCGTCCCAGACGACGTACGCCAGATACACAACCACAATTGCCCAGTCGAGTGATCTCATTTAAAAAAATTCCTTACCGGAAATATACAGAAAACGCCCATAGTGCGGTCACGACAATAAATGTATTTACCACGACCGCAAAATACACCACATTCCAAAACTCTCTGGGTTTTTCCGGTTTTTGTTTGTTTTGCTCTTTCATACCTATGTTCTGTGAAATCCGCGCTCGATATCCTTCATCGCAAGCCGCAAAATTACCGGACGCCCGTGCGGACAGGTCGTCGGCGAGGTAGTGAGCAAAAGCCGGTCGATCATCCATCTCATTTTTTCCGGCGTCAGCTTCATATTTATCTTTACCGCCGCTTTGCATGCGAGACTCGCTGCAATGTCATCGCGCAGCGTCGATTTTGCGGCGCCGCGTTTTTCTAATTCAATAGTATCCAATATCTCTGCAAAAAGGTTGCGGGCGTCGGCCGGCTGCAGATCAGTCGGGATACTTTTGATCGCGATCGTCCGTCCCGACAGCCGCATCAATCCAAATCCGAGCGATTCGAGATCGTTCTCAATGATCTGAAACGCCGCAGATTGTGCCGGTGAGAGATCGATGGTTTCCGGCAGCAGCAGATTTTGCGATTCTATCGGCCGGTCGATCTCATTTTTGCGGTATTTGTCGAACAGGATGCGCTCATGAGCGACGTGTTGATCGATCAGAAGCAAACCTTCGTCATCGACCGCAATGATAAAACTCTCGTGAAGCTGTCCGAGCGGCTGGATTTTTTCCACCGAAAGATCGTTGACGCCGATAGATCTCGTGAGTTTCGCGGCTGAATCGACCGGCGGCAATTCGGCGTAGCCCGAAACGGTTTGGCGGCGCTCGGGAACTGAAATACCTCGGCCAGCTTCAAACTGCCCGCTGACGGCCGCCGGTTCGTCCGCCAGCCACCCGGAATCTTCGATGGTCCGCACCGCAAACGTGCCGGTGCCGACAGACGGCTCGAACGGCGGTTCGTCCGGTTCACTTAACGAATCCGAAAACGAATCCGGGCCTTCGCCGCCAAACTGAATGCTGGCCTGCTGCGGCGAAGCGGCGTCCGGTTCCAAAGGTGCCGCGGGCTTTTGTTCGAATACCGTTTGCGGCTGGGCGTCACCGGTTATTCCCGCATTAGCGAGAGACGACCGTATGGCCTCGGCGATTACGTCCTTTACCGCTTCGCCGCGTCTAAAGCGCACTTCTGTTTTGGCCGGGTGGACGTTTACATCGATTTCGTCAAGCGGCATTTCGAGAAAAAGAAATGCGACCGGATAAACACCGTGCGGGAGCACCGATCGAAAGCCTTCTGTAAGCCCGTCGGCGATGATCTTGTCACGGACAAAACGTTTATTCACAAAAAAATACTGCGCGTCACGGGTCGTCCGGCGTTCGCGCGGAGCGGAGACAAAGCCTGTTATACGGGCCACAAATTCGCGGCCGCCATCGACCGGAACGAGACTTTCGAGAAGGTCGCGGCCAAATATCTGAAACGAGCGTTCCCGCAGGTCCTTTGCCGGCGAAACGCGAATCACCTCGCGGCCGTTATTTGTAAGCGTAAACGCGATCTCGGGACGGGCGAGAGCGTAATGGGTCACGATACCAGTCAAATGATAGTTCTCAGTCGCCTCGGAACGCATAAATTTACGCCGGGCGGGTGTGTTAAAAAAAAGATCACGCACGGAGATTGTCGTGCCGCGGTCGCGTGCGGCGTCCTTTACATCAAGCAGCCGTCCGCCGTCGATATTGACACGGCTTGCCGCCTCATCCGACTCGGTTTTTGTGATCAATTCGACCTTTGCGACCGAGGCAATCGACGCCAGAGCCTCACCCCGAAACCCGAGTGTGCCGATCTTGCCCAGGTCGTCCGCCGTTCTGATCTTTGACGTCGCGTGTCTCTCAAATGCAAGAATTGCGTCATCACGCGTCATGCCTTCACCGTCATCGCTGATACGCATAAGACGGCGTCCGCCCAGTTCGATATCGATCTGAATGCGTGTGCCGCCGGCGTCTATCGAATTTTCGAGAAGTTCCTTTACAACAGACGCCGGACGCTCGACAACCTCACCGGCGGCGATCTGATTTGCTAAACTGTCGGATAAAACCTTTATTTTATTCATTTTTTACAGTTTGATAATCCGATGTTCCTTATCTTCGAGATCGATAGCCTCATATATCCAGTCAATAAAATTCAGCCCGTATTTGTTTAAGAAAGTGACGATATTCAATGAGCGTTCCTGAAGCTCTCCGTGCGGCAGCAGAGCCGCGAAAAGATCGCCGATCTGACGGGCAACGATCTCGTCGCTGCGAATTTCGGCAAGCAAAGTTTTCTTGCGAAGTGCGGCGATGTGATAAATAATTTTGCGTCGGCGCTTTGCAACATTTGCTAAAAGTGTCGTGTCAATCAGCGAAACAGCGTGATCAATGCCGTTCAGCTGTGTATTTATTATTTCTTCGGCTTCACCATACAGACGCGCCGTGTCTTGTGAAAATGTGTTAGCGGCAAGACGGAGCAATGTCTTTTCCATTCCCTCAAAAAGCTGATTTAAATCGAGATCAAATTTTTCGAATACCCGTCGATGCTTTGCCGCGGCCAGCGTAAAGCTCTGACGGTGAAAGACGGGTGTTACGGGCCGCTCGAGGACGCGATAGACCTCACTATTCTGCGCAAAATAAGCGATCTCGGCCGCACCGCCAAAATAGCAAGCCGTCGGCAGCAGAAAATCCTGCACGACCGGACGAAGCATTACGCCAGGGCTAAACCGTTGCGGCTCGTCCATAGCGATCTGCCGCAGTTCAGAGGATGTAAATTCGCGTCTGCCGCCTTTGGCCCGGTATTCGCCGTTTTCTGTTTTTCGCAGAGCGACACGCCGGCCGCTATCATCGTGCCAAAATAGGGGAAAATAGTCATCCTCGACCAGCACCTGAGAATGAAAACCTTCGTTTTTGAGTTCGCGCCCGCGGCTTATAACACCAGAAACGATCTCAACGCTGTTTTCGATCGCCAAAGAATAGATCGGAGCGGACAGCCGCTTTATCCCTGCATGCATCGGATCGATAAAGATAATGCCGTATTTACCCGTTATCGAGGCAAGCATTTTTGCAAAAGCCTCGCTAAAGTAAATGCCGTTTGACCAGCAGTCGGCCAGCAGTTTTCGGATCTCACCTGAAAACTCGGTGTTTGGAATATCTGCAAAGATCGAAGCAATGGTCTCGTCGATCTTATCATCAATTTTGATACTGCCAACCGGTAGATCCTCCGAATATGATTCCGGCTTATACTTTTTCAGCGTTAGCTCACCGTTTTTATGTATAAAAAACGCTTCGGAAACCTCTTCAAAATCGTGATCCTCGGACGCCGTCCAAAAAACTGGCACGGCTTTTATACCGGTTTTACTAAGTTTGGCCGCCAAACTGACCGCTGACAAAGCTTTATAGACCGTGTAAAGCGGCCCCGTAAACAACCCGGCCTGCTGTCCCGTCACGATGGCGACGGTATCAGGCTCGCGAAGAAGTTTAATATTGTCTCTGGTCTTTTGGCTGGAACCGGCTGCGTTATTGATCTCTAAGAGGGCGTCGCAAAGCTTGTCGCGGTCAGAACTGTATTTAGAGAGAACCTCGGGAATAAATGATTCTATTTGCGCCGGAGACGGACAGGCATTCGGATAGTATCGCCGCAGAGAAACGGGGTCGCGTAAATATTCGATAAAAAGCCGCGACTGGTGCGGGATCTCCGAAAATGGTAATCGCGACACCTCAAATCCGGCTCTGTCGGGCGAGGGTTCGCGGGCGATCTCTTGCTTCAAGATTTTGGCTCCTATCTGTTCAAATTATAAGGTCCAAATCGATAACTGCCAAATAGCGAATAAAAAAGAGGCGGCTGCAAAACGCAGCCGCCTTTTTAAATTTAGTGACTATATTTAATTACATCCCGGCTGAAGTACGGGCGGAGCGTTCGATCTTATAAACGCCCGATGAATGAGTGGACGCATAGATGCGGCCCGAATCCTGCGGGTCAAAGGCCATTGACCAAACCCTTCGGCTGGGCAGTTTCATATCTTTGTTATCGACACGTTTCCATCTGTCACCAGCGTCGGTCGTGATGTATATGCCGCCGTCGGTCTCGATAGCGCTCGAGATCAATATCTCGTCCGTGTTTTCAGGATTGATAAGGATGCTTGTAAAATTGCCAAGCGGAAGGTTGCCGCCGCGCCGGTTCCAACTCTTGCCGTTATCGCGGCTCAGATAAAACGCCTGAGTCGTACCGACATAAATATAATCGGGGCGTTTCGGGTCTGACATTATCGAAGAGACAGGAACATTGTCAACGGCGCCGTCAACGCGGTCCCATGTCAAACCGCTGTCACGCGAAACCATAACACCCGAAACGGCCGTGCCAACCCAGATCGTTTCAGGCCTCGCCGCCGATACGTGGACGGCAAAGACACTCTCGTCTATTTCGGATCCGAGGGAAAGTTTTTCCCAGCCTTTTGTTACATCCGTGCTTCGGTAAAGCCCCTTGTCGGTACCAGCGATCAAGGCGCCGCTGCCGTCCGGTATAATTTCGATGACCGTCACCTTGTCAGTTATCGCCGGTATCAGGATCGGGCCGGCGACGGCCGGCGCGGCGGTTTTGGCTGTCGCCGATGTTTTTCTTACAGGTTTTTTTGCCCTGCGGCTTTTGGATTTAACGGGTTTGGGCGGGACAAGCTGCGTCCAGGAAGCGCCCCTGTCGAGCGATCGAAAGATACCGACGTTTGTACCGAGATACATTGTATTCGGGTTTGCCGCGTCCTGACGGACTGTAAATGTACGGACGCGGGCAATGTCCAGGTTGCGGCCCTGCTGCCACGTCGAGCCGTTGTCATTGCTGACAAAGAAAAAACCGCCGCCGGCCGCTATGTTGTGTGTCGCGGCATATAGCCGGTTTGATTGCTGCACGTCAGGTGTGACCGAATAGGTCAAGTGGCTCGAAAAATTATCGTTCGTCTGCGAGAAATTGCGTCCGCCGTCGGTCGAAACCATCACGCCATAGTTATTCGTTCCGATAAACACGCGGTTTGGGTCGTCCGGATGAAGAGCGATCGAATTGATCTCGAGATTGCGCTGCGTGGTGAGAGACCAGGTTTTGCCTCCGTTAATGGTCATCCAAAAACCTTCGGTCGTCGCCGCATAAACCGTTCCGGGAACCGTCGGATGCTGGAGAATGTCGCGCGTGCGCCGCGATTGCGAAGGGATGCCGTTAATTTTTGCCCATTTTTCACCACCATTAAATGATTCGTAAATACCGCTGCAGGCGGATGCGATGACGTGTTCCGGATTTCGCGGGTTCAGCGTTACCGCAAAAACGTCCGAGTCATCGATCATTCCGTTTTTTATAAGCCGCCAGTTTTTGCCGGCGTCTGTTGATTTGTAGGCCCGCCAATACGTTCCCGCGTACATTGTGTCTGTGCTTCGCGGGTCCAAAACCAGTGAATCTATATTAACCGGCATCGTGGACGAAGATATTTTCTCCCAGTCTTCACCGGAATTTTTTGATCTCCAAACGCCTTTTGTAGTCCCGACCAGAAGCACCTTCGGATCATATATGGACTGCGTCATAGAATGGATCGATTCACCGCGTAATTCCTTTGATTCTTTCCAGGTCGCACCGCCGTCTTTTGTTCTAAAAAAGCCGCCCGGAGAGACGCCGCGGTGACCCGATGTGTAGATTCTTTTCGAATCAGCCGAATCGACAAAGAGCTGGTCGAGAATGAGCTTAGACATATTTAGATTGGCCATCAAATTCCATGTTTTACCGCCGTTAGCCGAAGTGTGTATCTGTCCGTCATGCGTGCTGATATAAAGGCGGTCTTTATCCTTCGGATCGATGGCGATTACGCGCACGTCACCGCCGGTCGGGCCGACAACCTGCCAATCGGCGTATGTTTTGGGCGGATCGGTCACATCGTCAGATGCGGGGGCGGAGGTTGAAAATACCGGTGTGTGAATGATCGCAAAGGCAAACAGTATAGATATAACTGATCTGAGTTTCTTTATCTGCAGCATATTTTTTTGTTCCTTGTATAACTTGAGAGTCGAACAGATCTTAACTATCCGGGAGGCTAAATCTACCGGTCGTCAATTAGATGATTAAATTCCGCCGCGGGTTTGCGGCTTAGTGGCAAATATTTTTTGAAAACACAACTGCGGTTGCGTTTTTTTCGAGTGCATCGCTATTATACACGAAGAAACTAAGAAATAAAACAAAAATTTTCAGAAAAAAGCGGCCGGGACTAAGTGATGATCGTCCCGGCCGCTCTTATTATGTTCGCATCAATTTAGATGCAAAGCTGTTTTCTGCTACGGAGTCGGAATATCCGCACCGGCAGGTACCAGATAGAACTTGGTCGAAGGACCGGTTCCATTATCTGGGCCGTCGATAAACGTGACACGGCTTGCGTCATAGCCACGGAAGCGGATCGCCTCGACGATCTGAGCCCTCTGTCGCCTTACCTGAGCCGGTGTTCCGTAATTGATGACATAACCGCGGGCATTCGGATTGTTGTTCAACTGGATATAGAAGTTGTCAACACGAGCCTTAACGTCATCATTTGAAAGCACACCATATTCATCGACAATCGTCGCTATCGGTTTGGAAAGCACAGGAGCGGATTCTGAACCTTCCGTCACACAGTTGCATGTCGGATCAGTTCCACCAAGTGTAACCGTAGCGGTAATGTTTTGACCCGCATTAGCTTCCGAGGTTTGAACGGTAATGCTCGGCGTTCCTTGTCCGGAAACGATCGTACCGGCCGAAACACTCCAGCTGTAGGTAACGTCGCCGCTGACAGACGCCGTAAAGTTCATCGTGTCGCCGGGATTGGTCACACCGGACGGCCCGGTAACAGTTAGACCCGTCGGGCAGTTACACACCGCAGCCGGAGCTCGACAGTCAGGACATTCCTGAACCGTGATCGTCTTTGTATCGGTTCTGCCGCAAACACCGCAGCCGTCATCAACACCGGTCGTGATCGTGTATGTACCGGCCTGAGCGGTGCTCAGGTCCCATTCCACATTTGCACCGGTTCCGACGATACGTCCGCCCGAAACTGTATAGCTATAGGTAAGCACATCATTCTCAGGGTCGGTTGCACGGGTCGCAACGCTGATCGTACGGCTACCGTCAGCACATCCGCCCGAAGCCGAAACCTGTCCCGGAGCACAAGGCAATGTAATAGTTGAAGCACCTAAAGTAACCGAATCGACATTAGCCGGCAGGTTGACTATCTCACCGGCACGCTTGTCACGCCGTCCGATCCAAAACTGGGCGATGTAACCGTGCGGGTCAGACGAGACCGCAAGTCCCGGAGGGACACCGGTCGTCGTTACCGTCGTGGTCGTCGGAACACATCCTGGAAGCGGCACGGGCCCGCAAAGGACTGTCACAGTATTCGAAGTGCTGTCGTCGTCAAAGCTGTCCCGATCCTGCTGGTTAAAGTTGTAACGATATGCAAACCCGAAACCAAACCATCTACGCGGGAAGATCCTGACTCCGGCCAGACCGTCCGTCGGGTCCTGGTCGAGAGCGTTAGGGGTTCGGCCGCCAACATACTGCAGCGAACGAAACTCGAGGATCGGCTGAAAATATTTATTAACAGGGAAGTCAACACCGACCGACAGATGAAGCTCATCACCCGGATCAAGAAGCGTGGCTTCCGTTGTGCCAAAGGTGCCCTCGACCCGGCTTGTATAGACGTAACCGGCGTTAAAAGCTACATTGGCATAGTTTGTGACCCGCGAATCAATAAAGTAAGAAACGCCAATATCACCCCTGTTGCTGCCCGGCCCTGCACCTCGCTGCAGTTGGTTAAACCCGCCTGCGTCATCCGCCTGATCCAGATAGTATCTGTAAAAGGCCGTGATGCCGTGACCCCACGAACTCTGCGTGCTGTTAAGGCGTGCCTTAAATCCGACGGTCAAGCTGTTGAACGAGCTCGTTCCATAGCTGCGGTTTATAAACGGTGCGTCAGGCAAATAGATAGGTGCGACCGAAAAACTTGCCGGCGAACTGTTGCCGTTGGCAATAGTATTTGTCGTCAGAACGACGCCAGGCAATATGCTGCCAAAAACCGAACCGACGCCGGGGAAGAGGTCAGCCGCTCCACCCGCTCTGGGCGGGCCGAGAGTGTTGATGGCCGTACCAAGATTCGGACCGAAGAAGGTGCCTGAAAAAGGAAACTGTGTAAACGGAGCGCCGATCGGACGGAAAATAGCACGATTGCCCGTACCCGGCTCCAGTACAATTGCACCCGGCACCCTCAAGACGCCGCCAAACGGCAATTGCGAATTTGGCAGATAAAAACTTGAAAGGTTACGCGGCGAATTTACCTTTACACCGCGATAGGCTTCTGTCGTAAAGAATAATTCGAAATTATTCGATAAACCAACCTGAAAACTCAGTGGTATCGAACTGATATCGACATTACCCGGATCACGATCATAATTGCTAAGAGCAATACTGAGCGTGTATTCGCCCTTTCTCAAGGTTGAGCTGTCATAAACAGTAAAAAGACCTGTAGGGCCGCCGACCGGTCCTCCAGTTCCAACAGTTGGAGCTTGGTTTCGGTTATCGTTCTCAGACCTGTCCTGAGCCGTAACCGCAAACGCCAGCGTTAATAATATAAGTGCAACAACGTGCACTCTTATAGCGAGTTTCATCACATTCCTCCGCCGAAAATAAAAATTAAATTTCAAATAGTAACAACTGAGCCGCCCGATCATCAGGGCTCGCTCAAACAATTGGTTAATTATCACACACGATAGCCAAACTTGCCAAGTGGCTTAGCCCGACTAACTGCACGGGTGCCTCATCTAGAGTTTAATCTATAACTAACTTTTAGTTTATAAAGGAGTTTACCGTTAAAGTCAAAACCTACAATTCAACTCCTATCGCTTATCACCTTACCGCAATGCAAAGCTAAAATCAAGCAATATCTTAAAATAAATTGATTTTTTACTATGCGTAAATACCCCGCATGCGGGTATCATACGCAACCCTGTCGATAGCAAGCATATATGCGGCGGTTCTGGTATCGACATTATGCTTGGTCGCGTAATGGCAAAGCTCATTAAAACTCGCCACCATTTTATCCTCCAAACGGGCATTTACTTCATCCTCTGACCAGAAATATCCCATCCGGTCCTGAACCCACTCAAAATACGAGACCGTCACCCCGCCCGCGTTTGCCAGAATATCCGGTATGACAAAAATACCTTTATCGTGCAAAATCTTATCGGCTTTTGGCGTTGTCGGGCCGTTAGCACCCTCGGCGAGTATCTTACATCGTATGCGGTCGGCATTTTCGGATGTGATCTGATTCTCGGTCGCACACGGTGCGAGTACGTCGCATTCGATCTCGAGCAGAGATTTATTATCGACGGGATCGGCTCCGGGATAGCCCAAAAGCGTTTTGTTTTGATTGAGATATTCTAAAACCTGCGGTATATCGAGGCCGTTGTTATTATAGATACCGCTGCCAACGTCGGAGATCGCGATCACCTTATAACCTTCCTTATGCATAAGTTCCGCACCGATGCCGCCGACATTCCCTGATCCCTGAACGACGACCGACGTTTTTTGGGGAACAAGGTCAAACCGTTTGACTGCTTCATTGACCGTAAAGAGGACGCCGCGCCCGGTAGCCTCGCGTCTTCCAAGCGAACCGCCGAGTGCGACCGGTTTTCCCGTTACCACCGCGTTTACAGTATGCCGCATATGCATCGAATACGTATCCATGATCCACGCCATGGTCTGCTCGCCGGTATTCATATCAGGTGCCGGCACGTCCTTGTCAGGGCCGATAAAATCCATCAGCTCAGACGTGTAACGCCTCGTCATCCTTTCGAGTTCGCCGATAGACATCTGATGCGGGTCGCAGATTATACCGCCCTTTGCTCCGCCAAACGGCACATTTACTACGGCGCATTTCCACGTCATCCACGCCGACAGAGCCTTGACTTCGTCGAGCGTAACGTCCGGTGCAAACCGAATGCCGCCTTTCGCCGGCCCGCGTGCAAAATTATGCTGAACGCGAAACCCTTCGAACACCTGTATGTGTCCCGTATCCATTCGGACCGGAATATATACCTTTATTTCGCGGCTCGGCACACGCATTACCGCATACAGATCTTCTTCTAAATTCAGCATCTCCGCGGCACGGTCAAACCTTTCGCTCATTGCCTCAAACGGATTTTTTTCATCACTGCCGCGAAATCGCCGCATCTCGTCGGCCATCGGATTTGCCATCTTAATAAAATCTCCAAATTAAACTTTCTTTTTAAACCAACCCATTTTCTGAACGCCGCAGACCGTGTCCGCGAAATATTTTTCCAACAATGCTTCCTCTAAACGCATCTTAATTCAATTGCCCAAAGCGATTTTCGGGCCTTTTGGCCCTCGCTTTCGGTGCAGTTTGAGTTGAAGCTTTGATCATCCGGCAGGTAAACGCATTTTTCATACTGCCAGCGTTCAAACTGTGAATCTTAACTTACCAAAATGCTCGAAAGCAAATGTTTGGTGCTGAAAAAATCCGGTTATGCGATTTGCCCATTTTATAGACCTTTTCTACGGCTAATGCTAACATCTATACGTTCGTACATTACGATGCCCCGTTTTCTTAATCTTTTTCTGATCCGTCGTCTGTTTGCCCTGCATTTTTCGGCTGTGATCTTTCTTTTTTTAATAACTGCTGCGTCTTTTGCACAAGCCGAAGCCCCGGACGTCGTCGCAATTTTTAACGAAGCCCAGAACCTTCATGAAAAAGGTGATCTTGCGGGTGCGATAAAGCTGTATGACAAAGCGGTCGCGATCGAGCCGGCGTTTCCCGAGGCTCACTATCAACGCGGGATCGCAGAACTTGCCCTGGGCAAAACGTCCGAGGCTGAAAGATCATTTCGCCGTGCGATCGAACTTCGTCCTGACTGGACACTCCCGCTCGCGAGCCTCGGTTCGATCCTGGTGCAAAAAAATAGTTTGGCTGAGGCCGAAACAATACTTTTAAAGGTGATAGGGCTGCAGCCGTCAAGCCCGCCCGCCCTGACCGCCCTGACCGAGTTGCGAATTAAAGCAAAAGCCCCTGCAAATATTCTACACGGCCTCTTGGCCCAAATCTCGGTACTTACGCGAAAAGCGAATCCGACGGCGTCCCTATGGACGGCACAGGCGGCACTCGAAAATACGCTGGGACGCCGTGATCTTGCAAAATCCAGCCTGTCAAACGCTCTCGAAATTGACCCAAAAGACAAACCGGCTCTTTACCTATCAGCCGATATAGCTGTCTTTGAGGGTGACGTCGTAGGGGCAAAAACCCTTCTGAACCTCCTGGATGACGGTTCGCCGGCGACGGATCCGTTAAAATTTTTGCGGGCAAAAGTATATGTTATAGATGGAAAGCCGGAGGAAGCTCTGGCGCAGCTAAAATCGATTCCGGTGACGACGGCCGGAGTGACTGAGCTGCTAAACCGGATTAACGCCTCACAAACCACGAGTCCCGTCGAACTCGAAAAACTGCTTGCCGAGAGCGAAAACGACCCGCTTATTCTGGGCCGTCTGTGCTCTGTCTATCGCAAGGATAACCCTGCAAAGGCTCTGATATACTGCCAACGGGCGTCAGCCGCCGAACCGGCAAATGTTCATCACGCTGTCGGATTTGGAGCCGCTCTCGTCCAGGCAAAAGAATATGATACGGCCGTCACCGTCCTGCGAAGGATCATCGAAATAGCACCTGATAATTCGACCGCTCATGCCAATCTTGCGACAGCGCTGTTTCAACTAAAACGTTTTCCGGAAGCGATATCCGAATTTCGCTGGCTTGAAAAAGCCGATCCAAAATCGGTCGGGCCATATCTGTTTTTGGGGATAATTTACGACCAATTGGAACAATATTTAGATGCTTTGGCATATTATCAACAGTACATAAAGTTCGCCGATCCGGTCCAGAACAAGCTCGATATCGAGAAAGTAAATCTCCGGCTGCCGGCGCTGCAAAAGCTGATCAAGGATGGTAAGGGAAAGAAGAAATAGTTAAAAAAATGAAGAATAAGAAACAAGACGCAGAATTGAATTTTTATAACCGGTCGATCCGGCTCGGCTTTGGTTATTTTGCGTTTTGTTTTTCGCTTTTTGCTTTTAACTTTTTGCTCTCGTCCGCTGCGTTGGCTCAAAGCGACGTCCGCGAGCTGGCTCCGCCGCCTCTCAAGATCATTTCAAAAAATGAAATACTCCGTCTCAACGAAAAAAGCAAGATCAAAGACCGTACAAAATTGTCGTTGGAACTGATGAAAGATCGGCTGGCCGCGGCCGAGAAGCTTACCGCGACGGCTGATTTTGACGGTATGTTTCGTGAGCTCGGGGTTTTTCATGGAATAATGGATGACGCGGTCGCGTTTTTGGATAAGCGTGAAAGTGACAGCGGAAAGGTGCTCGATAATTTCAAACGTCTCGAAATCGGCCTCCGCGCTTTTGGGCCGCGAATTGCCGTCATCCACCGCGAGCTGCCCCTCAAATATGAACATTATGTGAGAAAGCTGATGGCCTATCTTCGCGACGCCCGAACCACGGCCACCGAATCACTTTTTGACGATACCGTCGTGCCGCAGCTAAGACCCGGATCGAAGAACTGAAACAACGGCGGAAATCTTCTGTGTTAACGTTTCGACGAGGGCAGTGTCCGTCATGCTGCACACAGGGCAGCGGGACGAACCAACCAAGAGGCTCGTCGTGCCATCCAAGTTGGGTATTACGGCCTTGCGTGTAGTCTGGTTCATTATGAAACACTTCGCTCTTTTTTTATTTGTGACCGGTCTGGCGGCGATGTTTTTGCCGTCTCAGGCGTTTGCCCAGCGGGACTATTTTACCGCCGAAGAGATAGAACTTATCCGCGACGCACAGGAGATAGATAAGCGGATCGAAATACTCACACGTATAATCGACCGGCGTTTTAACGAACTAAAAATCGACGTCGGGGGTGTAAAATTTTCGTCAAAGGAAACGGAGAAATGGGGTGTTTTGCCGGAAAGCACAAGGTTTCAGCTGCTGCTCGATATCAAACGCATTCTGCAAAAAGCGATCGACGATATTGACAGCCTCTCAGAACGTCCCGAATCGGCGGTCTTGCCCGATCCGCAGGATAAACGGGCCAAACTGGGTTTTGCAGACCTGTTTCCGAGAGCGGTCCGCATTCTTGCCGCCGCCGCCGCCCGTTACCGACCTGCTCTCAAATCCGAACTCGACAAACCAAACGACAACGCCGAAAAAGGCTCCGTCCTCGATTCTCTCGAATTTTGCGACCAGATAATCGCCGCGGTCGCAAAACTCCCGGTCGAAATACCAAAAAAGAAAGGTAAAAACTGATAACAGGCAGATCATCAATACCTTTTGAGACAGCCTCGCAAATAGAGCGGCAAAGATTGATTTGCCGCTCTGCGGGCGCCGCTTACCGCCGGGTCAGAACCGGAAGCGATAGCGACTGGGTTCTTTTGACAGGTGCATTTGTTTGCGGCTATGCCGCTGCGGGCTTGCAAGCCGCGACCGGCAGAAATTCGCATAAATCCAATGGCCAGAATAATTAACAAAATCTGTCGCCCGCTTACGCGGGCTTCGATCATCCTTGCAATCCCCACCCCAGGTTCCGCCGAAACGGCTCCACCTGGGGATACATGCTTTCGCTGTTCCGCAGCTTAGGAGCAAAATCCGAATCTTTATTGACAATTATGTCTCATCTATGATATATTATCTCACAGGCTGTACACGCCAAGGACGTTTGCTGTCGCAAAATTGAAAGATGTTTCAACGAAACACCTATATTTCACCGAAATGGAACACGAAACCAGAACCACAATGTTTACAACGCTTTACAAGGCTTTTTCGTGTTCCAAAGTGGAACACCGAAATAAAACACGAAACCAAAACCGCAATGTTTACAATATGTTACAAGGATTATTCGTGTTCCATCACGAAACAGATCTCTTTTTATGTTCCAAAAAACCACACTATATTCACCGAAATGGAATAAGAAACCAGAACCACAATGTTTACAACGTTTTACAAGAATTTTTCGTGCTCCATCATGGAACAGATCTGTTTTTATGTTCCAAAAAACCACACTATATTCACCGAAATGGAACACGAAACCACAACCACAATGTTTACAATACTTTACAAGGCTTTTTTGTGTTCCAAAGTGGAACAGATCTGCTGTTTTTTTGCAAGAAAACACGTATTGGAGCTAGTTGATCTATAAAGGCTTATCACTTTTACAAATAACCGTTTCTTCGGCACGCTTTGCGGCAACGGCCGCTCACAGGGCCTATGCGTAATATCGGTTAAATTCAAAATCGTGATATATTCTTTTATTCTTCTTTTGACAAAAGTGTTTGTTGTCACAGACTCTTAAATAAAGGCGTCACCCGATCAGTAGAGAATGCAAACCAGCTTAATCACAATCGCATACATCGCCGCGAGTGCGTTGTTTATTTTGAGCCTAGGCGGGCTCGCGCGGCAGGAAACTGCTCGGCGCGGGAATTGGTACGGCATTCTGGGAATGCTTATCGCCCTGGTGGCAACGGCGGTTGGGATGCGGGTCGAGGGTTTGCCTGTATTGGGTGCGGCCTTGATTCCGGGACTTGTGATCGGTGCGGTTTTGGCGGCGCGCGTACAGATGACGTCGATGCCGCAGCTGGTGGCGATGCTCCACAGCTTTGTCGGTTTGGCGGCGGTGCTCGTTGGATTTGCGACGTATCTCGGCCCGCAGGAACGGATGTCCTCCGGTGAACACAGCCTGCATATCGCCGAAATATTTATCGGGGTCTGTATAGGTTCGATCACCTTTACGGGTTCGGTGATCGCTTTTCTAAAATTACAGGGAACGGTCGGCGGTAAGCCGTTGTTGATTCCCGGTCGGCATCTGATAAATATCATAATGCTGCTTGTGACCTTAGGCCTCGGCGTAGCGTTTTTCTTGTCGGCCGATACAAACGCAGGGCAATGGCCGCTGCTGTTTGCGGCTATTTTGACCGGAATTCTCGGCGTCCATTTTGTGATGGCGATCGGCGGTGCAGATATGCCGGTGGTAGTGTCGATGCTAAACAGTTATTCGGGCTGGGCGGCGGCCGCGGCCGGTTTTATGCTTAGCAACGACCTGCTCATCATAACCGGTGCGCTAGTCGGCTCAAGCGGGGCGATTCTCAGCTATATTATGTGTCAGGGAATGAACCGGTCGTTTGTCAGCGTGATGCTTGGCGGATTTGGCACTGAGAGCGGCACGGCCACAGGTTCCGCGGATGCGCCGGCCGGTGAGGTCCATTCGATCGAGGCTGCACCGGCGGCGGAACTTCTCCAAAACGCACGAAAAATCGTCATAATACCGGGTTACGGTCTTGCGGTCGCACAGGCGCAGCACGTCCTGGCCGAGGTTGTGAGGCGGTTAAAAGAAAAAGGCGTCGATATTAAATTTGCCATTCATCCGGTCGCCGGACGCCTGCCCGGCCATATGAACGTGCTGCTCGCCGAGGCCAATATTCCTTACGACATCGTTTTTGAGATGGACGAAATAAACGACCAGTTTGCCGGAACCGACATCGCGTGGGTCATCGGAGCCAACGACATCGTAAACCCCTCCGCATTGGACGACCCAAATTCCCCGATCGCGGGCATGCCCGTCCTCCACGTCTGGGAATCGCGCGACGTCATCGTGATGAAACGCGGGATGGCCAGCGGCTACGCCGGCGTCGATAATCCTCTGTTTTACAAAGACAACACGCTGATGCTTTTCGGCGATGCTAAGAAGGCGGTGGATGATATTTTACAGGCGATGAGCGCTTAATGCAGAAGGCCGCGCAGCAGAGATGTCGCAGCAGAGAGCGTTTATACGGATTATTGAAGCCGGTGGTTCGTTCACGCCTGGGGTTCTGACTTTGTGCTAAGTTTTTGATATGAGGTTTACAAAAGAAAGTCTGATCAAGGCGCTTCCTGAAAATGTTTTTTCTTTTCACGAACGGCCGGACGCTTTTGAAATGCTGATACCGCCCTGGGAAATGGCCGAGATCATCCAAAAGGCCGACATTTCCGTTATCGGCTCGCGGGCGGTCATCGATACAAAGATCTTCGGCCTTGTAACGTCCCGATGGGTTGCCGAACATACCGTTTACGATCCGCCGCATTTGTTTGAGGATATACAGATCTCAGGCCCATTCAAAAGCTGGCGTCACAGGCACATCGTTAAGCCGCATCCGGACGGTGCGGTTCTTACAGACGACGTCGAATACGAACCGCCATTCTCGATCTTTGGAAATCTGGCCGCACCGTTTTTAATCGCGCCAAAGCTGGAAAAAATGTTTGATTACCGTCACGAAATAACCCGCAAATGGTGTGAAGGCAACGCCGCTCGGAATGCAAAAACCCGAGGCCTGATGTGTGACAAATTGATATGATATTTGATAAGAACCCGTTCGCTATCGCTTACGGTTCTGACCCGAACAGCGTAAGAACCTGGTCGAACATCACAGCGTTGTGTTCTGCGGGGATTTGCGTAAAACTTTTGCTTGGTGAAATGTTTTTTAAAAAGATGGCGGCCGCAATATATCTGATCTTCGTCGTCATCGCGGCGGCTTGTTTTAACTCGAAACCGGAGCGCTATGTCATTACCGACAGCAAATCGTACGAAGCCTCGCTTTTCCGTCAAAATTGTGCGATCTGCCACGGCCCCGAAGCCGAAGGGAAAACGCTTGACGACGGAAAAAAAGTACCAAACCTCCGCGATGGTGACTTCAAATACAAGACGGACGCTGATATATACCGCCACATTTCCGACGGCGGCAACGGCATGGTCCCGTTTCGTGGACAGCTGACAAAACGCGAGATAGACTTGCTTGTCAATTTCGTCCAAAATGACCTAAGAGGCAGTCCCGGCATCCATGCCGGCGCTCCGCGATAAATATGAGAGCATTAATTACAGGCGCCAGCGGCCTTATTGGTAATGAGCTGCAGAAATCTTTTAGGGCAAAGGGTTATGATCTGCTGCTTGCGTCACGCAGCGAATCGGAAAATCGCGAACACGTAACCTGGTCGATCGAAAATGGTTTTGCCGAAGCCGACGCCATTGAAGGCGTCGATATCGTTGTCCATCTGGCCGGCGAAAGCGTCAGCGGCCTGCGCTGGACGGATGAAAAGAAGAAGGCCATTCGCGACAGCCGTGTTTTAGGCACGCGAAGCGTCGTGAACGCTATCTCAAAACTAAAAGTAAAGCCGAAAGTATTTATTTCCGCATCCGCGATCGGGTTTTACGGCGAACGGGGCGACGAAGAGCTGACCGAATCGGATGCCGCAGGGGACAGCTTTCTGGCCGACGTTTCCAGAGAATGGGAATCTGAATCGCGGCGAGCCGAAGACGCCGGTATTCGCACGGTCTTGCTTAGGACGGGTATCGTGCTGTCGAAAGACGGCGGAGCTCTTGCAGCAATGCTGACGCCATTCAGGCTCGGAGTCGGCGGTGTCATCGGGAGTGGAAACCAATGGATGAGCTGGATATCGCTCGACGACGAAATAGCCATCATCAACTTCGCTGTCGAGCGCGAAAACATCCGCGGGGCCGTCAATGCCGTTTCGCCAAATCCGGTGACAAATCACGATTTTACAAAAACACTCGGCGACGTCCTCTATCGCCCTACATTTCTGCCGATCCCCGAGTTTGCTGTAAGTATGGTTTTTGGCGAAATGGGCGATGCTTTGCTGCTTGCCAGTACAAAAGTTATTCCGAAAAGGCTCCAGGATGCCGGATTTGAATTTAAATACCCCCATTTGAAAGCTGCGATAGAGCACGCTGTGGAATAGGGTTTTTGCCGCAGACTTTAGGAGCGCGGCTATCCGCCGCTTTGCGTAATGCCGTTTGTCGCAAGTATTGTGTTTTGCGGTAAATCGATTTCAAACAGGATCGGCCGGCTCGGACTTACGTCGGATTCGAACGGGGCGATCTGAAGATTTAACAAATATTCACCGTCTGCGATATTGGCCGGAACATATATAAATTCGGTGATCGTGCTGTTTATGCGTGTGTTCGCGTTTGTTTCAAAACTTTCCGGTTCGACGTTCCAAAAAATCCGGTGATTTGTGAGTTTTCCGTCGTCGAACAGCCGGTCTATCGACGGCACATCAACGAGTAGATGGGTAAATCCGCATTCGACAATAAATTTTACCGCTTCAGTAGAAAAAAACGGCGGAATTATATCGTCGTAATGCCGCGTCAATTTAGATGCGTCATTTGGCAGCGTGCGGACGATTAGGGCCGTCGGAACGCCGTTCGGCGTTTCGATCGGCCGCTTCAGACGCTTCGAAGCCGTCGAGGATTTTACAGCGGATTGCAATATATCGCGTGTTATCAACAGATCATGCCCGCCAAACGGCCTTGAATATGTCTCATCCGTATTGCTTGCGGTCACGGGTTCTATCGATATCAGCAGCGACCGATTAAACATATCGCGCAAACAATCGCGAATAGAGATTCTTTCGTGAGTTATATGCCCGACGCATTCGGTATGCGTGCCGGTGCAATGCGGTATGATGGTGTATTGCTCAAAATTCACGCTTCCGCCACGCCGAGTATCGCCTATCATCAGGCCGGTCTCGACCGGTTTTGAAGCCGCCGGCTCGACGCCGTAGGCGTTTGGCTGCGGTCCGCTGAAAAGCAGCGGTATTGAAAGGTCGTACGAAATATCAGTATCGATATCTATACAACCTTTATCACTTGGAATTGATATAAGCATTCCTACTGTAAAGTCGATGTAAAATTTTATTGCGTTTGCGCATTAAATGAGATATTGAATCTGCGGGACATTTTAATCTAACCCCAGAATTCCCAGTACGATTTTGACGTGGTGCTCCGTTTCGTCTCCGACAAGCGGAATTTCATTTTCAGGCAGCAGCCTGTCATCCAGCCATACTTCGATAACGCCGCGGCAAATGCTCAACGGATTTTCGACCTTTATATTGTACAGCGTATTGCCGTAACGATATTTGATTTCATATTCGCGCCAATATCTCGGTATGCAAGGTTCAATTTTTAGCTTATCGCCTGTAAGTTGAAAACCGAGAATTGACTCGATCGCCGAGCGGTACATCCATCCGGCCGAACCTGTGTACCACGTCCAGCCGCCGCGGCCGATATGCGAGGGTTCGGCGTAAACGTCACCCGCCGCGACATAGGGTTCGACCTTGTACTTGTACAATCCGGCGCGCGTTGATGCGTGATTTATCGGGTTGAGAAGGGCGAAAAGCTCACCGGCCTTATCGCCGTCACCCAAGCCCGCAAAGGCCATCAGGGTCCAAAGAGCGGCGTGTGTATATTGTCCGCCATTTTCTCGTACGCCGGGAACATAACCTTTGATATAGCCCGGTTCCAGATCGCTGTTATTGAACGGCGGCGTAAAAAGAAGCACGAGGCCGTCACCGCGTCTGATGAGATATTCGTCAACCGAAGCCATGGCCCGGACCGCCTTTTGGCCGTCCGCACCGCCTGAGAGAACGCTCCACGATTGAGCGATCGAATCGATCCTGCATTCTTCGTTTTGGGATGAGCCGAGCGGTGTTCCGTCATCAAAATATGCACGGCGGTACCAATCACCGTCCCATGCATTTTTGTCGAGCGCGGATTTTAAGTGTTCGACGTGTCCGGCGTACTTTTGCTCACGGTTTTTCTCACTTCGTTCTATACAAAAAGGCAGAAAATCATTGATCGTCTTGAGCAAAAACCAGCCGACCCAGATGCTTTCGCCTTTCCCTTCGTCGCCTACGCTGCTCATTCCGTCGTTCCAGTCGCCAACGCCCATGAGCGGCAGATCATGCACGCCGACACTTAAACTTTTATCGATCGCACGGGCGCAGTGTTCGAAAATCGTCACGGATTCGGATGAAATTTCGGGCTGCGAATATGATTCGTCCTGATCGTCCAGCAGGAGCGGGGCTTTGATAAAATTTACCACCTCATCGAGAATCGACCGGTCGCCCGTAATCTCTACATAAAAAGCCGTTACAAACGGCAGCCAAAGCAAGTCGTCCGAAAAGCGTGTGCGGACGCCGCGTCCGCTTGGCGGATGCCACCAATGCTGAACGTCTCCTTCCGCAAACTGATGTGCCGCGTGAAGAAGGATTTGCGAACGCGTAAGGTCCGGTTTTGAATAGACCAGCGACATCACATCCTGCAGTTGGTCGCGAAAACCGTATGCGCCGCCCGATTGATAAAACGCCGAACGCGACCAAATGCGGCAAACCAGAGACTGGTACAAAAGCCATCGGTTTACCATAATATCCAGCGCGGCGTCAGGTGTGCGGACCTCTATCGCCGTAAGAACCTTTTCCCAATAGATCATAACTTTCTGAAACGCCGAGGTGACGTTCGAGATGCTGCGAAACCGCCCGACTATTTCCGAAGCCGCCTCTTTTGTGTCGGTTTCGCCCAGGAAAAAAGCTATTTCGCGCACTTCATCCGGCTCAAGTTCAATAAAAGCCTGAAAAGCCGCACACGGGTCGAGGCCGGCGCCGCTGCGGCCGGAAAGTCTCTCGCGGCCCAACGCTTCGGGGTTTTTGAGACTCCTGTTTCTACCGATAAACTCCCTTCGATCGCATGTTAAAGAGTCAATCTTTTCACTCATCGCCGCAAACGCGACCTTCCCGGCAAATTCATTGTTGTAGGGATTTTTGGCGAAGATAATTTCGTTATCTGCCTCGGTAATGATAAAAGGCACAGTTTGGCTTCGGCGAAAACCGAGGACGAGCTCGTTGTAATTTGTCACGGAAATATGCCGTCTGCGGTTTGTGCGGTTATGCAGACGCAAAAGCGAAATTTTAACGGGAGCATCAAGCGGAACGAACATCAATAATTCCTGAGCGATCCCGTGGCTCAAATGTTCAAAAATGGTATAGCCCTGTCCGTGTTTTATCGAGTACGGCTCACTTTCACGAATCGGGAGCGGCGTAGGCGTCCAAACTGTTCCAGTGGCTTCGTCGCGCAGATATATAACTTCGCCGGGCGGATCGCTGACCGGATCGTTTGACCACGGCGTCAGGCGGTTTTCTCGGCTGTTGACCGCCCACGTAAAACCCGCTCCTGTTTCCGAAACCTGAAAACCAAAATCGTGCTCGTTTGCTATGATATTGAGCCACGGCGCGGGCGTCCATTGATTTTCGCCAAGAAGCGTCACGTATTCCCGCCCGTTTTGGGCAAAACCGCCTAAACCATTAAAAAATGACAATTCCGGCAGATCCGCCGTAGGTTCCGGATAAAATTTTGCCTGGTCGGTCGGAATGATCTCTCGCGGAAGCCGCGATTCAAAAGGCCTTTGCAGTATCTGCTTTTCGAAGCTTCCACGTTCAGTAACTATGACTGCCCGCGCCGCCGTGTGGAGCAATATTCTATCCTCATCCGGAATCTGATCGGAACGGCGAAGAAAAATCCCTCCGTTTTTATCCAACAAATTTGATCCGCTGCTTGTCTGTACGATCTTTACAAGTTCGTCCTGTAGCGATTGGACGTAACCGTGCGGATGATCGTTCAAAATCACCAGATCGAATTGTAAATTTTTCAAACGCAAATATTCATGGGCGTGAAGCAGTTGACGAATGGAAGGCAGGTCTTCGGCCCGGCTAATGCGTGCCAGCACAATCGGAATATCACCGCTGATGCCGTAAGCCCACAAACCGGTTTGAGCCTTTGTATTTAGTTCCAGGACGTTTGGCTGAGGGCGCAGCGACGGGTCAGAATATAGAATTCTGGCCGCCAGGCGTTGGAAAAGATGAGCATCCTCGGCGTCCAGATTTAGATGACGCAGTTCTACCTGTGAACGCGTCCAGGCAAGCGACGCTTCGCGCTCAAATATGCTTGGATCATGATATTTGTCGGCCAGCCTGCGTGCTTCCTCGTAAGACTCAGCAAGCGCCGTCGAAAAAGTAACCGAAACCGTCTGATGCGGTTCAATCCGGATGCGGCGGCGAAGCGAGAAAATCGGATCAAGCACCGCCCCGACAGTATTAGAAAGAGGCCGCCCCTCGATCACGGCGGCCGGATCGCCGGCATTATGCCCGCGCCCCAGGAATCTGGCACGGTCGGTTTCAAACTGAATCGCACCTACTTTTTCGCCAATCGTGGCGACGGTGTGAACGGCCCAAACGGGAACGTCTTTTTCGGCCCGCGGCCGTCGGTGGGCGATCAATGAATTTTCGGCGGCAAAAAACTCTGTAAGGATCGAGAGATTGCTAAACGCCGGATGAGCGGCGTCCGCCGCAGGTGTTGTCAGCACTATTTCAGAATAGCTGGTAACCTCGATCTCTCGCTCAATCAAAGACTGGTTTGTTATCGATATGCGGCGGATCTCGGCATTGTCCTCCGGTGAGACGATTATCTCGGTACGCGTATTTATCCCGAGCTCATTGCGCGAGATTGTAATTCTGTCTTCGGAAAACGCGGCTTCGTATTTTTTGGGCATTTGCCGCGTGGGTTGATAACCGCTTGACCAGACAGCACCGGTTGAAACGTCCCTCAAATAGATAAACGCACCGCGATCGTCGAGCGTTGCATCTTCGCGCCAGCGTGTCACCGCTATATCGCCACACATCGAATAACCGCTTCCGGCATTTGTCACCATAACGGAGTATTTGCCGTTTGAGAGGATTTGAGTGCGCGGGGTCGGCAGAATCGGAGTCTCGAAAACCCGAGTTACGCGTCCCGAAATAGAACGGGTTATATGCCCGGACAGAACTTCCTCCGCACGCGGATGCAGAGCGGGGACGCCGCGCGGAATGCGTTCCTGAAGAAGCAGTTCGGTCGCCTGTACCATCGGTTCGTTGTGAAAACGTGTTTGGTTGATGTTATCGTGCAGCAGATTGTCGAGCGCCGTCAGGATCATTCCCTGATGATGGGCCATAAATGTGCGGATGATAACCATATTCGCATTTGGCGGCAGCCGTTTTGGTGTATAGTCGATGGATTCGTAAAATCCAAATCGGGCAAGCGCCCCGATGTCGCTCAACGCCGCAAAATTTTTCATTGCGGCCAGCGCGTCGACATGAGCGGCAAGCGCTGTCGAATACGGCGACACGACCAGGTCTTCGCTCAGGCCGCGTTTTAATCCGAGACCCGGAATGCCGAATGGCGCGTACTGATAATTAAGGTTTAAATCGCGTGCGTTATATGCCGACTCTGAAATGCCCCATGGAACGTTATTTTTTTCGCCGTATTCGATTTGGCGTTCGACTACCGATTTATAGGTTTGATCCAGAAGCGTTTGGCCATAGCTCCGCATTACCAGAACCGGCATCAAATATTCAAAAATGGTAGCCGTCCACGAAATCAAGGCGCGGCCGCCGCTAACCGAAGTCAATGCCCGCATGAGACGAAACCAGTGTTCGAGAGGAACGTCGCCCTTCGCGATTGCAATGAAGCTAGCCAGACGAGCTTCCGACGCGAGGAGGTCGTAAAACGAATTGTCGGGCTGTTCGGTCTCGACATTGTAGCCGATTACAAAAATCTTGAAGTTTTCATCGAGCAAAAATTTGAAATTCATCTCTTCAAAAAAATACTCGCATTTCGAACCTACTGAGTTTAGATCGGCCAGCAGTTCGCGCGTTTTTACGGAAGCATTTTTAATGAGATGTAAAAGTGTGCCGCCGACCCTTTCAGCCCCGGACGGCCGATTTTCATATTTTATCGACGGCTCTGAATTATCCGTTTCTGAAGAGTTGTCTGCCATCGCTGAAAGCTGAGATAAAATTGCTTCATACAATGCGGGAAGTTCGTTAAGCGCGGGGGAAATATTAAGCAAGTCGGCAAGTCCGCGGGATTCGGATTCGGACGCTTCAATAACCGCCCAGGGAAAAAACGTTTCCACGTCGCTCCGGCAATTTTTTGTTTGTTTGATCAGGCTGCCCGCCCAAAATTGAAGCTCATAAAAATTCTCTTCGCCATATTCAAGTGACAAAGCTTTGGTGGTGTCAAGAATAATTTCGGCATGTTTGCAAAGCTCGTTCGATAATTTGAGCCAGTCGGCGGGTGTTTCAGCCTTTCTATTTTCCATCAGCCGGGCACATTCCTCGGCTTGCAGGCTGATCTGTTGACTGGTAAATACGCCGGTCGGGCGGCTCGATGTGCCAAGTCGCGCGGCCTCGCCGGCCATTATATCGACCGTATCGCTCAAACCTCTAAAAAGGCGCATATCCAGGATCGGGCGATTCTCCGCCTCGAGTACCGCCTGCTTGACCGCGATAAGGTGGGCCGCCAGATTACCGCTGTCAACGGTCGAAATATACCTTGGAAAAAGCGGTGCAAGCGTCTGTGTGTTGTACCAATTAAAAAAATGTCCGTGATACCGATCCATTTTCTCAAGCGTTCGCAAGGTGAAACCAAGCCTCTCGGATAATTCAACAGTACCGAGATAGCCGAAATCGCGGGCCGAGACGGTTGCCAACAGGAGCAAGCCTATATTTGTAGGCGATGTGCGGTGAGCTGTTAACGGCTCTGGATTTTCCTGAAAATTATCGGGTGGCAACCAATTGTCCGCGTCACCGACAAAAACTTCAAAAAATCGCCATGTCCGCCTGGCGATGAGGCGAGCGGTTCGCACGTCGCCGCTCGATAAAACCTTAGGATCCTTAATTATCGGCCGGCTTATGCGAAACGTAATAAACGGCGACAAAAACCACAAAATGAAAAATGGTGCAGCAACCGGCAAAGCCGACATACGAAACCAAGCTACAGCCAGAAATGCCGTGACGGATAAGAGCATCGTCGGCCACATCTGCCGCAGAAATGCCGTTTGGCTGTGGTCGCTGCCCGTTTCAGCCTGTGCGGCTGTCGTCCACTCAAGCAGATTTCGATGCGAAATGAATTTGCGGTACAACGTTCGCAAAACCGCATCCGATTTTAAGTAGGCTTGATGCGCGATGCATATTACCGAGAACGCGAGACGCGCGGCATTTGTCAAAAAATCCGTCCATACACCGCGAAAATGGCTGCCCCACGTAACGCCTTTTTGGTGCGAAAGCAGATTGGTCTGCAAATGCGAAAAAACGGGGAATCCAATTACAAGAAAAATAAAAATTAACCACAAAAGTGGCAAACCCGGAAAAATTGTCCAAACAGCGAGCAGCCACAGAAATACCGACGCTGCGACCAGGCTTCGTCTGAGGTTGTCAAATATCTTCCAGCGCGAAATAAGGGGTAAACGGTTTCTGATCACCTTGCCGCGCTCGTCGGGAATATAGGGTAAAATCCATCTGGCGATCTGCCAATCGCCGCGAACCCAACGATGAGCGCGGTTTGCAAAGCTGTCGTAAAAGCCGGGAAATTCGTCAAAAAGCTCAACGTCCGTTACCAAACCGCATCGGGCGTAAAGCCCTTCGAAAAGGTCGTGGCTCAAGATCGAATTTTCCGGCACGCGCCCCGTCAGGGCGGCTTCAAAAGCATCGACGACATACAAGCCTTTGCCGGTAAAGATACCCTCGCAAAAAAGGTCCTGGTAAACGTCTGACGATGCGGTGGTATAAGGATCGACGCCGGGATTTGTCGAAAATATCTGCGAAAAGCGTGATTGGGCTGAACTTGTTATCGTGATCCCGACATGCGGCTGAAACACGCCGTAACCTTTTGTGACACGCTGTAATTTGCTGTCAATCTGCGGCCGGTTTAGCGGATGCTCGGCGATGCCGACAAGTTCGCGGGCGACGCCGCGCGGCAGTTGGGTGTCCGCGTCAAGCGTGATGACATATTTCGTTTTCCGGTAAAACGTGAGATCTTCAGCGGTTGTGACAAAGGTCGTATCTGCGCCTCCGCGTAAAAGACGGTTAAATTCATGCAGCTTGCCGCGTTTACGCTCCCAACCCATCCATTTTCCCTCGCTTTCATTCCAGAGCCGTCGCCGGTGAAACAGATAAAATTTGGCATTGCCTTTTTTTTGATAGCGTCGGTTTAAATCTTCAATACCGTTTGTTGCGGCTTCGAGGATTTTAGTGTCGTCGGGCATTTCTTCCGACAAAGCGTCGGCAAAATCGCTTAGCACAGCAAAATAGAATTCCTCACATCGATTTGCCAGATAATGAACTTCCAGTTTTTCGAGCGTTTCTTCAACCGATCTGAGAGACGTCAAAAGCGTCGGAACAACTATAAAGGTTTGAGCATTTACCGGGCTTTTAGAAGTAAAATCGATCCTCGGCAGCAGACGCGGCGGAAATATAAGAGAGACAAACAGATTAACCAGGCTGACCGCCAGGTCACTGGCCGGAATCAGGGTCAGCACCATAAAAATGACGACCAGCCACGCATCCACGTAAAACAGGCCGCCGATCAAAAAGAGTACGGTGAGGACCGCCGCAGTCATTACACCAATCGCGCTTAGATAGGCTAACGCCGGTCGTTTTAGAATTGTCTGTTGAAGTCTCTCAAAAATCTGCGGGCGATAATTAAAATGCTCTTTTAATTCGGCGGTTCCCTCGTCGATCAAATAATAACCGACGTGCGAAGACCTCTCGTCCACGCCCTGTTCTGCAAGTTTTACTGTATATTCTGCAACTTCCAGTTCGTTTGCTTTTGTGCGTTTTGCGATTTTTTCGACCACGTCGCGGTAACGGTCGCGTGTTTTGAAATCTAAAGCTCCGTAAACGTTTAGCGGATCTTGCATTAAGATGGGGTCAACCAGGCTTATGCTTTCAAAAAAATCTTTCCAGTCGATCGTCGAGAGCCGACGCATGCTCGTAATAATATTGCCGACGGTGATCTGCGTTGCGGCTTGGCGTTGATGTTCAGACTGAACGATCTGTTCGATCGTCCCGCCCTGTTTACGCACCCTGTTTTCCAGCCATTCGACTATGGGATTGATCAGCGGGTCTTGTTCTCTAAGCCGGCGCGAGATTTGCGCGACAAAAGCGTGTCCGAAAATTTTCTCTTTGCCAAGCGTCTTTTTTAACTTTGGCAGTAATTCTTCAGGCTGATCCGCGGCCAGATTTAGCAATTCATCAGCCAGAGTGTCGGCGGCTTCGCGCTCTTCGCGGGCAATGATTATTTGTGACGCAACGCGGCTTAGATTTTCGACTAAAGCAAGCCGCAGGGTTATAGCCGCCGCCCACAATTCGCCGATCATCAGCGGCCTGACCGTTTGGTAAGCCTGCAGAAACCGTTTAAAAGTATCTACGTCGAAGCGGCTGTCCGTATGGACGACTGTCATCACAGCGACCGCATATATTCGCGGATAGCCGGCAAAATCACCGTTTTTTAATTTTGGGAGTTCTCGGTAAAAACCTTTTGGCAGATCTTCGCGTATCTCACGCAACTGTTCTTCGATAATGTGAAAATTATCAACCAGCCATTCGGCGGCCGGTGAGATGGCTCGTTGATTGCGGATGGCGTCGGCTAACGACACGTAAGCGCCAACTAACACCTTGCCGTTATTTTCAAGACGCGGCAGAAGTTTTGGGAAAATTTTAGGCTGAAAAACTTCGCCTTGCTCTGAAGCGAGCCACACAGCCAATTGTTCGAGCCGCTCTATGCTGTAAAGCTCGCCCCGAATCGGATCTTTATTTTTTTTATCTGTAAATGGATTTTGCGGTTTGCTAAAACTAAATTCTGAAAAAGTTTTCATCATACCCGCTTATTGCCTGCAAATATCTATCTTAATCGACTTTTGTCAACTAACAAAGGCGAAAGTGTCCGGCGGGAGAAAAAACGATAGAAAACGCGACAGTCTGTGCCTTTTCATCGGCAGAGGCCTGCAGCTAAAAAGATGGGGATCAAGCCTTGCGAATATCAATAATGACAAATTGCGACCGTCCTTCGGATCCGGTCTCGGAAACCCGTGTCAGCTTAACATTCACATACGAGACACTTTCCTTACAACGGCAATCGAAAGGAAAAACTTCGGTCGGAACCGAGTTCTGAAAAAAGAATTGAACGCGCTGACGAAAGTCTTCGACGTTTTCAAATCCGGCAATATCAAAAAAATTGTTCCCGATCAGATCCGTGTTTTTACTAAAATGGCCGTTGCCCAGATTACCGCAATATACGATCTTGCCGAACGCATCAACCTCATAAATGCCACAGACGTTTGATGAATTAAGGTATGAGTATGAATTCATTTTCGACCCCCGATAAACCGAATAGTAGAAATTTAATTGTCTCAAACGATCACACTTTCAAACATCAGGAAAAATGGTATCTACCTTAGGGAAAAGCAGATTTTTGGTCGCGCAAGGGTAAGAGCAAGGCCGGGCATAGCCGCAAATCAAAAAAAGAGACAATCGAAGTGTCTCAAAAGTAAGTTTTAAAAAATTGGAAACGCTAAATCACACGAAATACTACCAAAAAGACGATAAGTTTTAATTTTCTTGTTTCGTTCGTGTTATTTTGGTGTTTGCTTGCTGCCTATTCTGACTTTAAGACATCCCTGTAAAATAGGCGGTTAAAGCCCCGCGAAGGCTGAAACCGCGATCGGCAAAGCGCGACGGTGGAAATTTAGGAGGTTGATTTTCGGATGAAAGAAACGGTCGATAGATTTGTAAAGGAATTTGTCAATGCCGTCAACGCCAACACTTTTGTCAAGATGACTCTTGGCAACTATAAAGGCCCCGATGAGCATTTGCAGAAAATTCTGATTCGTTTAGTCAAAACAAAAAAAGGAGTGCGGCTTTTTTTTCTTTATCGCGAGAATACGCGCGACACGGCGAAAAATTTTGATTTCGAAACCGGCGCAAGTTTAATTGCCGAGGCACTGGACGGACATTTTTTTAGTGGCCATCTTTTTACAAAAGCAAATGATTTTCAATTGGAGATCGGTAAAAAACAGAAATCTCGGCTAAACATCGCAAAGCCGACATTTGCCGCCCTGCCGCAGACCGGACACGATCGCGAAAAAAAGGAGCAGGTCAAAGCAGACAGCTTGTATCTGTGTGCGCTCGGCATCACCGATGACAATGGCCGCGTGCGTGACCGCGAGCAGAATAAATGGCGGCAGATCAATAAATTTATCGAGGTTTTGGCGAGTCTGGTCGATAAATCCGAACTCAGAGGTCGCACAGAACTGAAGATCGTCGATATGGGTTCGGGCAAAGGCTATCTCACATTTGCGGCATACGATTATTTCAGAAATATACGCAATATTGCCGTGCAAATCACCGGCGTTGACACAAACCGTCACCTTGTCGAGGCCGGCAACGGCGTCGCGGCCGCATCAGGGTTTGACGGCCTCAAATTTGTCGTCGGCAGCATCGCCGGTCACGATGTCGGCACGGTTGATATCCTCGTAGCACTCCACGCTTGTAATACGGCGACCGATGACGCTATCTACAAAGGAATTGCCGCAAATGCCGGTCTGATCGTCGCCGCCCCTTGTTGTCATCAGGAAATTCGCCCACAGATGCAGCCGCCGGAAATGTTTCGGGACGTCCTAAAACACGGGGTAATGCTCGAACGCACCGCTGAAACCTTAACTGACGGCCTGCGTTCTCTATTACTTGAACGCAGCGGCTATTCGACCAGACTTTTCGAATTCGTCCCGACCGAACACACCCCAAAAAATAATATGCTTGTCGGCACCCGTTTAAAAAAACCAAAGGAGCCTGCAAATTTTGACCGTCAAATCAAAGCGATAAAATCTCTCTACAGCATCCGCGAACACCATCTGGAAAAGCTTCTAAGATCAGGAAATAAAACCGAATGAAAATGTTTTTATATTCCCAGCCAAGTTATTTTTTGAGTCCCGTCTTCGGGCGGCCCTTCCACAACCGCAAAAAACTCTCTCTGTTCAAAGGTGTAGTATGGCAGAAAAGGGGAGCCAAATGGGAGGACGCGTAAGAGCATTTGCCTTGACCAATTTCTGAATCGATCATATAATTAAAGTTTGCGTGTTATCGCAGAATCACATCGCTTATCTACGGCGAAGGAAGTGAGAAATATGAAACCAGAAATACATCCGAAATATAACGAAATATCGGTGATATGTGCGTGCGGCAGCACGTTTAAGACGCGCTCTACGATGGGTGACGATCTGCATATCGAAATTTGCTCGGCGTGCCATCCGTTTTTTACCGGTAAACAGAAATTGGTCGATACGGCCGGCCGCGTTGACCGATTTAATAAACGATACGCCCGCGGAGCCGCAAAATAATTGGAACGCGGACGTCAGTCCGAGCGGGCCCGATGCATTTGTGCTGTCAATAACCGACAAATATTAGCTAACAAAATCCGACGCCGGCCAAAGGCGCCATTCGCTAAAGGTGTAAGAAACGCACAGACGGCGAAAGGCAGCAAAAGGCTGGTGTCTTTTTAATTTTATACTCATCTATTCGAACAGAGCTTTTGCGAAATGCGGACTTCAGGCCTCAAAATCTAAAATTATCGATTGACCGAACATCCATTTCGATAAGATTTATATCTAAACAAGCGATATGAAAAACCGATCAACCTCGAGAAAACTTAAATTTCTACACACAATATTTGCCGTCGAACGCGATCTTATCGTGGGCGGACAAGCGGTTATGGAAGGCGTAATGATGCGAACCCCCTCGGCCTACGCCATTGCGTGCCGGCGTTTGGACGGCTCGATCATCACAACCGCCGAGACGCTGCCGAAATGGAGTGACAAATATAAATGGCTCAACACGCCCGTGCTTCGCGGCGGTGCGACGCTTATTCAATCAATGGCGCTCGGAATAAAGGCTCTTAATTTTTCGGCCCGCATTTACGAAGAAGATGCGGCCGCACAAGAGGAACTTGAAAAGGCAAAAGCCTTTGAAACACAGGCGGCATTTGCTGGCGGCACCACGAATGAGGATTTTTTAAAAGCTCCGGTCAAAGCCGTAATGCCTGACGTTAGGCCTGAAAAGACCGAGAAAAAGACTAAGGGTATGTCCCAATCGGCCAGCGCCGTCGGGTCGATAATTTTTGCTCTCGGTTTTAATATTTTGCTATTTATCGTCGCTCCGCTGGTGTTGACGAATTTGTTCTTTATTGCTCTGGGATGGGCCGGTGGGCCGGAGCTTGCGGCGGGTGCCGGCTGGTTTGAGACGATAAAAGCGTACGTCTGGAAGATACAGCTCGATTCTTTCGGGTCGTGGGTTTCGTTTAACTTGATCGACGGGCTTATACGGATGGTGTTTTTTGTTTTTATGATCTTTACGATGTCGTATCTGCGTGATATTAGGCGTGTGTTCGAGTATCACGGTGCGGAACATAAGACAGTATTTACCTGGGAAAAAGGCCTCGATCTTACACCCGGCAACGCGACGCAGCAGCGGCGTCAGCATCCGCGTTGCGGCACATCTTTTCTGATGGTCGTGATGCTCGTGGCCATCGTTTTATTTTCGGTGATAAATTTTGAAGCGACATGGCTTAACCTTCTTGTTCGCATCGCTTTAATGCCGCTGGTCGCGGGGCTTTCATACGAAGTCATCCGTTATGCAGCAAAAAAAGAATCGAGTGCGATATTCAAATTTATGACGCTTCCGGGCCTTTGGCTCCAAAATATCACAACGCAGGAACCTGATGACCAGCAGCTCGAAGTTGCCATTAGGGCTCTTGACGAATCGTTAAAACTTGAACCGTCAGAAGTCGAAAATGCACCGGCATTTCAACGAGAATTGGAAGTCGTGGTTTGAGAAAGTGGGCGGTTGGCGGTGGGCAGAGGGCAGTGGTCGGTGGGCAGAGGAAAGTGGTCGGGGGTCAGTGGTCAGTTGGCAGAGGAAAGTGGGCAGTGGGCAGTAGTCAGTGGTCAGTGGTCAGTGATCAGATTAGAGATTAGAGAATAAAGATTTGAGATTGGGATTAGAATTCAACTGGCCACTGCCCACTGCCCACTGCCCACTACCAACTACCAATTATCCAAATATGTTCGAAAAACTTGCACAAATTGAAAAATCTTACGAGGACTTGACCGAGCAGATTTCACAGCCCGAGTTTATGTCCGATATGTCGGTTTACGCGAAGTTGATGAAACAGCATCGCAGCCTTGGCGAAATCGTCGAGAAATACCGCGAGGTTCGCAAGATGACCGAGGATTTGCAGGGAGCAAAGGATCTTGCGGATTTGGTGGATGACGACGAAATGCGCGAAATGGCGGCGCTTGAGATCGCAGAAATCGAGGGCAAACTTCCGGCTGCGGAAGAGGAGCTAAAAACGCTGTTGCTGCCAAAAGACCCGAACGATGAAAAGAATGTGATCCTCGAAATTCGTGCGGGTACCGGTGGTGACGAAGCTACGCTTTTCGCCGCCGAAATACTTCGTATGTATGCACGCTATGCCGAGCGTCAGAGCTGGAAAATGGATATGCTCGAAATTTCAGATACCGGCGTCGGCGGTATCAAGGATGCGACAGCCGTTATCGAGGGTGATAATGTTTACTCAAAAATGCGTTTCGAATCCGGCGTTCATCGTGTCCAAAGAGTTCCGCAGACTGAGACGAGCGGCCGCATCCACACATCCGCGATCACCGTCGCCGTTTTGCCGGAGGCCGAAGAGGTCGACGTCCATGTCGATCCAAAAGACCTCCGCGTCGATTATTTTTGCTCGTCCGGCCCGGGCGGCCAATCGGTAAATACGACCTATTCGGCGGTTCGCCTCACCCATCTGCCGACAAACGTGGTCGTCTCGATGCAGGATGAAAAATCACAGATAAAGAATAAGGAAAAAGCAATGCGGATACTGCGTGCGCGTCTGCAGGAACTCGAAGAAAGGCGTCAGCACGACGAACTATCGGCCGAACGCAAGTCGATGGTCGGCAGCGGTGACCGTTCGGAAAAAATCCGCACTTACAATTTCAAAGAAAATCGTGTCACCGACCACCGCATCGGCCTTACCGTTCATCAACTCGAACTCGTGATGGAGGGGCAAATAGACGAGTTTGTCGAAACACTCCGAACGCATTACCAAACCGAAAAATTAAAGGCCGAGGCCGTTGCCGCATAAAATTATGAAACTTACACCAACTTTAACGATCGCTTCTGTCGCCTTGATAATTCTGGCGTTTGTCATCGGTTTTGCGGGCTTGTCGGGCGACAAAATACTTCTGCCGCCGATAATTACGGCCATCGGATTCATAATAATCGCATGGGCACTTTTTTCGATTCGCAACGACCGCAAAGGTTGAATCAGCGAATTGGGGCCCTGCAGGTTTTCGCACGGCGGCGCAAAACTATTAAACAGGTTCCCTGAAATGGAAAATAAAGAATGCCCGACCCTATTCGTTTATATTTGATCCGCCATGGCCAATCGGCCGGTAATGCCGAAGGCCGTTTTGGCGGTCATGGGCCGACGCCGCTGTCTGCACTGGGAATCGAGCAGGCAAAAAAAACGGCGAAGGCTCTTGAAAACGAAGGAATCAGCGCCATCTATTCGAGCGATCTGACCCGTGCGATGCAAACCGCCGAACCTCTGGCAGATCTCCTAAACCTCCCGATCCTCAAGTCAAAAGCTTTGCGCGAACGACATGTCGGAAAGCTCGAAGGGTTAACCTTTGACGAATCAAAGCTTCATTTTCCGCAAGATTATTATGCGCTTGTAAATCGCAACATCAATCACGTTATAACCGGCGGTGAGAGTTACCGGCAGCTGCTTCGACGAATTACCGCCGATCTGCGAAAAATTCTCAGGGCCAACAACAGCGGCCGGATCGCGATATTTTCGCACACCGGGGCAATCTGCTATTTAACGCTGCACTTGATGGGAGCCATTCACCGCGGTACGAAAACAACCCCGTGGATAATCACCTCGAATTGCGGCATTAACCGTTTTGAGATCTACAGCTCGCGAAACATCCGCATTCTCTCTGTAAATGACACACGCCATCTCACCCACGCTACGGGCAATGACGCATTTGCCGCGCTTTAGGGCGAAATGCAAGGCTGCCTGAAAATGCCTGCGTAAAAAGTTATTTTTTTACAAACACTAAAGTCGTTGAGTTTGAGCCGCGCAGAGTTGAGCTTTCGCGGTTGACGGTCAGCGTCTTTCCGTCTGCGCCGAGTGACCATTTATCTTTAGTGACAATCGAGATTTCGCCCTGTGGCCCATTAAATGTACGCGATTGTGAAATGTTAAGCTGGCTGCCGTCAAATTTGGCCTTTAGCATAACCGGGGTCGCACCGCCGCCATCGTTCCTGGTTTCCTTTCCGTCAAGGTTATACGTCAGCGCCGTGTCACCACCGCCGCCACCGACAAAACCTCCGCCCGGACGCCCGCCACCCGCACCCTTGCGTTTTGTCGCCATCTCGACCTTTATCGTTGTTTCGGTCTGTGTGACCGTCATGGTTTGGGATTCGATATTGCTGCGCTCGCCCAATTTCGAATTGGCGACGTCCAGCGTCCAGATCCCCGAAAAATTTGCAGCCTTTGACGTTTTATCCTGTGCCGAGACTGCAATAACACAAACAAACAGCGAAAGCATCGCCGCGAAAACAAAATTTCTCTTCATAACATTTGCTCCTGACCGAGTTAAATCTACGCCAAAATAAGACGCTGTTCCAGCCCGAATAGTTTTGGCATTGATGTAAAGGTTTGTAAACCTTTTTACTCCGCCGGAACCGTTCCAACTTCGCCGCGACCGAGATGGCTGTTGCGGTAACCGTAAAGCGCATATATTACCAGCCCGACGAGCAGCCACAGGCCAAACCGCAGCCAGTTTGTAACGCCAAGCTCAGTCATCAGATACAGACACGATAAAAGCCCCAAAATCGGTATCAGCGACAGCTTTTTGAGCAAGCTGAGCACCAGGAGCAGCCCTGCAACGATGATAAAAAATATCATCGGTATCTTATGCGAAAACGCGCCAAATGCGCTTTCGCCCTCGACCGGTGAGATCGTCAGAAAGTTACTCAAAGCCGCCGGGTCAAAATAGAATATTACCGACGCCACGCCGATCAGAATTACCGGAAGGATGAATTGCGAATTGATATACGGCACATACCGCGTCCCGCTTTCTTTAAATTCCCGATCCTTAAACAGCACACCCGCACATACGACGACAAAGGCAAAAAGCGTTCCTATACTTGCGAGATCTGTAACTTCGGTCAAATTCATAAAAAGCGCGGGAATTGCCACGACGATACCCGTAACAATCGTCGCAAACCACGGTGTTTTGAATTTTGGATGAATCGACGAAAATATTCGCGGCAGCAGCCCGTCGCGGCTCATCGCCATCCACAGACGCGGCTGGCCGATCTGGAAAACGAGGAAAACGGTTGCCAGGGCAATAACCGCCGAAACCGCTATAATACCGGCGACCCAGGGTATATTTGCACCCTCAGGGCCAAACGCAAAAGCCAGCGGATCGCCGACATCGAGCAGCCGATAGCTCACCATTCCGGTCAGCACGAGAGCTACCGCAATATACAAAATTGTACAGATTACGAGCGACAAAATCATCGCAATCGGTAGATCGCGTCTCGGATTTTTGCATTCCTCGGCCGTTGTCGATAGTGCGTCAAAACCGATATAGGCAAAGAATACGGCCGAGACACCCTTTAGAACACCCTCAACGCCGTTTGGCGCAAACGGCGACCAATTTGCGGGGTTCACATAATTCAGACCGAGAAAAACAACGAGCAGAATAACAGCGACCTTTAAAACGGTCATGATATTTGCAGCAAATTTCGATTCGCGGATACCGATATAAACCAGCGATGTAATTACCAGGACAATCAACAGGGCCGGAAGGTCAGCGACGATCGGAATACCGCCTATATTCGGCGAATTAAGCCACGCCAGATATCCGTCGATCTGTCCGCAGCTAACCGCCGCCTCCGCGGCTGAACACGCGGCGGTCAGGCCTTCGACGGCTGCGCCACCGGAAACGGCTTCCTGCACGGCCGCATAACCGCGTTTTGCGGTCAGAAAATCCATCGTAAAATGAAGCGGAATTTCGATACCATAGCCCCTCATCAAACCGGTAAAATAATCGCTCCACGAGATCGCGACCGCGATGTTGCCGATTGCGTATTCGACGATCAGATCCCAACCGATTATCCAGGCTATAAATTCTCCCATCGAAGCATAAGCGTAGGTGTAAGCCGAACCGGCGACCGGAATGCGTGAGGCGAATTCGGCGTAACAGAGAGCCGAAAAGCCGCATGCAAAAGCCGTAAAAACAAAGAGCAAAGCAACCGCCGGCCCGCCGTTATAGGACGCCTTGCCGATCAAAGCAAAAATTCCGGCACCGACGATCGCGGCAACGCCCATCAATGTAAGGTCAAAAACCCCAAGCGTCCGCCGCAGGCCGCCGCCCTCGCCGCCGACGCCTTCCTGAGCATGCTCGGACAAACCCGCGGCCGCATCAGCCTGGATCTGTGATATAGATTTTTTTCGAAATAGAGAATTTATCATATTGGTTTCCCTGAAACTGTGTTTTGTGATTTGAGCAGGTCCGGCAGTCTTTTGTTTTTAGCGAATTCTGAACCAAAACGGTAAAAGATGCAAGTCGGAACAGGCTTTGTAGTATTTACTAAGCGGTAGAATGCACGCTAGCGGTCGGCGCGGTTACCAGGGATCACTATTTGATACATGCCGCCTTGCCTGCACGCCCGGACACACATAAAACTCAACACACGCAAAAAATCTTGTAAACTATCCCAATGGAATGGAAAATTTTTGGAACGGCTTTTTTAACTTTATTTTTGGCTGAGCTTGGCGACAAGACGCAGCTCGCGGTTATGACGATGTCGGCAAACACCGAATCAAAATTCGCCGTATTTTTAGGCGCGAGCGCGGCGCTCGTCTTGGTATCGCTGTTGGGCGTTTTGGTTGGCGGGCTTCTCGGCCAGATCATACCGGTCGAGTGGCTGCAGCGGATCGTGGCGGTCGGTTTTATCCTGATCGGCGTTTTAATGTTGATCGGGAAACTGTGATGCTAATTTGAGCAGGCTTTGATCTGGTGTTACCCGATTCACGGCCAAAACTTTAACCGCGCATCCGCATTTTTCTGCAATGCGTAATATACGTAAGCTCGGCTAAACGAAAGCTGTTTAAGCTAAAACGACGGAGCAACATCATAGTTACATTGTCTCAACATCAATCAGCGTTTTAGCCTGGAAGCAAATTTTTGCCGAAATTTTGATACTTTTGGTGCGACGACGGCGGCACAGTATGGTTGGCCGGGATTATTAGAAAAATACTCCTGATGATAATCTTCGGCCGGCCAAAATTTGTCAAAAGCCGCGACCTCGGTAACGATCGGGTTTTCATATAAGCCTTCGGCGGTGATCTCGGCGATTACGCCTTCGGCGGCCTGACGCTGTTCGTCCGAATGATAAAAAATAGCCGAGCGGTACGACGAGCCAATATCATTGCCCTGCCGGTTTAATGTCGTCGGGTCGTGAACCGTAAAATAAACACGCAAAAGGTCACCGTATGTCAGTTCGGACGGGTCAAATTTAATTTGAACGACCTCGGCATGGCCGGTCGTTTCCGAACATACTTCCTTATATGTCGGATTTTCGGTATGCCCGCCCGAATAACCCGAAACAACGTCCTCGACGCCCTGCAAATCGTCAAACACCGCCTCGACACACCAAAAACACCCCGCCGCAAGTGTTGCTGTTTCTAAATTTCTCATACAATAATTCTATCAGACTCGGCCGCTGCACGCATTTGAATTGGTCGAGAGTGAATCCGAAATATATTTCGTTATGCGTATAATTCACGGCGAAAAGGTATATGGCGTCGATGTTGACGGGCAAACGCGCTGCGGTCATTACAGGTCTGAAATTGACGTCATCGCTATAAAATTTAAATGCTGCGGCAAATGGTTTCCCTGTTACGAATGCCACGCGGCGGTCGCGGCCCATACTTCGGACACGTGGCCGGTCGGTGAAAGAAACAGCAAAGCCGTTTTGTGCGGCAATTGCGGTCATCAGCTCTCGATCACTAAATATTTTGACTGCAATTCCGTGTGTCCAAAATGCTCCGCACAGTTTAACCCGGCCTGTGCGAATCATTATAATCTATATTTTGCTTAGCTTTTTCGCATCCGTGTCATGGTGGGGAGCACTTCTTGCCTTAAAGCTGCTTTCCTAATAAACTCATTATCAGACAACAAACCATTCGGCGGAGGGCGTGAAACGCGCCTGAAAAGAGCCGACTCTGAACACATGAAATTTTACAACGACATCCTCGGACTCGTCGGCAATACACCGCTTGTCCGCATAAACAATATTACAAAAGAACACAAGATAAAGACTCCGGTTTACGCTAAAATGGAGAGTCTGAATCCGGGTTATTCGGTCAAGGACCGGATCGGTATTTCGATGATCGAATGGGCGGAAAGGGAAGGAGTATTAAAAAAGGGCGGTACGATAATTGAGGCGACTTCGGGAAATACCGGTATCGGGCTCGCGCTCGTGGCGGCGGTTCGCGGCTACCGGTGCATATTTGTTTTGACCGAGAAGGCGTCGGTAGAAAAAGTACGGTATTTAAAGGGGTTGGGAGCCGATATTGTCATCTGTCCGGCGGCCGCCAAGCCCGGTACGCCCGACCATTACGTTTCGACCGCAAAACGCATTTCCGAGGAGACGCCAAATTCATTTTATCCGGATCAGTATAATCATCCGCAAAATCCGGCGGCCCATTACCGAACCACAGGGCCGGAGATTTGGGAGGCCACCGACGGTGCGATCACGCATTTCGTAGCCAGCATCGGCACCGGCGGTACGATCAGCGGCACCGGACGCTATCTGAAGGAAAAAGACCCGAGAATAAAGGTCATCGGAGCCGATCCGTACGGTTCGATTTTTAAGATGTACAAAGAATCAGGCCACGTTCCTGAAGCTTCGCCCTATCTCGTCGAAGGCATCGGACAAAATTTGCCGGTCGGAAACGCCGATCTGAACACGATCGACGAGATCATAAATATTACCGACCGCGAATCATTTGATCTTGCACGTCAGTTAGGCCGCCGCGAAGGCATATTCTGCGGCGGTTCGACCGGCACAATTTTTGCCGCGGCTCTCAAAGTCGCAAAGGATCTGGACGAAACGGATCTGGTAGTATTTATCGTCTGCGATACGGGTGAGCATTATTTATCGAAATTTCATTCTGACGAATGGATGAAAGAAAAACTCCTGCTCGAACCGCAGCGTATAACCGCAGCTCTGATCGCCGAAACAAAAAATGCGGATGCTCCGCGCGAGCTTATCTTTGTCTCGCCTGATGAAACGCTAAGCTCCGCCCTCGCGTTGATGAGTGAGAACGACGTGACACAGATTCCGGTTTTGGAAAATAATCTGCCCGTCGGATCCTTACGCGAAAGCCACGTTTTAACAAAACTTCTGGTAAATCGCGAACTTCTCGACGGCAAGGTCGGCGATGTTATGGACAAAACCTTTCCGGTACTCGATGCGGACACGAGCCTAGGGGAAATTAAGTCAAAACTCCAAAAGCACCCGGCCGTTTTGATCGAGGATTTTAAACGAATTACTGCTATAATTACTCGTTCGGACGTATTGGATATTCAAAATTAAACGGTTGTTCAGCCAGGGGAAACGATGAGCGACGAACCTAAATCAAGAGATAATGGTGCCGATTGGACAATGCCCGACCCCGTCTTTCGTACCTCGCAGGGCCGCAGGCCGCAAGGCTTTAAGTTCCCGTCCGGACAAGAGGATGTAGATACAGAAAGCCCTGATTTGGAAAAGATCGACCAGGACGAGATCGATACAGAACTCCCTGCTTTTGCGGAGATTCCGATTGATGAGGAACCTTTGCCAATCGAAGCAGCCGGGCCGGACGGTGCAGGGCCGGTAAAAAATTATAGCCCCGAACGCGGCGGTTCGAAACGCTTGATCACGATCTTGATTATCGTTTTAACATCAGCCGCCCTTGCCGGCCTGGCGGTTTATTTGCTGGACACCGGAAAGGTTTAAAGTTTTCTGCGCTTTACTGTTGACTAGTTCAAGTGATTCTTGATATTATCGCCTAGATTTCTTTTACTCTCTCTTAGTAAATCTTAGATCAGATTACATGGAAACCTATGAATTGCCCCGTATGTAATCGGAGTTTAGCCCCGACACTCTCAATTTGTCCAAGTTGCGGTGCCATGATGCGTGACACCGTTCGCGAAGAAATGCAGACCAAAATAACGTCGGGGCGTCTGGTACCGCAGAGCCGCCCGTACGTCAAAACGGAACCGGCACCGTTGGCCGCCGCTGCCGTGGTGACCGCAAAACCGGCCGAGGCTATCTCGGCGCGGCTGCCCGTAGCCGAGGTTCCGACGCCTCAAAAACGGCGGGAAACTGCTGATCTAGCCGCTCCAAAAACAAGCCCGACGCTGGTCGGATTTCATAACAAAAATACCGATTTGCCCGATTGGCGGATTCAACTGCAAAATGCAGTGCAAAAGCGAAAAGGCGGGCGTATAGAAACCGTTTCGGCAAAGTCCGCCGCTGGCCGAACGACGTTTGCGGCGGTCGCCGCGGCCGCGGTGAAGCCGGACGATGCGGCGCAGGACGAACCGGTTGCGGCAAAACCTGATATTTCGGATCCGCGTGTAGCAAGTGCAATGCTCCGCATAACCGAATCGCGAAACAAATTTCTCAGTATTCCCAAACCCGCACCGCCACCCGCAAAAAGCTATAAGTTTGACGTAATTTCAACAAGCGGCGTACCGACTGCGGCAGCCCGTTTAAACGCTTCGCCAAAACCGAGGCTAGTCAGCGTGACGCCTTCGCCGCCCGTGATACGCGATACCAACAGGCTGCCGCCGCTTGATATCAGACGCGATACGGAACTGGAAATTCCGGATACTGTTATCCAAAATAGTGACACGGAATCCGAATCTGAGTTTGCGGCGATCAAACGCATCCGAATCAAAGCCGAACACACCGAGATCGACGCCGTCAAAACAACCGAGACGCTGATTGATGAGATAGAGGATCTTGCCCAGTTTTCGACGCGGTTCGGTGCGGGGCTTTTTGACCTGATAATCGCCGGTTTTGCCGGTATGCTGCTACTTTCGCCCGTTGCCTTTACCAGCGGCGAATGGTTTACGCTTCCCGGGCTGCTTGCATACGCCGGGGTTTGCTCGATCATAACTTTTATTTACATGACCGTCTGTCTAGGGTTTTATGGCAAAACGATGGGAATGCGGCTTTTTTCGCTTGAGCTTGTCGATGCGGTGGAGAACGAATACCCAACGCTTCATCAGGCGGCTGTCAGCTCGTCGGTTTTTATCCTCTCTCTTGCCTTTGGCGGCGTCGGTTTTCTGACCGTCTTTTATAACGAAGAAAATCGAGCGGTGCATGACCTCTTGTCAGGCACCATACTCGTAAGAGAGTTTTAATTTTTTTGTCAATTAATTTTTTTTGACAGGCCCGGAGCTTTTATGCTTTCGGGTCTTTTTTCCGTGTCAGTAGCCCGCACGTCAGTAAGGGCTCAACGCCGCATGGAGGCAAACGTGGAGCCCCTTATTGACCTGCGGGCTACCGACACGCCGCCGCGTCCGCCGTAGCGGGCAGCAAGTGGTGTAAACTAAAAACCGTGAATAACGCCGAGATCGAACAAATTAGCCGTGAGATCGAAACTGCGTTTTTAGGACGGCGGTTTGGCAAGGTATTTCCGCTTTCAAAGTCCTCGATGGCCATCGATTTTTATCCGCATAACGCGGTGTATCTATTTGTCGATTTCGATCCGAAAAACCGAAAAACCTATCTGATTCGCCGTCGTCTCAAAGTGCTCGAACGGTCAGCCGTTCACTCATCGCCGTTTGTGATTCGGATGCGAAAGCTTTTGTCGGGCAGGGAACTCGGCGCGGTTTTGAATGATCAGGATGCAAAAGTTCTGCGGTTAGAGCTTGCACCGTCGGATCAGCCCGACGAATTACTTTCGCTGGTGATCCAACTCGGCGGGCAGACCCCCAATATCTGCATTATCGACAGCCGTCAAAATATAGTAGCTGCCGCCCGCGATGCGAAAGACGGCGCGGTCGGTCAAAAATATATTGTTCCGGTCGAGGCAGACAGAGCCGATGAAAAAATCCGTGACCTCAACCGACGGTCTCTATCCGACGTGCTCGATGATGAAAGCAGGTCGAGTAATGCAGAAAACTATTTCCAATCTCTTGCCGCGGCCGCCCGCAAAAAGATAAATGGTGAGATCGCAAAACAGCGAAAGCTGATAAAAAACCTCGAAGGCGATCTAGCCGCACACGGCAACGCCGATGATTGGAAACGCTATGGAGACCTCATTTTAGCTAACATTTCAAACATCCGCCGCGATGGCCATAGCTTTATCGTAACGGATTTTTTTGATCCGGAACAGCCTGAGATTGCGATCCGTATCGATCGAAACGATTCGCCGTCCGAGGCCGCCACCGGTTTTTTCAAACGCTATGCAAAGGCTCGTAACGGAGCCGCCGCGATCGCAAAAAGACTCGAAACCGTCGGCAAAGATATAGAAAAACTAGATATTCAAAAAGCTAAATTGGAAGCCGCGATAGCCGCGGCTGATGAGGACGCCGTATCCGAATTTCTTCCGGTGAAACAGCCTGAAGCCCTCGCGGGTAAGCGTAAAGACAGGGCGGATGGATTTAAAGGAGCCAGAAAATTTATTTCGTCCGACGGACTTGAAATCCTGGTCGGCAAAAAGGCTAAAGACAACGACTTTCTTACTTTTCGAATCGCAAAATCGCTCGATTTGTGGCTTCACGCGGCCGATTATCCGGGGTCGCACGTCGTTGTCAGAAACCCGACTCGCAAGGAAATCCCAACCCGCACGCTGATCGAGGCCGCGCAGCTCGCCGCATTCTACAGCGATGCGAGAGATACGCCAAAAGCCGCGGTCAACTATACGCAGAAAAAATTTATCAATAAACCAAGACGCTCGGCTCCGGGCCTCGTCAGCCTTTCGGGCTTTAAAACGATCTTGGTCGAGCCGAGCGTTCCTACAGCTTCTCGTTCATAACCTTATCAACCGCAGAGTGCATTGCGGCGATGATTCGCGGCCCGCCGCCGACAAAAACACCGCGGAGCCGGCCTTCGCGATCGACGATCAGGCTTTGCGGCACGACTTGCTGTTTAGATATTTGATAAAACTGCTCCGTCCCCGAATTTGGCATGCGGGCGAGTGTGTAATTTAACTTCATTGACGCGGCAAAATCCTCGATCTGTTTGATGGTTTCAGGCGTCCCTTCGCCGTCGCCGATGTTTAGCCCGACAACCTCAAATCCCTGATCGCTGTATTGATTCTGCATTTTTATAAGATCAGGCATCTCCGCACGACAGGGAGCGCACCACGTGCCCCATATATTGAGCAGCAAAACCTTGCCTTTTTTGTCCGCGATAGTGAATTTGCTGCCATCCAGCAATTCAAGCTCAGTGCTTGCAAGTCCCGAAGCAAGCGGTGGAAAAACGGTCGGGCTTTCCGTTTCAACCGTCGTATCGGCGGAAGTGCCGACGGCATTGGCGTCGGACGTCGCCGTCCCGCCGCACGCCGAAAAAAAGATGCTTAAAACTATAAGTAATGCCAAATTGATTGTGATTGTTTTCATAAATTCCAGTTTAACTATTTTTTTACGTACTAATTCTATTTATCTGATGATACAAAATCGATCGCCGGTTGTCAGTTACCGGCTGCCGGTTGTGAGCAGCCTAAAAGCACTCTCATTAAGATATTCAGGTTTTTTAATAAAAATTCCCGCCTTTTTTGTTGGTTTTTGCAATTGGCGGGGACATTTACGTTCAGCAGGCGCCAAGAGTAGAATAGACCAATGTTAAAGATCGACGTCCATACACACATTCTGCCAAAGGAAATTCCACGTTGGAAAGAGAAATTTGGATACGGAGGTTTTGTGTCCCTCGATCATTATAAACCGTGTTATGCGAAAATGGTGCGCGACGACGGCGCCGTTTTTAGAGACGTCGAAGAGAATTGCTGGAGCGCAGAACAGCGTATCGGCGAATGTGATGCGTCGGGGGTCGATGTTCAGGTACTCTCGACCGTGCCCGTAATGTTCAGCTATTGGACAAAACCACGCGACGGAGCCGAGATCGCTCGGTTTTTAAACGATCATATTGCGCAGATTGTGGGCGATTTTCCGTCGCGCTTTATCGGGCTCGGAACCGTGCCGATGCAGGACACGGCGCTTGCGGTAAGGGAACTCAGACGCTGTAAAGAAATCGGCCTGGCAGGTGTGCAGATCGGCACAAATATAAATCAGCTCAATTTAGGGGAACCGCAGTTTTTAGATTTTTTTGCCGCTTGCGACGAATTTGATATGTCCGTTTTTGTGCATCCGTGGGAGATGATGGGCGAAAAAGAAATGCAGAAATACTGGCTTCCATGGCTTGTCGGTATGCCGGCCGAAGTATCACGAGCGATCTGCTCTCTGATTTTTTCGGGCACGCTCGAAAAATGCTCCGGCCTGCGAATTTGTTTTGCTCACGGCGGCGGTTCATTTCCCGCAACCCTGGGGCGGATAGACCACGGCTTTAATATCCGTCCCGATCTGTGCTCCGTCGATAATCCGCACAGCCCTCGAAAATATTTAAGCAGGATATTTTTCGATTCACTCGTGCATGAAAGCGCCACGCTCGACTTTCTCATAAAACTTGTCGGTGCCGGCCAGGTCGCTCTCGGTACGGATTATCCGTTTCCGTTAGGCGAAGCGGAGCCCGGTAAAATGATAGAATCCTGTGGTTATGACGAATCGATCAGGGAAATGTTGTTCAGCGGGGCCGCTCTGAATTGGATCAATTTGGACAAAAAGAGTTTTGCGGTTTAAGAGCCGGATAACGAACAATGATGTGTAAGCTCGCCCGAAAGTATTGGCGTTTACCGCACACCCTTGCTTACGTGCCGGCCTTTCCGCGACACAAAAACGCTCCGGTATCCGACTTTATTAAATGAGTGTCGGGGCGTCTGCGTGCGGTACAAAACACTTGCGGCAACGGGCCTCATATTTGTCGGCGGCACCGACTTCGACACGGGCGTCGGATTCGACGGTTCGCTGCGAGTAGTTCGCTGTCGAGCCGCATTTTACGCAAATCGCATGCGTTTTTGTTATAAACTCGGCAATCGAAAGAAGCTGCGGCATAGGTTCGAACGGTTTTCCGGTATAGTCCTGATCGAGACCAGCGATAATTACCCGTTTCCCGTTTTCGGCGAGGCGGTTGACGGCGTCGATGATTGGCATATCAAAAAATTGGGCCTCGTCAATGCCCACCACCCGCGTGTCACGCTCGACGAGCGACAACATTTCGGCGGTATTTGCAACCGGTATCGAGAGATGTTTCTGGCCTGAGTGCGACGCGATCTCTTCTTTCGAATATCGGGCGTCGATTCCCGGCTTAAACACCTGCACCTTTTGCCGGGCGATCCGCGCTCGGGTCAGACGGCGAATCAATTCCTCTGATTTGCCCGAAAACATCGAACCGGCGATAACCTCGATCCAGCCTGTTCCATTTTGTCGCGTTTTACGGCGTTCGTCATCCTGCGCAAACGCAAATTCTTCAACCATAATCTGTCCGTTAATTGGAATGACAATTATAGTCAAAAAACTTTGCTGTGAAAATGCGTGAAGATTGAATCTTTACCGGATCGATTGAGCGGCGGGCGTCCGAGTCGGCCCATAACGAATTCAAATGCCCGTTTGCAGCACTGCATCGAGAACTTGTTCGACCGTTATCTCGTCAATTTTTGCGTTATTAAGTACACGTAGATTCTCGGTGACCGGTAGAAAACACGACGGTGCGCGGCTGTCTGAAATCAGCACGATCGGAGCACCCGCGATAGCGGCTAAATGCATCGGTCCCGTGTCATTGCTGACGAGGACGTCGAGCTTCGCGGTCGCGGCCATTAAGGGCAGAAGTTTAAGTTTGTCGAGTATTACGGCTTGCGGCGGAAAGTTTATGCGGACAAAATCAACCAGATGTGCTTCTTCGGGGCCGAGAAAGATCAGAACGGCATTTTTGGTATTTTTTACAAGTCGGGCGGCCAATTCAGCAAAATTTTCAATTCGCCAGCACCGGCTCGGATGGCCGGCGCCAACGAACATTCCGATTCGCTTTTTTTCGGAGATGCGGAGTTCATCGTACAGAGCATCGATCTCAGCAATATTTTCTGTCGGCGGATCGAGTCTGAATTTTTGATCGAACGCATCGATCCCGAGCGGAGACAAGGCGTCAAAATATCTGTCGGTATAGTGTTTTGATTTATCTTCCCTTGGCGGCTTGGTCGGAAATCGTGAAAGCCGATCGAGCGAGCGGCTCTCACGATTTGCATAAAGCCGCCATTTTGCACCGGATATAAACCCGAGAAGATTTGTTTCCGAAAGGCTGTGGAGGTCAATTACGAAATCAAATTTTCTGCGGCGTATTTGTCCTATTAACTGTAGAATATTTGCGATCGATCTTATTTTATTACCATCGCGAAGCGCGACGCGGTCAACTAAGATTTGTTCGTCCGACACATTTGCGATCCGGACAATATCGGCACCAGGCTTTCCCAAAAGCAGCGTAATCTTAGATACAGGAAAACGCTCACGAATCGCGCTGAGCGCCGGGAGGCTGAGTATCATATCACCCAGTTGCCCGAAATCGATAACCAGAATGTTTTGAAAATTAAAATCCGTGTCCCGCAATGGCGATCCTATATGCACCTGAGGTCCGTTCCCGTCATCTCGGCCGGCTTTTCGATATCCCAAAGGCCGAGGATTGTCGGTGCAATATCTTCGAGAGATTTACCTTCGTAAAGACGGATATTTGCCGCCCTGTCATCGACATAGTGAAACGGCACCGGGTTGGCCGTAGCATTAGGGTTTAACCTGCCGCTTGCGTCGATCATCTGCTCGCAATTACCGTGCGTTGAAGTTATCATTACTACACCGTCAAGTTCCCGCATCTTTTCGCAAATACCGCCGATGCACGTGTCGATAAATTGTATCGCAGCCACCGTTTTATCTATGTCACCGGTTACCGCCATCATATCCGCCGCTGGAATATTGACGGCAAAAAACGCATCCGGTGCGGTTTCGATCTCCTGCCGGAATTTATCGGTGATCTTAAAGCTCTGTGATTCAGGATAAATTTCGGCGGCTTTCGAAATAGAACCGACGATAATCTCCTGCTCCGCCTGCCGCGTTGAATCGGCTCCGCCGTCAAAGAAACGTGTCAAATGCGCGGAACGGGCGGATTCTGTGATCTTAAAATGCGGTATCTCAAGACCCGACAAAACTTCGGAAAGAGTGTTTTTTTCCGGAACGTGTCTAAAAGCCGCGGGTAAATTGAAAGCAGAGTCATATTCGGTCAAACAAACCGTTTCGACAGACGGTTTTGCACCGATTGCTCCTTCTGGTACGCAGAGCGACCTGACAAGCTGCCGCATCGTTTCGGGGCGATGGTTAAAGAATATGACAAGATCACCGTTTTTAACCGTCGTAACCGGTACATCTGGAGAGCGCTCGATAACTATAGGCGAAATAAATTCGTCTGAAATGCCGCGAAGAAATGAATTTCGAACAGCGGTTACGGCGTCATTCGAGCGTTCGCCTTCGGCGTGGACGAGCATCGTGAAAGCACGAGCTGTGCGCTCCCAGCGTTCGCTGCTGTCCATCGCAAAAAAACGTCCGCACAGAGTCGCGATCTTGCCGATTCCGATATCGGCAAGCTTTATTTCCAGGGCTTCGACATAGATATCGGCGGTGCGCTCCGGCACATCGACGCCGTCGAGAATGCAGTGGATATAGACATCCGTCAGCCCTATAAGTTTTGCCAGCCTGAGACAGGCAAAGAGGTTCTCGGTCGATGAATGTACGGCCCCGTCACTCAACAGCCCGATTAAATGTACCGCCGATGCGTCTGATTTAGCTTTTGTTAATGCACGCGTGAGAACCTGGTTCTCCATAAATTCACCCGAGGCTACGGCGGTTTTTATCGCCGCGACCTGAGTTTGAGCCACACGGCCGGTACCAATATTCAAATGTCCAACCTCGGCGTCTCCGGGTTGTTCGTCAGCCTGTCCGACTCCCGGCCCAGCCGCCGAAAGCGTTGTCATCGGGTATGTACGGCAAATTTCGTCGTAATATGGTGTATGCGCAATGGCAATAGCATTTCCTTCGGTTCGCGGCGCATAACCCCAGCCGTCCAAAATGACAAGTGCAACCGGACGTCTGGTTTTCGATTTTTTTACGCTCATCAAATGGTGACAGGAAAACAGGAAACGAAAAAAGCAATCACACGGAAATTTGTTTCCGAATAGGAAATATTGCTCCTCTATTATAGGCGCATCCGCGGCAATAAATAAACACAATTTATCGGGCAGCTTCCGACACTAAATGTACACGCCCGCTTGCCTGCCGACACGTCAATACGCATCCGGGGCGGTGCGTTCCATCCATCGATCAGGAAATTTGAGCGCGGCAAAATCGTATTGGGCATAAAGACCGTGAGCATCGCGAGTCGCGAGTAACCATCTTCGGAGATTCTGAAGATCGGGGTGAGAAACGATCGTCTCCATCAGCCATTTGCTCAAGGCGCGGCCGCGAAATTCTTCGATAATAAATACATCGCCAAGATAAGCAAAAGTGGCGAGGTCACTGACAACTCGGGCAAATCCAACCTGTCTTTCGCCATGATAAACGCCAAAACAGATCGAATTCTCAATCGCAGTTTTTGTCTGTTCGATCGTTCGCTCTTGTGCCCAATAGGATTTTTCGGCTAAAAATGAATGGATAACGTCGATCTGAAGATTCGACCTGTCAGTATTGATTATAAATTCAGCCATTTGCAACTCAGACATAAATCAAATTGATGGTTCAGCGTATTTCAGCCCCGAAATGAATTTGAAGTCGCCGAGGTTATATGTAAGAAGCGTCAAGGTGTTTGTGCGGGCTGAAGCGGCGATCAAGGCGTCAGGCAGAAAAAGACCATGGGAGTTCGAATACCGTCGTATTAAATCAATCGCTAAGGCCGAGGCTTTTGGGGTTATGGGGAGAAGTGGAAATTTACTTATATATTTCTCAATCACCCTCTTCTCATTATTAGACTTTGATCCCTGCAAACACTCGATGTAAATCGTCGAGTCAATCATTGCATCGAGACTTTCAATATATTTCTTGGCAGCTAAATCGTTGCTAAATATTTTATAGAACACGTTGGTATCGATCAAGAAGCGGCTCACGTGATCCTCCGATTACCTTCTCTGATCTTACGTGCGATTTCGAGCGCCGACTCTTCGCGATCAGACCAGATACCCAACGCATCGTCAGCGTTCACATCATCCAGATCGGGTAAAGCTAACTTAAGGGTCTCCGGCTGTTTCGGTTTCTGGGCAAGGCGCAATATCTCATTTGCAATCTTTAAACTCTTAATTTTTAACCTTAGATTTATATCTTGCGGCACCTCAATTATTAGCTGTCCCATAATACTCCTATCTGCTTTCCGCATTTTACCATAGGGGTACAAAAATTCTGGAAAAAAACTTTCGACTTAGTCAGTGGATCTAAAAGGAGTTAGTTTTAACTTCTCATTCTAGAACTGATTTAGCCTTGCCGCAACTTTGGGAATGTCTAGATTCGGATAAATCCAAACCAATCTGTACAAAATTCTATCGATCAGGAATCCGCTCATGTCACTTTTCGATTATTTTCTCTAATTTTCCGCGCAATCTCGTGAGCCGATTCTTCTTTATCCGACCAAATTCCCAAGACCGCTTCCAACGTTGACGCCGAGAACATTCCTCGTCCGTGAAAAGTTCAATTACCGCAACTGATAGAATGCATTGCGGCCGGGATAGCGGGCCGATTCGCCGAGGTCTTCTTCGATGCGGAGAAGCTGATTGTATTTAGCAATACGGTCAGAGCGGCAGAGGCTGCCGGTTTTTATCTGGCCGGCGTTGGCTGCGACGGCAAGATCGGCGATAAAAGTGTCTTCGGTTTCGCCGGAGCGGTGCGAGATCACGGCGGTCATATTATTCGTTCGGGCAAGCTCGATCGCGTCAAGGGTTTCGGTCAGCGTCCCGATCTGATTTACCTTTATAAGAATTGAATTCGCGGCGTTTTCGTCGATGCCTTTTTGTAGGAATTTCACGTTTGTTACAAAGAGGTCATCGCCGACGAGCTGAACCGTTTCACCGACTCGATCCGTCAAATTTTTCCAGCCATCCCAATCGTTTTCAGCCATCCCGTCTTCGATTGAAATTATCGGATATTTGCCGCACCAATCGGCCCAATATGCGGCCATTTCGTCTGAACTTAGTTCCCGTCCGTCCGATTTTTTAAAGATATATTTTCCGTCCTTGAAAAATTCACTCGCCGCCGGGTCGAGGGCCAGCATCACGTTTTCACCTGCTTTGTAACCTGCCTTGTCTATCGCTTCGAGGATTGTTTCGACGGCTTCTTCGTTAGATTTCAAATTTGGAGCAAAACCGCCTTCGTCACCTACACCGGTAGAATAACCGCGTGATTGCAGAACGCCTTTGAGATTATGAAATATTTCGGCTCCGCATCTAAGGGCTTCGCTGAAACTCTCCGCACCGACCGGCATCACCATAAATTCCTGAAAATCGACATTATTATCCGCATGCGCGCCGCCGTTTAGAATATTCATCATCGGAACCGGCAGTGTTTTCGCGTTCGTTCCGCCGATGTAGCGGTAAAGCGGCATTTCCTGAAACGCCGCCGCCGCACGTGCATTGGCAAGCGAAACGGCAAGGATCGCGTTGGCTCCAAGCTTGGATTTTGTTTCGGTTCCGTCAAAATCGATCATCGTCTGGTCAATTAAAGTTTGATCGAGACAATCGAGTCCCTCGAGTTCGCGCCCGATCACATCGTTTACGTTTTTGACCGCCGTCAGAACTCCTTTCCCGAGATAACGGTTTTTATCACCGTCTCGAAGTTCCACGGCCTCATTCTCACCGGTCGAGGCTCCGCTCGGCACGGCGGCGCGGCCCTGCGTGCCGTCCTCCAGAATCACCTCAGCCTCAATCGTCGGATTTCCGCGCGAATCCATTATCTCGCGTGCCCAAACCTGCTCAATAAAGCTCATAATTTGTAAAAACTCCTGATATTAGTTTGCTAGACCAGCAATTAGCTTAGCGTGGACGAAATTGAAAAGACAATACGGATCCGACTTAATGTTCCCAACGAGCGTTTTCGTTTTAAGGAATAGACGAATTAAGCGTTTTCCATCCGCACCAGTTTTATACGGCGTTTTTCGACCTTTTCGACCATAAATATATGTCCGTTAAACCGCACCGTTTCGCCTTCGTTTAATATCTCACCGGCCTCCGCCATCAGAAAACCCGCAATGGTTGTATAGCCGTCCGAAACGGGCAGACTCAATTCCAGCTGCCGGTTTAGGTCGCGGACAGCCAGGCCGCCGTCGAGCAAAAAGCTGCCGTCGGGCTGAGGGTCGATCTGCTCGTGTACCTCTTCGTCGTGTTCGTCTGAGATGTCGCCGACGATCTCTTCGAGCAGGTCTTCGAGCGTGATAATGCCTTCGATGCCGCCGTGTTCGTCAACGACAAATCCAAAATGAAACTTTTCCCTCTGCATCTGCCTGAGAACGTCCTCGAGCCTCGCCGTATCGACCACGTAATTGGGTTTGATAAGTATTTCGGTAATATCAAACGCATTCCCTTTTTCGATATATCCGACAAGATCCTTGCTATGTATCATGCCCGAAATATCGTCTAGTGACCCGCGATATACCGGCAGTCTTGAAAATCCGCTCTCACCAAAAGCTTTTGCGATCTCGCTCAATGTACTCGTTTCGGGCAATGCAACGATCTCGGTCCGCGGTATCATCGCCTCTTTAACCGTGGTTTCTGAAAATTCAAATACCTTGTTGATCAGCCTTCGTTCTTCTTCGTTGAGATGTCCGCTTTCCTGTGAGAGTGCAACCAGGCTGCGAATCTCATCCTCCGTATAGCTCGATCCGTGTTCGCCGGCGGCCTCAAGCCCAAAAAGTCGGACTGTCTTGGTTCCGGTCCAGTCCAGGGCACGAATCGGATAGCTGAATATTGTATAAAATAATTGCAGCGGAACGGCAACAAAAAAAGAAACCCGCTCAGAAAGCTCGAGCGCAGCGGTTTTCGGGGCGAGCTCACCAAAAACAATATGTAAGAAGGTAATCAGCGAAAACGAGATCGCAAACGAAACTGTGTGCAGAACCGCACCGGATGTCAGAAATGCCGCCCCTGTAAGAGCGCCGATCTGTATCAGAACCGGCTCAAGCAGAGCAGCGACAACCGGTTCGCCGATCCAGCCCAGACCTAGTGACGAAAGGGTTATACCGAGCTGTGTGGCCGAAATATAGGCGCTCAAATTATTGAGCATCTTAAGCAAGCGGTTTGCCGACGCATCGCCCTCGGCGGCCATTGTCTCGATACGCGATTTACGTACCGCAACCAATGCAAACTCGCTGGCGACAAAAAAGCCGTTGGCAAGCACCAAAACGACAACCAGAAGTATGTTTAAGATTGTCGAAAATAGGGTTGGCAATTCGGCTGCGTTTTCGATTTCAGCAGCAAAAAACAAAAGCAAACTAGCGGGGTCGTCCATTGTGGATTAGAAATTATGATCAAATCGTCGATCCGTTACTGATCGTTATCGAATACACACCGTCACTACACGGCCGAATTTGTAAATTATAGCATAATTCGGTATTGTTCGAAGTTCTGGATTCAGCCGGTTTTTTCTGCACAGATCAGAATGCCGTCTAAACCTGAAACTCCAAACGGTCAAGCATTTCCTGGATCAACATACGGCATGAACCGCATCCGCCGCCGGCCCTGCACACCTGTGCAACGTCATCCACGGTTCGCAGCGATCCTGTTTCGATATGATGATCGATAGTCTCTTCAGAAACGCCGAAACATGTGCAAATAAGAGCTTTTTCACCGTGAAACTCCTCGATTTGCCGTTTCCGATAATCAGCAAAAGCAGATCGCAACGCGCTTATACAACAATCTGCACATTGTCGGCGGCCTTTATCAAAAACACCGAGGCTGGCCTCAACCGCAGCGTTTAGGTCGGCCGGTTTCAGGCCGTGAAGTTCGCTCAGATGTTTGTTTTTTACGGTTTCGGCCAAAACGTCAGCCGCCGCTGTCATATATCCGCAGCCGTTTGTCTGAAAGGCGGCGGCGGAGACAATTTTCGTCTCAGGCTCGACCCGGATAGAAAAACTGACAAACGAGCCGCAAATAAAACTCGCATCGACGCCGACCACGTTTCCATGATCGACAAAGCCCGCATTTCGCGGCGATTTGCATACGTCCCATATTTTTCGAGGATAAAGGCTCACACCGCAATATTAAAGCTAAAATACGCATCCGCAAACTTCGGTGCGGTTTCTTCACCTCCGTCACAATAACGTATAATAGAAAAATGTGAAATGATCTCTTAACTTCGGCGGGGATGTTTGCAAAGTCAGTGCGAAACTCGCGTACGTTTTTATTCGAATTACTGCAACATTTGACCTCTATACTTCGCTCATTGCTTTTATGCGGCTCGTCTTATTTTTACTTTTGATTTTTGCCCTTTTACTTGCGTCAGCCTGTCGTCCGTCGGCGGCACCGGTTTCCGTTTCAGAAAGGCCGGTTTCGATCAACGACCGCCGGACAACAAATTTGCCTATGCCGCCGTCGAAACCGCTTACGGAAATGAGCTGGACAAATGCGGACGACCGAGTTCAGAAGATCACGGATTTTGCCGGAAAGGCCGTTATTCTGGATTTTTGGGCGACCTACTGTGAGCCGTGCAAACGTGAGATACCGCATCTAAATTCGCTTATCGCAAAATACGGTGCGGACAATCTCCATATAGTCGGCCTCAACGTCGGCGGCGAAGAAGACCGCCCAAAAATTCCGGCGTTCGTCGCCAGCACAAAGATCGATTACGACGTCGCGTTCCCCGAAGACGCACTCGTCAATTTTATCTTCTCCGAACGAAGCGACATCCCCCAAACCGCCATCTTTGACCGGCAAGGGCGTATGGTCAAAAAAATAGTCGGATTCAGCCCCGCAATCCAACTGGAACTAGACGCCGCCGTCGAACAGGCCATAAGATCGGAACCGCCCACGTAAACGGAAACTAAAATGTCATTAGCCCACACGTAAGTAAGGGCTCGATTTGCGCCATTTGACCTGCCCGCCCGCACATTTTGGAATGCCGTGAGGCCACAGCAAATGTTTACTGGGGCACGGTTATCGTCAACTGATCGCCGGAATTTAGGCAGAAAACTTTACGCCTACGTTGCTGTGTTGGCGGTTTTGCCCCACGTTATCTCAGTCTTTGAGTGCTTTCGGGTTCCTCCAAATGTCCGGTTTCAAGGGAATTCTTGTTCTTTCGCGTGGTCTGTGCAAAAATTAAATTTGGTGGGACTATGCAAACTATTACAGAATATCAAAAGCTGCAAGAAGAATTGGCGTTGCTCAAAAATACCGAACTCTTGGAAACCATTAATAAATTCGTGGATTTTCTTTATCAAGACAAATACGGCTTGTATATGGGCGATTTTACCGAAGATTTAACAGAATACTCCGTCACCACGATGTGGGAGAATGAACCAAGTGAGTGGGACAAAGTAGGCGGAGCTGAGCGAACTGCTGGAAACTACATTTAGTCGCATTCAAGAGGTCAGCCTGCGGTTTTCATCAGAATTATTTTTATCGTATCAAGGAAAAATACAAACTACCACGCCAAAAATATCGTGAGAAAAATCACAAAGAACTCAAAAATCTGCCAGAACAATCGTAATTTTCAATGAATTGACATTCTGTTCAATTAATGAAAACCTAGATCTTGCCAATAGAAAATCACGGAGTAGAAATCAAATGTATGTTTAGAAACCTGCTATTTTTGCTTTTAATTTGTTTATTTTTTAATCAGAGTTTTGCCCAAGAAAATACGGTAATCGCAATCGTCGATGATAAACCCATAACTCACTCCGATGTCGATTTCCTGGTAGCTGGTAAAATCCATCCTCTTCAGGAACAGATCAATGCCATCCGAAAAATTGCTCTTGAAAATTACATCACCAATTTACTGCTAGAAAAAGAAGCTAAACAAAGAGGAATGTCCGTTCAAGAGTTCAAACAATCATTAACCAATGTAAATGTAACCGTTTCCTCTGAAGAAATTGAAAGTGCATACCTTGAAAACAGAGAAGCTTTTAATCTTATGAACTCGGAAGAGGCGAAAGAGCGTATAAGGTTAGACTTAATTAATTACGCAAAAATGCGTGCGTTTCGCGCGGCGATTGAGCAATTGGAAAACAATGCGAAAATTGTCTATCTTAGTAAACCTTTCGCCCTGAAAGTCAAACGGATTACGACGGTCCAAGCATTGGTAATAATGATGCAAAAATTTCTATAGTCGAATTTTCAGACTTCATGTGTCCCCACTGCAAAAGATCCCAAAATGTTATCAAACAAATATTGAAGAAATACGGTAATGAAGTCGAATTTGTATTTAAACATCTTCCGTTACAACCAAACTCCCGAATTTTTGCACGAGCAGCGGTGTGTGCCGATAAACAAAGAAGTTTTTGGGAATATCATGACCAATTATTCGAGGTCGAAACCTTAACAGAAAAAGTTCCTTGGCAACTTGCTAAAAAGTTGAAATTAGATGTCGCTGATTTTGAAAGATGTATGGAAGCAAATGAGTCGCTGTCGGTCGTCTTGCGTGATCAAAATGAAGCTAAAAGATTAGGTATAGATTCAACTCCTAGTTTCATTGATTAACGGCGAGATAATTCGAGGAGCACCTGATGTAGAAACATTTACTCAACTTATTGAGTCCCAAAAAACAATTCAACAAGAAACTATCTCAACAAAAACCGGAGGACAAAAACCATGATTTTTTATACAAAACACACTTTTACTTTATTTCTGTTGTTTTTAATAGCATCCGTAGGAATCCTCAATGCTCAATCAGATACTGGTACTGAAAAAGCATTTATAGAACGGGCGTATGATAAGTTTTCGCTATACCAGATGGCACAAAAACGATACGATCTCGCCGAAAAAAACGAGTCTGTGAAAGATGAAGACCTATTAAAGTTTACAATTTACAATGTACATTCCGGTCCGATCAGTGAAATCCTTAAACAATCGGTGACCAGTTTAGTTACGCTGCCAACCGGCAAAATCCTTAAATCTGTAACCGTGGAAACAAATAATACTCACTCCGAAAATGGCCGAATAAAAAATAGAAGAGAAGAATTTGGAGTTAGCGTTAAGTGGGGAGACGGGCAATATTCTTCCGTTTATGATCCGCAAATAACAGTGGGAGAAGCATTAAAGGTTTATGCTGATTGGTATCCAAATGTAAACACATATATTTCATACATGGTTACAGTAACGTTTGAAGGTAAAACCAGAACCTATAATGCTTTGGTATTACTTCAACAATCCCTTCAGGGAAAGCAAAAACCTTACTTTGTGGATAATGTAGCCGGTTTTGGCGGTATTCTAAATGATCTGGTCGATTTTGAGAAAACACCGGTTAGCCGCAAAGAAGAGGTTTCAAATTATGTTGAAAACCGTTCGGTGAAATATCTTAACACTAGCTTTAAAAATACTTCAAATAGCGCGTCACCCATGACAAACAGTTTAAATAGTTGCTCTCCATATGAAATAGCCAGTAATCTTCAATCTAATAACGACCCCGACACTAGTGGACACAGCAGCGGAAGTCACGGCTTGAAAACAAGGTTTTTACCATATTGCAAAGTAACTTCCAACTGTCAAACAACCTGCGAATTGCAGCGTCATGGTAATGAAACATACGAAGACGGTTCAACAGGTCTTTATTACTCTCATCAACTAGTTCCGAAAGTCGCCACCAATAATCATACAGCGACGGGGCCGGGCACAATAACATGTTCGTCATTGCACGGCGTAGGCGTGCGAAGTTGTTCCGTCTTCGGTTGCAATGGGAATGTAACCATTTCAGGTTAGGGTGTATCAGCAACGGTTACAGGTGGAGACGTTTGGAATGCAACCCATAACCCATCCCACTCTTGTACAGCTACAGCAACTGGCGGTGGTGGTGGCGGCTGCGGAGGTGGCGGGACTTATGTATCATCTACGGGGAGTAGCGGCGTCAAAGCGGATATAAGCGGCGGTTTTTTGACCAACTTGATACCTCCGACCATCGATTGGTATTATTGCTGGCAACAAGGACTTGACTACGACGCAGCAACGTGCCAGTGCGTTCCTCCCGCTTCGCCCATTGTTATTGACGTGGTGGGAGACGGCTTTAATCTCACTGACAACGCCAATGGTGTCTTTTTCGACCTCAACCGCGACGACACGCCTGAACGCCTGTCGTGGACTTCCGCTAATTCAGATGATGCATGGCTCGCACTCGACCGCAACGGCAATCGGCGGATTGACAGCGGGAGCGAGTTGTTCGGCAACTTCACGCCGCAGCCTGAGCCGCCAAATGGCGAACAACGCAATGGATTTCTTGCCCTCGCCGTCTACGACAAATTTGCCAACGGCGGCAACAACGACGGGCAAATTAGTCAGCAGGACGCGATCTTCGCAGACTTGCGATTATGGCAAGACATAAATCACAATGGCATCTCGGAGGCGAGCGAATTAAAAACGCTGGCCGCTTTAGGACTGCGAAAGATTGACCTCGATTACAAAGAATCACGGCGCGTGGATGAACATGGAAATCGGTTCAAGTATCAAGCGAAAGTCAAAGACGAGCAGGACGCCCAGCTCGGACGCTGGGCGTGGGATGTGCTTTTGGTGCGTGCACCTTGAGTTACGGAAAAAAGGTAAATCTGGGAGGCGGTTAGATCCATTGATTAAATCGCCAGCGAACAAGGTAGTTTCGCAAGAAGCAGTCACCCCGCCGCGGAGGGGCCGCCGGTGGCAAAAGCCCAGTCGCTGCCGCTCCCTGAGCCTGCGTCTTGATACGGCTTCATCGGCGAAGGGCCTCTCCGCCTACGCAAAATAAAAACGAACCTGGTAAACCGATATCTAAAATTTGTGTAGAATATTCTGAGATCATTTCTCTCGGAACTTTATGCGCGATATTCCCGTAGGTAACGGCAGTTTGCTTGTCAATTTTGACGATAAATATCAGATCCGCGATATTTATTTTCCGCATGTCGGGCAGGAAAATCATACGGAAGGGTTTCCCTTTCGGTTTGGCGTGTGGGCCGATGGTGAATTTTCCTGGGTGCATTCGGCCGAATGGGAGCGTGTATTAAAATACCTGCCCGATACGCTTGTCACCGACGTCATGCTCAGCAGCAAAAAGCTTGGTATCGAGATGATTTGCAACGATACGGTTGCCGGACGCGAGAATATTTATCTCCGCCGCGTTTGCGTTCGGGACGCCATCGGTTCAGGCAGGGAGATTCGCGTATTTTTTCATCAGGATTTTCGAATTTATGAGAACAAGGTCGGTGACACGGCTTTCTACGATCCCGACACACACTCTCTCATTCACTATAAAAAGCACCGGTATTTTTTAATAAACACAGCTCCGCATTTCGACAATGCGGCGACCGGGCGAAAAGCCTTTCGTAATAGCGAAGGCACATGGCGCGACGCAGAGGACGGATCTCTTCACGGCGGCCCGATAACCGAAGGGTCGGTCGATTCGACGATCGCCGTGCATTTTCCGCTGGAACCAAATGGTGAATTTGAATTTTTTTACTGGATTGCCGCGGGAACGTCGCGGAGCGATGTTGCGGTTTTGAATGAACACGTATTCACGCTCGAAGCGGAAAATTATTTTCTCGAATCAGAATCCCACTGGCGCGATTGGGTCAACACACCGTCGGTCGACCTGTCCGGCCTTTCAACGCAAATCATTGACCTCTACAAACGCAGCCTGCTCATCATTCGCACGCAGATCGATAACGGCGGAGCGATAATTGCAGCCAACGACCACGACGTAACCATCCGGGCCACTGACCATTACAGCTACCTCTGGCCGCGCGACGGAGCGTTTGTTGCAAATGCTCTCGATCTGGCGGGATATCCGGAACTCTCGCGAAAGTTCTTTGAACTCTGCCTAAGGATCGTGGATGAGCGCGGTTACTTTCTTCAGAAATATAATCCGGATGGCTCCGTCGGCTCTGGCTGGCATTCCTCCTGGGATTCTCATCGACAGAAGCCGATGGTTCCGATACAGGAGGATGAAACAGCCCTTGTACTTTGGGCGTTGTGGGAGCATTTTGACAAATATCGCGACCTGGACCTGGCAACGTCGATGTACGCGAATCTTGTTATAAAATGTGCCGATTTTCTCGCAGAATACCGCGACCGCAAAACCAAACTGCCCAAACCGAGTTGGAATCTCTGGGAAGACCGCCGCGGAGTTCACACGTTCACCTGTTCAACCGTCGTTGCCGGGCTGAACGCAGCCGCAAACTTTGCCGAGCTTTTTGGCGAAAATGACAAAGCCGACATCTATCGCACGGCCGCGGATGAGATCGTCGACGCAATGAAAACGCATCTGTTTAGCCGTGAACACAACCGGTTTCTGCGTTCGCTTCAGGCCGACGGCGATGACTATCTGTTTCCCGACCCGACCGTCGATGCTTCGATGTTTGCGATCTTTTATTTTGATTGTTTTGCACCGGATGATCCGATGGTTGCCGCTACGATGAACTCGATCGAAGTAACCCTAAAAAATCAACTTGGCGGCATTGCACGATTTGAATATGACGGATATATGCGGCGTACTGACAGCAATTTGCCCAATTCATGGGTGATAACCACACTATGGCTCGCCGAATATTATATTGCCTCCGCAACATCTGAGAACGACCTCGCAAAAGCGCTCGAATTGCTCGAGTGGACAGTAAAACACGCCTTGCCATCCGGCGTTCTGGCAGAACAAATTGACCCGATTTCCGGCGAACCTCGATCTGTCTCACCCCTCACCTGGTCGCATTCGACTTTTGTTGCGACAGTGTTAAATTATGTGAGAAAATTTCGTAAATTAAATAAAAAGAAGTAAAATCTGAACTAGGAATCTTGTATGGAGAAAACTATTAGCGTAACTTTCGATGGAGAGGTTTTTCATCCCGATGAACCTGTGGATTTAGCTTCAAATGCCAAAGCGACGGTGATTTTTGAAGAAAAACAAGATCGAAAGAAATTGAGTCTCATCGAAATGCCGAAGAGAGGTAAAGGTAAACCCTATGCATTTCTTGACTTTGCGCGATCGGCCAATCTCGACGGCCCGAGTGATTTTTCAAGAAATCTTGACGATTATTTGAACGGAGTAAAGTCTTTGGATGACTAAGAACAGTTGGTTTCTTGATACTTCATTTTCTGTCGCGTTGACGATTCCGAAGGATGAACATCACAGAGTCGCAGTAGAATTTGCGGACGAAATCCAAGAAAATTCAGTTTCAATTATCACTACTCAGGCAGTCATCCTGGAAATCGGTAATGCGCTCTCCAAGAAAAAATTTCGTAAAACTGCAGCCAGCTTGATCCACCATATGTCTTCGGATGAAAATGTTTCAATTGTGTCGCTGACGCAGGAACTTTATGACCGAGGTCTGGAACTATTTGGGAATAGGCTTGACAAAAACTGGAGTCTGGTCGATTGTATTTCCTTCGTCGTGATGGCTGAATGCGAAATAACGGATGCTCTCACCACCGATATCCATTTTAAGCAAGCGGGTTTCCGTGCGTTGCTTGGGACGATTAATTTTACATGAGAAAAGCAAAGATCCTCGCCACGCTCGGCCCGGCGACAAACACTCAGGACATTATCGAAACGATGCTCAGGGCCGGTCTCAATGCGGTCCGAATAAATATGTCGCACGGGACGCAGGCTGAACAGGGCGAAACGATAAAATGCGCCCGCGCCGCAGCCGCAGCTTTGAAAATGCCTCTGTCGATACTCGTCGATCTGTCCGGCCCAAAGATACGGACGAGCAATCTCGAAAACGGCGAACCGGTCGAGCTGATCGAGGGTGCGGCGTTTGTTATCACGACCCGCAAAGTTATCGGCAGCCGCCGCGAGGTATCGACCAATTTTTCGCATCTGCCAACAGTCGTCGAACCCGGCTCGCGGATTCTGCTCGATGACGGCTCCATCGAGCTTGTGGTCGAATCCAAAGATGCGGAGAATGTCATTTGCAGGGTCGTAACGGGAGGGTTGCTCGGCGAACGCAAAGGCATAAATCTGCCAAACACACCGCTACCGATACCGTCCCTGACCGCGAAAGATCACAACGATCTGATATGGGCGATGGAGCAAAATGCTGATTACATCGCGCTTTCATTTGTACGCTCGGCTGAGGATTGTAAAGAGGTCAAGGACATCATCAGGCAGCTCAACAAACGAAAACTTGGCAGGGCACTGCTTGTCGCCAAAATCGAAAAGGCCGAGGCGATCGAAAATCTTGTCGCGATCATTGAGGAAACCGACGGTTTGATGGTTGCCCGCGGCGATCTCGGCGTCGAAACAAGCGTCGAGCTCGTCCCGGTCTATCAAAAACGTATAATTGAACTCGCTCTCGCCAATGATAAATTTGTCATAACCGCTACGCAGATGCTGCAGTCGATGATCCTTAACCGTTTTCCGACGCGGGCCGAGGCGTCAGATGTCGCAAACGCCGTCTGGGACGGCACCGACGCCGTCATGCTCTCGGCCGAGACCGCGATCGGCAAACATCCGGTCGAGACTATAAAGACGATGGTCCGCATAATTGACTCAGCCGAGACCATAAAACCGGAACAGCTAAAAAAACCTGTCAAATTCTCACAACCGCCGTCAGGCCGGACCAGCCAGGCTCTGTGCAAGGCAGCCGCCTTAGCCGCAAAAGAGGTGCGAACCGAAAAGGTCGCGGTTTTTACCGAATCGGGTTTGATGGCACGCCGCCTCTCGACCGTGCGTTCGGGTCTGCTGACGTTTGCCCTTACAAAATCAACCGATGCGTATAACCAGCTTTCTCTGATCTGGGGTGTGAGGCCGTTTGTCCACGCCGAACGCGGCTCGACCGGTGAAATGCTGAAGATCGGCGAACGAACCTTGCTGGACGCAAACGTAGTTGATTCCGGTGAAACGATAATTATGATGGCCGGCCGCCTCTCCGGCCGCGGCCTCTCAAGCTCAGTAATCGTTTGGACCATCGGTGAGCAGGTTCCGCATCGATAGTCTTTCGCTAAATGATGATTTTGACGATTTTCCAGACCTAATCAATTGTGGCGTTACAAGGGCACGTGATACGGGCTTGATCTAGTTTTTTCGTGATTCGACTGGAGGAGGCGGAGACTTCTTGGCTACTATCGCCCTGGCAAGCGAAATATAGGCTTTACCTCGCAAACGTTCATCTTTAATGTCAATAACGCGCGAAATCGCTGCTTCTTCATCGCCTCGTACCGCGTCTTGGAACATTGAGCCGAAATCGAGGTCGATGCCACCGGTTTTGATCGGGAATCGAAGCGTTAGCGGCGACTTTGTGACGGAGTGTTCGAATAGCGGATCTCTGATAGATTCGTGTTTATTAAAAAGCGTGGTCGCCTCATCAAAAACCGTCCCGGAACGCAGATCTTTCCGCGCCTTGAGTTTGCCGCTGATGTACAAAAGAAGGAATGGAGATGTCTGGCTGTTGAGATTCTTCGCTGATATGCGTGCAAGGTCGAGTAATTCTTTCATCGAGCTTTTTGTCGCAGGCCTTTGAAGCAATCGAAGCCAACGACAGCCGGAGCAAACATTTTTCAAGGCTTTCCGGAACTTTTTCGACGAGTTTGAATCCGTGGCCGAAATCGACAGATTTGCTTATGAGATATGCATTCGCCTCACCAAACTGGATCAACAGCTCGAGTTCGTCCTGAAGTTTCGAATCGTCGATTTTCGAGACGACAAGGCGAGCAGTCTCGAAGTCCTTTTTCCGATAGGCCTGAAAAGCGACGTCGAGAAACAGAGCATCACGCGTATCGGAACCCGCCATTTTCTCGATCTCGGCGATGCGGTCTGCCGGAGCGCTCGGCATCTTTTCCATGTACTTATAGGCTTCGCCATTGGTGTACTGAGCCGGAACTCCGGTCGCGAGTGCCGACATCGCGTTCAGCAATTCACCGACAAGATTAGGCGCAGTCTGCCGGGCCTTGGAAAGCAGTACATATCCGAGCGCATATCTCTCCGGGCGCTGATTTTCAACAAGGACCGGCCTCTGAAGCAATACGATAGCCCCTCTAAGATAGCTCGATATCAACACGGGCGAAACGTCGGGACGATCTCCGGTAATATCAGGCAGGAGTATGTCTCCGATCCTCTGCATCACGATGATGCTGTCATCGACGTCAACAAAGCGGGAACGGTAGAGGTATGTTCCCAGCAAAGTGAAATCCTCGGCTGTTAGGGTTGGCTGTGAAAGGAACGAGGTCAGAAGCTGGTTAAACAACTGATCGGCACGTGCCGGGTCTCGTTGCCGGAGTGCCTTCGCAAAGGCGATCTGCCCCCGGTTGATGTCGCTCTGGATACTTTGTGAAGCAAGATCGGCGGCTCTTTCAGGGTCTGTTTCGAGAAGGTCATTTGCGATCTCAAGTTGGGTCGCCGCTCTCTTGCCGACGTCCTTTGTCGAGGCGTCCACCAACGCCTTCGCCCATTTGAGATCTCGCCTTGCGATTAGGGAAACGATCCGTCGGTTAGCGGTATTTTTCGCCGAGACAAGTTTCGCGTCATCGTTCTGCTCCGCCACCACCCTGCTGAGGGCGAACCGAAAAAGTCCGCGAGCATAGTCTTCATCGACAGTCCACGCGGCATCGGCCAACTGAGCCATCGAAGTCGCCGAAAGGGCCTCATCTTTCATCGACGAGACCCACTGCTGTATTTCCGCGAGCTTTTCGAGCTTGTTTACCTGCGCCACGGACTGTATCGCCGTCGCATTTCCCGCCGGCTTGGTTCCCTGGTTAGACTGTCCAAAACTCGCATGAGTTGTCGCGAGTACTAAGACCAAGACAAGGTGTTGATGTTTAATCCCCATACAGCCGTCCCTCCGCACCTTCCGTAAAACTAAAGTGAAGCTCCCGATGGCTAAAGCCGCGAAAGATCGGAAGCCCGTTAAAACGGGCTGAGGACGTCTTCCATTCTAACCGAGGATGTCTCAAAAGTCACTAATCAGGATTTTAACTCGCTCCGGAGGAGCGAAATGTTTGTAGAACAAAAACAAAAGAAGGAAGTTAAGCCCCGTTAGGGGCGACACTAAACCCAAGCGGATCAAATAACATGCCGCTCATACGGAGCTTAAGCCTTTTTTTTGAATCGGTGCTACAAACATTTCGCTCCTCCGGAGCTAAAACCGAAATCCTGACTTTTGAGACATCCTCCCATGTGCCGCTTCGCGGAGAGCCTCATAAATGAGGCTGATTTTTCTAACGCATAATCCCGGTTTATTGCACGAGGATAACCTTTCGCTGCACGAGGACAATGCCTTATCGCACGAGGACAACGCTATATCGCACGAGGGAAATGCTTTTTGGCACGATGACAACGCTTTATTGCACTAGAACAAGACGTTATCGCACGGGGACGAGGCGGTATCGCACGAATGCAAGGCGTTATCGCACGAGGACGAGTCGGTATCGCACGAATGCGAGGCGTTATCGCACGAGGACGAGGTTTTATTGAACGAGGACAAGCTTTCCTTGCACGAGGACAACGATTTATTGCACGAAAAAATCATTTTATTGCACGAGAAAATCAATTTATCCATTACGCATTAGAGAAAATGCGGAGAATCTGAACACTCAACGTTAAAGATGACAACGGCTTAAAAAATCCGTTTTTATCTGTATTCAGGGTTTGGGTGTTTGAAATTGCTGCTACCTTCCCATTCGGAGCGCTGATTGCCGTGTGCCGGAATACCGCCCGCATCTTTTAGCATTCGGGCCAGATGCAGTAAATTCCAGGTCATAAATGTCGTGTTGCGATACGTAAAATCATTATCAAAACCGACACGGCTGCCGTCATCGCGTTTGTCACCATAGCTCGGCCCAGGCCCGGCCTCACCTATCCAGCCTGCATCTGCCTGCGGCGGTATGGTGCAGCCGAGGTGCTGCAGGGCGTATAAAACGCCCATCGCAACATGTTTAATGCCGTCTTCGTTTCCGGTGATGATACACCCGGCGGCTTTACCATAGTAAACATATTGTCCTTTGTCGTTGAGCTTTGCCGACTCGGCATAGAGCCGTTCAACGACGCTGGCGCAGACGGACGAACGCTCACCAAGCCAGATCGGCGTGCCGATCACAAGAATGTCGGCTAATTTCACCTTAGTATAGATCTTTGGCCAATCATCATTTTCGAACCCGTGTTCGGTCATATCCGGTTGAACACCCGGTGCAATATCGTGATCGACAGCCCGAATGTTTGTAACCTTCACGCCCTGACTTTTCATTATCGCCTGCGAAACTTCCATTAAAAGGTCTGTATGCGAGACCTCCGGCGACGGTTTTAAAGTGCAGTTAATAAACAACGCCCGGAGATCGTCGTATTTTGCAGGCTTTGAAGATGTTTTTTTCATAAAATTACTTTCAATACGACCGGACATCGGAAAATTTTTTCATCACGATTAAACCTAATTCACGTTAAACCGAAAATTAGTCCGCGCGCAACTATTCTCGAAACTGTCCTTCGCGCGTTTTGCTGTTCAAATTAATAGACATTAACCTTTCGACTCTGTCGCGCGGGCGTCCGGTTTGCCTTCGATATAGTTTACAAAACGCCGCTCGGTCGGATATGCAAAATCTATATCATCGCGTTTCTTAAATGCACGCAGGATGTCTTCCCATATATTTTGCTCCGAATCGCGGCGGGCACGCGAATCGCAAAAATACCGAAGCGTCAACAGAACGCCGCTGTCTTTGACCGATGTATAAACGATCGGCGTCAGCTTGTTTATCAAAATCATCTTTGTATTTGCGGCCCGCTTGATCTCGAGTTCGGCGGATTTTGAAATTTCTTCGCCGTGTTTGTCTGCGATTTCTATGAGAATCTCCTTAGCCGTTTCCCAATTGCTCTCGAATGTAAGCAGCACCGCGATCTCATTCCAGATATATTTAAAACCTTCGGTGTAATTGGCAACCGGTTCGTGAAACACGCGGCCGTTCGGCACATGGATGACGCGGCCGGTGCTCTGTTCGGCGTCAACCCGGTTGCCGATTTCCAACAAGGTAAACATAAATATCCGCAGGTCCACCACATCGCCCTTTACGCTGCCGATCTCGATCCGGTCGCCGACCACAAACGGACGCCGCCATATTATAAAAATCCATCCGGCCAGATTAACAAGCGGAACCTGAAGAGCGATCGCTATACCGGCCGAAACAAGGGCGAGATATGTGGCCAGAGATTGAAAACCCCGAAACCAGATGCTCCCGAGAATCAAAACCGCAAAGCCGAACATCACGTATGTGCTCGATTTTCGCCAGCGGTAACGAAGCGCGACGTCCTTTGTTCCCCGTTGTACAAAAATCAGAACGACCTTTCTGACCAGAACCAAAAAGAGTACGATAACCACCGAAGACAACAGGTTTTCCTGTATCTCGACGCTCAAGCCAAAGTTTTGCCTTATCCAATTTGAAATGTATTCCATAAGCGATAGCGGGCTTGTGTTTATGGAAATATTATATCAGTAAAACGTGAGAAGCTTTGTGATTGGGGAAAACAGGCAGGGAATCTGATTGAAGCGAAGTAGGCGTAAAGCCTCTCAGTCTGAGTCGTCAAAGCGGCTCATTCTTAATATCCGTTCAGAACGAATGACGTGAACGATGTAAACCGTGTCATCCTTGATTTTATAGAAAATGCGGCAGGGCGGTTCGACGATCTGGCGATACTCTCTGCCTTCAAGTTCGATCGGGACAGAGCCGCTCATCGGATGTTCGATCAACTGCTCGACATGAGCGTAAAGGCGAGCGACCAATCGAAAGGCCGCGTTTTCGTCATCCAGAGAAATGAATGCAGCGATCTCGTTTAGATCATTCGTCGCCCGATGAGTCCAGACTAATCGAGCCATCTTGAAAGTTTCTTCCTGACTTCATCGTGAGTATAGACCTTGCCTTCAGCGATGTCCCTTTCACCGCGGGCGATCCCCTCGAGTATTTTCGTCCGCCGCTCCTGCATTTCAAAGGTTTCCACATCGACCATATAAGCCGCCGGCAGCCCGTGCTGCGTTATCATGATAGGCTCTTTATCGCGTTCAAGATCGGCAAGCAACTCGGTCGCGTGGCGTTCTAATGTTGTTACAAGTTCTGTGCGCATAAAGTGATACTAAAACACTAGTTTACATGAGTCAATAAGAAAATCGCCGTCACCGGCTGAATATAAAAAGGAGGTCAGAAACCTCGGACGATTGACGGTGTGCCGCGGGCGAATTGCAGACCTTACCAACACCTGATTCTATTCTATTTTTGTTAAAACGCACATAATTTTATTTTTTGCCAGATATCTGGCGTTGCTGTAGAAGATGCCCCCGCAGAATTTGATAAAGGGGTTGCTTATTCCCATATTTTTTAAATAGAAGCTCGCCGGCATCGTGTATTCGCTTGTTTCGATATATTTTACGATCTCTAAACCGCTCTTGCCGACGACCATTTCAAACGCTTTTTTTGACCAGATCTGAAGGTGAAACGACGAAACCGTACCGCGTAAAATCTTCTCGTACAGCATACTCGAAAATTTTCTGACAAACGGAAACAACCAAAACTGTTTTGGCGTATCGATAAATATTTTCCCGGATCGTTTCAGTTTACCGGCCAGTTGTTTCAGTACAAAATTTGGATCGCTGACGTGTTCGAATACATCATTTAGAAAAATAAAATCAAACTTTGTCTCATCGTCCTTAAAATCCTCAAATGGGATCTGCAGATTTAGCGGCCTCCATTCGTCAAGCAGGGCGTCGTCGCTGATGTCTGTAATATACGTTTTGGCCTCGGGAAAGTGTGATTTACAAATTAAGGCAAATTGACCGCCCCCGCCGCCATAATCCAGAATGTCGAGATTTCTATTCCGAAGCGAGTCCGCGATGGTAAATCGAAGCATCCGTGTAAAATTAGAATGATTTAGAAACGACGAAGCAGAATACCATGCCAATGCCGCCTCGCGCGGCCACGCCTTACCTTCGCCGTCCGAGAGCAGACTATCATCACTCTGCGGATACGGCCAAAACAGAAGCACCTTACAATGTTTGCAATGAGCGGTATGGGCGAATATGTCGAGATCGCCCCCGCCGCATATCTTGCATACGGCATTTGCTGCGTCGATGTTGTTCGGCATTTGGTCGGTCACGGCTTTTTCATGCCCATTGACCGGATAGCCAATGAGTATTTGATTTCATTTTGTATTTTTACGGGATAATTCAGGGCCTTTAAAGAAATAAATTACCCCTCGCCAAGTACTTGAGCAACCGTCTCTTTCTTTAACGCATTCCCGCTTCGCTTATCGTAATCGCCGAGCGAAATTTGCGGGTCGCGCCAGGCATCGAGGTGGCCGACCTGGTGGACGCATTGGATGGTACAGGTGGGCGCGCACCATTTTTCGGTGTGGTATTCGCGGTGCATGTCGGCGCGGGTGTATTCGAGAAGCGGTATGCCGGGCGTTCCGCGTTGCTGCGAGCACCAACTCACGATACCGGCTTCGTCGATATAGAGATACCTCGCACCGGCGCGGCATCGCCATTCGTATTCACCGCCGTCAACCAGTTGATCCTGAAACCAGTTCCAACGGGCGTATGACCGCGTTCCCTTCGATTTGATCTCCTTGTAAACTTCCTTTTCGCGCGTCGTAAGTCCTTTATTGAGCCCCATTTCGTCGTGAATTACGCCGACCGTTGACGAAAACCCCAGCTCGCGGGCACGGGCGGCTATGATTAACGCCTCGTCCGGATTTGCGACGCCTCCGCCGACAACCGAGTTGATATTTACCTTGAACTTTGCGTAATCGCGCAAGTTTACAAGCTTGCCGTCGAGAACCTTGAGGCTCTTTTTCGAAACGTCGTCCGGCGTGACGTTATCTATCGATATTTGCAGATAATCGAGACCGGCTTCGTTAAGCTTCTGAACTTTTTCGCTTTGGAAATAGTAGCCGTTTGAGATAAGCCCCGCGATCATTCCGTGATAGCGGATGCGGGCGATGATCTCATAAATTTCGGGATGCATCATCGGCTCGCCGCCTGAGATGGTGATTACCGAAGAGCCAAATTCGGCGAGCTTGTCGATGCGTTCGAGCATAACTTCGATCGGCACCGGTTCGCTCGTTTTGTCATATTCGTTGCAGTAGGCACAAGCCAGATTACACCGCCGCATCGGAACGATATGCACCAGGACGGGATGTCCTGTTGACGCAAATGCCCGCACGGTGTGCCGCACGCCGCGTGTAAATCTGCTAAAACTGCTTGCCTTTGGCATAAATAGTTCGGGAAAAAACCGGTAAATTTCTCGCCGGAAAAAATCAGACGCAAAACAACCCCGGAGATTTAGCCTCACAAATTTGTTTTACCTGCCACGGTTGGCATCGAATTAAATACCGCTGCGGATCTATTCCGGTAATTATAGGTCTTGATAAATGCCTTTTCAAATCTGTAAAAAAGGCCAAGGCTGTCTAAAAATTCGGATCAGGATGAGAAATTGCAATTTTAATCCGCTCCGCAGGGGCCAAAATATTTATAGCGGTAAGCATAAAAATGATCTGAAAGCACCGTCAGGGCAGACAGTAAAGCCTGTCTGCAATAATAGGCCGCTCATACCGAGATTTGGTTATGCCCTGACAATTTTGACCTTTTTGCGATCATAGCTAAGTCTAAAGATCTCGGTCTTTATAGTGACATTTTTCCTAATATTATCGAGCAAAACGGTAGTTGTATCGTTATTCCGTTCGGTGATTCTTACCTGGTTCGGCATACCGTTGCTATCGACCCAAATTTCGGCGGTCTTATAACTCGTGAGCGATCTTGGAGTCAGGAGCAAATGCGCCGTTTTTATTGTGCCGTTAACCAGTTCCTCGCCCAGCATCGTGATCGTATAATTTGCCTTGAGCTGCTCTTTCGACATATTTATAAATCCGAGAGCGCTGCCCGCACCGGCGCTGTTCCTTGCCTTTTCGATCTTTCCGACGTAAACCTGATTTATGCTTGGCTTATAAAGTTCGTAATCATCGCCGATGACCGAGATATGTTCTACTACCGGTTTTGACCAATCGAGACGCATGTACATCCCGCGTTTTGTCGTTTTTGGCAAATAGCTGGTCGTGCCCGTGTAGGTATCAGTTACATTTAGCTGCGGGTTGTGCTTCTCCATCTTTACCGCGGATTGGACCGACTGCAAGGATCTATTGTTCAAATCCATCCTCCGCAAAACGTCGCCGAGTATGTTCTGTGCATTGGTTTCCGTTACAAAAACCGGTGAAACCAATAAAACCAGGATAAAACCTAAAAAATTAAAATTTAAAAATCTATTCATAAATGCTCCGATCCCGCATCCACATTCCGCCTGCCGGCGGTGAGAACACGGGTTATAAAAAAGAATCGCCTAAGGGCGATCTTGAACTTTTACGGCCTCAGCCGGAGTTTGGGTTGCAAGCGTTCTCGGATCGTTAAACCATTCCTTTGGCGTCAAAAATATAAACGCCATTATTAAAACACACAACAAATCCCATTGCCAGGACGCACGTTCGTAACTCCAATTGATAACGTTTTTCATAAAGAGTCTTCGCGTTTGGCAGTGGACGGTGCGTAGTGATTGGCTATCAGGTTAGATTAGATTTTAGAGAACAAAATTCAACTGATAAAGCCCCCGGCTACCGACATGGCCAATGTCAAACGCCCACCAACCGACCGCTGCCCGCCCCTACACAATTTCGCCGTCCCTGATCTGTATCGTTCGCGAACAGGCGGCTGCCGCCTCCGGATTATGGGTAATCATAATGATCGTCTGATTAAATTTCTCGTTTAGATTGCGAAACATATCCAGAACGATCTGCGAATTTTCAGTGTCAAGATTCCCGGTCGGTTCATCGGCGAGAATTATCGCCGGGCCGTTCACGATGGCCCTCGCCAGAGCGACCCTCTGCTGTTCGCCGCCGGAAAGCTCGAGCGGTTTATGATGCATTTTATCTTCTAGTTTCAGGAGGCGCAACACCTCGCGCCGGCGATCCGAGTTTTTGCTGCCGCTCGCGGTATGGATCTTTTCGGCAAGTTTAAGATTTCCCTCGGCTGAGAGGGTCGGAAACAAATTAAAACGCTGAAATACAAACCCGATCTTGCGGCGGCGAATATCCGTTCTTTTCGCATCCGAAACCTTAGCCAGGTCTTCGCCGTCAATCAAAATGCTACCCCCCGTCGGACTCAGCAAACCGCCCAACAGATGCAGCAGTGTAGATTTGCCACAGCCCGACGGGCCCATGACCGCGACGAATTCGCCCTCGTTCACCGTTAGCGAGAGACCGCGCAAAACCGGAACTTCCAGTTTTCCAACTTTGTAAGATTTTATCAGATCAATGGTCTGAAGGATCGGCTTCATCAAATCGGTTACTGAAAGCGCGTTATGGCCGTCTTGTTGATATTGCTCGTCGGCTGTCGGGCGTTGGCCTCGGTCAGCTGTTTGTCCAGATCGACCTCTTCTAGATTCCACGAATTTTGGAGTACAAACGCGGCGGCCGGAAACGTCGTACCGATCGTCACGGCTTCGGGGGTCTGATAGGTCAATCTCATCGAATATTTTTCTTTTGGACGCGTCACCTTTATCTCGAGCGGCAGATTTGTATAGTTTCCGGTTTCGGTCAGGTTGCCCTGTTTGCCGTAAACAATGTCTGATTCGATCTCGCCGGTGCTGTCAAATATCTGCTGCCGTGCGAGACGGATGCCGCCCACGCGGTCAAACCAGAAACGGCGTTCGATCTTCAGCGAGCCATCCGCCTGTCTAAAAAATTCATCGAGCAGATAATAACCGCGCATTACCGTCCGCACAGGTGATTTTCGTTCGACCGTACTGTCCTGCTCGATCTCAAATATCGAACTTTGCGTATAGACGGCCGTTTCAACCGTAGGGCGGACGAGCATCGCATCGGTAAAATGCTGCGGCCTGAGGTTTGCTAGTGCGTTTACATTTTCTTTGGCTTCCTTTGCATCTTTTCCTTTGACTATATTGGCCGTACTAAGGCTTTTCTGCAGTTTTGAGTAATCCGAATTGTTTGTGCCCTTTAAAAACTTTTTGTATTTGCCGGCGTCAGCATCAACCAGGATGGCGACACGAAAAGTTTCGCCGTCCGACGTCATCTGGGCAATATCTGTTTTTATAAACGGGGCCTGCACCTTAAGTAAGATCATGCCCGGCCGCTGAACGACAACCTCGCCGTCAGCATCGCGATAGCTGTCTTTTAGGCCAAGCTCGGCAAATGAGGTGTCTTCGAATTTAAGATCCATCTTTGCCCGCATCGAATTGACGCGTGCAAAACGGTTTATCTCATTCATCAGCTCGGCCTGCGGTGCGGTCTCGGTTTTGAGCAGGCGGGCGGTTTCACGTTCCTGCTTGACCTTTATACAGCCGACCGAAAAAACTATCAGGCTTAACGCCGACAAAACCCTCAACCGCAATAATTTATCTGCAAAATACTTCACTCGTTTCTGATGTGTCAAATTAACCTCGCGGTTGCCATCCAATCCAAAACGCGGCAGCCCCGTCTTACTCATAAACCAAAAATAATAGCACGTCAAAGCGTCTTATACCAACCAGCAAAAGACGCGGAACCGGTATGCGATCTCCCCCGTTTCCGCGCCCAATTACCGTGTTAAAAAAAACTATCCCGAAAAAACTCCTGCATTGCGTGTCAGATAATCCTGCATTGTGTAGGCAAACATTATCGCCAGCCAAAAGAAACTGGCCACCGCCCCAAGCCAGATCATCTTTTTGCTCCAATAGACATGCATAAAAAACAACATAACAAATGTCATTTTTGTAAAGGCGATGAGGAGCGCGACCAGTGTGTTTGCACCCGGGAAGATGCCGTCCATATCGATCGTTGCCGCGAAATAGGTCAAAACCGTTCCGACGATAAGTATCCCAAATATACCTAAGTATTTCGGTATATTCATATGTTGATGGTCATCATGATTTTCCACATCTCTCTCCCTGTTTTTGAATTTCTATGCCGTTTACGCCGCAACGCAACGGGATCAATTCGGCCGTTGGCACGTGCCCGTTTAAAAAACGCCGCTAATGCATAAAGTGCCTGCCGAGCAAATAAAGCAGCGGAAACAGAAATATCCAGACAATATCGACAAAGTGCCAGTAAAGCCCGGACATCTCGACCGGCATATAATAATCGCCGCTGTAATATCCGCGCCAGGCCGTCCACAAAAGCCACGCCATGAGGCCTAGCCCGATGATCATATGCAGGGCGTGCAGCCCCGTCATAACAAAATATATCCAATAAAAGATCAGCACCTTGTCGCGAAATTTTTCAGCGTCGATCTGCGGCGCGCCCGACCCGTCGTTTGAAAAATAGCCTATCTTTTCGGCTTCGGTCAGATAATTGCCGTCCTGGGCAAGTTTTACCAGCGAACAATCCTTCCACTGAAATTCACCGCGCGGATTTACATAATGGTGTTCGTCCGCTTCACCGTGTTCGACCTCATAGCAGGGCTTTTCCGGCAGATGTGCCGCGGCCGGGTCCGCCTTTACCTTCTTGTTAAGGCCGGCTATCGGCACCAATCCGTCGTTATATTTTGAGGTATATTCGATTGCCTTGACGCCCAAAAAAACCGCTCCAAAAAACATTGTCAGCAAGATCAGGATAACCTGCATATTCCGGTTACCTTTCTGGGCATAGTAAACGGTCAGGGCCATCGTAAGGCTGCTGACGATCAGAACGATCGTGTTAAGCCCGCCCCAAAAAGCGTCAAGATGATTGCTGCCGGCGGCAAAGGCCATCGGATATTTCGAACGAAATACAAGATACGCCGTAAACAGCCCGCCAAAGAACATAATTTCCTGCACGAGGAACATCCACATCCCGATCGCAACGCTCTCTTCCTGCTGCCCCATGTCATCAAACTGATGCTGGAGCCCGGGTTCATGATAAACAAATTTGTCCGAATAATGTGCCGACATTTTAATCAGTGGGCAGGGGCAGATGGCGGTGGCAGAATTTTGCTGCCGGCAACCATCTGCTGACCTGCGAACTTCTCTCCTATGTTATGACCGCCTCCCTTCGCCTGGCCGCCTCGATATCCATACCGCTTTCTTCGCCAAACTCGTACGCTTCCCAGGTTACGACCGGCATTACCTCAAAATTCTCGGTTGGCGGCGGTGAGCTTGTTCGCCATTCGAGCCCGGGATGCATCCACGGGTTATCGCCCGCCGGCCTGCCAAAAAATAATGAATGCATCAGATAAACCGCCGGCATCAATAGTCCGATACCTAAAACCGACGCACCGGCGGTCGAAAAAATATTCAGAACCTGAAACTCTTCCGGGTATGACGCATACCTTCGCGGCATTCCCTGATAACCAAGGATAAATTGCGGGAAAAATGTCAGGTTAAACCCGACAAATACGAGCATTGCCGATATTTTTCCCCAAAATTCGGAATACATGCGCCCGGTCATCTTTGGCCACCAATAATGTATGCCGCCGAGATATGCGATTACCTGTCCGCCGACCATCACATAGTGAAAATGGGCGACGACAAAATAAGTGTCGGTCAGGTGTACCACCAGCCCCATCGCTCCTAGAAATAAACCGGTAAGCCCGCCGATCAGGAACAACCCCATAAACCCGATTGCGTACAGCATCGGCGTGTCGTACGAAACCGATCCCTTATACATCGTCGCCGTCCAGTTAAACATCTTTATCGCCGACGGCACGGCCACGACCATTGTCAGGAACGAGAAGACAAGCCCGGCATAAATCGACTGTCCGCTGACAAACATATGATGTCCCCAAACGAGGAATCCAAAAACGGCAATCGCAATACTCGAAAAAGCAATAAACTCGTACCCGAAAATCTTCTTACGCGAGAAATTTGAGATAAGCTCAGAGATAACACCCATCCCGGGCAGGATCATAATGTAAACGGCGGGGTGCGAATAAAACCAAAAAAGATGCTGAAACAGGATCGGGTCGCCGCCGATCGCCGGGTCGAATATACCGACGCCGCCAAGACGTTCGAGAGCCAAGAGCAGAATCGTGATCGCGATCACGGGCGTGCCGAGGATCATTACCAGGCTTGTTGCGTAGTGAGCCCAGACAAACAACGGCATTCGAAACCAGGTCATACCGGGTGCCCGCATCGTATGAATCGTAACAATAAAATTAAGGCCGGTCAGAATCGACGAAAAACCGTTGACAAATATTCCGAGACCAACCAGCATCACAAACGAGTTTGAAAACGTTGTACTATACGGGGTGTAAAACGTCCATCCGGTGTCGATACCGCCCTGCATCAGGGCAAACAGAGTCATCCCGCCACCGATCCAGTAAAAATAAAGGCTCAGAAGATTTATACGCGGGAGCGCGAGGTCTTTTGCCCCGATCATGATCGGAAGCAGAAAATTTCCCAACACAGCCGGAATCGAAGGTATCAGGAAGAAAAAGATCATCAGGATACCGTGTTGCGTAAATACTTTGTTATACGTGCCGGATTCGAGCAGATCGCTCGCCGGAGTCAAAAGTTCGAGCCTGATGGTGGCCGCGTAAAGGCCGCCCATCAGAAAAAACCCCGACACCGAGATGAGATACATTATCGCGATGCGCTTATGATCTTTCGTGAGCAGCCACGACTTTAGAGTCGAGCCATTTGTAATATAGTTCAACTTTGAGCCGCCGTAACCTGACGAAATGACATTTTCCGCGTTCATAATCTTCTAAATCCTATCTATTACTATTCGCAGACGGCTTTGCTGCCGTATTACCCGCCGGAGCTGCCGTATTTGACGTATTTGCCGTCGGCACGCTCGATGCCGCTGCCGCCGCATCCGGCGTCAGAGACTTAATGTATGCAACAAGCGAATTTAACTGCTCTTCGGTTACCTGTCCCTTAAACGTCGGCATGATTGGCTGAAAACCCTCGACAATTTGCGACGACGGATTGAGGATCGAATTTCGAATATATTGATCGTCGGCCGTAACCGTTGCTCCGCCGACAAGTTTTACCTCGTGATTGTAAATGCCCTCAAGCATTGCTCCGCGCTGTGTCGGGCCGCCGGCGTGACACGAAGCGCAGCCCAGTTTGTTCTCAAAAAGATCCCGTCCGGCCTCGACCGGCGTCTGCCCCGAAACACTTCCGCTCAGCCAATTATCAAAATCACGCTGCTCCATCACATATACGTACCCGCCCATGCCTGAGTGATTCAGTCCGCAGTATTCGGCACAAAATAAATGATACTTCCCCGGTTTTGTCGCTTCAAACCACAGATAGGTGTAACGGCCGGGAACCACGTCAGCTTTTGTACGAAAAGCCGGAATAGAAAAATCGTGCAGCACATCTTCGGTCGTCATCGTAAGTTTTACCTTTCGTCCGACCGGTATGTGAAGCTCATTGATCTCCCGCTGGCCTGTTTCGTGCTGGAGTTTCCACATCCACTGCTTGCCGACGACATAGACATTCATCGCACCTTCAGGCGGTGTAAACTGATTAAAAAATACGATCGCGCCGCCGAGAAAAATGGTCATAGATATGACAAAGGGGATGATCGACCAGACCGTTTCGAGCACCATCGACCCGTGCATCTCTTCGGGCGTCGCAAATTTTTCGGTTTCCCTGTATTTGATCGCAAAAAAGAATATTGCCGCCGCGACCGGTATCGTAAAAGCGATACTTACGATGATCAGGTAAAAATACAAAAGATCAACCTGCCACGCAAATGTCGAGGCCTGCTCAGGAAATAATGGTACCCAATTTGTACTTTGCATAACTTGCCAGTGGCCGGAAACGTAATTTCTCTAGACGTTCACCGTTCAAATCTCACTATCCACTGTTTTTCTCGTATTTCTTCGCCAAAAAATAAACCCCATCGTTCCCAAACCGATCAGCGTCAGCACGCCGCCCAAACGTATCACTCTAAGTATCGCCAGCCCGTATTTGCCGGTCGCCGGGTCGTAATGAAAGCAATACAAAAGCAGCTGTTCGGCCGGGTTTCCGACCTTGCTTTCGGACGACTCCATAATGCCGAACTTTACATCCTTTGGCGAATAATCGATCCCGTAAAAATATCTCGACAGTTTGCCCTCGGGCGTAGCGATCATAATTCCGGCGGCGTGGGCGAACTGATCGCTCTTTTCGTCCCACTGATATGAAAATCCGGCGGCGGACGTCACCTTGCTTATCGACTCCTCGGTTCCGGTCAAAAAATGCCAGCCATTTTCAGTTTGCGGCCGGCCATACCGCTCGATATATCCCGCTTTTTTATTTTTTGCGAGTTCGGGCTTGTCGTTTTCGCGGGCGTCAAAACTGATCGCGACCACGTCAAATTCTTTCCCGGCGTCAAACGTTATCCCTTTTAACGAACCGGTCAGGCCGTTCAAAACCTGATTGCAAAGCATCGGGCATTCGTAATAAACAAAAGCAACGATCACCGGACGGCCGGTTCCAAAATATCTGCCAAGTTTTACGATATTGCCGTCCGCATCTTTAAATTCTGTTTCGAGCGGTAATTGGCCACCGAGCTTTTGCTCGATACCGATCTTTTTCAGCGGTTCCGGCAAGCCGCTCGCCTCCGTAATCGTCGGATCATAAGTTTTTGGCGAATAAAGCGGTGAATTGTAATGCTCATTCTTCTGAGCATGGGTAGAAATTGAAAGACTGAAAACTAAAAGTAAAAAACAGAAAACAAGCCCCAGCCGCCTCGTCAGACCGTCGCCCGCAACACTCACAGTTTTAAAAACTTTCACCATTAGCTCACCTTTTATCGTCTCGTCTCCGAAAGACCGCGCCCGCCGCTCGAATCCGAAATATAGCTTTTCGACGCTTCAAGATTTTTTTCCGCTTCGGGATTCGTTTTAGCCTTCACATTTTGGCTTAGTAATTTTTCTTTTGCCTGCTCTATCGGCATCGACGTAACGACGCCGGTTTTTTCGTCCCTTTGCCCGTTCTCCCAAATTTCTTCCCACTGTTTATAAAGTTCGCGATATTCAGCCTGCGGCTCGCGAAGCTCCAGGTTTACCCTGCCGCTCTCAGATTCGACGCCAAATCCCGGTGCCAGCTGCAGACGCGGCTCAGGCGGCAGGCGGTCGATCTCGCTCATTGCCATCGGGTTTGCGGGGCCGGCGTTCTCCTTCGTGTAATCCTCGAGCACATTCAGGAATGACCACATCAGGGCGAAAGTGATGACTATCAGAAGAAAAAGCCCGATCGCGAAACCGAATATGCCCTTTAGCTGAATATCATTTTCTTCGTAAGGCCTGTTAAGGTCGCCCGCAGTTTTAATGTGTTTATGTGACGCCATAATGCAAATTCCAAAATCCTAATGCCCCTTTCCGTGAGCTACCGCCTCTTCAAAATACGGATCGTTTGCCGGAACGATAGGCCGTTTTACCAGCTCGCCAAAAAACCACCAAAGCCAAATTCCGCCGATCGCTATCGGAGCGACAAAATCCATCCAGCTGACATAAAACGCTCCTTGATCGATCCCGTCCGGGAAAACACGATGTGACGGTGCGATCTGATAAAACATATCTATCAGCCGCATAAACAGTATAAAGACCGCGATCGCAGCAAGATAAACAGGCCGTCTTTTAAAATCCTGCTTTAAAAGCAGTAAAAACGGAAATGCAAAATGAAGCAGGATCAAGGCAACCCCGATATATCCCCAACCGTTCTCCATCCGTGTCAGATACCAGGTGGTCTCTTCAGGCAGGTTGCCCGACCAGATGATCAAAAACTGCGAAAAATTGAAATAGGCCCACACCATCACAAGGGCGAGCATCAATTTGCCGAGATCGTGAAAATGGCGTTTACCAAGCACGGCGTTCATCGGCGGTTTATCGACCAGAAACGCAAGTATCGCAACCGAAAAACAGAAACAGCTCAATGCCCAACCGGCCACAAACAGCAATCCCCACATGGTCGAAAACCAATGCGGGTCGAGCGTCATTACCCAATCAACAACCGCAAACGTGACGACAAGAGCGTAAATGACCATCGTCGGCCCCGAAAAACGCGACGAACGTTCAAGCAAAAGCCTCGAATCTTCAACCGTTGGAGCTTTATCCTGTTCGGCCCCCCATTTATTCAGCAGATGCACCATCACGCCCCAGAGTGCAAAATAGATGACCGAACGCACGATCCATGACCACGGCAGCAGATAAATTCCACGTGCCTCGATAGCGTGATCGGTCGGCGGCAGATGTGTCCATTCGTAAAAACTGTGCGTATAGACGCCGATCGCAAGCGGAATAAATATTAAAAATACAAGCGGCAGCGTCCGCGATGCGGCCTCGACGATCCGGCGAATAACAACGCCCCATGCACCGCCCGTCAAATACTGAAGCATCAAAACGCCAAGCGAACCGATACAGATACCGCCCCAGAATATAAATCCCAAAAGCCATGAGCGAAGTGCCTGTTCGGTATTAAAATATGCGCCGGCAGCCCATATTATAAGGCCGATGCCGCCGATGCCAAGAGCTATCGGCCGCAAACGGTCGATATCGGCAGGTGCATAATAATTTTCGGGATTCGCCATTTACGGTTTTCCTCCGTCACTTGTCTCAACTGACGCCGGAGAAGCGGAATTTGAATTCATTTTAAGGGTTTCATCAGGGTTTTGGCTTATCTGCAACGCCCGTATGTAGGCTGCGATCGCCCAACGGTCGGCCGGCTGCAGAACATGGGCATAGCCGTTCATCTTGCCCCAGCCATTTGATATCACATCGTAAAAATGACCGACCGGTGCGTCCCGCAAACGGTCGTCGTGATATGTCGGCGGCTTTGAAAAACCGCGGCGGACGATCATGCCGTCGCCTTTGCCAACCGGGCCGTGACAGACTATGCAGTAGATGTTGTAACGATCCTGCCCGCGGTCGATCAATTGCTCTGTCACCGGAAGCGGAAATTCGTCTATATCATTCGGAAAACTCGAAACAAGCGTATTTCCGGTCGCATCGAGCGTCGTCGTCACCGGCGTCGTCAGATCAGGATTATCGATCTTACCGGTATAAAATGCCTTATTTTCACGAAGCTGCCCGCGGGCAACCGTCCCTTCGAGCATATCTCTCGACGCACGGCCATCGCTAAAAAACTCGCTCTTTTTATAAGCCCTGTATCGCGGTTGATCCTGCATATCGAACCGGACGCCGCACGCCAGAGAAAGCACGCAGTAAGCAGCAAGCAGCACGCAGTAAAAACCGCGGCCGCGGACCTTAGACCCGTGATTTACGACTCTTGACTTTCGACTATTCAGGAACATCAAAAACCTCCTGTGCATCAAGGCTTTCCATAAAACTCTTTGTTTCTGCGTAATCATATCTCGGATCGGCCGATTCGATGATCAAAAAGAATTTTTCACGTGTCGCAAGTGCAAAACGCGGAACATTAAACACCGGATGATAGGGCCGGGGCAGCCCGTTCAAAAACAACATTCCAAATACGGCCACAAAAGCCGCAAACAAGATCGTCAATTCATAGGCCGCCGGGATGAAAGACGGCAAACTAAAAGCAGGGCGTCCGCCAACAATTATCGGCCAATCGATAACGTGCGTGTAATACTGAAGGCCGAGACCCGCCAGCAGTCCCGTAATACCGCCGGTAAAAATCAGATACGGCAAAATGCTCCGCTTGATACCGAGAGCCTCGTCGATCTCGTGCAGGGGGAACGGCGAAAAGGCGTCAGTTTTTGTATAACCGGCGTCACGGACAAGCCGGGCCGCATCGACAAGTTCGGTTGCCGTATCAAATTCAGCCATTATCCCGTGCAACTGTTTTTCCATAACTCTCTAAAATCACTAATTGCTAATATCGACTTTGCATTTACTGCCGACTGCCGACTGCCTACCGGTCAGGCGGATCGGTGCGGTCGTATGTATCCTCGACCTCGAGCACATTCTCTTCAAAATCCTGGTGGTGGCCGTGCACATTTGCGTCCGGCAATAGTGTCCTGACCTCAAATATCGAAATGATCGGTACAAACCGGACAAACAAATAGATAAGCGAGAAAAAGAATCCGAGCGTACCGACAAACATCGAAACATCAAAAATCGACGGCGCGTACATCGCCCACGATGACGGCAAAAAGTCGCGGTGCAGGCTGGTTACAATAATAACAAACCGTTCGAGCCACATACCGATACTCACGATGATAGAGATCACAAAGAGCCAGAACGGGCTTTCCCTGAACCGTTTAAACCACAACAGCTGTATCGATAGCCCGTTACACGCTATCAGGAGCCAATACGACCACCAGTACGGCCCTGTCCATATGCGGTTTTTGACCATAAAGACTTCGTACTGCGAAGCGCTGTACCAGCCAAAAAAAGCCTCCATCGCATATCCATATACCACGATCAGCCCGGTCGCAAGCATGATCTTACCCATATAAATGAGATGGGTGTCGGTGATAAAATCTTTCATCCGGTAAACGACCCTGAGCGGTATGCAAAGGATCAGCACCATTGCAAAACCGGCAAAGATCGCACCGGCAACAAAATACGGCGGAAAGATCGTGGCGTGCCAGCCCGGGATCTGCGACACCGAGAAGTCGAATGACACGATCGAATGCACCGAAAGCACAAGCGGTGTCGAAATACCGGCGAGGATCAGATAAGTGATCTCATATCGGTGCCAGTGCCGTGCCGAACCGCGCCAGCCCCAGGCAAGAGCGGCATAGACAAATTTAAAATACTTATTCTTTGCACGGTCGCGAAGCGTTGCAAAATCAGGTATCAGCCCGACATACCAAAACAAAAGCGACACCGTCGCATACGTCGATACTGCAAAAACGTCCCAAATCAGAGGGCTGCGGAAATTTGGCCAAAGCCCCATGGTGTTCGGGTACGGGAACAGCCAATAGGCTGCGAGCCACGGACGGCCTGTATGCAAGAGCGGAAAAACGGCAGCGTTGGCGACCGCAAAGAGCGTCATTGCTTCGGCAAACCGGTTGATCGACGTTCTCCATTTTTGATTTAGCAGCAAAAGGATAGCGGAGATAAGGGTTCCGGCGTGGCCGATACCGATCCACCATACAAAGTTTATGATCGGAAATGCCCACCCAACCGGTTGATTGTTGCCAAAAATACCGATACCGTTCGCCAGCAGCCAAACGGTCGTCATAAGCAGCGACTGTGCGACCATAAATGCGATCGCAAAACCGATAAACCAGTGAAACGGAGTGCGTTTCTTCAAAACCAGATCGCTGATCTTGTCGGTAACACTGGCAAAGGAGTGATCGCCCTCGACCATCGCCGGGTGAAGTTTAGTTTTCAGTTCTCTTGAGTCCTGCATAAACTCTTAAAAGTTCAAAAGTTAAAAGTTCAGAGCCGGATTCCACCTTGGAACTCGAAACTTTGAACCCGAAACTAAGAAGCTAATGTCCTTCGCCTCCCGTCGAATTGGCCGCCGGCGCCGAATGCTCCTTATTGACCGGTGGCCGGTAATCGGGCATCTCGTGGTTAAAATTCTTGAGCCCGGCAAGATATGTGGTTCGCGGCTGTGTATTTAACTCGTTGAGCAGATTATAGTTGCGATGATCTTTTTTGACCTTCGCTATTTGGCTCGAAGCATCGTGCATATCACCAAAAGTGATCGCGTTCGTCGGGCAAACCGATTGGCAGGCGGTCACGATCTCGCCGTCACGAATCGGACGCTGATCTTTTTCGGCCTCGATCCGGGCGGCCGAAATCCGCTGGGTGCAATACGTGCATTTCTCCATCACACCGCGGCTGCGGATCGTAACTTCGGGGTTGCGCATCAGCTTATACTGCGGCGTATCCCAATCCTGATACAGCATAAAATTGAACCGCCGGACCTTGTACGGGCAGTTGTTTGAGCAGTATCTGGTTCCGACACAACGGTTATAAACCATGTCGTTTAACCCCTCGGCGCTGTGTACCGTCGCATGAACCGGACAAACTACCTCGCACGGGGCCTGTTCGCATTGCTGACAGAGAACCGGCTGGAAATGCGGCCCGTCGGGGGTATTTATATCGTCGCCGCCATAATAGGCGTCGACGCGCATCCAGTGCATTTCGCGGCTGCGGTTGACCTGCTCTTTGCCGACAACCGGAATATTATTTTCCGACTGACACGCCAGAACACAGGCATTACATCCGACGCACGAATTTAGATCTATCGACATTGCCCATTTGTGATGTTTGGCGTAAACCGCCTGATGTTCCTCGTACGGGTACATCGATTTGTCATATTCGTTGTGCTGATCGCCCATATCGGGGTTTTTCTCAAATTCCTCGATATCCCAGACGCGAAGCAGATCGCGGCCCTCCATATTAAAATGGATCTGCGTGGATGCGATGGTTGCCAATTCGTTTCTCTTTACGATTTCGCCAAATCCAAAATTCATCGCGTCCGAGCGCCGCACGTCGAACGTGTTATATCCGATACCGGTCCCGATCCTGCCCGCACGATTGCGGCCGTAACCCATAAAAATGGTAATTACATCATCCGGCTGTCCCGGCGTTATCCACATCGGAACCCCCTTGTTGATATCAGCCCCCTGATATCTGAGCGTTACAAGATCTGAAAGCTGATTGCCGCCTTTTGAAGCGATAAATGCGGTCGGGGTTACGCCGCCGACAAGCTCGTCGGAATTATTACCCGTGTTTATCCCAAGCCTCGAAGCCGTATTTGGGCTTATGAGAGCCACGTTGTCCCAAGTGATCTTATTGAGTGGTTTTGGCAGTTCCTGAAGCCAGCCGTTGTTTGCAAAACGGCCGTCATAGACGCATGGATCAGGCAGGATCGCGATCTCAAGGCTGCCGTTTGCCGCGGGTTTTATTTCGGGCTGGGTCAAAAATGCGGTCGTCGCGGTTACAGCCTTTACGGACGCGGACGTGTTTGGAATAACGCCGTCGTGAACGGACTTTCGCCAATTGTCTTCAAAGTTTGTCGCAGAAGCCGCGGCCGCGGGCGTCGGCGATGCCGTCGGCGTTGCAGCCACTCTGTTAGCTGCGTCCGGCGAAGTTTCGGGCCGGCCTTCCGGTTCGGCTTCCGTTCTTGTTTCCGTGCTAGTCGCGGCTGTGCCAGAGGCTGTCGAAGCGGCCGTTATGGTGCTAGCTCGCCAAAAATCCTTGACGATGTCGTAGGACCTTTTGTCAAAATTTTCGGCCAGAAAAAGCTGAACAACCTCGTGACTATTCTTACTGCCGTAAAGCGGTTCGATCAATGGCTGGACGATTGAGGCTGTACCGTCAAACGCCCTCGCATCACTCCAGCCCTCAAGATAATGGTTTTCAGAGACATGCCATAAACAAAGCTCGGCGGTTTCGTCAAACTGCTGCCCGAGATGAACGCTCAGGCCGGATGCGGCAACCTTTTGCATCCGTTCGGCATTCAATTTCAGATCGGCGGGTGTATTATAAACCGGATTACCGCCCAAGATAATAAGCATTTTGACCAGCCCGGCGTCGATATCAGCGATCAGCTCGCGAAGCTGCTCGATCTGCGTCTTTTCCGACGGCGTAAACGGCTCGGCGTACATCACGGTCTGACCGACATTGCCGAGTGCGGAGTTCATTGCATGCGCAAGAGCGTGGACGACCGGGGGCTGTCCTTCGCCCGCGACCACGACCGACCGGCCCCGAAAAGCCTGGAGATCTCTCGCCATCGCCGCGATCCATTGCGCGTTTTCCGTATATGAAGAGTTGGCTCCGGCAACCCCGAGTGCCGCGGCGACCGCCTTCGCGAACTCCGGCATCTGGCTTGGTTTTACCGCGATCCGGTGATCAGCCTTTGCACCCGTCAGGGTCATCGTCGTCTCGACCGCGTAGAGACGGTTGATAATTTTGTTCTCGCCCCGAAGGTTCTTCTTCGCCGCGTAATCTCTCTTATATCGAACGTTGAAATCCGAGAATATATCCTTGTCGAGTGTGAGTATGCGATCCGCCAGATCGAAACGGTAGATAGTTTGAACGGGCGAGCCA